>NZ_JBBUKT010000001.1:610961-1221923 GCF_038066715.1 Luteolibacter sp. Y139 | reverse complement strand
CGTTCCTTTTCCGAAACGGTATCCAATTCTGTGAGGTGATCGAACCAGAGAGCTCGCTTAGTCCCAATAGCAGCGGAGTGCTCTTGCTCGTCACTACCCAGCGCGTGACGCAAATGCCCGGCGACGTGTTCGAACTCGTGACTCCGGGGGTCCGGTTTCCCGTGACCATCCGGCATTCGCATTTAGTGCCGGAAGGATGGGCGACGGTCTGCGCTCTATCGACCAGCAAGTCGGCATGAAGCAGCGCTCCAAGAGGCATGCTAGCCCCTCATCCCCCTGACCACCGGCGGCGGACAAGATCGCCTGTCAGTTCACCCCCTTCATCCGCTCAGGAATGACCCGCAGCCCTGAGATAAGGTCGCGCCTTGGTAGGTCGAACGACTCCAAGCCGAGGCGCGCATTCAACGCCACCCGCACCGATGCGCACGGCACTTGCGCTGCCGCCGACATGACTATCAATCGGCAGTTGCCCTCGCCCGCAGCCGTCTTCAGTCGCCACCACGCCGACGTGGGAATCCCCCTCAGTTCCCGGCTCCCGAATCCGCAGGTGTCTAGAAGGATTGTCGGGATGTTCCGATCCCTGACCAGCATGTCAGTTGCCTTCAGCATCTCCTCGACAGTTTGGCAACGAACCCAGACCAGCCGCGAGCACGCTTCATCACTGAAGGACGAGGGGTCAAATTGATCGCCGCCGTCGATCAAGATCAGTTCGGGAAGTGCTGCCATCTCCTCGGGCTCACCTAGCATACCAGCGATCAGCATGCCGAGGCCGGGCCCGACGACTTCCGACACTGCCCCCGGTGGGAAGTAAGCCGGATCGAATGGCTGCTCTGCGGGACGCGCGTCCATCGCCACGAGCGGGATAGCGTGAGCCTGCGGAAATTTCTCCCGCATCTGCTTGCGCAATTCCTCGATGGTGGCGGTAGCCATGCACGAAAAATACTCCCCGCCACAGAATGTTCAATCGAACAGTTTTCTTGAAATGCCGGAGCGGTCCGCTAGGAGTTCGCCATGTGCAGCGTGACCGAAGCCGAGGGACTGGCAGAGCTTGGACTCTGGCAGGATGCCTGGGACGTGCTGGAGGCCATTCCTGCCGCCGAGAGGAGCGCTCCGGCTGTGTTGCGCGTCAGGCTCGCGTGCTGCCCTCCGTTGGGCGCGTGGACGCTCGGCACGCACGTTGCCGATCTGCTCCGCGATGGTTGTGAGGAGGACCGCCAGAGCGCCGCCGAGTTTTACCACGCCATTGCCCGAAAGTGGCTTTCGGAGGGCGATCACTATGCCGCCAAGCAGGCGATGAAGGCAGCAGCCGAAGCATGGCCGAAACTCCGGCTGATGATGCTGGATGGCGAGCTTTCCGACCTGCTATAGCAATCCCGGCATGCACCGCGAAACCCTCAAGGATTGGCTGTTCGGGATCGCATTCGCGATGCTGTTGGCGACCCCCTTCGCGCTTCAACACGCGGACGTGATCGAGCGGCTTTGGCGGATGGTATGGCGGTGAATCTTAGAGGTGGCAGGGTGGTTTAGGCCAGTCATTAAGAGAAGTTAAGGACATGCCCGTAAATCCCGACATTGCAGGGAAGCTTCTCGGTGTTTATAGAGCGGCCGAGAAGCTTGATCATCTCCACCGGTGCCGCTCATCGGGGGAGGTGTGTAGCTGCAACTGGGTTAACCGTGAGCCAGCCTAAGCACCGCTCCTGCTGCCACTACGGCAGCAAAGACGAGGCTGGCCACGGTTGCCCTCAAATGCAGGCGCAGGAACATTCGTTCCTGGCCGTTTGCGCTGACGATCGCGAGAACAAGAAAGCTCTTGTTACCGGGGTCGTTATTCATCATTGGCGTATGCGTAGGCATAACGGGCCATTGTATAGGCAAGGAGCTTCGTGATTGGCGATGCGTGTTACCACTTACGGGATAATACGCATCCATTTCCCTGATACGGCTGTAGGGACGGGCGATTTATGCGTATAACTTCGTGCGTAGAATCCGAACCTAGATTGTAGGGAGCTTCTCCACTGCCCGCGCCAGCGTTTGCCGCTCAATCGCGGTATAGCCCTGATGCGTCTCCTTGGACTTGTGGCCGGTGATGCGCATGCGGATCTCCTCCGGCACGTCCGCGTTTGCTAGCTGACTCGTGAGTGAGTGGCGGAGGCTGTGGAAGGTTCGTGCCTGCACTGACCGCTGAACCACCTTGCCCTTCTTGTCCTTGGTGGCTTCCCGGACGGTGCGACGGTCAACGCCTGCCGCTTCGGCAATTGCCCCGAAGTGGCCGGAGAGACCCGTTTTGCCCGCGACGGATCGCGAGTGAAGGCACGGGAAGACGGGCCCCTTCGCGATCTCTGGCTTGATCTCTAGCAGGTAGGTCTTGAGCCGGGGGTGCAGGGGGATTTGAAGCTTCTTTTTCTTCCGCGATGTCTTCGCGGGCATGAAGGAAAGAACGCCGCTCGCGAGATCCACGTTCGACCACGTGAGCCCGGCGCAATCGCCAAGGCGCGCCCCTGTGTAGAAACCCGCGAGGATGAGACCCTGCCAGTCGCGGGAGCGTGCCGCTGCCTTTTCCATGTCGCGGCTTCGGCTGTAGACCTTGTCTTGCCATTCCTGGCCCCCTGCGGCCTCCACAAGCCTCCCTACCTCGGCGATGGTGAAGGTCTCCCTCTCCAGAGAGTCGTCCTCTGGAAGCTTGCCCAGCGCAGCGGCAGGCGAAGCGAGCAAGAGACCTTCCCGAACGGCGGCGCGAAGCATGCCGGAAACGTCGGCCATGTAGAAGTTCACCGTAGCGGCTGACCGGCCAGTGCGCAGCGAGTCGCGGAACCCTCGCACGTCGGCCTTGGTGAGTCCTTCCAGCCTTCCGTCTGCTTTGGTGGCGATGAAGGAGAGGAAGGCGTCGATACTCGTCTTGTAGCGCCGTCCGGTCGCCTCCTTGGTGCCTGTTGTCTTGGATGACAGCCAGTCGGCAGCCCACGAGCGAACGGTGTAGAAGCGCAGAGCTTCACCCGTGCTTGCTTCGGCCATCTTGGCGATGATCTCCCGTGCTCGTGCTTCGGACAGCTCGCCACGGGCTGCCGCGTCGGCTGCTTCAGACAGTGCGCTGAACGCCTTTCCCGCGATGTCGCTACCTCCTAGCGCGGCCTTTCGCTCTGTCGCCTCCATGCGAACCGCTTCTTCCATTGCCTCGCTCCGCTTCCGTCGCTTGGTGGATTTCTTGAGGCGGCGCACCGATCCGTCCGGCATCGTAACGTCAAAGCCTGCGAACCAGAAAGGGGAACCCGTGCGTCGGACTAGGTAGGGCATCGAAGAAATGGGAGCAAGTGGGAGCGAGAATGGGAGCGCCCGCTATGTTCCCAGTGTTCCGGGTTGTTCCAAGCGTAAAGAGATTTGGCGTAATTTACTAAGCGTGAATCACTGTGGAAGGATTCGAGGGTTCGATTCCCTCCTCCGCCTCCATGACGATCAGGAAGTTATGGTGATTTACTGCGGGCGGGGGGAGCCGGTTTTTCAGATTCCGACCGCGCTGCATGCCTTGGCAATCACCGCCACCCGTGTCTTCCCGCCGTCGGCATCCCCGCGGAACAACGAGCGGGCGGAATTCAGCAGCGCGTCACGGTTGGCACTGAACCCCGCGCTGCGGTTGAGACGCGCGGTGAGCGTGATGTAGAACAGCTGCGCGGCCTCGTCCGCAGTGAAGTGCTGCCGCTTGGCGCCATCGGTCGCCGTCAGGATCAGGTAGGCGCAGTAGTTCGGGATGCCGCTGAACAAATGTACCCCGCCCTGGTCATTCTTGATCCGCAGGTTCCGGTAGTCGCGGAAATGGTTCGGCTGCCGGTCGGCGGGGGCCACGTCCGGATCGTCCTTCGGGCGGCTCATGCTGCGGAAAGCGGTGGAGCCGGGATCGACATCGCGGCCGATCAGCCATTGCCAATCCTTCGCGCGATCCGGGCTGGCCCACTTTCCGGCGGCGAGGTTGTTGATCATCACGCCGAAGATATCCGAGTAGGATTCATTGAGCGCCCCGGATTGCCTTTCGTAGACGAGGTCGGAAGTCCACTCCGTCACGCCGTGAAAAATCTCGTGGCCGACGATATCGAGGGCGCAGGCCAGCGAGCGCCGGACCTGCTGTCCATTTACCGTGGCTATGATCTGTCCGTAGGCCATCTGCACGCTGTTCCAGAAGGCATTGTAGTAGCCCTGCGGATCATCATCGATCGGCTCGCTTGAGGAGATGCAGTTGATCGATGAGACGAGCTCGCCGCCGCGGTCATCGACACCATCCCGCCGCAAGGTATTCCGGAGGAAATCCACAACCACGCCCGCGTTGGCGTGCGCGCTGACGGCCGCGGGTTTCCACTTCACGGGATTCGAGGTGGTGGTCATGAGGGGGCCGGGGAGCGGTCCCGGGTCCTCGTCCACATCACCGAACCTGCAGTCGTGGGTCCGCAGCTTGCGCTTTTCATCGATCAGGGTGAACCTCGCTGCCTGGCCCGGTTTGTTGTATTGGATCTGGCGTGCGTTTCCCAGGTCGTCCGGGAATTTCCCCGAGCGGGCGACGCCGAAGTTGCGGGCGATCGTGTGGATCACCTTGCCGGTCTGCGCATCGATCACGTAGTCGGAGCGCCGGATAACCACGGGTTCCGGGTGGCCTTTCGGTTTTTTCCCCGGCTTGCGGTCGTCGATGGGGGCGGGCGCGTTTTCCACGATGTAGGCGAGCTGCCACTTTCCCTTGCTACTATCGAAATAGTAGAAGAGGCGCGGGCGCTCGAGATTGGCGCCGCGCTTTGCCTTGGCTGCCGCCCGCACCTTCTCGACCGCATCGGCAGGCGCGGTCTTCGCGATCGGCCCGGGCAATTCGCGGGGCTGGGTATAGGATGAGTCCACCGCGATCAGCCGGTTCTTCTCATCCACTTCAATCGCGATGAAGGATCCGAAGACTGGCACGAGATCGACGAACTGGCGGAATTTCACGATGGTGGTCCGCGTGAACGGGATCGCCTGGGTGCCCAGGGACTTGAAATCAACCTGCCTGCCAGCGGCTTCCTCGATGCTGAGTCCTGGCAACTTCTCGCTGGCGAGCATCTTGTCCAAGTGGATCCTGGCAGCCGATTCGGCGTCGAGCGCCTCCAGGGGATCGGCATGCGCCTCTGTCCCGGCAACCATCCGGCGACTCATGGCACTGATGGATGCGGCGACCTTGGCGCCCTCGGCGGATTCGAAGTGGCAGGAGTATTGGGTGAGTCCGGGACTGCACTTGGAAATATCTTGTTTCTTCTTCATGGCTTGGGGAGGGAAAAGAAAGAGTTAGACCATGCCGGAATATCATCCTTCGATCTATCTTCCTTCTGCCACCTTTCATGGCGGTCCTGAACGTGTAAATGACAATCTCCCTGCCGCGTGAGCGGGCGTCGTGTCCATTGTCCCGCGGGAAGGCGGCCCATTGCCAAGAGAATCCTTGGCAACGCGGGGAGGGAACCATAGGGACGAAGTTAGCGCGTGGGGAAATAACCCGGCCCTCCGCCTTTTCTCATTCCATGATGCGGCTGCAAGCTTTCCGCCCTGCGACCCGGTCCGTCCGATTGCTTTCCCGCGGGCGAGTGTTTTCGATGGGACTGGTGGCCCTTTGTTTGACGGGGATCCAGTCCGCGACGGGGGCACCGGCAGGTTCGTCAATCGAGCTGTTCGTGGATCACTCCACCACGCCGCTTCGCGGGCCGAAGGTAACGGTGCCGCATGATGCCTCGACGTTGACGTTTTCGATCCTGCCGCAGGCGTCGCCGCTGGTGCGCTACAAGTTGGAAGGGCTGGACCAGGATTGGAGCACGCGGAGTGAGAAGATGTTCTTCATGATCCGCTTTCTCAATGAGCGAGGGGACCAGTTGTCGCAGGTCTCCTATCCGGTCAGCGGGCGGAGCGTGGGTTGGAAGGGGAGCCTGGAGGCATCGGACTTCATGCCGCGGAACGAGACTTTCACCGTGCCGCCGGACGCGGTCTATCTGTCGGTGGCGATGTCGTCGGCGGGGCCGCCGTCGTTGGTGGGGGTGTTCGCGATTTCGGGCATCGATATCCGCTCCGTGAGAGGTGGTCCGGTGCCGCAGCGGGTCTACATGGCCGACAGCAATGCTGCCGAACCCCAGCCGCACTTTTGGATCAAATCCGGCACCCATCCCTCGATGGCCTACGGGCTTCACATCGACGAGGGGGAAAAGGGCTCGCCCGTGCTGGTCATCAAGGATGACGATCTCACGGGTCATGCGGACTGGGCTTCGGACATCCATGCCCTGCCCAAGATCACTCCGGGCGAAGTACTAGAGGTCCAGTGGAAGGAAGCGTATAGCATCGGTGAGGGTGGTAATTTCACCACGACCTACGAGCGCCTGCCGCCCGGGCCGTATCGATTCATGGTGGAGGATCTCACGATTACCGGGGAACCGCTGGGTTCGGTGGCGGAGCTGTCCGTATTCGTCCCGCGGCCGTATTGGGAGAGCTTTTGGTTCTGGGGTATCGTTGCGGCGGCCACCGCGAGTCTGGCGACTTTCATTGGCCGTCAATTGATCCGGCGGAGAATCCGGCTGCATCTCCAGCAGGCGCAGCTGATTTCGGATGAGCGGCTGCGGATCGCCCGCGACCTTCATGACGACCTCGGCACGCGGCTTTCTCACATTTCCCTGCTCGGTGCCTACGCCGAAAGCAACAGCACCAATGACGAGGCTCGCGGTTCGATGCGCCAGATCACGGCGATGTCGCGTGAGTTGATTGCCGCGCTTTCCGAGACGGTGTGGATGCTGAATCCGAAGAACAACGAGCTCGAGGCGCTCGTCGATTTCCTCTGCAAGCTGGTGAGCGAACTCTGCCGGCTCGCCGAAATCCGGTGCCGCATCGATGCCATGTCGGAATTCCGGAACCGGGAAATCGGCCATGATTTCCGGCACAATGTCAGCCTCGCGGTGAAGGAAGCCATCAACAACGCGCTGAAGCATTCGCGTGCGACGGAGATCAAAATGACGATCCAGCTTGATGAGAATATTTTGAGGATCATCATTGAGGACAACGGCGTCGGCATTGACAGTGATGCCGGAAAACCCGGTGTGGGACTTGAAAGCATTCGCCAACGAATGACGTCCATACGAGGCAAGTGCTCGCTCCGTCCGCTGAATGGCAAGGGCCTCGAAGTTTCCATGGAGGCGCCGATCGACTGATTCATTTCAAACCCAAGTGCAGCAATGATCCCCGGCAAGAAAACGGTGGTGGTGGTGGAAGACGATATCCGGCTCCAGGAGCATCTGATCAAGATGCTGGATCTGCCGGAGGACATCACTTGCCTGTGCGCGGTTTCCTCTGCTGAGGAAGCCCTGGAGAAGATTCCGGCCTACCGCCCGGACGTGGTGCTGATGGACATCAATCTGCCGGGAATCTCCGGGATCGACTGCATCCGGGAGCTCAAGAAGCGCCAGCCGCGGCTGGAGGTCGTGATGCTGACCGCGTATGATGTGGACGATAATATTTTCCGCGCGCTGAAGGAGGGAGCCAGTGGTTTCCTGCTGAAGACCAGCACGCCGGACGACATCTACAACGCGATCCGGGACGTGTATTCCGGCGGGGCTCCATTCTCCAGCCACATCGCGCGGAAGGTGGCGCACTATTTCCGCGCCGAGAAGGACATCGAGGATGAGAATGAAAAGCTCACGCCGCGGGAGAAGGATGTGCTGCGGCTGTTAGCCTCCGGCTACATTTACAAGGAAGTGGCGGACCAGCTCGATATCACGATGGAAACGGTCCGGACCTACGTGAAACGCATCTGCATCAAGCTCCATGTCCGGAGCAAGGTGGAGGCGATCATCAAGTATCGGTCCTGAGGTCGGGACGGGCGTCTGCATACGCCTAAATCCTAGGAAATCATGGGTTTCCGTGGGTTGGTTCGGGGATTGTCCCCGTTTTGGGGACTATCGAAATCGGCCGGATTCGGCAGTATCCGTCACGATTGCGGGAAGGTGCGTCCCTGAACCCGGGACGCATCCGGACTGCAGGTAACCCACCGATCGGAACCCCATTCCGATATCTGTCCGCAGACCCATCAACCCCATTGAGGAAGCCGGCTCTGAAGAGGCTCCCCAGCACATCAACCCATGAAACCCACAGATCGAATTAAACATTTCAGGTGCCGCCTGAAGACGCTCGCGCTGGCCGCGACGGTGTTCGCCGGCGCCGGGCTTCCCTCGCGGGCCGACCTCGTCGGCCATTGGCTTTCGGGAGCCGAGAACCTCCAAAACACAGCAGCCACCGGCAGCGCGCATGATGGCACTGCCGTCAACAATCCCGGAGGGCTCAGCTACAGCACGGATCTGCCGCCGGGCTTCACCAATCCGGCGCTGCGCTCCGCGAACTTCGCCAACGGTGCCGCGGTGCAGATCTCCAACACCGCTACCTCCGATGGCGGATACTTGAACACCTTCGACGGAGGCGGTGGCAGCAGCACGATCACCATCGCCTTCTGGGCCAAGGGATTCCCGGGAGACTGGTCGCCTTGGATCGCCAAGGGCGGCGAAGGTCCGAACCCCGGATACGGTTGGCAAGTCCGCCGCATGGCTAACAGCTCATTCGCGGGTTTCACCGTGCGCGGAGTTCCGGATGCGGATGGCTGGCCCGCCTCCGGCATCAATGCCAACACGCCCAATTGGCAGCACATCACGGCCGTGTGGGATGCATCCGCGGGTACACGCACCATCTACGTGAACGGGGTGGTATCCCACGTTTTCACTGCCTCGAGCGGCACGATGATCACGTCGCCCGGCAATCACCTGATCATCGGCGGCCGGCAGACGGACTACCCGAACCTCAGCCACTTCTATAACGGCAACTTGTTCGATGTCCGCGTCTACAACACCGCGCTCGATCAACAGGGCGTCTACGACTTGATCCCGCAAACAGCTCCGCAAGGTCTGGCGGCGATCACTGGAAACCATCAGGTAAGCCTTACCTGGACGGCGTCACCGGGCGCCACGAGCTACACGGTGTCGACCAAGAACACCATTACCAACGTGACGACCACCGATGTGGTCACGGAGCCAGCGCTTCTCAAGACGGGTCTTACCAATGGGCAGCCGTATCTCTTCAAGGTCCTCGGCAGCAATGGCGGTGGAGACGGTCCGTATTCCACCGAGATCAGTGCCACCCCGGCGCTGGGAACGGCGAAGGACATCCTGACGTTCCAGATCGGTGGCCTGCCGGCGAAAGTCTCGGGTAACACGGTCGTGAAATACATGCCGGTGGGAACCGACGTGAGCTTGCTGACGGCGGACTATACCATTTCGCCCTTTGCCACCGGGGATGTGACCTATCCGTCCGGTTCCTTCGTGGACTTCACCACGCCGAAGACTTTCACGATCACGGCCGAGAACGGCTCGACCAAGGCTTACTCGGTGCAAGTCATCCTGGCTGATCCGCTCAACTACGACTTCGAGGGCAGCATCCAAGGATGGACGCAGATCTGGCCGATCACGGGCTCGGGAAATGTGTGGGAGAACGGAGGACTTGGAACTCCGGAAGGGCCGACTGCTGACGGTGCCGAAACCCGTTTCGGACGCTCGCCGGCTTTCAATCTGAACAACTCGGGACCGCTCACATTCCAACTGGCCGGTGGCGAGGGAAATCTCTCTGCACCGAATGTGGGTCCCTCCGCGATCCCGATGGCATCGATCGATGGCGGCGGCTTCGCCGGTGTGGCGCTGCGTGATGTGGATGCCAATATCTACGTCTTGAGCAAGAGGCGCCCCGGCAACGGTGGCGGCTACATGAGTGGCAGCTTCACCGAAGCCGAGTTGGCTCCCTATGCGAACGATGGCAAGCGCTACAGCCTAGACTTCATCGACTACAACAAGGGCGGCTGGGGATGGACCCGCTTGGACAATGTTTCGATCCCCGGAACGCTTGCGACACCTGAAACTCCCGCCCCGCAGGCGAACATCCTGGTGTTCAGCCTCGCCCAGCCTTCCACCGTGACCATCTCGGGTGACACGATCACCCTCAAGCTTCCCTTCGGAACGCCGGTGACGGCACTGGCTCCGACCTACGTCCTGAGTGATGGTGCCAACTGCAATCGTGCTTCGGGAAGCACGCAGAATTTCACCGCTCCGGTAACCTACACCGTCACCTCTTCGAACGCGGCGATCGTCCGCAACTACCTTGTGTCGGCGGTGGTGATGCCTGATCCTGCCGCGGCTCTGGTCGGTCGTTGGGTTTCCGGTTCGGAGACGCTGGCAGACACATCGGGCTACACCACCCCCGGCACGCACGATGGTGTCGCGGTCGGCGGAAATGCCGGATTGCTCGGTTACTCGTCGGACGTGCCATCCGGCTTCACCGGCAAGTCGCTGGACCTGCGTGCTGGAAACGTGGGCGTCATGATCTCTAACAGCGCCACCGGAGATGGAGGGTACGCAAACACCTTCGACGATCAGATCCGCGGACAGGTCACCATTTCGTTCTGGGCGAAAGGATTCCCAGGGGAGTGGTCACCTTGGATCGCCAAGGGCGGCGAGAATGGCGTCGGCTACCAGCTCCGTCGCTTTGCCAATGATCCAGTCTCCTGCTTCACCGTCCGTGGCCTCAACAACGAGGATGGCAGCGGCAGCCCCATCAACGTCAATGACACCCCGGCCAAGTGGCACCATTTCGCTGGCGTCTGGGACGAGACCACAGGCACCCGCTCGCTCTATGTGGATGGCGTGCTGTCGCATGATGTGAACACGCCGCTGGGTCAGGTGATGAACCTCGCCTCCGGCAGGCACCTCGCACTGGGAGCACGCCAGAACGATGTGGGAGGTGGCTATGGCAACTACTTCTCCGGCCTGCTCTACGACGTGCGGATCTACAAGCAGAAGCTCTTCAGCAACCAGGTACAGGCTCTCAGCACTCCTGCCACCTACCTTGCATGGATCAATGCGAACTACCCGGCGCTCTCGGACAAGAATCCAGGAGCCGATCCGGACCGCGATGGAGTGAGTAACTTCGACGAGTTCGCCTTCGGCCTCAATCCCGGCAGCGGCTCTTCGCTCAGCCCGATTGTCACGATGCCCAACAAGGCCACCGGCGTGTTCCAATACAAGCGGCTGAATCCGGCAGTGAGCGGCCTGACCTACAAGGTCATGGTCTCCACCAATCTGGCCGCGTGGAGCGAGGACACGACCGCTGGCCAAACGGTCATCGCCACCAGTGGCGACGTGCAAACGGTATCCGTCGTCTTGAGCGGAACGTGGCCGGGTGGCCCGAGAGTCTTCGTCCGCGTGAGCGGCCAATAACTTCACGTCAAAAGAGAGAGGAAAGTCATGGGCCAAGGGCGAGGGGTCGCCCTTGGTCCCATCGACTGAAAGATCGGAAGCACTGGATTGCCACCGCAGCCATGAACCACCGCGCCACATCGATTGTCCGGCTTGATGCCCGCTCCTCTTCGCGGGTAGGCCGGCGACTATCGATTCGGGCAATGGGTCCTCGTCAAAAGTGGATACAGGAGGCTGCGGGGCTGCACGATTTTCAATGTCTTCTGCAAGCGCGGCCGGTTTACAGACGCCGCTTTTCCCGGCGAGCATTCAGGAAACCCGAGCACCTGTCACTCCCCGCCGGCGGGGGAGGGGCGTTACACCCAAACGGGTCGTCGCCTTCCCTGACGGTTTTTGTAATCCTTGTTTCCCGAACCCGAGAAGAGTTCGTCATCGTGGATGACGAGATCTGCCTGACGGGATTCTCCAAAGCCCTAATGAAACGATTGATCTATCTGCTCTTCGCGAGTGGTTGGCTGGTCATTCCAGCGGTTGCAGCCGCTGAGGATGGGCACGTCGGCAAGATCCGGATTGTTCTGGTGGGAGATTCCACGGTGACCGACAACGCCGGCTGGGGACTAGGCTTCAAGCAATTCCTGGCCGATGGCGCGGAGTGTCTCAACACTGCCCAAGGTGGCCGCAGCTCGAAGAGCTTCCGCGATGAAGGGCGATGGACAAAGTCGCTCGAACTCAAGGGCGACTATTACCTGATCCAGTTCGGCCACAACAACGAGCCGGGCAAGCCGGGGCGGTCGACCGACATGCCGACCTACATCAAGGACATGTCGGACTATGTGGATGAGGCGCGTGCTGCCGGTGCCAAGCCGGTGCTGGTGACGCCGCTCACCCGCCGGCAGTGGGACCGGGAGCATCCGGGAAAGATCAAATCGAGCCTGGAGCCGTACGCGGCCGAGGTGAGGAAGATCGCGGAGGAGAAGCATGTGCCGCTGGTGGACTTGCACGCACGCAGCATCGAATTTTGTGAATCGCTGGGGAAGGAGGGCTGCCTGGAGTTCAGCCCGCTCAAGCAAGCGCCCGAGGGCAAGACGGATTACGATGGCACTCACCTGAATGCGAAGGGCTATGTGCTCTTTGGAAAGCTGGTGGAGGACGAATTGAAGAAGGCGGTTCCTGATCTCGCTCCGGTATTGCGGGACGCGCCTGCGAACACTGCTCCTGTCGCCACTGAAGCGCGCTATGATGCGATCGTTTCCGCCGATGGATCGGGCACTTGCACCACGGTGCAGGAAGCGATCAACAAGGCTTCGCCCAATGCCTCGGCCGAGAAGCCGTGGGTGATCCTTGTGAAGCCGGGAACCTATCGCGAAATCGTCCAGATCCAGCGCGAGAAGCGCCACGTGAAGCTGGTGGGCGAGGATGCCGGGACGACGAAGATCACCTACGACCTTCATGCCCGGATGCCGGGAGTCGATGGGAAGGAACTCGGCACCTTCCGCACGCCAACCGCCACGATCGACGCGGACGATTTCACGGTGGAGAAGATCACCTTCGAGAACTCCGCGGGGCCGGTGGGCCAGGCGCTCGCGGTGAGCGTGAGTGGAGATCGCGTGGCCTTCCGCGACTGCATCTTTCTCGGCCACCAGGACACGGTCTTCTTGAATCGTGGTCGCCAGTATTTCCAGAACTGCACCATCGCCGGAACGGTGGACTTTATCTTTGGAGGAGCGACGGCGTTCTTCGATCACTGCACGCTTGAGTGCGTCAATGATGGCTACATCACGGCAGCCTCGACGCCTGCGGATGCGCCTTTCGGCTTCGTGTTTTCGCACTGCTCCATTCGCACCGCCAAGCCCGGCATCAAGGTGTATCTGGGACGTCCGTGGCGGCCGGATGCCAGCTCCATTTTTATGGATACGGTGATGCCGGAAGGCATCCGGCCTGAAGGCTGGCATAACTGGGGCCGCACCGAAAACGAGCAGACCGCCCGTTACTCCGAAGTCAACAGCACCGGCCCCGGTGCCGCTTCCGACAGCCGCGTGAAGTGGGCGCGTCCATTGGATCCCGCCCAAGCGGCGGAACTCACTCCCTCCCGTGTCCTTGGCGGGTGGGCTCCGTAGCGACTCACTTCATTCAAATCGTTTTGCAGAAAGCTGCATTTCGCCCCGAATCAAAAACCTACATGGTCATTACATCCCACGATCCGGCTCGCTTGGATTGACTTGTTCTTGGCCCCTCGTCCGAAACCCATGAAACCCACTTCTTCCACCTTTCCTTCCGAGAGCCGGCGGCGGCGACACCGCCACCACCCGCGAGGGTTCGCACTGGTGATCAGCTTGACGCTGATGGTGCTGCTCACGGTGCTCGCCGTCGGACTGCTGGGCCTTTCCTCGATCACGCTGCGCTCATCGGCGCAAGGCGACGCGATGGCTGTGGCCCGCGCAAACGCGCGCCTCGGAATGATGCTTGCCATGGGCCAGTTGCAAAAGCATGCCGGTCCCGACCAGCGCATCACGGCGCGGGCCGACATCCTCGACAAGAGCTCGGCGAATCCTCACCTGACCGGGGTCTGGGAATCCTGGCAGATCAAGCCCGACGCACCGCCCTCGCCCTCCGAATACAAGAGTGTGCGCAAGGACAAGTTCCTCGGCTGGCTGGCTTCGGACGAGGACGGGAAGGCGAATGCCGACCTCGATTTCGCCGGCAAGGCAGCCACTCATCCGGTGACCTTGTGGGGCAAGGGTTCACTGGGTTCCAGCGCGTCGGCCAAGGACTTCGTATCGGCGAGCAGGATCTCCTTTTCGAGCAAGGATGGCGGCTTTGCCTGGGCCGTCATGGACGAAGGCGTGAAGGCCCGCATTAACACGCCGTTCGTGGAAACAACGTCGTCGCAGGCCATGCAGACCGCGCAACTGGGCTCCGGCGTGCGGCCGAATGTTTCCTCCATCGAGCACCTCGAGAAGCTCAAGCGCTCGTTCTTTGTTCGCGGCTCGGAGGACTTCGCGACGATCGAGAAGGGCATCACTCGTCTCAATTTCGGCCTCGCTTCGGACAAACTTTCGTCCGGCACGGAGGAACCGTTGAAGGCCCTGACGCACGACGTCACCTCGAACTCGATCGGTCTCTTCACCGACGTCGCCGCGGGCGGCCTTAAGGAAGACTTCAATCTTCTCACCAATGGCAGCTCGCTGCCGAGCGGCTACAATGGCAAAGGGGTCTACACCTCGCGCCTGAATGTCACGGGTCCGTCCGATCCGCGTTGGGAGTCGCTTCATCAGCTTGCCAAGCTCTACAAGGATACCGCCCGCCTGACGAAAGTGGGAGCCATGCCGGTGGCGAAGTCGCACGTTCCTGCCGGATGGAAGGCCGCTGCCGGCTCCGATCCGAATACCGGTGTGCCCGGCATCGCCCAGCGCAATCCCCCGGCGGGCCTGGTGCTGATGCCCAGCGTGGCGAAGGTGCAGGTCGTCTTCAGCCTGCTGACCCGCGACATCTACAACTATCCCAAGGTGAGTGACACCTCGCCGAAGCCGGCGCAGTCGAAGGATGAAGAATCCAACGCCGAGCTTCACGGCCCGTGGGGGAAGAACTTCGCGGGATCATCCTACGACTACCTGCTTCACCTGCTCTACACGCCCGTCGTCACGCTGCATAATCCCTACAATGTCGCGCTGGAGTTCACCGAGGTGAAGATCGTCTTCGGCAATGTGCCCTTCGCCCTCCAGGTCTTCCGCAATGGGCAGGCGCAGACCAAGGAGCCGGCTCCACTGGACACCATGTTCTACCAGCAGTCGGAGACGGGTGGCTTGGCAAAGCGCTTCGGAATGACGCTGAAAACGAATGGCGGCACGCTCACCGCACCGGCGGTGGGCTCCAGCACCTTCCGCCTGCTGCCGGGTGAGGTGATGCTGTTCTCGCCCTACATCGACCCGAACCGCACGTGGAAGGATGAGTATTCCAACCGCACCTTCTCCGACTGGGACACCGGATCCGGCGCGGTGCGCACGCTCACGATCAATGGCCTGCCCGGCTGGCGTGGCGATGGCATCGGCTTCGACCTCGACTGGTTCTGCCCTTCCTACAAGGGCCTGCGGAACACCGACAAGGAGGTCGACGGCAGCGTCAGCATGGACCGCGGTGGTTGCATCGGCGCCAAGGCCAGTGACCGGTTCGCGGTGAAGTTTGCCCCGCTGAGCGTGGAGTCTCTCAGCAAGAACAAGTTCACGGTGGAAATGTTCGCGAAGCCGGTGGGCAGTTCGGCCCAGGTTTCGTCCGGCGTGATTGAGATGGACTACGAATCGCCGAAGGGCCTGCAGGACAGCTTGCTGGGAGCAAACAACACCCTCTCCTACCCGAAGGACGGCAATACCATCGGCACGATGGAGATGCACTCGCACTCGCTGACCAAGATCAAGGACATCAATACGGTGAAGCCATTCGCCATCATCAGCGCCCAGGCCAAGACCACCTACGGTGGCATGAATCCGGACGGCGAGGATGGCAAGCTGGGCACCAAGCCGTGGTGCTTCGCCCATGCCGTGGCTGGAGCTTCCTCGCAAAAGGTGATCAGTGAGCACCCGGCGAACCACTCGCACGAGCTCAGCCTGCAGGATCTCCAGAACGGAACCAACAACCTGCTCCAGTTCGATCCCAAGACCGGCCGCGGCAACTTCGTCACCGGCCTGACGGGCAATACCGGTCTCAAGTTCGGCGTGCTCTATGACATTCCGGTCGCGCCACTGCAGAGCCTCGCCCAGCTCAATGCGGCGAATCCCGGTGGCTCCTCCGGTTACCTGCCGCGCTTCGCCCAGCCGATTGGCAACTCATGGGCGCATCCCTTGATCAATCCTTCGGAAATGATCACGAACAATACCGCCGGGAAGCTGCTCGATCATTCGTTCCTGCTGAATCTCGCGCTCTACGATCACTTCTATTTCTCCGGACTTGCCGATCAGACTGGCACCTTCGGGACGGCGGGCCGCGTGACGCAGACGATCGCGGAAGAGTTCGTCGGCGGAACGCCGCTTGCCGACCCGCGCATGATCCCCTACGCGCCGGACGGGCGGCCACAGGCCGATCTCAAGGATGAGGCCACGGCCTCGGGTGCGTATGCGAAGATGGGAGCATGGCAAGTGATCAACGGCCCCTTCAACATCAACTCCACTTCGGTCCCGGCGTGGAAGGCGATGCTCGGCTCGATCCATGATCAGAAGGCTCTCGTCAACCTGATCAACAAGACCAACAAGACCTCCGCGCTTTCCGATCTCCCGGTCACCGACGACAGCGACAATGAAGCGCGCATCAGCCGCTTCCGCCTGCCTGCCGGACTTTCCGAAAAGGACGGCGGCGAGCCCGGCGAGTCCTACTGGCTCGGCGCCCGCGAATATACCGATGATGAGATGGAGCGTCTGGCGGAGGAAATCGTGGAGCAGGTGCGTCTTCGCGGTCCCTTCCTTTCGATGGCGGAGTTCGTGAATCGCCGTTTGGGGACGGATGAAACGGCACAAAAAGGAGCGCTCCAGCAGGCGATCGATAAATCGAAGATCAATGAGAAGCTGGCGGCCGATTCCAGCGCGGGCTACCAGATCGCTGCTGCCACCGTGAAGAACTACAACTATCGCAACACCGAAGCGGGCACTGGCGATAGCAATCAGGGTGCGCCGGGCTATCTCAGCCAGGCGGATCTGCTCACCGTGCTCGGCAATGCAGCCACGCCACGGTCGGATACCTTCACCATCCGGGCCAGCGGGGAGGCAAGGGACAAGGACAACAAGGTCCTGGCCGTCGCCTGGTGCGAGGCCGTGGTCCAGCGTTTCCCGGAATTCATCGATTCCGCCGACAAGGCCGACACGGTCACCGCATCGCTCTCGAGCAAGGCCAACAAGAGTTTCGGCCGACGCTTTGAAATGGTTTCTTTCCGCTGGCTGACACGCGAGGAAATCTGAAGACTAGCCGATCATCGAAAACCCATGCGCCTTTTCCTTTCATCCGCCCTCGTGCTGGCTGCCTCGCTCTGCCATGCCCATGCTCAGGATCTTCGCCCGATCGAGTGCCGCTTCCTGAGTTTCGGCTCCAGCGGCGAGGTCAAGGCGGCGTATGCCGTGACTGAGAAGGGCGAACAAATCGAGTGTCCGCTGTCGACCACCCAGCTCTCGAAGAAGATCGTCTGCCAGGCCAAGGACGGCAAGATCCCCTTCCTGACGGGAAGCGATCACAAGCCGATGGCCACGGCGACCATTCCTGCCGGCGTGAATTCCGCGCTCGTGGTATTCGTCCGCTTTCCGAACAAAGGTGAAGACAAGCCGGCGGACAATGTGGGCTGGCGGACCTACGTGATCGATGACTCGCCGAAGAGTTTCCCGGATGGCGGTGCCTATGTGGCAAACTTTTTCACCGGCGACATCCGCTTCGTCATCGGCGAGCACAAGGGGATGCTGAAGCCCGGCATGGCCCACGGCTACGAGATGCCGAAGGAGCGGGATGATTTCAACATGGCACCGGTGATCTTTGAATTCAGCAGCGGTGACAAGTGGCGGACGGCGAATGAGAGCTCGCTGCGTTTCCTGCCGGGCATGCGGTACTTGATCTTCGGCTACGTCGATCCGATCTCGGGACGGCCGAAGATCAATACCTATCAGGACTTCGCCCAGCCGAAGGATGCGGCGGCCGCCTCCCAGTGAAGCGGTTCACGAACCGGTCACGCATATCGCGAATTGCTGGGTCCATTTGCTACCGTCGGCATCGGTCACGGTGAAGAGGAAGCCGCCGCGCCCTGCCGTTTTGCCGGCGGTGAAGCGGACGAGCTTGCCGCCTTCGCCACCTTGGATGGCGGTGCCGCCGGTGATATTCGAGAGGGTGAATTTCGCGGTGTTGCTGAAGCCGGTGGTGTAGCGCGAGAGATCGATCTCCGGTCGCGTCACTGCGCCTTGTGCGATGAAGAGGTGGGGGACGCTCTTGAAGTGCAGGTATTCCTCCAGCGCGGTATAGCCGGCTGGTGTTCCTTCAGGAAAGAAGCTCGCGCCGCGGATTTCCTCGTTGTGGTCCTTTGACTTGGGATTCCAGTGCAGGGCCGCTTCCCACACGTCCGGCATTCCGTCCTCGTCGCCATCGGGCAATCCCTTCGCCTTGGAGAACGTTCCAAAGCCGCTATTGCCGACGCCCTTGAGATCCTTCTCGCTGGAGATGTGATTCCGCTTCAGTTCGGTCACGTCTTCGATCAAACGGATATCCACTTCATCGTGCAGGCTGCCGTTGAAGCTCGCATCGAGTCGTAAGGCTCCGCCTTGTGAAACGACTTTCTTGTAGGCCGTGAGTGGATCATCGATGGCGAGGGAACTCGAGCCGGAGACGGGCTTCTCAAGCCGGACGTAGTTACCCTTCGGGTCCTTGTCTTCGACGAATGGCGTGCCGCCAACGATGTCCCAGCCGCGGTCGATGCCGTTGAGACGGCGATCGCCGTCCATGTCGTGGAGATTGTTGGAGACGTAGACGGAGAAGTTCGGTTTGCCGTTTTGACTCAGGTGCGGCTTTTCAAGCGGCGTCTTGCGGATGTTTCCGGGTGGGCAGATGAAGTAGTTGCCGATCACGTTGGCCTTCCAATCCGCGGGAGAGTCGGAGTCGCCCATGATGAAGCCGATGTCCCAGTCGAAGAGGATGTTGTTCGTCCACTCCAGCAGGCCGCCGGGGCGGGCCTTCGGATTGCGGGTGTGATTGTGGGCCCACAGCGAGTGATGGCAGGTCGCGTGGTTCTGATCCCAGAGCCCGCCGCAGGAATGAGACTCGAGCCCCCAGGCATTGAGCGACCACTGAAGCGTCAGGTTCTCCGGCGGGCGCTTGAAGGAGGAGATGTTCTCGTCGGTGCCGAAGGCCATCGAGACATGGTCGAGGATGGCGTTTTCGCAGTTTGAATCGAGGTCGATGCAGTCGCCGCCCGAGCCTTCCTTGCCATGGCGAAAGCGAAGGTGGCGGATGACGATGTCACTGCCGGAGAGGCGCAGCGTGCCATCGCGCAAAAGGATGCCATCGCCCGGGGCGGTCTGGCCGGCGATGGTGAGCTTGCTGCCGGCGATGCGGGTCTTGATGCCGCCTGCGAGATGGATCTCGCCGCTGACGGCGAAGACGATCGTGCGGCCGGAGGATGGAATGCTGGTGACGCCTTGGTAGAAGGAACCCGGTCCGGACGATTCCAGGTTCGTCACGACATAGACGTCACCGCCACGGCCACCCCTGGCATTGGCACCGAAGCCTTCGGCTCCGGGAAAGGCAGGTGTTTCGGCGCTCGCGCAAATGACGCTTGCTGCGGAACTAACGAGAAGGGTCCGGATCATGGGAAGGACAAGGGTTTACGGTGAATCAACCCGCTCGGGCGTGAGCAGTCGCTCAGGGATCGATGAAGATACGGTAGAAGCCGGCGTTGTTTGCGGCGGCGGGATCGTTGAAGGTAAGGACGGAGCCGTTGCCGGCTTGCGGCGTGCCGACATCGCTCCAGCTCGCTGCTGTCAGGCTGGCAGAGCGCTGCAGGCGGTAGTTGTGGCCGGCGTAGCTCTGGATGGTGACGGTGAAGCCATTGGTGAGGCTCGCGCTCGCGATCTTCACCTTGCTTGAGTCCAGAACGACTCCCTCATTGACGATGGATGCGAGGACTTCGGAGGAAACATCGGCGGTGAGAAGGTCTAGCAGGCCGGTATTGGTTAGGCTGCCTGTCAGCTCGAGGTCGGTGCCGCTGGTGACGCGGAAGGTGCCATGGTTCACCACATCGCCATGGATGGTGAGCTTCACGCCGCAGCTACTCAGCATGGTGCCGTTGTTGACCAGATCTCCCACCAGCGTGCCGCACGCGTCGAGGGTGCCGCCGGCGTCGATGACGATCTGGTCCATGATCACGGTGCCGCCGGCCACACGCAAGGTCGCGCCGCTGGCGACATCCAGATCGCCGGTCGAGCTACTGAGGAGGCCCGATACGCTCAGCGTTCCTGCGTTAACCGCTGTGTCGCCGCCATAGGAAGAGGAACCGCTGAGGGTGAGCGTGCCGGTGCCGACCTTGGTCAGCGCGGTGGTGTGTGGGGTGGCGTTGGTGCCGTTGAGGATGCCGCCGGCGAAGGAGGTGTCGGTATTGAGGGTTCCGATGACGTAGGTGTCTACCGCAGGGCCGGCTTGGTCACTGCCGCGGAGTTGCGAGCCAGCGGATCCGCTCAGGGCACCGAGGGGAATGGTGACATCGGTGAGGGCGCGGTTGTTGATGACTTGGGTGCCGGCGTTGAAGGCGACATTCGCATTGCCCCATCCTCCGCCACTGGTGGTGGCTGGATTGAAGCGCAAGGTGCCGCCGCTGCCGGTGAGGGCGATGCTGCCGGCGAAGGCGTCGATATTTCCCTGAAGGGTCATCAGGCCACCTGCGGGAAGATGAAAGGCCAGTGAGCCGGTGCCGGAGAGGATGCCTGTCAGCGTGTTATTGCCGCTGGTGGTCGCGAGGATCGAGTTGCCGGTGTTGCGGAGTTCGTTGGCGAGCGTGAGCGCGGAGCCGCCGAGTTGCAGCGTCGATCCATTGAGTGCAACGAAGCCGCTGCCAAGTGCGGTGGCGGTGCCGGCGGAAACCGTGCCACCATTGATGGTAGTGCCGCGGGTGTAGGTGTTGGCCGTACTAAGCGCGAGCGTGCCGGTGCCACTCTTGATCAATGCCGCCGAACCGGCGATGCCACCGGATCCGCTGAGAGTGTAAGCGGTGGTACTGTTAGAAAAGGTGACGTCCTTTGGCTGGAGATTGCCGGTGAGGGTGACTGCGCCGACCGCGGACGAGTCGTTGAACGTAACGGCGTCGAGATTGTAGAACGTTCCGGGAGTGCCGGTCCAGTTGGCGGAGCTGTTGAGATCCCACGTGCTGTTTGTCGTGCCGGTCCAGACGAGGCTCTCGGGATTGCCGGTAACGGTGAGCTGTACGAAGGCGGGATTGCCGGCGGCAGCGGAGCTGGTCAGGGCGAAGCTTTGGCGCGTGGTGGCCGGGAGATTGTGATTGAGGACGGGGGAGTTCAGGATGGTGTTGCTGCCGCCATCGATCAGCGTGTAGGTGCCTGCACCGAGTCCTCCATTGGTGAGGTTGAATTGGAAGTTTTGCGTGCCGGTAATGGTGAGCGTGTTTTGGGTGGAGATACGGTCGTTGATGGTGTCGTTCACGCCCGCGGTGTTCGACAGGTCGTATTGGAGAGTCGCGCCATTGAGAGTGAGCGCTGCCAGTTGCAGGCGGCCATCTTGGCCTGTCGCGCCCGGTATAAGGGTGGAGCCGCTGGCGGCTGTCACCGAACCACCTACGGAGTCGCCGATGCGTCCGCTGCCAGCGAACTTTGCGCCGTTGGCCACCGTGGTAGCGGTTCGGCCGAAGGTGCCATTGAGTGTGAAGGTGCCGGCGTTGATATTGGTCGCGCCGGTGTGGCTGCCGCCGCCATTCCACGTGAGCGTGCCGGAACCGGTCTTGGTCAGGATCGTATTGGCACCGCTGGCGGTATCGGTGGAGCTGGTGCTGTTGGTGATGGTTCCGTCGAAGGCAGTGTTCTTGTTGAGTGCGCCGATCGAGTAGGTGAGGACGCCGGCATAGTGAGCTCCGCCGAGCTTCGCCGTCGAGGTGCCCGAAAGCGCGCCGATGGTGAAGGTATTGCCGCCGGAATTGTCGCGGCCGCCGAGGTTGACGTTGTCTAGGTTGACGGTGGCGGCGTTGAGGTTGTTGAAGGCACCGTTAGTCGCGTCGCCGTTGAAGTTCGCGCTGATCAGGGCCTGCGCGCCGGTGGCGGAAAGATTGAGCGTACCGGTGAAGCCCGACCACGAACCGTTCAGCCGGGAGTTCTGGGTGGCAGTGGCGGTGACATTCAGGTTCAGGTTTCCCGATCCGCTGACGCCGCCGAGTTTCATCTGTGGCGACATGTTGATGGCGACATTGCTGCCGCCCGGGATGGTCATGAGGTTCGGCAGCGTGTGACTGCCGGTGTATTGCGAGGTGAGCGTGCCACTGAGGAACTCAAGCGGCCCATTGCCCATGCTCGAATTGTTTCCGATCACGACCGCTCCGCCATCAATGAGGATGTCCAGCGGGAAGGTATTGGCTCCGGTGTTCGCGAGGGTGAGCGTTCCACTGCCGGATTTTGTTAGAGAGGCGGCTCCGCCGATCGCGCCGGTGCCTGTGAACGTGTAGTTCTTCGTGGAATCCACCGTTACGGCGGACGGTTGGACAGTTCCGGAGACGGTGATGGCCGGTGAATTCGAGCCGCTGTCGTCAAAGGTCGCGGTGTCGGTGTCGCCGAAGCCCGAGGGCGTTTCGCCATTCATCCAGACCTGATTGGAAGCCGTGCTGTTCCATGTATGCGTGGTGCCGTTGCCTTTCCAAACGAGCGGATCGGAAACCGGATCGACCGGCAGCGGATCACCGGACACAAGGATGGCGAAGGTCTGAGTCCACGTGCTGCCCTGCGTGTCGGTGACGGTGAAGTCAAACATCGCACGGCCGGTGTAATTGGCCGGTGGGACATAGTGAGCCTGCGAATTGCCGGTGCCGGACAGCGTGACCGCGCCGCCGGTGACATTCGAGACTGTGAAGGTCGGGCCGCTGGTGAAGCCGGAAGTGTAGCGCCCCAGGTCGATGTCGAGAGCATTGTCCTTCAGCACCGCGCGATGCGGGATCGCCTTGAAGTGGAGGTATTCTTCAAGTTGGGTATAACCGGCGGGAGTAGCAGGCGGGAAGTAGGTGGTGCCACTGACAACGCCACCTGAGGTTGGCATCAGCGTGTTGTTATTCGCGACGGTGTGGCTGTAGCCGACGGCCTTTTCCCAGTAGTCCGGCATGCCGTCCTGATCGGTATCGGTGGGGGCAGGGCTGGAAATCAGCGTGCCGAAGCCGCCATTGGTGGCACCTGAGCCGCCGAGGGATCCATAGGTGATGCGATGGCGGCGCTGGGTGACGAGGTTGTTGGTGAGGATTCCATTGAGCTCGTCGCGCAGCGGACGATTCGGATTCGCGTCCATGCGCAGCGGTCCGCAGGCGGAGACGATCTTCTTGTAGGCGAGCAGGGCATTCGCATCCTCGGTCACGGGAACTCCGGCGGAGCGAGCGACGGCGCTCGCTAGCAGGTTCACGTTTGCCAGGCTGCTGCCGAGAATGTCGCTGCCACGGAGGGTGCCATCGAGGATGCGGTCCTTGTCGCTGTCGTAGTAGTTTCCATTCACATACACCGAGAAATTGGGATTCCCGTTGCTGTCCTTGCTGGCACTGGAGAACGGGCTGCCGGACGATGAGCTGGCGATGAAATAGCTGCCGACGACATTAGTCTTCCAATCGGCCGGTGTCTGCGAGTCACCGAGGATGAAGCCGATGTCGTAGTCGAAGGTGACATTGTTCACCCAGTCTAACAGGCCATTGGGGCGCGCCTTTGGATTGCGGGTGTGATTATGCGCCCACAGCGAATGGTGGACCGTGGCGCGGTTGACGTCCCACAAACCGCCGGCCGAGTGCGACTCGAGACCCCAGGCATTGTTCGACCACTGGAAGGTCTGCAGGTCCGGCGGGTCATTGAAACTGGAGTGATTCTCATCGTGCGCGAAGATCACGTCGCAATGGTCGAAGAGGGTATTGGTAGCCGTGCTGTCCACGTCCACGGCGTCTCCGGCAAGGCCATCGCGGAGGCGGAGGAAGCGGAACACGTTGTTGTTTCCGGAGACACGCACCGTGTTGTTCTTCAATCCGAAGCCGTCCCCGGGCGCGGTTTGCCCCGCTACGGTGATCTTGTTCGAAGTGATGCGAAGGGTGCTGGTGATGGTGGCATAGCCACTGACATCGAAAACGATGGTGCGCCCCGCCGCTGGAACCCCGGTGGTCAGTCCATAGTTCAAGGAGCCCGCGCCGGATCCATTGGTATTGGTGACGTGATAAACATCCCCCCCTCGGCCACCTGTGGCATAGGCGGCGAAGCCCTCCGCGCCGGGGAATGCGGGGATCTGGGCGACCGCGGTGAGCGCGCCGCAGGCTTGGACCAAAAAGAACAGGGGTTTCGTCATGGGGCCGAGTCCGGCGACAAGGCTGCCGGAAGGGATGGGTTTAAGAATCGATTCGGGAGATCAAGAATGGTCGGGCCCGCTTGATCCTCTCAATTCGGATTCCTGCAAAATCCCTTGAATGCAATGCAGGCGGCGGCAGGCCTATCCCAATTTGCGAGATTGGGTTTCAATCGAATGCCAGAGGCATTGCGCAATATTCAAAGGAAGGTGCGACGCGGGTCTCAGCGGATCTTGACCGCATTGTCCGCCACGCCTTTGGCGAGCGAGATCCGCGTTTTTGCGGCTGCACTTCCGCTGACATCGATGCCGCCGGACTTTTCTCCTGCCAGCTTCAGGAACAGCTTCGGAGTCGATGAAGAGGTCACGTTGCGGATTTCCACGCCGCTTGCGCCGTCGAAGTCGAACAGCACGCCGTCCTTCGGATCGATCGTGATATCCTCGAATCGCAGCCCCTTGACGTGACTCGCGATCACGCCCTGCTTGGCGGCGAGCTTCGTGTTTTCGAAGCGGATGTTCTCGATCGGTGAATCCGCCTCACCGGTAATGCGTATGGCGACCGGGGCTCCATCGCCTTCGATGCGCTCGAAGCACATGTCGCGGAATACGGGCAGCTTGTCATTGGCGGCAGCGTTTTTGTCGGCGCTGTAGTCCATGTTCAGGATCGCGAACTCGTATTCCATGTTCTTCGCCTTGATGTCGCGGGCGTAGACCTTCTCCACCACGCCGCCGCGGCCGCGCTTGGACTTGATGCGGATCGCGCGGTCGGTGCCATCGAACTGGCAATCATGCATGAAGACATTGCGCACGTCACCGGACATCTCGCTGCCAATCACCAGGCCGCCGTGGCCGTGCTTGCTGGAGCAGTGGCGCATGATGACGTTCTCGGTCGGCCGGCCGACGCGCCAGCCGTCTTCATTGTAACCTGACTTCAGAACAACGCAGTCGTCGCCGGTGTTGAAGGTGCAGTGCTCGATCAAGACATCGCGGCAGGAGTCGGGATCAATGCCGTCGTTGTTCGGTCCGTCGGTGTCGACGTTCACGCGGCGGATGGTGACGTTCTCACAATAGAGCGGGTGGATGGTCCAGTTCGGCCCGCTGCCGATGGTGAAGTCTTCCAGCAGGACGTTCTTGCAGCCGGAAAGGCAGAGGAAGTTCGGGCGGATGCCTGCTTCGGGGGTGCCGAAGATGCGTTTTTCCACAGGCTCGGTGAGGATGCCCGCCTTGAAGTGCGCGCCGCTTTCCTTCCACTTCCACCACTTCGCGGCGTTGCCATTGAGTTTGCCTTTGCCGGTGATCGCGACGTTGGTGCAGTCCTTGGCGAAGATGAGCGGCGAGTAGTTCAGGATTTCCACGCCGCCTACGCGCACCGGGACGACAGGCAGGTAGTCTTCAAAGCGATCGCTGAAGTTGAGCTCCGCGCCATCGGCCAGATGAAGTTCTACATTGCTGCGCAGGTGAATGGGGCCGGTGAGGAATTTTCCCTGGGGCACGGTCACCCGGCCGCCGCCGGCTTCAGAGCAGGCCTTGATAGCGGCGTCGAAAGCGGCCTTGCAGTTGTCCTTGCCACCTTCTTTCGCGCCGTGGTCGGTGATGGAGAAGTCCTTCTTGGGGAACACCGGCGGCACGATGCGAGCAAGGATCTGCGGCACGGTCTCCCAAGCTTTGTCCGCTTCCGGATCGGCGGCCGATTCGCCGATGACGGCCAGCGAGGCAGCGGCCAGCAAGGCGAGTCTGCCGTATGAGGTGAGGGCGGGCGAGAGCGTCATCGATTCAGCGAAGCTTGGATTGCCAGTGATCCTGATGAGTTAACGGAAGGAAAGTAAGCCCGCCTTTCTGCAATCGCGCTTGAATTTCGGGAAGGGTTTCGGGGACTGTGAAATGGACGCGCCGACGGAACGTCGACACCCCTTAGAGCTTCGCCGGGTCGAGCACCACGTGTTTGATCCTTTGGCGATTATGGGTGTAGGTGATGTGAACCTTCCCATCTGCGGTTTGAATGACCGCCGGATAAGCGTAGCCTGCGGGACAAGGCTCGGTTTCCAGCGTAATGACCCGCTTCCATTCGAGCCCGTCATCGGAGATCGCGACATCGAGTGGCCAACGGTCGCCCTTCGCTTCCTCGGGTCGGTGGGCGGAGTGATTGTAGGCGATGAGTTGCCGGCCATCCGAGAGGGTGAGCGCGTCGGTGCCGGAGTTGGGATTCGGAAGGGTGGTGGCAGTGAGCGCACTCCACGTCCGGCCGCCGTCCTTCGACCATGTCTGGACCACCACGCCTTGCTTGCTTCGGCAGAGCGCCTGCAATTGGCCGTCCTTGTGGAAGAGAATGCTGGGCTGGATGGCGTCGAATGCCGGACCCTTTTTCACCGGAGCGGTCTTTTCCCAGGTCTTTCCTCCGTCGGAGGAGCGCTCGAAGTGCACCAGCCAACCGTCCTTGCTGCTCTCGGTGCTGGTGGGTGAAAGCCACGACCCGTCGGGAAGAACCACCGGCTTGTTCTTGATGGGGCCGAGGATGCCATCGGGCAGGCGGTGCGGCGTGTCCCACGTTTTTCCGCTGTCGCCGGAGGTAGTCACCATGCCCCACCATGTCGAAGGATCGGGGCCGACCTTGTAGAAGAGTTGGAGTGGCGCATCCTTCGGCGCGAAGAGAACGGGATTCCAGGTGGGCAGACGAGGAGATCCGTCTGCTTGAACGCCATCGGCAACCTTCACCGCAGGCAGCCAATGCGTGCCGTCATGCTGCGCGATGTAGATGCTGACGTCCGGATTGCGCTCCTTGGTGCCACCGAACCAAGCCGCGACCAGCTTGCCTGATGCCACTTCGACGATGGTGGAGGCGTGACATTCTGGATAAGGTGGATCGGGATTGATCCACTCGGAGCTGATCACGGCGGGATGGGGTGCTGCGCTGGCACCAAGCGTTGCCGCGAGAAGGAGAGATGAGATGACCTTCATCAGACTCATCTTGAAACAGAAGGGCGTGGTAGCAAGGAGAAGCGCGGCGGTTACTCCGCTTCAGACACCTTGAGCCGTGCAAAGCGACAGTTGGAATCAATCGGAACGCGGACGGTGACGACTTCGGTCTCCGGATCTAGCAGGGCCGTCTGGATCGTCGCACCGCCCACGCCGTTCACGACTTCATTCCAGAAATCCAAGCCGGTCGACGTCTCAACGGCATCCACAAAGATCCCGTTTGCGGCCAGCTTCCTCCGGTAGGAAAAGACCAGCGTTCCCCCAGCATCAAGAGACGCAGAGGGGCTCGCTCCTTGGAGGAAGCCACGGGTAGGATCGCCGCCCAATAGGAACTCGATCGCATTGGCGAGGCCGTCGCCATCGTAGTCACTCGCAGGAGCACCGGTGGTTTGAGGATTGAGGCCGTAAGTCTCGCAGAACGTCTCATAGGCGGTCTTTTGTCCCACCGGTGGAGTGACTTGGACTCCCACCTCTCCCGTCATGCTGTCGCCTCCCGAGTCGGTGACGGTGTAGGTGAAGCGTGCGATGCCTGAGAACCCTGCCGCAGCGGTGAAGCGCGCGGTCTTTCCATCGGGGAGAAGCTGAAGAGTCCCGGCACCGGAGGAGGCGGTGGGAAGTTGCACGGAGCGGACCGGCGAAGTGGTGTAGCCCTTTGTCAGCGTCGACAGATCCAACATCACGGCTTCACCTGGAGCAACCACCAGCCGGGGCAGTGCCATCCAGGCAAGGTAGTCGCAGAGGCGGGTGTAGCCATCGTTCTCCGGATCGGCATTGGCATCGGAGAAGTCACCGGTGGGCGAAGACGGATTGGTGCCGTAGAGGGCTTCCCACCAGTTCGGCAAACCGTCGCCATCGCTATCGAAGCCGGAAGGGCGCGTTTCGGCGGGATAGTTTTCCCAGCCTCCGACATCGTCCTGCGAGTTCGGCAATCCGGGAAATCCGCCATAGGGACCCGTGCCGGTGTAATGATACGTCCCGGACAAGGTCTCTTGGATGACGCGGATGTCGTGATCGTCGAGCGGGCGGTTGGCTCCGACATCGGAGAGGACGCGCTTGTAGGCGCCGGCCGCGGTCTGGGTGGTGATGTAGTTTTCGAAGAAGGGTGCGGAGACGAAGGTCTCGTAGGTCGGGGTGGGAGCTCCATTGGAGACCACGCTGCGACGGCCTGCGGTTTGGTTGCTCTCGTTGAAATAGCCCTGCATGACGTTTCCGGCGAAGTAGCATCGTTGCGAGCCGCCGAAGTCATTCTCGTGGTTCATGGTCACTGCGTAGGGAACCAGGGTCGTGGCCGCGCCGGGCTTGTAGTAGTTGTTGACGAAGTTGACCTCCATCGCGCCGCCGTCGGTGGTGCGGCTCTTCCAGTTGTAGACGACGTTGTTGCGGATATCGAGACGGCCGGAGAAGAAGCCGAGCGCGTCAATGCCGCCGCCCATCGACCAATTCCGTCCGGAGCAGTGGGCGAGCAGATTGTGGTGCAGGCTCGCGATATCGCCACCGACGGTGGCGGCGTAGCCATGGTCGGTGCCCGCGGGATAGTTCTGGTGACCGGCGATGGCGAGAGCCTCCGAAATCAGGGTTTTCTGAAGGGTGATGTTCTTTCCGCTGCGCGAGCTGAAGCCCTCGTCCATCGACCAACTGATCGAACAGTGGTCCATGATCGAGTGGTCGCAACCGGCAAGGCCTCCGCCGTCGATGGTTTGGCCGCTGATATTACCGGGGCGGTTGCGGATGAAGCGGACGACGGAATCATTGGATCCGCTCAGGCCGAGCGGCCACTGGCGGAGACAGATGCCTTTTCCCGGAGCGGTTTGTCCGGCGATCGTGACGTAGGGAGAACTCAACGTGAGACGGCGATTCATGGTCATCAGGCCGGCGGTGTCGAAGACGACGACACGCGGGCCAGTCTCCACTTCCACGGCGTAGCGGAGCGTTCCCGGGATGGGAGTCGCGTTGCTCTCATAGTCCGCGAGCGAGGTGACATGGACGACCTTTCCACCGCGTCCACCGCGGGCAAAGCGCCCGTAGCCTTCGGCACCGGGGAAGGCGAGCAGGCGCGGGCGGAAATGCCATACGGTGCCCTTGGCAATATTGCCGAGCGAGTCGATTTCATCGACACGCCAATAATAGGTGCCGAGTTTGTTAGGGAGCGATACCGGACGGCTAGTTCCTGCTTGATTGCCGAGGAATTCGGGAGAGGTGCGGGTGGCGGATTTCACCGCTACCTCGGTGGTCCCGAAGTAAACATCGTGCGAGGCGACGCCACCGGCGAGGGCGGGCTGCCATGACAGCGAAATTGAGCCGGAGTCGGCGTCCACGTGTTCGTTGGCGTGAGCAGGCGAAGGGGTATTGGCGATCTTCTGTGAATTCGAGGTGTCGATCTCGAAGCCATTGATCATTGCATTGCGGATCGTAACGGCCGGAGCGGTGTTGGTTTCGGCTGCGAAAAGGATTTCGGTCACGGTGGAAGGTCCTGCGACGCTGAAGTCCAGGTAGGCCGTGGTCGCGGCTATGGTCGATGCCGCGCGGATTGTCGGCTGGAGATTGTCGATGACCTGCGTTCCGTTGACCCAAATGTCGATTGGCCCGACCGTTCCGGCGGCCACGTTGTCCCAAGCATTGTGATACGTGAGCAAGGTGTGCGTCCCGGCGCTGAGGCCGGTGACCGTCATGCGGAGTTGGCCGCCACCGCCGAGGTTCGCAGGTGCGACGGTGAGACCGTCGCTCACCAGCTTGGCGGATCCTTCGGCACCCGCCTTGAACCAATTGGTCAGGAGGCCGGTGCCGCCCGCTGCAGCGGATGCAGCGGTTTGAGCGAAGGTGATGGTCACATTTTCTCCCGTGGCCGTGGTGAAGCTGCGGCTGACCGGATTGGTGCCGGTCGCGGCTCCGTTGGTATTGTCAGGACTCCACTTGGTGTAGCCGTTCTCGGTGACGGTGGCGGTGTTGTTAGAGTCGCGATTGATGTCGACGCGCAGTTCGCCGGCATGGAGTGCGGCAATGAATGTGCACGATGAGGAAAGAATGACGGCGTGAATGGAGCGGGACATGGAAAGCGTGATGTTCACTTCGGTGCTGCTGCCAGTGTCGTCTTTAACCACGCCGCGGTCTTTTCGGCATAGTCGGGTGAAAATTTTGGCCACTCGGCAATCCGATGCGGGGCGTCCTTCATCTCCAGAAGTGCGCAAGATCCCTGTGCCTGCTTGAGCCTTTGAATGAACGCCAAGGTTTCCACATGGCGCACGGATTGATCGGCGGTGCCCTCGACTATGAAGAAGGGTGGCAGACCCGGCTTGATCTCTTCCGCAGGGGAGATCGAGGCAATCTTAGCCAGCGCGGCATCGTCCAGCTTGTCCGATAAACCTAGTAGATTCCGCATCGCGACTCCGACCTCGCCGCGTCGCTGCATGTCCGCGACGAGCTCGACTGCGGGTGCGAAGCCGACCACGGCTTGAACACGGGTTGATTCATCGGCGCGGATGGCGGCCAGTGTGGCGAGTTGGCCGCCGGCGGAATAGCCGATCAGAGCGATGCGTTTGGGATCGACGTTGTAGGCGGTGGCATTTGTCCTGACCCAGCGGATGGCGGTCTGGACGTCATCAAAGCATGCGGGCCATGGATGCTTTGGCGCGAGGCGGTAGTTGATGGAGAACCACGCGATGCCCTCCTTCGTGAGCGATTTGGAAAGCGGGACGAAGTCTGCTGCCTTGTCGCCGCTGCCCCAGCCGCCGCCGTGGATGAGGATGGCGGCTGGGAAGGGGCCGCTGCCTTCGGGAATGGATGCGTCGAGGCAAAGGCTTTCTCCGCCGGCTTGGGAGTATTCGATGTCGGGGCGCCAGTTTGGTTCGGCGGAGGCGGGAAAGCCGAAGAACAAGACCCCGGCAATCAGAGTGAGAGCCAATCGACTTGTCGTGTCGACGGAACGTCGACACCCCTTATGGGCGGGTCTGCTCATGGCATCTCGGGGACTTCGAGGCCGAAGTAGTCTCGGGCATTACCATAGCAGATGTCGCGGACCATTTGGCCTAACAGGCCCATGTCGCGAGGCAGTTCGCCGTTCGCGACGTCGCGGCCGATCAGGTTGCAAAGGATACGGCGGAAATACTCGTGACGCGGATAGCTCAGGAAGCTGCGCGAATCCGTGAGCATGCCGACGAAGCGGCTGAGCAGTCCCAGGTTTGAGAGCGTATTGAGCTGCCACTCCATCGCTTCCTTTTGATCGAGGAACCACCATCCGCTGCCGAACTGGATCTTTCCCGGGACGGTGCCGTCCTGGAAGTTTCCGATCATCGTGCCGAAGAGGTAGTTGTCGGCGGGATTGAGATTGTAGAGGACGGTCTTCGGCAGGCGGTCATCCCGATCGAGCCGATCGAGATAGCGCGCGAGCGCAGCGGCCTGTGGCTGGTCGCCAATAGAATCGAAGCCGGTGTCCGGCCCGAGCTTGCGCAGCAGCCGGGTGTTGTTGTTCCGCAGGGCGCCGAGGTGGAGCTGCTTGGTCCAGCCTTTATCGGCATCGAGATGGCCGAAGAAGATCATCATGAAGCTACGGAAGGCGGAGGCTTCGCCGGGAGTAACTTGGCCGCCGGATCGAGCCCGATTGAAGATGGCTGCGGCGTCGCGCTCGCTGCAGTCCTCCGCATCCACCGCGTTCATTCCGTGGTCGGACAACCGGCCGCCCATCTCGTGGAAGAAGTCGTGGCGTTGCTTCAATGCCGCGAGGAAGCCATCGAGTGTGGCGCATTCGACGCCGCTTGCTGCGGCCAGCTTGTCGGTCCAGGCATTGAAGGTCGCTGGCTGATCGACACCGAGTGCCTTGTCCGGTCGGAAGGTTGGATAGACGCGTGTCCTCAGAGTGCCGTCTTCCTTGATCTTTCGGTGGTGCTCCAGGGTGTCGGTGGGATCGTCGGTGGTGCAGACGACTGCCACGCGGCTCCGGGTCAGCAAGTCATGGACACGGGTTTCGGCGAGTTGCTCGTTGGTGCGTTGCCAAACCGAGTCCGCGGTGCTTTCATCCAACAGATCATCGATCCCGAAGTAGCGGAGCAACTCGAGGTGGGTCCAGTGGTAGAGAGGATTGCGCAGCGTGCGAGGCACGGTTAGGGCGAAGGCATCGAACTTTTCACGATCGGTCGCATCGCCGGTGCAGAAGCGTTCCGCGATGCCATTCGAGCGCATGGCGCGCCACTTGTAGTGGTCGCCCTCCAGCCAGATTTGATAGAGATTGTCGAAACGCCGGTTTGCCGCGATCTGATCCGGCGGAAGGTGGCAGTGGTAGTCGAAGATCGGCTGATGCTTGGCGTGGTCGTGGTAGAGTTCCTGTGCCACGTCGCTGTGCAGCAGGAAGTCTTCGGTGATGAAGGTCTTCATGGACGGGTCGGGCGCGCGGTGCTCCGGGAGTGTTCGCGACTCGCATGATCGTGGACCTCGGCGCCATTGGTGCGATGCTTCCGTTGCTCCGCGGGATGGTGCACCGGCCCGAAGCGGAACCAGGCGAAGTCCGCGTGGCCGGAGGCATCGAGCACATCGGTGGTGATACAGTAGAGTCCGACCTTCGCGCCGATCCAGCGACCCGGAGTGGCTTGGAAGGACGGCCCGATCTGATAGAATGCGGCTTCCGCCGTCGCGACTCCGAGTCGGCAAACGCCGCCCTCGCTGACCTTGAGCTTGAGAACCAGAGCCGGCGCGGAAAGATCGAGCGTGGCCTGAGTCTCTCCCGCAATCGTGAGGTGGAGACGATACATCCCGTCGAGATGCTGGGCGTCGAGGGCGGCCATGTTTTCTCCTGCGACAACAAGTCCCGAATGGAGGGAGGCGTGGCCGTCGGGAAGCTCGATCCGTGTTTCCACCTCGAACTCGCTGGCGGGAAATTTCTGAAGAAGGAGGTTCGGTGCCTTGGCGGTGTCTCCATTGAGTGCAAAGCACGGTCGCAGCCGCAGCTGTCCAGTTCGTTCGGTCAGCGAATACCAGTCGCCTTCGTGGTTCGCGTGCCACTGCCATTGGAGACCGAGTGTGTCGTTCTCGAATTCATCGCTGTCCTGTGGCACCGCGGGGTAGCTTTCGCTGGGAAGCGGCTTGCGATGCTGAAGGACAGGACGTCCGACACCGGTTTCATCCTGTGCCTCGCCGACCAACGGCCAATCGTTCTCCCAATAAACGGGCTGCAGGTGAACAACGCGCCCGTAGAGATCTTTGTCCTGGAAATGGATGAACCACCAGTCGTCGTCTGGAGTATCAACCAACGCACCTTGGTGAGGTCCATTGACGGCGGTGCCGCGTTGCGCGAGGACGATCCTTTCCTCGTAGGGGCCCTGGATGCTGCGAGAGCGGAAGATGCACTGCCAGCCCGTAGCCACGCCGCCCGCAGGAGCGGAGATGTAGTACCAGCCATGCCGCTTAAAGAGCTTCGGCCCTTCGAGCGCAGGCAAGGATGGATCGATCTCGACTACGACCTTTCCTTTCCCGAGCGTGCGGCTGCCATTGGGTGCCATCGGCCGGAGGTGGAGCTTGTTGCGGATGCCGGCGCGCGAGCCAGCGTAGGCGTGAATGAGGTATGCCTTGCCGTCATCGTCCCAGAACGGGCAGGGATCGATGAGCCCCTTGCCCGCGAGAACCAGGTGCGGCGGGGACCATTCGCCCAAGGGATCGGTGGCGGTTGTTAGATAAATCCCTTCATCCGGTGTGGGGAAGAAGATCCAGAACTTGCCGTCGTGGTGGCGGATGGAGGGGGCCCACACGCCGTGGCCGGGCTGAATCTCGCTGTAGCGGGGATGCGGGAGATTCTTCAGCGCGTGATTGACGATGCGCCAGTTCACCAAGTCGCGTGAATGCAGGATCGGCAGGCCGGGGGTGCAATTGAAGCTGGAGGACGTGAGGAAATAATCGGAGCCCACACGGACCACATCGGGATCCGAGTAATCGGCATGCAACACCGGGTTACGATAGGTTCCGTCGCCTTGGTCGGGCACCCAGGGATAAGAATGGCCGGTGGGAGTCATGATTCGGTAAGCGGTTCGGGCATGGGCAGCGCACGCGTTTCCTTTTGAATGCGGGGCACCAGCAGGTGCAGCAGGCCCAGCGAGAGGAGGTACATCAGCGAGAAGTAGGCGAAGACCCACACATAGCTGCCGGTCTCCTGGACGATCATGCCCGTGAACTTGTTGATGAAGCCGCCGGTGAAGTAGCCGACGAAGCCGCCGAGGCCGATGACCGAGCTGATGGCCTCCTTCGGCATCGTGTCGGAAACGACTGTGAACATATTGGCCGACCACCCCTGATGGGCGGAGCCGGCGAGGCCGACGATGAATACCGCGAGCCACACCGAGCCGGCAAACGGCGCGAAGAATACCGGCACTACCGAGAGTGCGCAGATCAGCAGCGCCGTCTTGCGGGCGCGATTGATGTCCCAACCGGCCCGGATGAACTTGGCGGCCAGCCAGCCGCCGGCCACGCCACCGATCGCTGCGAGTGCGTAGAAGGCACCCGTCCACCAGCCGGTTGCCTCCAGGCTGAGGCTGAATTTCTTGTCGAGGAAGTCGGGCAGGAAGAACTGATAGAAGGTCCACGCCGGGCTGGCGAAGATACTGGCGAGCACGTAGGCCCACACGGCGCGGTATCTCAGCAGCGCGAGCCACGGCACCTTTACCTTTTTAGCTTCTTCCACTGGCTGGTCGCCGCGGATGTAGTCGATCTCGGCCTGCTTCACACGCTTGTGTTCGCGTGGTTCGTCGTAGAAGAACCACCAGCCGATCAGCCACAGGAAACCGGTGCCCCCGGTGATGTAGAAGGTCCATTCCCAACCGATATGCGAAAACATCCACGGCACGGCGATCGGGCAAAGCACCGCGCCGACATTGGTGCCGGCATTGAAGCACCCGGTGGCGAGTGCTCGCTCCTTTACCGGGAACCATTCGGCGACCACCTTGATGGCGGCAGGAAAGTTCGCACCTTCGGTAAGGCCGAGCGCGATGCGTGCGAACATGAAGCCCGCCGCGGTCATTGGCATCGCCAGGGTGGCGAGGATGAAGCCTCCTTCCGCCCGCGAGAACCACGGATACTGCATCCGGAACTCCGCGGCATGATCCAGCTGACTCACCAAGCCGTGCGCCATTGCGGACAGGCTCCACAGGAAGACGAACAGTGGCAGGCCGCGCTTCACGCCGAGCTTGTCAATGAAGCGACCCCCTAACAGGTAGCCGAAGGCGTAGGCAAAGGAGAAGGCCGCGGCGATGGTCCCGTAGTCATTGTCGGTCCAACCGAGTTGGCCGCTCAGCGGCTTTTTCAGGATGCTGATGACCAGCCGGTCAAGGTAGTTGACCGCGACCGAGAAGAAGAGCAGGCCGCAGATGATCCAGCGGACGTTTCCTGTCTTTTCCCCGGTGGTTGGAGCTTGAGGGTTCATTTGGATTTCACGGGCTTGTCGTCGTAGTTCTCGCTCTTTAGCCCTTGGATTTCAGCATCGAAATGACGGAGCGCCGGACCCGCGGCGGGAGTGATCGAGACATTGGCGAAGCCAATGTTCTTCGCGTGGAAGACCAGCGCGCCGGTTTCCGCGGAGATTTTCGAGTTCTTGATGGTCACGCCGTCGATCGATTGATCGGGCAAGCCCCACAGGAGGATCGAATTCGGTGAATCGGTGACGGTGAGGTTTTCGATCGAAATGTCGCGCCACACCGGATTGAGAGACTTGCCTTCAGAGGGCTGATCCTCTGACGGATGCGCGGGTGGTTTTGGGTAGTAACTTGTGATCCACACCGGATAGCGCACGTGCTTCATCGCGATATTCCGGTAGTGGATGTCCTCCACCACGCCGCCGCGATCGCGCCATGCCTTCATGCGGATGCCGGAGGTGGTGCCGTCGAAGGTGATGTTCTCCGCGGTGACATTGCGCACGCCACCGGAGGTGTAGCTGCCGATGGAGAGGCCGTGGCCGAAGCCCAGCGTGCAATCGCGGATGAGGACGTTCTCCACTTCCGGCACGCCCTTCTTCCGCGCGGCGCTGCACAGCAGCACGATGTTGTCGTCGCCGGTGCTGATGTGGCAGTGCTCGATCAGCACGTTGTGGACGCTGGAAAGATTCAGCGCGTCGGTGTTCGGCGAGTCATCGGGGGCGATTGCCTTGATGCCGCGGATCGCGAGATCCTGGCAGTCCTTGAAAGAGTAGTGCGTGTTCGGAGGGTCGATGGTCGAGATGCCTTCCACTTCGACGCGCTCGCAGCGGGAGATGGCAATGAGCTGGGGACGACGTGGTGCGTCCTTGATGCCGCGTGCTTTCTCATCGAGGAAGATCTTCCACCAGCGTTCGCCCTGACCCTCGATGGTGCCTTCGCCGCTGATGCGGATGTCGTGGGCATTGCTGGCGGAGAGGAAGGCTGGCCTGCGATTTCCCTCGGCGGGGAAGTCCGAGTTCTGATCGCTCATGACGAGCACCGATGCCTTGGAAAGATGCAGCTCGGTCTTGTTGCCGAGCACGAGTGGCCCGCTCCGGAATCGGCCTGCGGGAAGGACCACACGACCGCCGCCGGCATCGCGCACGGCATCGAGCGCCTGTTGGATTGCGGCGGTGGCTAGAGCAGTCCCATCAGAGGCAGCGACTTCCTTGACGAGGGAGGGGATTTCGGGAGGAGGGATTACTGGAGTGGTATCAGCGCCGGAGGATACCGAGGCGAACAAGGCGACGAGAGCTATTGAAGCCCGCGTTTTGAGAGAGTGGCCGGAGGCGGCAACCTCGTGAGCGAGGAAAACCCTCGCCGCCTCCGGCATCTTCCCTTCGCCGGGGACCACCCAATATGGGCCGACGAAAGCGGCAGGCAATCCGCCGTCGCAACGCGACGGGCGAACTCCAAACCATCCGATGGAAATCTTCGTGAACAAAGGCTCTTGGGTTTTTCGTGCCGGACGTGGGAGGGCTCTCCCGCCCGGCGATTGGTCGTCGCCGGTGTCCGGCAGACGGCGAAAAAATTACAAAGCGGCTCATGGCGCGTAAACGGACCCATTCTGCAAAAGGGGTTGAAAAAAAGGCACCCGGTCGACCTGCAAAACCCGGCAAAGGGTGGCATCCCGGGTAATGCACCCCACGAGATTTGCACGATTTTGGATGAGTCCTTCAAAATTCCGCATTTACTTCTCGGCCCGGCGTGAGGGAGCCTAGGAGACCCAAGTAAACCCACATGAAGAGGCAAAAGAGCGTTCTGCTCGCCCTCGGCTGGCACGATCACCGGTTACTCGCCGGGATCGCGGCCTATGCCGCCGAGCACCACTGGCACATTTCCGCGGCAAGCATCACCAAGGAGCTCGCCATCCCATGGGGATGGAGCGGGGATGGCGTGCTGGCATGGCTGGCGGGCAGCGATGAGCTGTGCGAATTCGTGCAATCGCTGCACAAGCCGACGGTCGATTTCAGCCTACGCCGCGCGAATCTGCCTTTCACGCATGTGGTGCAGGATCATGCGGAATGTGCCCGCCTCGCCGCTGATCATTTCATCCGGCGCGGCTTCAAGAATTTCCTCTTCTACAGCGACTCGGGGAACTGGACCTTCGAGGAACGGGGTGATGGTTTCGTCAGGGCGGTCGCGAAACATGGCCACGACTGCACGTGGATTCGCTGGCACTCGCATAAGTCGTATCGGAAGGGTCGCGGCGAATGGACCGAACGCCGCGCGTGGCTCGCCGCGAAGATCGGCCAGGCGAAGAAGCCTTTGGCCGTCTTTGCCGCGAATGGCACGCTCGCCGTGGAAGTGCAGGAGGTCTGTGATCTTGCTGACATCGCCGTGCCGCAGGAGGTGTCGATCATTGGCATCGAGGATGACTTGTTGCTGCCACAGTCGAGCCAGCGGCCGATCACCGCGGTGGATCCCGATTTCGAAAACCTGGGCTATCAAGGTGCCGCGTGGCTGGACCGCATGATGAATGGCATCAAGGTGGACCCAACTCCGATCCGCATTCCACCGACCCGTATCATCGCGCGACGCAGCACCGACATCACGGCGGTGAATCATCCCGGGGTGGCAAAGGCACTGCGCTTCATCGCCGAGCATTTCAGCGAGAATATCGACATCGACACCGTGGCGCGCACCGCGGGGATTTCGCGCCGTGGATTGCATCAGGCTTTCATCGAGCATCTCGGGTTGACGCCCGGAGAGCATATCCGCTCGACGCGCATCGAGCACGCGAAGCGCCTGTTGGGTGAGTCTAACAACAAGGTGGAATCGGTGGCCTTCCTCTGCGGTTACCAGAGCGTGAACAGCTTCTTCATCGCCTTCAAGCAAGCCTGTGGCATGCCTCCGGGCGAGTTCCGAAAGCAGGCCTTGCTCGGCCGCGTGTTGAAGCAGGATGGCGAGATTGCGGTTGCTTGACCTTGGTGACGATGCAGTCCTGAGGGAGTGGCGGGAGAAGCTTCTGCTTGTCGTGGGAATGGGTCTGCGAGAACTACTATAAGAATCGTAGTAAGTCGCTCGATTCGAGAGTGTAGCAAGCTTCATTTTATCCAATGAGGTTTGCAGCCGCGCACAATTTACGGCGGCAGGGAATGGCTAACATGATCTCCGGATTGGAATTGGAGATCCCGTCGATGACGTCGCGGCTCTCCGTCTCCACGGACCACTAGCCAAACACCTCACGATCCAAACCCATGAAAACTCCCCTTCAGTCCTTCCCGATGCTGCGGCTCGTGGAAGGTCTCTCCCGACGATCCGCCATCATGTCTGTGGGCGGTGCAATCGCGCTCTGCGGCTCCGCTGCGGCGGCCACTGCCACGTGGACCGGAGGCGATGGCTCCGACCCGAATTGGTCGGTCGCTGGAAACTGGTCAGCCGCACCGCTGACCGGCGACGATATTGTTTTCTCCGGAGTCACAAATGCGTTCAACACGAACGACCTCAACACGGCCATCGGTGGCACGATCGCGGTCAATAGCCTCACCTTCGACGCCGCGGCCGAGTCATTCGAGATCGGCGGAAATCCCATTTTCTTCAATGGCAAGACGATCGCCAATAACTCGACGTTCCCCCAGGTCCTCAACGCGCGGTTGCAGGAGAACGCCAGTGGCATCGTGGCTGCGGGAACCGGCGAGCTCGAACTGTTGGGAGTGGAAACCAATACCTTCAGCCACGTCTTCACCAAGAACGGGACCAGCACGGTCAAGGTGGACGGAAGCTACAGCACGGTGGATGGCTCCGGCGGAGCGCCATTCCAGCTCACCGTGAATGCAGGCACGCTGGATTGGGCGGGAGGTATCTTCGGCACGGTGAACGTCAACGCGAACGCGACGCTCCTGTCGACCAACGCCAACTGGCACTACAATACGACGCTCAAACTGAACAACGCCACCTCCACCGTCGGCTTCACGATCAACACGGCGCTAGGTGAGATGGATGCGGTGGCAGGTAGCACCATCAAGAGCCTCGCCGGTGGAGGAACCACGATCATCGATTTCAACCAGGATCCGGTGACCCGGATCAACGACATCGCGGGCAACCTCGTGGATGGCGATGGGGGAGGCAGGCTCGGGGTGTTGCTGGGTTCGAACACGGGTATCCCGCTCGTGAATCTCTCCGGTCAAAACACCTACACCGGCGATACCGAGGTGAGGACGGCCGGCTCCAAGCTGAACCTTCTCAATGGCGGCAAGGTCACGTTCAAGATCGAGCCGGATGGAGTCAGCAACAAGATCTTTGGCCCGGGCTTGGTCTCGCTCAACGGGGCCCTCGACATCACCGGTCTCGACACGGTGGGCACGCCTGCCATCGGCACCAAGTGGGTGCTGGTGCAGTCGCCGAGCGTGACCTACGGCGCGAATTTCACGGTGCCCGGTTTCACTGAAACCTCGCCGGGAATTTGGAGGAAGATTGTGGGGCCGGCCACGTGGTATTTCACGAAGGCCAGCGGCAAGCTCGCGTTCGGCGTTCTTCCCGACTCCGTTTGGGCAGGAGGCAGCGGCGGGAATTGGAGCACGGGGGCGAACTGGACTTCACTCTCGTCGCCGGTGACCAACGATCTCCCCACACTTACGGGTTCCAATACGGCGAGCAACAATGACGTTGCCACTGCGTGGGACACGGTGAACCTCCTCCCTGGAGCGGTACAACTCGCGGGCCTGCGCTTCGATGCGGCAGCGGGATCCTTCAATCTCTCCGGCAACGAGCTCTACCTGAATTCGAAGACCATCCAGAACCTTTCGGCGAATCCCCAGACGATCAGCGCGGGAATCGGTGCCGGTCTCAATGGATTCACCGTGAACACCTCCGCCGGTGATGTCATTCTAACAGGACCACTCAACAACTACGATCCGACGAATTCTTCCAACCGTGCCTTGACCAAGGCTGGAACTGGAAAGCTCGTCCTGAATGGCAGCCAGAACCAAGGCTGGGCGCTCAATGTGACCGCTGGCACGCTGCAGGTGTTCAACCCGGTCACCGCCGGCAAGCAAGTGGGCTCTGGCGGGACGATTTCCGCAGGTGCCACGCTGAGAACGGAGACCTCCGACACTTACACTGCCAATGCATCCGTGGCGGTGAACGGCACGCTGGATGTGGTAGGCGGGGGCGAATCATTTGGCGCCGTGACCGGCACCGGCACCGTGACGAACCACGGTCCTGGCGGTGGAGTCGCGCTCCTCAGTTTCCAGCGGAATAACACCACGTGGGGAGGATCCATTCAGGATGGCGGCAACGTGACAGCGGTTGCTTTCACTGGAACCACCGCCGCCGACACGGTGACCTTCACCGGCCACAACCGGTATACGGGCGATACGACCGTGGGGACAACCGCCACGTTCACGCTGGCCAACGGTGCGTCGATGCTCTTCAAGCCGGGGTCCAATGGCGTGAGCAACAAGATTGCCGGCACCGGCACCGCCAATCTGAACGGCAAGCTGAAACTCGATCTGAGCGCGGCCAGTCCGGCCAATGGCAATAGCTGGTCGCTCGTGGATGTCGGGGCCTTGAGGGAAACCTTCGGTGCGAGCTTCGCGGTTACCGACGCCGCGTGGATCAGTCCCGCCGCCACCAAAGTGAATGCCAGCGCCAACGCGATCGGCGACTTCGTTTCGGGAACCTCCTATGTTTCAGGCGGCAATATTTACACGGGCGGTTCGGGGCCGATCAATCTCACGGGTGTCACTGATCCCGCGCCGGAAGCGGTCTACATTGCCGAGCGATACGGGAACATGACCTATACCTTTGGCGGCCTCACCATCGGCAACAACTACAAGGTCCGCCTGCACTTCGCGGAGGTCTTCCATAACGCCGCGAACAAGCGGAAGTTCGACGTCACGATCAACGGCGTGCTGCAGCTCGACGACTACGACATCTGGGTCGCGGCCGGGAATGCGCAGAAGAAAGCCGTGATCGAGGAACGCACGGTGGCCGCCAATGCCAGCGGGGCGATCATCATCAACTTCGCCAACGTGGTCGACAACGGGAAGATCTGCGGCATTGAGATCATCGACACGCGCCCCGGTTCTCCGACACCGGACTTCGCGAAGTCCGGAAGCGTGTGGACCCGTACCGATGGCAGCAAGACCTGGAGCTTCAACCAGACAACCGGCGTGCTTTCACTCGCCGTCGCCGGGGGAGCTTCAAACTACAGCACTTGGGCTACGGCGAACGGAATATCCGGCGAACCCGGATCCAGCGATCATGACCATGACGGGCTCAGCAATCTCGTCGAATATGCCCTTGGCAAGAGCCCGACCGTTTCCAGCGTGCCCGCCGGAACTTACGCCAGCGGCGCGGTCTCCTTTGCCAAGGGAGCTGAGGCGGTGGCGAATGGTGATGTCACCTGGGCGATCGAGGAGTCCGATGACCTCGGTGTCACGGACCCGTGGGCCGTGGTGACGCCTGCCGTCAATAGTCCGACCGCGATCTCGTATACGCTGCCAGCCGGGAAGGCGAAGGTCTTCGTGCGGCTTGCGGTTCAGCAGCCGTAGCGCTTCGCTACTTCTCATGTCCCCACGGCGGCCCTCGGAAGACGAGGGCCGCTTTTCCTTTTTCTCAAGACACCTAATGAAGCCTTTCCTGCCTGCCTGGTTGCTGGTCTTTTCCTGTGCGATAGTTCCGTGCTTCGCCGATCCGCTTGCCGTTCCGGCATTGAGCGCCCTGCCATTGCCCGCGGACATCGATGCTGTGATTTCCACCGGCAAGGATTCGAAGTTCAAGACCTTGCAGGAAGCGGTGGATGCCGCGCCTGACCATGCGACGAAGCCCTACGTCATCCTGCTCAAGCCCGGTCGCTATCGCTGGCAGCAAACGCTGATTCCGAAGTCGAAGCGCTTCATTCATCTGGTCGGCGAGAATCCTGTGACCACCACGGTTAGCTTTCATCTCAATGTGTATGAGACGTTGAAGGAACGGCGTCTCGAAAATCTCGAGGGGATCACGCTGATCGCACAGGGCGATGACTTCCGGGCCACGAACCTTACCATCGAGAATACCTCAGGTGATCACGGCCAGGCGCTGGCGCTGCGGCTCGATGGCGATCGTTGCGCCGTCCGCAACTGTCGCTTGCTCGGCTGGCAGGATACCCTGATGGCCAATAACGGCCGCCACTATTTCAAAGACTGCTACATCGAGGGCCGTGTCGATTTCATCTACGGATCTGGCACCGCGTTCTTTGAGGGCTGCGAGCTCCGCAGCAAGAACGGCGGCTATGTCACCGCGGCCAGCACGCCGGAGGAGAACCCCTTTGGCTACGTCTTCTCGCACTGCAAGCTCACGGCCGACCCGACACCATGGGATGCCGAAGCTTCCAACAAGAAGCCGCCTCTGGCCTTTCTCGGTCGTCCGTGGCGACCCAATGCCAGCGTGATTTTTCTCCGGTGCGAGATGGGCAGCCACATCCATCCCGACGGCTGGAACAACTGGGACAAGGCCGAGAACGAGAAGACCGCACGCTATGGAGAGTATCAGTCGACCGGTCCGGGTGCGCGGGTGAATTCACGCGTGAAGTGGTCCCGTCAGCTGACCGACGAACAGGCGAAGGCAATTAACGTCGAGAAGGTGTTCGGTGGCTCCGATGGCTGGAATCCAGCGAAGCCTTGAAGGAGCCATGCTTCACTCGGATCAAGGTGCCTTGATCAATCCTTCCGTCTTCACCTTCCACGTTCCGTCCGCCGGGAAGCCGGGGCTTGGCCGATCCGGAGCACCATCCCAACCGGCGGCCATCATCGCCACGGCGTGAAGCAGGCCGCCATTGCCGGGGAGGTAGAGCGGCAGGCGTTGGTCGAGGTAGTTGTGGCCGTTGGCGAGGTAGCCGTTGCGGGGCGTGTTGCGGAGCAGTTCATCGACCGCGGCGGAGGGGCGGCCGAGGCGGGCGGCTGCCATGGCCATTACCGGAGGATCCCAGCCCCAAGTGGTCGGGTAGTCCCACTTCTTCGCGATATCGTCGTAGGTGCGGCCGAAGCGGGCCATGTCGAAGTCCTTCTCCGGAGGCAGCCAGCCGCAGACCATGAGGACGCAGGGATGATCGTGATAAAGCGTGAAGGGTGGGCCGCTGACCGTGGCGTAGCGATCTTCCACGACAGGCAAGGGAGCGAGATCTTTCCAAGCGGTCTCCCATGCGGGATCGGGTGCTTCCCCGAGTTCGGCGCGCCATTCGCGTGCCTTGCCGAGTGCCCAGCGGAAGTAGGCGAGTTCATAGGCCGGGTCCTTCGTCTCGGACTGCTTGTAGCACTCCTGAGCGGGGATCAATGGTGGCAGCAGGTGAAGCTTGCCATCGTCACCACGGCGAGGAAACGACGCGAGGAAATCGGCGGTCGCGAAGATCACCTCGCGGTGCTTTTCCAAGGTCTTCCGGCCGGGCTTGGCACGGCGCACGAGCTCTAACAGATAAATGGGGTGTGACTGCTGCCACGCGAGATACACGCCGATATCGCTCGGGCTCTCGCGGCCGGACGGGTCGGTCATCTTTGGCCAGCGCGCGCCCTTGCAACCTTGTGCCACGGCGGTTTCGCGGGCCTTCGGCAGGATGCGTTGGTAGAAATCAAGCTGGCGGTCGGTGACCTCCGGCATGCCCCACAGCGAGAAGTGGGCGCTGTGCCAAGGCACCATCTCAAGGTGGAACTTGCCGAACCATGAATTGCGAGCGTTGCCGGTTTCCTGCGGCGGGTTGGGCCCCGCACTATGGATGGCCATTAGGTAGCGCGAGAGCACGACGCGACGCTCGAGTTCCTTTGCGCGAGAATCGGTCGAGCCGGCGAAATCGATGGCGCCGCCGCGATTCCAGAAGCCGTTCCATTGTTTCGCGCACGCGGCGGCATCGGTGTCGAAAGCGGGCGGATTCGCCGGTGTGCCCGTTTGAGAGAAGACGAGGCGGAGATCGAAGTTCCGCGAGCCCTTCGGCTTCAGCAGAAAGTGGTGGGTGCCGCTCTTTTCGAATGACGCATCGCCGCTCCATGCCAGTGCCGCACCGTAGTGTGTCCCGTCCATGGTTCGGACGAAGGTGGCATCCTGCTTTTCCGCGACGCACTCGGTCTGGTGCGCGGCGGGATTCGCGTCGTCTCCGGTGGCACCCCATTCGTGGGAGGGTCCGGAGAAGGCCAGTTCCAGCGCGAGTTTCCCATTTTCTAACAGCTCCGACTCGATCCTTGCGGCTACTCCATCTGGACCGGCGACCGGCACCGTGGTCACCTTCACCTCCGAACCTTCGAGGACGAATCGCGAGCGCAGCGTGCCGGACCACAGGTCCATCTCCTGATGGATGCCCGAGAGATCCTCAGGCTTGATGGAAGTCCCATCCGCTTTCACGAAGCCGAGCTGACCGAGGCCGATCCGGTGTGGATTCGAGCGCAGCCACGCGGACGCCTTCAGCCAGCGCTCCTTCTTTTCCGGTGACAGGCCATCGGGCGGATTCATCGGCATGTAGGGCCGCGTTTCCCCATCGTGCGGATGAGGTGCCGTGCAGTCTGCGAGCGTGAATTTTTCCGGATTCGGAAACTCATGCCATGCCCAGCCGGCCATCGTATTGAGATCCTGCCCGTCGCGGTGGAAATCGACCAATGTCTGCAGCCCGGTGACGTCGGCGGTGAAGACGAAGTCCGCGCCCGGCAGCCCGAGACCGAAGGGCGTGAGCTTGTCCGCCTTTTCCAGCACGGGCTGGTGCCGCCGCACGATCGCCTCGCGGTCGAGCTTTTCCTGGGCGCCTGCGAATGAGGCGGCGAAGCAGGTCGCGGCAATGATGGCTACCTTCATGGCATGCGATCCGACCGCCTTCATGCCCAAGCGTCAACCTGACGGCGCGCCACCCTGCACAATACTCAATTCATTCTGCACAATGCTTGAGTCGCCACAGCTTCGTGGCCCCGACTTGCTCAGTTTCCGCGCGGACCTTCGCACACGTGGACGAAGGCGGGCGGGACATTGAGCGTGACCAGCGAGGTGCTCACTTTCTCGAACCGCTTCTCCAGCCGCGACTTCAGCCTCAGCGAATACTGGAAGGCGATGAACTTCCCGTCCGGCTTCAGGGCTGCCTTCACGTTATCGAGGATCTGGTCACGCAGGCTCGTCGGGAAATTCGCGAAGGGCAGGCCGGAAATGATCCCGTCTAACAGCGGGGCCGAGTCTTCCTCCCGCGGCAGCAGGTGGATGTCGCGGGCATCCGGGTGAAACGAAAAATCCGGGATTTCCACCTGCAGGCGTTCCCGTAGCGCTTCATCGCGCTCGAAGATGTAAACTTGGCAGCGGGGATCGCGGCGGCGGCGGATTTCCCGGGTGAAGACTCCGGTGCCGGCTCCCAGCTCGGCGATATGCCGCGAATTCTCCCAGTTGATCGGCTTGAGCATCGCCTTCGTCAGGTGGCGGGAGCTCGGGACAATGCTTCCCGTGCTCAGCGGGGCTGAGAGGAATTTCTGGAGGAACAGCAGGCGTTCCTGGAGTGGCGTGCAGTCGTTCACCGGTGGTTCATTCTAGCAGGTTACGGCGGCCCCGAGGCGGATGATGGCGAGAGCGGCCTTGCCGACTTCAACGCCTTTCACGACGAGGTGGTCGCGGAAGAAAGCGATACGCTCCGGACTTTCGTCGAAATGATGTGGGGTCAACACACAGGAAAGGATCGGTACGCCAGTATCCAACTGCACGCGCATCATGCCTGAAAGTACCGCATCAGCGACAAATTCGTGACGATAGATGCCGCCGTCCACGATCAGGCCGAAGGCGACGATGGCGTCGTATTTGCCGGTTGCCGCGAGTTTTTGGGCGAAAAGGGGGATTTCGAGACATCCCGGCACGGTGAACTCCTCGGCGGTGGCATTTCCGGCGAGGGTTTCCTGACAGGCCGCGCTGGCGCCACGCAGGAGGTCTGCGTGCCAGGTGGCGGAAATCAGGGCGACGTGCATGACCGTAACTTCGGGAGCTGGAGCGGACTTGGCGAGTCTGGAAATCGGGCTTGAAGGAACCGGGCGAGTGACGTCGTTTCAGAGGCGTTCCGATGAGCACCGGCATGGCCTCTCCCTTCCCCGTCACGCAGTGGACGGCAGTGGTGGATCTGTGCCGGGATGGCAGTCCGGAGGCCCGGCAGGCCGCGCTGGAGCGGCTGTGCACGGATTACTGGTATCCGCTCTACGTCTTCGCCCGGCGGCAGGGCCACCCGCACCCGGATTCGGAGGACCTGACGCAGGGATTTTTCCACTACCTGCTGGAGCGCGACCTGTTTTCCGCGGCCAGCCAGGAATTGGGCAAGCTGCGGACCTTCCTGCTGACCGTTTTCCAGCGCTACATCGGCGACGTGCGGGGCCGGGAGCAGGCGCAGAAGCGGGGAGGGGGGAAGGAACTGCTGTCGCTGGATGTCGGGCAGGCCGAGAGCCGCTACGAGGCTGAGCCGCAGGACTTCGCGACGCCAGAAGCGCATTTTGACCGGAGCTGGGCGATGTCGGTGCTCCACGCTTCATTGAATGATCTGGGCGAAAGCGAGCGCTCGGCCGGCCGCGGGGCGCAATTCGCGGTGGTGGAGGCATTCCTGAATCCCACGGGGGTCGCGGAGAGCAGCTACGAGGCGGCGGCTGCCGAACTCGGGATGAATGGCGAGGCGGTGCGGAAGGTGGTCAGCCGGCTGCGGGCGAAGTTCCGCGACTGCCTGCGCCAGCAGATCGCCGCCACCCTCCACGAGCCGACCACGGCCCAGGTGGATGAGGAGCTGGTGGCGCTGAAGGCGGCGCTGCGCAGTTGAAACGAATCGCTTTCTCTGGCGGCGGGATTTGTGCTTCAACGCTGGTAATGCCTGAGAACCCCACCACATCCCTTCAACCGACTTCGCTTTCCGGCGAAGCGGCCGAGGCGCTTATGGATCTCGGCTTTCATCCGGAAGAAAGTCCGGTCCGCTCGCGGGATGAGAAACCGGGCGACCGGGTGGGGCGCTACCGGTTGATCGAGCTGCTGGGAGAGGGGGGCTTCGGTGCGGTGTGGAGCGCCGAGCAGACGGAACCGATCCACCGGGAGATCGCGCTGAAGCTGATCAAGCGCGGCATGGACAGCCGCGAAATCATCGCGCGCTTCGCTGCCGAGAGCCAGGCGCTGGCGATGATGGATCATCCGAACATCGCCGCCGTGCTGGACGCCGCGAGTTGTCCGGATGGCCTGCCTTATTTCGCCATGGAGCTGGTGAAGGGTCCTCCTCTGACGACCTACTGCGATTCCCGTAGTTTATCGGTGGAAGAGCGGGTCGAGCTGTTCATTCCCGTCTGCCAGGCGGTGCAGCACGCGCACCAGAAGGCGATCCTGCACCGTGACCTGAAGCCATCCAACATCCTCGTCGCCGAGGTGGACGGAAAGCCGGTGCCGAAGGTGATCGACTTCGGCATTGCCAAGGCGCTCGGCACGCCGAATGAGGCGGCTTTCCAAGGCAGCCTGCTCCAGACGCGAGCCGGTGCGGTGGTCGGCACGCTGCAATACATGAGCCCCGAGCAGGCCGGCAGTGTGGCGGACGTGGACACCCGCAGCGACATCTACTCGCTGGGGGTCATTCTCTACGAACTCCTCACCGGATCCACGCCGGTGATGGAGGGTGCTCCCTATGATGAAACCCTGAAGAAGATTCGCACCGAGGAAGCGGCGAAGCCGAGCACGCGGGTTTCCGGGGACACTGCGGCGCGCCTTGGTATTGAGCCGGATCGCTTGCGCCGGACGCTGCGTGGGGATCTGGACTGGATCGTCCTGAAGGCCCTGGAGAAGGACCGCCGCCGCCGCTACGAAACGGCGAACGCCCTCGCGACTGACCTCCGGCGCTACCTGGACCAGCTGCCAGTCACGGCGGTAGCACCCACGTGGAGCTATCAGTTCTCGAAATTCGCACGGCGCAATCGCGTCGCCTTTGCCGCGGCGAGCATCGTCTTCCTCACCTTGGTGGCGGCCACCGCGGTGAGCCTGTGGCAGGCGAACGCGGCGAAAAAGTCCGAAGCCAAGGCCGAAAAGAACCGCATCGACGCCGAGGAGAACGCCCGCAAGGCGCGCCAGGCAGTGGAAACTTATCTGAGCCGCGTGACCGACCATCCGCGGCTGATGGAGGACTCGTTCCGCAGCCTGCGCAGGGAGCTGTTAGAGAGTGCCGTGCCGTTCTATGAGTCGTTTGCAAAGAGCGCGACTGACAATCCCCAGGTCCGAGCCGAGCAAGCTTGGGCACTTGGGCGCCTGGGCGTGATCTATCGGGACACCGGCGAAAGTGACAAGGGCATTGCCGCCCTGCGCCGTGCAACGGAAACCGAGGTGAAGCTGGTAGCCGAACATCCGGAGAATCAGGAGTACCGCCGCTCGCTCGGGCTGCGCTACCACAACCTTTCCGTGATGCTTCGTGAAAAGGGTGATCACGCCGCATCACTGGAGAATCACAAGCATTCGATCGACGTCGCCAGGAGCCTCGCTCGCGATTTCCCGGACAATGATACCTATCGCAAGGATCTCTCGATCATGCTGGTGAATCTTGGCCAGACCCTGGCAAAGGATGGGAAAATCGATGAGGGGGCAATCCCCCTGCAAGAAGCGATCCAAGTGCGTGAGACCATCGCTGCCGCGCACCCGGATGATGCCAGCGCCGTGAACGACGTGGCCTCGGCGCAAACGGACCTTGGATGGATGTATTTCCAATCCGGCCGGCCGGATGACGGCGAGAAGTGGTTTCGCCAGGGCATGGCGATCCAGGAGAAGCTCATCTCGGGGCCGAAATCCTTCGAGCAGGCGAAGCGGGGACTTGCCAGTGCTTGCCACAATCTAGGCTTCCATCTCCGGTCAATTGGCCGGGTGGAGGAAGGACTGGCGCTGCATGTCCGGAGCATCGAGCTGAATGCCGCACTCGCCGCCGAGCATCCGCATGATCCCGATTGCCGCCATGCCTTGGCGCTCGGCTATCACATGACGGGCGAGACCTTGCTGGGCCTAGGGCACCGGGAGGAAGCGGAGGCCGATTTCAAGAAAGCCTTTGAGGGCCACCGCGCTCTGGTGGAGGAATTCCCGGACAATCCCGACCATCTCTTTTACACCGCCTTCGCGGGCGAACGGCTTGCCAAGCTGCGCCACGAGGCAAAGGACCTGCCGGGCGCGGTCGAGATGTATCGCCTCTGTGCGGATCTCTGCCGCAAGGGGATGATGGCGCGTCCGGACAACACGACCTACCGCGATAACCTCGGTAATAATCTGAACGACCTCGCGGCGTTGTATTTGGAAACCGGCGACGGGAACGGAGCGATTGATTCAGCCCTCCAGCTTGTCCGCTATTTTCCGAATTCGTGGAATGACCATGACATTGCTGCCGGCGTGCTGGCCCGCGCGATCCCGCTGGTGGAGGAAGGCAAGCATGCCGAAATCACCTCGAAGGCGGTCGCGCTGCTGCTGCATTCCCTGGAACTCGGGAGCACGAGGTTCGCCCAGTTTCCCAACGACGAGCGTTTCACGAATCTGCGGCAGGATCCCGGATTCATCGGTCTGAAGGAAGCAGCGCCCGATCCCGCGGGCCATAGCCCGTCGAAATTCAGCTACCACTACAAGTACGACGACCCCGGTACGCGGGTCTGGCAACGCGAGGGCGACCAATGGACGGAGAGCCAGCCATCGGGAAAAGTGAATCGCTTCACGATTTCCGGACGCGTGAGGGTAAATGGGATTTCAGGGACCGAACTCCGTTCCGTGGATCGTGAGATTTGGATCTTCGTTCCCGACCTCGGCACGCCAGCCCCGCAGGTCGTGATGCTGCGAACCGGTGCACGTTGGGGCAGGTTCGCGGAGATCAGCGAAATGGAGTGACTTTTTTCGTCACGGTGGCTGGCGCTTTCCCAAGGAAGCGACGAACCACCATGAATCCGTATCACAAGCTCTACACGGCGGAAGACAGCGCCGTCGTTTTCATCGATCACCAGCCGCAGATGACCTTCGGCGTCGCGAACATTGATCGCGCCACGCTGATTAACAACGTCACGCTGCTCGCCAGGGCCGCGAAGGAGTTCAACGTCCCCACCGTGCTCACCGCGGTCGAGACCGAGTCCTTCAGCGGCTACATCTGGCCTCAATTGCTCGATGTGTTCCCGGGCCAGGAGATCATCGAGCGCACCTCGATGAACTCGTGGGATGACGCCGGCTTCCGCAAGGCGATCGAGGCCACGGGCAAAAAGAACATCCTCCTGACCGGCCTTTGGACCGAGGTCTGCGTGACCTGGCCGACCATCGAGATGCTCGGCGCGGGCTACAATATCTACGTCGTGGAAGACTGCTGCGGCGCGACCTCGCAGGCTGCACATGAGGCAGCTCTGTCCCGCATGGTCCAGGCCGGTGCAGTGCGCGTGACCACGATTCCCGCTTTGCTCGAATGGCAGCGTGACTGGGCCAAGCGTGAGCACTACGACAAGCTCATGGGCATCATCAAGGGGCAGGGCGGTGCTTATGGCGTGGGCGTTGAATATGCCTACACCATGGTCCACAAGGCTCCACAGTCCGCGATCAAGCCGCAGGTGGTGCCGCCGAAGGCCGGGCACTAAAAACTTTTCTTCGTCCATGCTCCCGTGGCGCTCATGGCCCGCCACGGGAGCGCGGAGCAATCATCCCGGAAATGACCGCGATGCGAATCCTCGCGTTCCTTCCCGTGATGGTAGCACTGTGCCATGCCGGGCCGGACGACGCGCGATGGGCCATCGATGGTCATGCGCGCACGATGTATGAGAGCTACCATGGTCTCGACTTCGGGTTGGGGCCGGTGGACGACGATGACTGGGTTCACCAGCGGGTTCAGGCGATGTTCGCATGGGATCCCGACTCCACCTTCCGGCTGGCTGCCGAGCTGACCTGGGGCCGCATGTGGGGAAAGGAATCGCCGCTCGCGCCGCCAGATGAAGACGATGTCGATTTCCTCCAGCTCTTTGCCCAAGGCCGGATTCCTTTCGGCGGTGATGATCTGGTGATTCAAGCGGGCCGACAGGCGCTCTATTACGGTTCCGGGCGCTTGTTGGCCGCGCGCGAGGGAGCGAACCAGCGGCTGGCCCATGATGCGTTGCGTCTCTCCTGGCAACGCGATGAACACACCCGGGTGGACGCCTTCATCGCTTCGCCGGTCCAGATCGAGCCCGGTGCTTTTGACAACGAATCGAAGCCTTCGGAAGTCCGTTTCTGGAGCCTCTATGCGGTGATGCCGCTGGCATGGGGGAATTTCATGGATCTCTACTACATCGGCCTCCGCGATGAGGATTCGATCTTCGCAGAGATTGGAGGGCACGAGACGCGGCACACGATCGGCACTCGTCTCTGGCGGGATAGCGGACCGTGGATCTTGAACACCGAGCTGATCTTTCAATTCGGAGAAGCCGCAGACCGCGATATCCTCGCGGGTGCTGCGAGTCTCGGCGTTGGCTACACGTTTGAGGAATGGCCTTGGAGTCCGTCCTTTCAGTTCAAGGCGGATGCGATTTCCGGAGGCGACGATACCGGCACGCTCCACACTTTTCACCCGCTCTTCCAAGCGAACAACTACTTCAATGAAGGCGGCTTCCTCTCTCCCTCGAACCTCTACAACCTGAACCCTCTCATCGTTTTCAAGCCGCACGAGAAACTGGAGCTGACGCTGGGCGTGAACTTCCAATGGCGCTTCGACCCGGACGACGCCGTCTACGGTCCGCCGCTTCAACGGCTCGGTGGACCGGCACCGGATGGCGAGCGTTACCTCGGCACTGCTTTCAATGCGTCCTTGGCCTGGGAGATCACCTCTGCCACTTCCATGTTCCTCGGCTACACGCACCACGAAGCCGGATCTTCACTGACCGCAATCGGCGGGAGCAGTGTGGACTATCTTCAGGCCAGCTTCCGCCAGGAGTTCTAAAGCCGCCCGGGGAATCTGACATCACAGCTTTCTTTCCAGGCTGAGAATTGAAGATTGCCCGGGTGGCGGCTTCTTTCCGCCAATGGGAGAAACCCATGAGGAAGCAAACACTCGTCGCAGTCCTGATAGGGCTGACCACAACTGCGAATGCGGATCCCGCTTTCGATATCGGACGGGCGTCCCGCAATACGATCGATCCCTCGCGCTTCAACTACGATATCCCGCCGCATTCCGCGAACTACGATGACCCCCTGCGTCCCCAGTTTCATTTCACGCCTGTCCAAGGCCACATGGCGGACACGACCGGGCTGATCTTCCATGAGGGCACGTATCACCTCTTCCACATGTTCGACCAGTGGGAGAGACGACGCTACAAGCACAAGCAATGGGGCCATGCCACCAGCCGGGATCTGATCCACTGGCAACAGGTCGATCCGATTCTCGACACCGTGCGTGACCACAAGCCCGGCAGCGGATGTGGCATCGTTGACTTCAATAACAGTAGTGGTCTTCAACAGGGCGACGGGAAAACCCTGCTCGTCTTTTACACCGACTATGAAAGCGGCACCTGCGTGAGCTTCAGCCGCGATGCGGGCAAGACGTGGCAGTACTACGAGAAGAATCCTGTCCTTCCAGGAGCTGACGACAAGCGCGATCCGCTGGTAATCTGGCACGCCCCCAGCCGGAAGTGGTCCATGGTTCGCTACGAAAAGAAGGGCATGGCCTTCTATCAATCGGACACGCTGGTCGATTGGACTCCCACCGGCCGGCTGGAAGGATTCTATGAGTGCCCCGATCTTTTCGAGCTTCCTGTGGAAGGGAGCGAAGGGAAACGTTGGGTGCTTGTCGATGGCAACGGCAGCTACTTCGTCGGGCAATTCGATGGCAGGATGTTTCATCCCGAGTCGGACCGGCAGCGCGTGATCTACGGCGACGCGTATGCCACCCAGACGTGGAAGTTCCCCGATGCCGCCCCGGTTCAGGTGGCGTGGATGCCGTATCCGCTCAATGAAATCACCCAAACCCTGAATTGGCATGGCCAGATGACCTTTCCCTGCACGCTCGCTTTGAGGCGGTCCGGAGAGGGAAGCATCCGGCTCTGCCGCGAGCCCGTCGCTGCCCTCGATGGAATCCGGGATTCCGGGCGCGAGTTTACGAAAAGGGATTTCACGGTCGACAGCACGGGTAACCCGCTGAAGGACATCCCCATGGACGTTCAGGAGATCGACCTCAATATCGGGGCGGTCAATGCCGACGGCTTCGTTCTGAAGATCGGAGCGGCCCAGATCAAGTATTTGGCCAGTGAGCGGAAGCTCGCCTGTGAAGGCGTTGAGGCGAAGGTTCCCGGCGAGGGGAAGGGGATTCACCTCCGCGTTTTGGTCGATCGTCCCTCGATCGAGATCTTTGCGGAAGATGGCCAGGTGACGATCAGCCGCGTGCTTTTCCAATCTCTCAGCTCCGACCGCGAACTTTCGCTGGCAGCGGCTGGCGCCGGAACACTCGACGTGCGGAACCTCCGCGTCACGCCGCTCAAATCGATCTGGCCGCGGTAGTTCACAGGGGCCCGATTTTTCGGTGTCACGCCCGGTTCCGCTTTCCCAATCGATAGGGGAACAGGCGCGGCGGTTTCTCCCGCGCTCCCACTCGCCATGTCCCCACCACCGGAAGATCCCTCGGTAACCGTCGTTGTGCGCCGCCGCACGAAACCGGGTTGCGAGGTCGATTTCGAAGAGGCGATGCGGGAATTCATTGCGTTCGCTCTCTCATTCCCGGGCAATCGCGGCATCCATGTGCTGCGCTCCGAGCAGGCAAATCCGCGCGACTACACCGTGGTCGATCGCTTTGTGGATATGGATGCGCGACGGGCATTCACCGCTACGGAGTCCTACAAGGAGTGGATGGTCCGCTTGCGTGCACTGACCGAGGAAGATCCGCACATCGAGGAAATGGGCGGGCTTTCCGGCTGGTTCACCTTGCCGGACAAGCCGCATGCCCATCCGCCGCCGAAGCCGAAGATGGCGCTCGTCACGTTCCTCGGCGTCTACCCGCTGACTTCGATCCTGCCGCCATTCTTCGGGAAGCTGCTACCCGCATGGCATCCGCTCCTGCGGAACGTCCTCGTCACCGGCCTCATCGTCGCCCTGCTCACCTGGGTGGTGATGCCGAACCTCAGCAAGCTCTTCCGCCGCTGGCTCTTTCCCACGATCTAACAAAGCCATGGAAACTCCCGATCTCATCCTCTGCAACGGACGCGTCACCACGCTCGATCCCGCAAAGCCGGAGGCAAAGCACGTCGCGATCAAGTGCGGCCGCATCCTTTCGGTGAGCGACGACGACATTCAGCCCGGCCCTCAAACCAAGGTCATCGACCTGCAAGGCCACCGCGTCATACCCGGTCTGAATGACTCCCATCTCCATCTCATCCGTGGAGGACTGAACTACAACCTGGAGCTGCGGTGGGATGGTATCCCGTCGCTGTCGGAAGCGATGCGCATGCTGAAGCTCCAGGCCGCCGCTACGCCGACGGGCCAATGGGTGCGCGTGGTCGGCTCGTGGAGCGAATTCCAATTCGTCGAGCAGCGCATGCCGACGCTCGATGAACTCAACGAAGCCGCTCCGGACACGCCGGTCTTCATCCTTCATCTCTATTGCCGTGCCCTGCTCAATCGTGCGGCGTTACGCGCCTGCGGCTACACCAAGGATACACCCGATCCTCCCGGCGGGGAAATCCAGCGCGACAAGAATGGCAATCCCACCGGCCTGCTCATCGCCCGGCCGAATGCCATGATCCTCTACGCGACACTGGCCAAGGGCCCGAAACTGCCACCCGAGCATCAGCTCAATTCGTCCCGCCACTTCATGCGCGAACTGAATCGCCTCGGCATCACGAGCTGCATCGATGCCGGCGGTGGATTCCAGAACTACCCTGAGGACTACGAGATCATCCGCCAGCTCCATGACCGCGGTGAACTCACCGTCCGCATCGCCTACAATCTCTTCACCCAGAAGCCGAAGCAGGAGAAGGAAGACTTCGCCCGCTGGATGAAGATGACCAAGCCCGGCGATGGCGATGCCTTCTTCCGCATGAATGGGGCGGGGGAGATGCTCGTCTTCTCCGCTGCCGACTTCGAGGACTTCCTGGAGCCTCGCCCCGATCTTGCAGCATCGCTGGAAAGCGAACTCGAAGATGTCGTGACCGCACTCGCATCGAATCGCTGGCCCTTCCGCTTGCATGCCACTTACGACGAAAGCATTTCACGTTTCCTCGATGTCTTCGAGCGTGTGAACCGCGAGGTTCCCTTGCAGGATCTCCGCTGGTTCCTCGATCATTGCGAGACAATCAGCGACCGCAATCTGGAGCGGGTGAAAGCTCTGGGCGGTGGCATCGCCATTCAACATCGGATGGCCTTCCAAGGCGAATACTTCGTTGATCGCTACGGTGCGAAGGCGGCGGAGCGCACTCCGCCTGTTAGAAAAATGCTGGAAATGGGAATCCCGGTCGGTGCTGGCACCGATGCCACCCGTGTGGCCAACTACAATCCCTTCAACTCGCTCTACTGGCTGGTCAGCGGTCGCACGGTCGGCGGGCTGGAGCTTTACCCGGAAGCGAACCGCATGGCACGCGAGGAAGCGCTGAGGCTCTACACTGCTGGCAGCGCGTGGTTCTCTGGCGAGGACGATGTGAAAGGCCGCATCATTCCCGGCCAGCAGGCCGATCTCGTGGTGACCAGCGAGGACTACCTCGCTGTGCCGGAGGAGAAGATCCGCGATCTTCAATCGGTGCTGACCATCGTCGGAGGAAAGCCCGTGTATGCCGCCGGCCCCTTCCGCGAGCACGATGCCCCGCCGATCCCGGTGCTGCCGGAGTGGTCGCCGGTTGCAAGATTCGGCGGCTACGGCGCGCCGCATTGGGACGGCCGGACAGCGTCGCTGAAGACCGCACCGCGTTCCGCGCCGTCCCCTGGTCCGCTGTGGGGCACCGGCTGCGATTGCTTCGCCTTTTGATTCGCACGGCGGGAACAAGCAGCTAATCGTTTCGGGCATGACCGAAGAGGAGAAAGACGAGCAATTCTATCGGGACACCGAGAGCGTCGCATTCCCCAAGCTGGATGATCGCCAACTCGCGATGCTGGAGCCACTTGGCCAAAGGCGCGTTGTGCGGCGGGACGAGGTCGTCTTCAAGGCCGGCCAGCGGGATCTACCCATGATCGTGATCCTGAGCGGCGAACTTGAAGTCTTCGAGCCACGCGATGGAAAGGAACTTCTCCTCGGCGTGGGGCAACCGCGGGATTTCCTCGGCGATGTGTCCATGCTCAATGGCACCTCCGCCTTGGGCACCGGGCGCGGCAAGGCGGAAGAGACGGAGATCCTCGAGGTTCCTGCGGTGGTATTGCGGAAAGCGCTCTCCGAATTGCCGGGCGTGGGTGAGCCCATCGTCAATGCCTTCATCATGCGCCGCGAACGGTTGCGGCGCGACCGCGATTTCTCGGGCCTGCGCGTGCTCGCGGTAAAGGGATCGCGCGACGGACACCTGATCCACGACTTCCTCGACAAGAATCACATCCCCCACCGGCTCATCAAGACCGACAGCGATGATGGCAAGGCCCTCTGTGCACGGCTGAACGTGACCGATCGTGACCTGCCGGTGCTGATCTCCGCCACCGGTGCTCCACTGCGCCGGCCGTCGTTGCGGGAAGTCGCGCAGATCGCCGGCCTGTTGCGTCCACTCGCAGCCGAAGGTACCACGGAGATCCTGTGCGATGTTGCCATCGTCGGCGCTGGGCCAGCGGGGCTCGCAGCAGCCGTTTGCGCGGCATCGGAGGGCTTGCACACGGTGGTGATGGAAAGCTACGCGCCGGGCGGGCAGGCGGGTTCTTCGTCGCTCATCGAGAATTTCTTTGGCTTTCCCACTGGCGTCAGCGGCGGCGAGCTCACCTACCGCGCGCAGCTTCAGGCATTCCGTTTCGGCGCGAAATTTTCCACGCCCTGCCAGGCACTGACGCTTGGCTTCGCCGATGGCGAGTATGGGATAGAACTACAAGGCGAGGGCTGTTCCGCGACGCTGCGCGCGAAGTGCGTGATCATCGCGACCGGCGCTCAATACCGCCGTATCGAAGCGGAGGGGCGTGAAGACTTCGAAGGAGTCGGTGTCTACTACGCGGCAACCGCGATGGAGTGTCAGTTCTGCCGCGGCGCGACTGCCATCGTCGTGGGTGGCGGAAACTCCGCCGGACAAGCTGCGATGTTCCTCTCCGAGAGCGCCGAGAAGGTGCTGCTGGTCATCCGCGGCAGCGGACTCGCGGCGACCATGTCGAGCTACCTCTCGCGGCGCGTGGAAACGAAGCCGAACATCGAGATCCTCTACCACACCGAGGTCCGCAAGATGACCGGCGGGAAATGCCTCGAAGCCGTCGAACTGGAAAACACCCAGACGGGCGAACGTCGCACCGTCGAAACCCGCGCGGTCTTTTCCATGATCGGCGCGAAGCCCTGCTCGAGCTGGCTGCCGCCGGAGATCGAGCGGGATGAGAAGGGCTTCATCAAGACCGGCCCCGCGGTCGCCGACTCACCGGCGTGGAAGGACGCGAGCCGCCCGCCACGTGCCTTGGAAACCAGCCACCCCGGCATCTTCGCGTGCGGCGATGTCCGCTCCGGATCGGTCAAGCGCTGTTCGGCTGCCGTCGGCGAAGGCGGCATGGCCGTGGAAGGCGTGCATCAGGTGCTCGGCACCTATTCGTGATTCCGGAAAAAATTCCGTCACGCGAGGAGAAGAAGCCCCATGAGGAGGGGAGCCTTCCTTCTTCTCCCCATGAAACGCCCCATCGTATTGGTCCACGGCCTGTGGGTGACCCCGCATTGCTGGGACAAGTTCCGCAGCTACTATGAATCCCGTGGCCATCAGGTGCTCACGCCAGCGTGGCCGGGTGTCAGCGATGACGCCGCCGCGATGCGCCGCGATGCTTCGAGCCTGAATAGCGTGGGCGCGGAACAAGTGATCGAGCATTACGCGGAGATCATTCGCGGCTTGCCGGAAGCGCCGATCATCATCGGCCATTCCTATGGTGGCGTGATCACGCAGGTGCTGATCGATCGCGGTCTCGGCGCAGTCGGCGTGGCGATTGATTCGGTGCCGCCGAAGGGTGTCTACATTTTGCCGCTTTCCACATACCTCGCGTTACTACCCGCATTTCTGAAGCCTGCGACGTTGCGAGGTACGTTCCTGTTCACCTTGCGGCAGTTTTGGAAAGTCTTCGCGAACACGCTCTCCGAGACGGAGGTGCGGGAAGCGTATGAAAGCGTCGCGATCCCCGCATCCGGACGCGCGATTTTCCAGGCGGCGCTCGCCAACTTCATGGTCAATGCCCCGACGTTTGTCGATTTCGCCAACGACAAGCGCTCGCCGCTGCTGCTGATTGGAGGCGAGAAGGATGTGATCATGCCGTCCGCCCTCAACCGGAAGAATTTCCGCAAGTATCGATCCAGCGCGATCACCGAGTTCAAGGAATTCCCCGGTCGTAGCCACTACATCATCGCCGAGAGTGGCTGGGAGGAGGTCGCCGACTACGCGCTGTCATGGGCCACGGCGCAGGCCGATTCGCGCGAATCCGCATCGCCACCGATACCTGTCTCTGCATAGTTTTTCCGATTCAACCCCAACCCCAGAACTGAAATGAGCACCATTACCACCAAGGACGGCACCACCATCTATTACAAGGATTGGGGCCCGAAGGACGGCCCCATCGTCACCTTCAGCCACGGCTGGCCACTGACGGCCGATGCGTGGGAAGCACAGATGTTCCACCTCGCCTCACACGGCTTCCGCTGCATCGGCCACGACCGCCGCGGTCACGGCCGCTCCAGCCAGCCGTGGGACGGCAATCACATGGACCAGTATGCCGACGACCTCGCCGAGCTCTTCGAGCAACTCGATGTGAAGGATGCCGTCATGATCGGTCACTCCACTGGAGGTGGCGAAGTCGCGCGCTACATCGGCCGCCATGGCACGAAGCGTGTGAAGAAGGCCGTTCTCATGGGAGCCGTGCCGCCGATCATGTTGAAGACCGCGGCGAACCCGGGCGGCTTGCCGATGGAAGTGTTTGATGGTTTCCGCGCCGCTTACCTCGCGGACCGTGCGCAGTTCTTCCTCGATGTCGCCAGCGGTCCATTTTTCGGGTTCAACCGCCCGGGCGCGAAAGTCTCGCAAGGCCTCATCCAATCGTGGTGGCTTCAGGGCATGATGTCGGGGCACAAGAACGCCTACGATTGCATCAAGGCATTCTCGGAAACCGACTTCACAGAGGATTTGAAGAAGATCGATGTGCCTACCTTGATCATCCACGGCGACGACGACCAGATCGTGCCGATTGGCGCTTCAGCGATGATCTCCTCGAAGCTGGTGCCAAATGCCGAGCTCAAGATCTACCCGGGCGGTGGTCATAGCCTCGGCGATACCGCGAAGGATCAGCTCAACTCGGATCTGCTGGCGTTTGCTCGTTCTTGATCCGACACACTGATGAAAACGCATTCAGGAAAGGTCATCATCGTCACCGGTGGTACTGCCGGCATCGGGCGTGCCACCGCGATTGCCTTCGCAGCGCAGGGCGCGAGCGTCGTGGTCGCAGGTCGTCGTGAAAGCGAAGGTGCGGAGTCGGTCGCTCTGATCGAGCAAGCCGGTGGCAAAGGTTTGTTCGTGCGGACCGACATCGCGGAAGAAGCGGACATCGAAAACCTCGTTTCCACGACGCTCGACAAGTTCGGCAGGCTGGACTTCGCGTTCAACAACGCGGGCGTCCATCTCGAAGGCGCTCCCATCACGGAAGTGACCGCCGAGATTATCCAGAGAACACTCGCGATCAATGTCGGTGGCGTGGCGCTGTGCCTCAAGCATCAGATCCCAGCGATCCAGAAGTCCGGCGGTGGTTGCATCGTGAACAACGCCTCCGTGCTCGGCATCCGGCCCATCCCGAACTGCGCCATCTACAACGCGAGCAAGTCAGCGGTGATAGGACTGACCAAGAGCGCGGCACTTGAGAACGCGAAATCCGGCGTGCGGGTCAATGCAGTCTGTCCGGCCGTCATTGAGACCGACATGACCGCCGGTCTTCGTGGCGACCCGCAGGTGCAGGCCTACATGACGGGCCTGCATCCCGTGGGCCGTTTCGGGAAGCCGGAGGAAGTTGCCGAGGCGGTGCTCTACCTGTGTTCGCCGCTTTCCGGCTTCACCACGGGCATCGCGCTCGGGGTGGATGGCGGATTTGGAATGTAAGTCACATGGCCATCGGAGGGCGGGGCATGTCCCGGTATCATGCTCAGCCCTCCGACGTGGCATTTCCCGGATCGTGGGAATGCGGTAGTCTCATGCCGTGAACGCCACCCGAATCCACGCCGATGCCAACGGGGTCACCCGCTTCGAGGACATCGCGATCCCGCTGAATGACGCCGGCGAGATCGGCCGCCTATCCGCCGATCTGCCCGCCGGTGCCGTGGTCTTCCGCGAAACGGATTCCAGCTACGACTACGACTGGCATCCCGCGCCGCGGAAGCAGTGGATCGTTTTGTTAGATGGCCGGATTTCGATTGAAACCGGTGACGGCGAGGTGCGTGAGTTTGGTGGCGGCGACCTCCTGCTCGTGGAAGACACGCAGGGCCGCGGCCATCGCACGAAGCAGCTTAGCGCAGGCGTGCGGCGTTCACTCTTCATTCCCATCTTCTAAAAGTAACACGATCATGAAACCGGAAATCACAGGCATCCATCACGTCACCGCGATCGCGAGCGACCCGCAGCGGAACATCGACTTCTACGCCGGCTTGCTCGGCCTGCGGATGGTGAAAAAGACCGTCAATTTCGACGACCCCTCCGCCTACCATCTTTACTACGGCGATGAAAACGGCACGCCCGGCAGCATCGTGACCTTCTTCTATTGGCCCGGCCACGATGCCCGCGGTCGTGTCGGCAGCGGCCAAACCACGGCGCTAGTCTTCTCCGCGCCGGAAGGCTCACTCGGCTATTGGCAAGAAAGGCTTGAGAAGCGTGGTGTCGCCGTGGAGCGCAAGAACCGCTTCGGTGAAGAAGTGCTGGCCTTCGTTGATCCCGACAAGATCCCCGTCGAAATCGTGGCCGTGGCGAATGACAGCCGCAGCGGCTGGACGGGCGCAGGCATTCCTGCAGAGCACGCCTTGCGCGGACTGCACACGGCCGAGCTGACCGTGGCCTTTCCCGCTCTGACGGAAGGATTGCTGTCGATCGAGATGGGCTTCCGCTTGGTGAAGCGCGAGGGCGATCGTGCCCGCTTCGAAGCCGGACCCGGTGGCTCGGGCCGCTATGCCGATGTCATCCAGAGCTCCGGCCCACGTGGGACCGGTGGCTCGGGAACCATCCATCACATTGCGTGGAGTGTGCCGGACGATGAAACCGAGCTGAAGAAGCAGGACGAGCTGATCAAGTCCGGTTACCAGGTCTCGCCGGTGATGGATCGCGACTACTTCCACTCGATCTACTATCGCGAAAAGGGCGGCATTCTCTTCGAGATCGCGACCGAGAATCCCGGCTTCGCCGTCGATGAGGCACCCGCTTCACTCGGCACTGGCCTCAAGCTGCCGAAACAGCACGAGCACCTGCGCGCCCGCATCGAACAAATCCTTCCTCCGCTCCAATCCGCCGCTTCCTTGTCATGAGCATCCACGATGTTTCCCATACTTTGCGCCGCGGCAAGGCCCTCGCGGATGCCACTGGTGTATTGATCCTGATCCACGGCCGCGGTGCCGATGCCCATGACATCGCTGGCGTCGCGGACTATTTGCCTGCGCAGGATCTTGCGATCCTCGCGCCCCAGGCCACCCAGTTCACGTGGTATCCGCAGCGCTTCTTCGTGCCGCTGGAGGAAAACGAGCCATGGCTTTCCAGCGGGCTTGCGCTGGTGGATCAGCTCGTGAACGAAGCGCGCGCGGCCGGTATCCCGGATGAACGCATCGGCATCGCCGGCTTTTCTCAAGGCGGCTGTCTCGCGCTGGAGTATGCCCACCGCAATCCGCGGCGCTACGGCCTTGTCGCCGGAATGAGCAGCGCCTTGATCGGACCGCAGGGGATTGCGCGGAAGCCAACGGATCTGTTGCAAACGCCAGTGCTGCTCGCCTGCGCCGACCACGACCCGCACATCCCTTTGCCGTTCGTCGAGGAAAGCGCAGGCATTCTCTCCCGCTCGAATGCGGCGCTCACCAAGCAGATCTTCCGCGGCTACGACCACACGGTCTTCCCGGAGGAGATTGCATGGCTGAGTGAACGGATTTCCGGCTGGAACAAGGGCGCTTGATCGCGTCCCCTGATGGGGCATGTCCATCACCCGCATTTTCCTGATCCGCCACGGGGCCACGGTCCTCACTGCCGAGGACCGCTTCGCCGGATCGACCGACGTCGAGCTCTCCGATGAGGGCAGGACGCAAGTCCGCCGCCTTGCCGAACGCCTGAGCTTGATCCCGGTCGATGCCGTCTATGCCTCGCCGCTGGGACGCACGATGGAAACGGCGAGCATCCTCGCTGCGCCTCACGGTTCGAAAGTGGTCGCGCGCGATGGCCTGAAGGAAATCTCCCACGGTCACTGGGAGCAGCTGACCCGCAGGGAAGTCGAGCAGGCCTACCCCGAGGAAGTCACCGCATGGGACCGCGACCCCTTCACCTACGCACCACCCGGCGGCGAGACCGGCTTGGAAGTCACCGCGCGTGCCTTGCCCGCGCTGCTCGATATCGTGAAGAACCATCAGGGCAAGCCAGTGATCGTCGTGTCCCACAAGGCGACGATCCGGCTCCTGCTCAGCTCGCTGCTCGGCTTCGATCCCCGGCGCTACCGGGACAATCTCGATCAAGATCCCGCCGCGCTGAATATCGTCGATTTCAAGGACCCGGTGCGGGCACGATTGATGCTTTTCAATGACAGCTCGCACTACTCCGAATCCGGCCTCGCGATTCCGGACATCGCGGGTGCCTGTCTCTCGAAATGGTGGTCCACGGAAACAGCGGAAAGCGGCGCGCAGTGACTCTTCCCTCCAAGCCGTGGCAGGTGGTGCTGATCGGGTCCCTGGTGGTCGCGGCCATCGGGGCGGTCGATATGCGGATCGAGCCGCAGCTCGGCAGCGCGTTTTTCTACATGCTGCCGATCCTTCTGGTGACTCGTCATGCCAGCGCCCGCACCAGCATCGTGTTCTCCATCGTGGCCACGTGGGTCTCCTTGTATGCGGACCTGGTGACCTCGGGGCCTGAGGTTCCGGTGTATGTGCCTTACTGGAATGTCATGCTGCGGTTTGGGGTGCTGATGGTTCCGGTATGGCTGGTGATTTCGCTGAGAAAGCTCAATGAGACCCTAGAGGCTCGCGTTCACGACCGCACCGCGCGGCTGGAAGACGAGGTGAAGGAGCGTTTGAAACTGGAGCGCCGCATCCTCGACGCACGGGAATCCGAGCAGGCGCGCATCGGCCAGGATCTGCACGATGGCCTTTGCCAGCAGCTGGTGGCGACCGCCTTTTCCGCCGCACTGCTCCAGCGTAGCCTGGAGGACAAGGCAGCGCCCGAGGCTGTTCAGGCGGAGCGGATCGCGAAATCGATCGACGAGTCGATCGGCCAGGCGCGGGACATTGCGAAAGGCCTTCATCCGGTGCCGCTGGAGGAGGAGGGACTCGAGACGGCGCTGCGCGATCTCGCCCGCAGCACCTCGAAGCACACCGGCATCCGCTGCATCGCCGAGGTCTCTGGAAAGCCATCAAGTCTCGACAAGGCCTATGCCATTCACCTCTACCGCATTGCCCAGGAAGCGCTGAGCAACGCGGTCAAGCATGCTTCCGCCTCGATGATCATGATTCGCTTCTCAAGCAATGGCGGCGACTTCGACCTGATGGTGGAGGACGATGGCCACGGCATCGGCAACAGCAGCCGTGGCGGAGGCATGGGCCTTCATACCATGGACTACCGGGCGCGAACGATCGGTGCGGAAATGAATATCTCTTCGGGAAAAGATGGTGGCACCCTCGTTCGTTGTGTTTCATCTCCCCCGTCAACAATCGGCTGATGACTTCCACTGCAAACGACCAGGCCCGCATCGTCCTCGTGGACGATCATCCGATGGTCCGCGAGCGCCTCGCGGAAGTGATCAATCGCGAGCCCGACCTGTCCATTTGCGGCGAGGCTGAGGATCGCGCTGGCGCGCTGGAGGTGGTCGAGCGGGAGAAGCCGCGGCTCGCCATTGTCGATCTGACCCTCAAGCGCTCGAACGGCCTCGATCTGATCAAGGACCTGCGCGTGATGTATCCGGAGCTGCTGATCCTGGTGCTCTCGATGCAGGATGAAAACCTCTACGCCGAGCGGGTGATCCGCGCCGGCGCCCACGGTTACATCACCAAGCAGGAGGCCACCCGCAAGATCCTCGACGCCATCCGCCAGGTCATGGCGGGCAAGGTTTTCCTCAGCGAAGAGCTGTCCGCCGAGATCCTGTCCCGCATGCTGGGAAAGACCAAGGGAGCGGTGCGCTCGCTCGACGTTCTTTCCGATCGCGAGCTGCAGGTTTTCGGCCTGGTCGGCGAAGGTTTCGGCACCCGGCAGATCGCCGAGCAGCTGGGCCTCGATGTGAAGACGGTTGAAACCTACCGGACTCGCATCAAGGAAAAGCTGGAGCTGAAAGACGCTTCGGAGCTTCTGCGCCAGGCGATTGCGTGGCGGCGGGACCATCCCAATGAGTAGGGGGTAGGGGCTGACCCTTACAGGGTTGTCCGGGCATTTAGCCAAGTAAATCGGGCCGTGGTCGGATGGACGGCGGGCTCATGTTAAGGCATGGTTCCATCAGCACCGACACCTACCGTCTTTAACCTCTGGCCCGGGGGGGACATGTGATCTGACGGAGGTGCCGGTGCGGCCTATGTACGGATGGCGGCTTGGCAAGCCGGGGTAAGGATGCATTGTTAGGGGATCGGGAGTCGCCGCCCGTGAGGAAGCGGCACGCCCGTGTACTGCTGTCCTACCCATGAAAATCGCCATCGGATCCGACCACGCCGGCTTCACCTACAAGCGGGAAATCATCGCCCAGCTCCGCGCCAAAGACATCACCGTGATCGATGTCGGCACCGACTCGGAAGCCCCGGTCTCTTACGTTCCCTTTATCCGTGAGGTCGCCGAGGGCGTGGCGGCTGGAACCTACGACCGCGGCATCGTGCTCGGCGGCTCCGGCAATGGCGAGGCCATGGCGGCGAACCGGATCAAGGGCGTCCGCTGCGCCCTATGCTGGAGCGTGGAAACCGCCAAGCTCGGTCGTCAGCACAATGACGCCAACGTCCTTTCCCTCGGCGAGCGGGTCATCGACCTGCGCACCGCCATCGCCATCGTCGATGCTTTCCTGACCACCGACTTCGAAGGCGGTCGCCATGTGGAGCGCATCCGCGAACTCGACGAGTGATGAGCCCCGCGGAGATCGAGGCCTTCCTGCACGAGAAGATCCCGCTCGCCCAAGCCATGGGCGTGCGGGTCGAGTCGTCGGAAGGGGAGGCCTTCATCCTCACCGCACCGCTGGAGCCGAATCACAACCACCTCGGCACCGCGTTCGGCGGAAGCCTCGCCGCGCTTGCAACGCTCACTGGCTATGCCTGCCTCTGGCACGCGCTTGATGATCGCGATGCCCACGTGGTGATCCGTCGCAGCGAACTCGACTACCGGTACCCGGTGCGGAGCACGCTGCGGGCGATCTGCAAAAGGCCGGTGGAAGCCAAGCTTTCGGCCTTCCGCTCGACTTTCTCGAAGGCTGGCAAGGCGCGCATCACTCTGGAGGTAACCATCGAGCAAGAGGGCCAGGTCTGCCTCGGATTCCGCGGCGTCTTTGTAGCGATCCGATGAATGAGTTGAGATAGACGCCACTGACCATCATGGATGTTCGAACGCTATTTGAGGGTGAGCTGACCCGAAGAGGGCTGCGCTTCTCCGTGGATGCTGAATCCAATGGCTACGTGATTGACGCTGCCGAAGGTCGCTGCCTCGTCCATTTGGACAATTTGGAGCGGGGTGTGGCGAGTGACGGGGATGCAGGCAGAGTCCCTCGCTTTGTGGATACAATTTTAAGCTCATTGGAGGCTTCCGATGATTCGATTTCCGCCGATGGGCTCTACTGGTGTCTGGAGCCAAACGATTACGAAGAGCCCGCTGAGATTCGATTTCCGATCAGTGACTGCGTGGACCGGGTTCTCGTGCATTTGTCGCCTGACGGTAGTCAGATCACTTGGGTATCCGGAGAAATGCTGGAAACGTTGAGCATGGACCAATTCCTTGCCGCGAATCGTGCTTTCGAGAATCTTAGCCGCGCCTTGGAAGAAGCGACCATCGAATGCAATGAGATCGATGGCGTTCACCTTGGATTCCTGAGCACTTCGCTGCCTTTCAAGGCGGCACTCCTGCTCGCCCCGAATCTTCGCGAGGTAGTCGGCGCCAAGCTGGGCTGGCCGCTTCTCGCGGTCGTTCCTGACCGTGATTTCATCTACTTGTGGGATGCCCGGCACTCGGACTTCGTCGGGAAGGTGGGTAAAGTGGTGGTCCGCGAATACAATCAGGCACCTTATCCCATCTCGACTGAAGTTTATCGGGTTTCTGACGAGGGAATCCGGGCTATTGGCGCGTTTCCCACCGCTTGATCGGACAGTCACGGCCGCTTTCGACTTCCTGCTTGCTGATGGTTGAATCGTGGGGAGGAATGCGTCCGCCCAACTGTGGGTATTCCGAGTCAAGATGTCGGCCGATACGCTCACTCTTCTTCGTTCCGGCAAGCTCACCGGTGCCACCCGGCTCGACCTCTGCTGCGGGCTCACGGAGTTCCCGCGCGAGATCTTCGACCTCGCCGATTCGCTGGAGATCCTGAATCTCTCCGGCAACCGGCTTTCTGACCTTCCCGCTGACCTACCTCGGCTGAAGAAACTGCGGATCCTCTTCTGCTCGGAGAACGACTTCGATCACGTGCCGCCGGTCATCGCGGAGTGCGCGGAATTGTCGATGATCGCCTTCAAGTCGAACCGCGTCGGGCGTGTGGAGGCGCTGCCACCATCCCTGCGCTGGCTGATCCTCACGGACAATCGCATCGACCGGCTGCCCGCTTCCGTCGGGAACTGCCTGCCGCTCCAGAAGCTAATGCTGGCGGGCAACCGGCTGGAAAACCTTCCGGAGGAAATGGCGGCCTGCACCAACCTCGAACTGGTCCGGCTCGCCTCGAACCGCTTCCGCTCGTTGCCGGAGTGGCTGCTCAAACTTCCTCGATTGGCGTGGCTGGCGTTTTCGGGGAATCCCTTTTGCCGTGAAGAGTCCGGCGCGGAGGCTGTGATCGATTGGACGGATTTGCAGCTACACGAAAAGCTCGGCGAAGGTGCTTCGGGCGTCATTCACCAAGCATCGCTGATTTCGGAAAGAAGACCGGTGGCGGTGAAAATTTTCAAAGGAGCGATGACCAGCGACGGTCTTCCCGCCAGTGAAATGGCCGCTTGCCTCGCGGCGGGGAGGCATCCCCATGTGATACCGATCCTGGGAAAGATCGCCGGCCATCCGGAGCAGGCGCAGGGACTGGTAATGGAATTGATCGGATCGGAATTCTCAAGCCTCGCCGGGCCTCCGAGTTTCGAGAGCTGCACCCGTGATGTCTATCCACCGGGAACTGTCATCCCGTTGGCCGCCGTCCTGCGCATCGCGCGTGGCATCGCCTCCGTGGCGGCAGCCTTGCACGCGAAAGGGATCATGCACGGCGACCTTTACGCGCACAACATGCTGAGGAATACGGCGGGCGATTGCCTGCTGGGGGATTTCGGCGCGGCGTCATTCTACTCGGGCCTCGCCGGACTGGAGAACATCGAGATCCGCTCGTTCGGCTGCCTTCTGGAAGAATTGTTAGATCGCTGCGATTCGGAATCCGTCGCGATGAGGGGATTGCAGGAACGCTGCCTCTCGGCAGAACCTACCCTACGTCCGTCGTTTTCTGAAGTGCTTCGTAGGCTGGACGCGCTGGCGTAGGGTCACTCTGCTTCGGGGCAGGGATCCCCAACAGAGGACGACCGCGCCGTCATCAGCACGAAGGCGGCGGCGATCGAAAGCCCGATGACTCCTGCCGCAGCCCAGCCGACATGCTGGAGTCCGAAGCCATCGATCACACGTCCTCCGACGATCGCACCCAGGCCGATGCCCATGTTCGCGCCCGAGATATTCAGGGACGCCCCGAGCGCCGCGTTGGCGGAAGCGGACTTCATCACGCGGACGTGGGAGACGGTGAAAAGCGCAGCCTGCGCGATACCCCAGATCGCGAGGACGATGGCGAGCACGCCATAGGAATGAACCACCGGGACCACCGCGATCATGGCGATGGCGATCGGCGCGCAGAAAATCACGGAAGCTCCGAGCGGGCTGCGGTCAACCAGACGCCCGCCGAGCCAGTTGCCAATCATGCCGACACCGCCGAAGCCCATCAGAATCCATCCGACCGTTGCGCCATCGAAGCCACCGAGGCGCTCGAGGATATCGGCGAGGTAGGTGTAGGCCGTGAACATCCCGGCAAACACGAGCAGGGAGAGAAGGACGTGACCGGCAATGACCGGGTCGCGTAGGATGCCCATTTGCGAGGCGACCGAGGCGGACTCCCTTTTTCCCTGAATCACGGGAAGGAAGAAAAACAGCAGGGCCGCCTTGAGCAGGGCTAGCCCCGCCAAGGAGCCAAAGGCGACGCGCCAGCCGAAGGCATCGCCGATCAAGGTGCCGATGGGAATGCCGAAGATCGTGGCGGCGACGATGCCGAAGGAGACCATCGAGATCGCTTTGCCCGCGCGCTCGGGACCGGTGATGGCCACCGCGGTTTCGCTGGCGAGCGCCCAGAAGACCGGAAGCATCACCGCGGGGATGAACCGGGCGAAGGCCATCAGGCCGAAGTTCGGCGCGGTCGCCGCGAGGAGGTTCGACAAGGCGAACAGCAGCAACGTGGTGACGAAAAGCCGCTTCCTCTCGAAGCGTGAAAACGAAGCCGTGAGCGGCGGACCGACCACGGCCACAGTGAAAGCGAACAAGGTCACCAGCAATCCCGCGCTGGACACGCTGACGCCGAGGTCGCGCGCCATCGCCGGTAGCAGGCCGACGATCACGAACTCGGTGGTCAGCACCGTGAACCCGGCGGCGGAAAGGAGAACAATGGGCAGGATCGAACGTCCGCCTCGGGATGAATCCGTCATGATGGATAATGAAAGGAGCGTGGCACCCGACCCTTGCGGGGAGGGACCACGCTCCGGAGAAGCAATCAGGCGGCCAGCGCGGCCAGAAGGACGGCCTTGTCCTGCACGCCGCGGAAGACATTCACGGGTTCGCCGTTCTTGAAGACGATCAGGGTGGGGATCGCCTTGATGCCGAAACGCCGGGCGAGTTCGGGGGCGGCATCCACGTCGACTTTCGCGACGAGGGCTTTGCCATCCTGCTCGGCTGCGATCGATTCGACCACCGGGCCGATCATTTTACACGGGCCGCACCATTCGGCCCAGAAGTCTACAAGCACGGGCTGGTCGGTGCCGGCTAGCGCGGCATCGAAGGTGTCATTGTTGAGTTCGATGGTTTTCATGGTTCTGTTCCTCTGCTGATCGAGGGTGTTCTGTAACGAACGGTATAGATGTATCCGCTGGACAAACCGGGGTCAAGCGGCATTTTTTACCGGCAGGTATGAAACCCGGTGAAACCCCTCCGGCAATTGGCCGCCCGCGAGCCTTCGACGCCGATGTGGCGCTCGACCGGGCGCTGCGCGTCTTTTGGGAGAAGGGCTACGAGGGGGCCTCGATGGCTGACCTGACGGAGGCGATGGGAATCAACCGCCCCAGCCTCTATGCGGCCTTTGGGAACAAGGAAGCGCTGTTCCGCAAGGCACTCATTCGCTACTGCGAAGGCCCGGCATCCTACGTGGCACTGGCGCTGGAAGCCCCGACGGCGCGAGAGGCCGCCGAGAAACTGCTGGCGGGGGCGGTGAACGTTTTGAGCGATCCGGAGAACCCCTGCGGATGCCTCTCCATCCAGAGCGCGCTCGTCTGCGGCGACGAAGCGACGCCGGTGAAGCAGGAACTCGTGACCGTGCGTTGCGAAACCTTGCGATCGATTGAAGACCGGTTTGCGAGGGCGAAAGCGGAGGGGGAATTCGGTGCCGACGTGGACACGAAACGGCTGGCCCGCTACCTTTCGACAGTGATTCAGGGGTTGGCGGTGCAGGCCGCCAGCCGCGCGACCGGGGGCGAGCTGAAGGGCGTCGCCGAGCAGGCGATGAAGGCCTGGCCGACCTGAATTCGGGCATTACGCGATGATTTCCAGCGCTCGGTGGCAGGAACGCCACGTGCTTACCCCTTGCCAAGCGGGGGAAAAGCGTCCATAGCCCCGCCCCGCCCGCCGCCTGGGCACCCGCGCCGCCATGTCACTCAAGATCCGCAATCTCGCCATTATCGCCCACGTTGACCACGGGAAGACCACCCTCGTTGACCAGCTCCTTCAAGCCGGCGGTACCTATCGCGACAACCAGGCGCAGCAGGAGCGCGCAATGGACTCGATGGACCTGGAAAAGGAAAAGGGCATTACCATCAAGGCCAAGAACACTTCCATTCACTGGGAAGGTTACACCATCAATATCGTCGATACCCCAGGCCACGCCGACTTCGGTGCCGAGGTGGAGCGCGTGATGAAGATGGTCGATGGCGTTCTTCTCGTCGTTGATGCTTCCGGCGGCCCGCAGGCCCAGACCCGCTTCGTGCTCCGCAAGGCGATGCAGGAAGGCCTTAAGCCGATCGTCGTCGTCAACAAGATCGACCGTCCGCTGGCCACCCCGCTCAAGGTTCACGATCAGGTCCTCGAACTCCTTCTCGACCTCGATGCCGATGACGAGCAGTTCAATGCTCCCTTCAGCTACGGCTCCGCCCGTGACGGCTACTTCATGGATCACCCGGATGATGAGCGGAAGGACTGCGTGCCGCTCCTCAAGAAGATCATCGAGCACATCCCGGCGCCGAAGGCCGATCCGGAAGCTCCTTTCCTCATGCTCGTCTCGAACATCGAGTGGGACGACTACGTCGGCCGCGTCGCTGTCGGCAAGGTCCTCGGTGGCAGCGTCAAGAAAGGTGACACCGTCTGGCTGCTCCGCGAAGATGGCACCAAGCAGCAGTCGAAGGTGATGAAGACCTTCAGCTACTCTGGTCTCGCCACCACCGACTCGGAAGGCTGTGGCGCCGGCGGCATCGTCGGCATCGCCGCGGGCATTGAGAACGTGAACATCGGCGAAACCATCGCCGGCTCGGCGGACCAGCAACCGCTGCCCTTCGTCGCGATCGACCCGCCGACCGTGTCGATGCAGTTCTCCATCAATGACGGCCCGCTCGCCGGCAAGGAAGGCAAGCACGTCACCTCGCGCGCCATCCGCGACCGCCTGATGCGCGAGCTGAAGACGAACATTTCCATCACCGTGGAAGACACCGATACCTCCGGCGTCTTCAACGTTTCCGCCCGTGGCGCGATGCAGATCGCGGTGCTGGTCGAGCAGATGCGCCGCGAAGGCTTCGAAGTCCTCGTCTCCCGCCCGGTCGTGATCTTCCGCAAGGATGACCACGGCAAGATCCTCGAGCCCTTCGAGACCCTCTACGTCGAGGCCCCCGGCGACTACACCCAGGGCATCCTCAAGATCCTCATGAACCGCAAGGGCATGATGGAGCACATGGACACCGAGGCCAGCGGCCGCGTCTTCATCCAGGCGAGCATCCCGACCCGTGGCCTCATCGGCTTCGAAACCGAGCTGGTCAACCTGACCTCCGGCCACGGCATCATGAGCCACCTTTTCAAGGAATACGGCCCGCACGCCGGCGAAATCCAGAACCGCACGACCGGCACGCTGGTCTCGATGGATTCCGGTGCCGCCACGCCCTACTCGCTACAGATGCTCGAGGAGCGCGGCGTCCTCTTCGTCGCTCCCGGTGATGCCGTCTACGAAGGCATGCTGGTCGGTGAAAACCCGCGCGTCGGCGACCTGCCGGTGAACCCGGTGAAGGAGAAGCACCTCGATAACATGCGCTCCTCCGGCAAGGACAAGACCTCCAAGCTCACCCCGGCCATCCGCTTCTCGCTCGAGCGCGCGATCGAATACATCGACGCCGACGAACTCGTCGAAGCCACCCCGCAAAATATCCGTCTTCGCAAGCGTATCCTTGATGCCAACGCCCGCAAGCGGGCGTCCAAGGGCCTCAACTACGAGGATCGCAGCAACCGCGGTTGAGGAGCAACAAGCTTCCCTCCTCCTAGCCTTCCCTGCACGGGCCGTCTCTTTCCAAGGAGCCGGCCCGTTGTCGTATTCATGCGAATCTCAAAGTGGTTTCGCCGCAGCTTCATGCAAGGATGACACTTGCAATCGGCTATGAAAGGAACGCTCTTCAACGTCTTCGGAATCGCTATCGTGATTGGTTTGTTGATGCTCCTTTCAGCGCCTGTTATCCCCAAACCCCCTGGGCGGAAGGCGGGGGATCGTCGGGAAGCCATCAACAATGCAAAGCAGATCTTCCTCGCCTTGTTGGATCATCAGGAGCGCTACGGCTCGTTCCCGAACGAGGAGACAATGAAGAAGGTCGCCGCGGAAAAAGGCATCGCCCCATTTTCGCTGACGACTTCGAATGACTATTTCCGCCTGCTGCTCGCCGGGGGAGCCGCTTCCGAAAAGATTGGCTATTGCCGCTATCCCGCCCTGCCTACCCACCGTCCGGACAATGTGATTTCACCTTTGGAGCAGGCGTTCGCGAAGGGGGAGGTTGGCTTCGCCTACGTTGCCAATCTCCCGGCGGATGCTCCTGCCGACACGCCGCTGCTGGTGGCACCGTTGATTCCCGGGACCCTCCAATTTGATCAGAAGCCGTTTGATGGACACGCGGTCATTGTCTTCATGGATGGCAGCGCGAAAAGCATGACTATTCGACAGGACAACGGCTTGGTGATGATCAATGCCGCTAAAACCCTCTTCGATCTCTCCGCCCCGTGTTGGAAAGGCAAGGCACCGGAGCTGAAGTATCCTGCCCGGTGAGTCGGTGGCGATTTCGCCCCCAGAGACGACGAAAATGTCGGCAAGGAAGAGACGTCCATGAACGTTCGATGCTTCATGGTCACCCGCCGCAAACTTCTCAAGAACTCGGTCCTTGCCGCCTCAGCCTTTGCCCTTCCGCTTGAGGCCGCTGGTGCGGGAGCGAAAAAGATCCGCATCGGCCTCATCACGGACATCCACAAGGACCTCGTTCCCGATGCCGACGAGCGACTCCGCTCCTTCATCGATCTCATGAACAAGGAGTCGGTCGATGCGATCATGCAGCTCGGCGACTTCTGCACGCCCAAGCCCGCGAACCAAGGCTTCCTCGACATCTTCAATGGCTTCCGCGGTCCTCGCTATCATGTGCTGGGAAACCACGACACCGACGGCGGCTTCAGGCGTGAGCAAACGATGGCCTTCTGGGGGATGAAGCAGCGCTACGATTCCTTCGACCTCGGCGGCTATCACTTCATCGTGCTCGATGCGAACGACCGGCCGAAGGATTGGAAGGGCGGCTATCCGAGGTCCATCGCCGCGGATCAACTCGAGTGGCTTCACAAGGACCTCGAAAACACTCGCCTGAATACCTTCGTGTTTTTGCACCAGAGCCTCGAACGCCCGGACTGCATCACGAATCAAGAGGAGGTCCGTACCATCCTGGAAGCTGCCAAGACCCAAGACGGCAAGCGCAAGGTCGCGGGCTGCTTCAATGGCCACTGGCACATCGACCACAGCCGCGTGATCAATGGCATCCCTTACACCCACATCAACTCGGCATCCTACTACTATATGGGAGGTGTTAGAAACGATTCGGTGGACCCCGAGCTCGCCAAGAAATTCCCCATTCTCACCATGAGCGCCAACTACGATGGTCCGCTCTACACCGTGCTGGAGATCGATCCCGCTGGCGGGACCTTCACGATCCGCGGCATGGAATCGAAGTGGCGCGGGAAGTCCCCGCAGGAGATCGCTCCGGACCGAAAGAAGGAGGAGGACGCATGGGCTCGCCCGACGATCAGTGCCGGGCAGTGGACCGTGAGCTGATCAATCATCCAGCGTCGTTACGGCTTCCAGACCGGGTACTTGGACAGTTTCTTCTTCGTGGCAGGCGACACCTTGTAGCGTACGCTTTCGAAATACTCGCTCACGTCCCTCTGCACCGTCTCGCCGAAGCGGAGAGTCCATTGGTCCTGGCGCTCTTCGTTCGAGAGATTGATGGCACTGCTGTCCTTGCGAGCGTCAGTCCAGTAGCCGGTCAGCGTGCGCGTGATGCTTTCGTAGCCGAACTCGTCGATCAGCGGCAGGAACAGCGAAAGATTGATCCAAGCGTCCTCTTCTCCGGCCTGGCGCTTTTTCAGCAGCCCCTTGGCATCCGATAGCGCGTCGTGGCCAGCGATCGGATCCCGTTTCGGAATCGTTGCCTTCAGCGTGGCCAGCGTGAAGAGATTCACCGTCGACTCCGTGAAGCCACTCGGCGTGATGCAGACCGGCTGGTGATTGTGGCCGATCTCGTGATAGAGCCCCCAGCTTCCCTCGGTCTGGAGCTTCTTCAAATCGAGCACCTCCTTCACCTCCGGGACATGGACCATGATCGGATAGCCGGAGTGCATGAAGCCCGCGCTGATCTGGCGGTCGAAGCTCACGCGCATCGGGATGTAGCGGTAGCCGGGATAGCCGGCGAACTTCCACTGCGCATCCATCACCTGATCCCAAAACGCAGCAAGCTCCGCGGGATTGCGAACCTCGGCGGCGCTATCACGCGGCACGGACGTGTGAAGCATGCCGAGCTCGAGCTCCGCCCACGGCGCGGGCTTCTTGAGCTCATCGTGCCATGCGGAGGGCGTCATGCCGGCGCGCCACCATGCCATCTCCACGCCACCGGCGATGGATAGCGCCTTCACTTCGGGAGAAGGCATTTTATCGAACGGCCGGATGGTCCAGCCGTGGGCAGGCACTTGGAAGGCACCGCCATTGTTGCCGAAGGGCACATCGATGTAGATCGCGCCACCGAAGGGATTGCCGGCCGTCACGCGCGCATCGTCGAGTGCGATCTCTCGTGAGATCATGGGAAAGCGGCTGAGGTTGTTCTCTTCCTCACCGCTCGTCTTGAGAATATTGTCCGTGTCCGCGCCGATGCGGAGCTTGAGGCCTAGCTTCCGCAGCGGGGCAGGTACGGCCACCGTGATCGCTCCGCCCGGAGGCGCATAGAGTCCGGTCGCCTGCCAGCGCGGCATGTTCAGGTCAATCGATACCTGCTTCTCCACCCGCGGTGCATTCGCCGGCACCGCGCCGGGAAACTCCGCCGCGCCCGGGTGCGCTAGCAGCGCTTCCGGTGGCAGTGCCAGATAGGCCTTCACGCGGGCGAGGATCTGCTCTGCCTCCGAACCGGTGGGCACCTTCACCTTGGCCTTCGCGGAGGGATTGAACCCATGCGCCCAGCGGACCAGCTCGCGGACGTCCTTGAAGTCAGCCAGGTCCACGGACTTCTTCACGTCCGGCAAGCTGTCGGGGTCAGCCGCTTGCGCGACGGCTGCCGGCGCATCGGCCAAGGGAACCTTCCCTTGGCGGAGGGCATGAACCATGCGGCCGAGCGTGAGGGCATTGTCGATCGTCCCGCTATCCTCGGCCTCGGTGAAATGCTGCAGCAGCTTGCCCAGCTCCGGCGAGCGGGCGATGGCGGAGAGCTTGTCCGCTCCCGCCGCTTCGCCGGCCTTCTCCGGCGACAGGAGCTTCACGTAGGTTTCCGTCAGATCGGTAGCCTTGTTCGCGGAACGGGAACGAATGGAGATCCGCGTCACCGCCGGAAGCCGCGCACCAGCAGCTTCTTCGACCCGTGCCCACAAGTCACCCAGCAGGCCGAGCAACAGCTCCGGGTGATCCTTCGCGAGATCAGCGGCACGGGTCTTGCCGTTCGACTTGGCAAAGAGTCCGCGTAGGAGAAGGCGGGCTTCGTCCTCCACCTTGTCAGGCGCGGCCGAAATTCGTTCGAGGGTCGTCTGGAAAGCGCGGGCGATTTCCGGGGAGGCACTCTCCAGCGTCGCTGCGGTTTCCGGTGGGGCAGGTGTGGCTTCCGCCGGTGCGGCTGGCGCGGCCGGTGGCAAAGGAGCCGGATCGGCGGCGATAGGAGAAGGTGCAGCGGGTTCCGTGGCGGCTGCGACCGGAGCAGTGGGCTGGGTCTTGGCAGCCACTTTGGTTTCGGCAGGAGCAGCGGTCTCCTCTTTCGCAGCCGGTGCCTTGGCGGCCTTTTCGAGGCTCTTCAGGGTCTCCTTGCTGGTCGTGTCCGCGCCAAACACCCGGCTCCTCACGCCCGGAGAAAAAGCGACCACACCGCCGCCAAAGACCACCAGCGCTGCCGCCACTCCACCCCAGGACGGCCCGCTCTTTTTGCCAGAGCTGACGATCATCCGCGGTGCGGGTGTTGGCACTGCCACTGCCTGCGGAACGGCCGCCGCGGGAGGAGATTCGATGACCCGGATTTCCCCGGTTTCCTCGATCAAACTTTTCGTGCCGCAACCCTCGCACCTCGCCTTCGCGGGAAACTGAGCGGGCTCGAGTTCGTACACGCGGGCACAGGCGGGGCACTGGAATTTCATCGGCACGGTGGAGTAATAACGAATGAATTGGCCTAAAGTAGCATATTTTGTGAAGATAAATGACGATGTGTGGTGATTTTTGGATGCGCGAGCACCCGGTCGCATGCCTTTCTGCGCCTAATCGGATTGGACGCGACGCCTCCCGCCAAGCATGCTCCCGCCGTGCTCCCTGCGCTCACTGGTTACGATCCCGCCGCCCTGGAGGCCTACTTGGCCGCCGAAGGCCAGCCTGCGTTCCGCGCCGGGCAGATTCTCGATTGGATCTGGAAAAAAAAGGCTCCCTCGGTGGATGCCATGAGCAATCTCCCCGCCGCCTTGCGGGAGAAACTCGGCTCAGGCTTCCGACTCCACTCGCTGGATCACACGCACACCCAGGGCAGCGCGGACACCACCCGCAAGTTCCTCTTCAAGCTCCACGACGGCCGCTACGTTGAAAGCGTGTTGATCCCGGCAAACCCCGCTCTTTACGGCGAGAAGTCGGACCGCCGGACGCTGTGCGTCTCCTCACAGGTCGGCTGCGCCTATGGCTGTAAGTTCTGCGCCTCCGGCCTCGCTGGCTTCTCGCGCAATCTGGAGCCCTCGGAAATCGCCGGCCAAGTGCTCATGGCAGAACTCCTCTCCGGTGAACGCGTCGACAATCTCGTCTTCATGGGCATGGGTGAGCCGCTCGCGAATCTCGATAACCTGCTCGCCGCCATCACGACCATCACCTCGCCGTGGGGCCTGTATCTCGGCGCACGGCACCTTACGATTTCTACCTCCGGCCTCGTCCCGCAGATCCGCCAGCTCGCTGAGCACCCGCAGCAGATCCGTCTCGCGATCTCCCTGCACGGTGCGACCGATGACGTCCGCGGCCAGATCATGCCGGTGAACAAGAAGTGGGGCACCGCCGAACTCTTCGATGCGCTCGACTACTGGAACTCCCGCAAGAAGCAGCACCTCACGCTGGAGTACATCCTCATCGAGGGCGTCAACGACGACCTCGAACAGGCGCGCATCCTCGCCACTCACGCGCGCCGCCTGAAGGCGAAGGTGAACCTAATCCCCTACAACACCGTCGAAGGCCTCGATTGGAAGCGGCCGTCCGAGCATCAGTGCCGCGCCTTCCGCGACATCCTGAAAAACGCCGGCGTCTCCGCCACCCTGCGCTTGGAAAAAGGCCACGACATCGACGCCGCCTGCGGCCAGCTCCGCCTCAAGCAAGAGACGGAAGAGGGGATCATCGAGGCTCCGATGAAGCGCAAATAAGGAGCGTGGACATTCTGTCCACGCCGTGTCGACAGGATGTCGACACTCCTTAATTCACTTACGCCGCCGTCACTCCCTCCACCAATCTCCGGCACGCCGCGATCCGCGGATTCCGCTTTGCTTCCAGCTCGTAGTAGGCCTGTAGCAAGCTTTCCTCCAGGCCCACCCGTCGTCTCACCTCGCGCAGCGGGTAGTCCATCAGCGGCGTGAAATCGACCCGGTCCAGCGGCTGGCAATCGGAGATCGCCGCGAGATGCACCGCATCGTGAAACACCCGGTGCGCCGTGGGTGGAAAACGATAGGCTTTCGGATAAAAGCGGCTCGCGACCTGCCCGAAGAACTCGGTGGCCGAAGTGCGCATCCGCTTCGTCGAGCCCATCGTGAAGCCGATGATGAACGCCTCGTCCATCAACGTGGTCCCGCGACCCAGCAGCAGGTGGATGTAGTCGTGCTGCTCCAGCGTAACCCGCCCGCGAAAGAGCGACAGCGGCGGCACATCGAAGGCGGGGTTCTCCATGATCCTCACGATCCACGGCACGTCCCCTTGGGGATTGCCGATGGCCATGAGCCGTTCCATGCCCTCTCGCAAGGTGACGTGTCCCTCGCGGAGCGGAAGAAAGAAGGTCTTCAGTCCCGGATGGTAGCCTGGCATGGGAGACTATCCCATTTTCGGGAGAGCAAAGCAAGATGGCAGTCCGAGTCTTGCCTGCTCTTCCCGGTCCCAACGGGGACCACTCATAAAAGCCCGGCACGAAGTGCCGGGGAAATACCATGCGCGATCGGCTGCAGACTCTCAGGCTTGGAAACTTTCCCGGATCTCCACCAGCAATCCATTCACTACATCCCGATCCGGCTGTTCCGGCAGGGGACTTCTCTCAAAGGCAGCCTGCACTTCGACAAGCTGCTCTTCCGCCTTAGCCACAAGATCCTCGTAAGCAAATTCACCCGTGCGCACCCGCAGCAGATACTCCCGGTTCGGCCTGCGCACTCGCAGCGCGCCCTCCGTCGCGATCTCCCCCGCCATGTCGAGCAGCCGCAGCGTGTGCATCAGGTTCTTGGAATCATACCCGCGGCCATGGCTGGCATTGGTCGCATAGCGCTCCTCATTGCGCTGGCCGACCCATTCCCAATACTCGCGATGAGCCTTGCAGTGGGCTTGGAAGGCATCGCGGTTGAAGTGCATCCACGCCAAGGGGATGGCCTCTTTCGGCACGCTGCTGAAGATGAGCGTGTCGGGATCCTTGGGTGAAACGATCCCGCGCTCCTCGCCACGAGGGTCATGGTAGATCGCGAACATTCCGGCCGCGTGCTGCACCGCAGTGAGCCCGCATTCGCGCGGGGAGATGCCGCGCGCGGCGAGCCAATCAAGCACTGGCGTGCTGCCTTGGCCTTCCGGCACATGGCAAAACTCCAGCATCGCCCGCCGCTGTTCCGGCTCGGGATTCACGATCTTCTTGTTCAGTCCGCGCGCCTTGCGGATCTGGCCCATGGCGTATTCGCCGAAAGTCTTGGCGCAGAGTTTCGAGAGGAAGATCTCCGGCTTCAATCGCTCGAATAGCGCATGCCGGTGGCGGATGCAGTCGTCCGGCATCGCCAGCAGTTCGAGCGCATTCGGATTGTTCTTCAACAGCAGCGCCACAAAGTGACCCAGCTCGTAATAGACTTGGTCGTTGCGCTCATCCGCGACCTGCTCGATCTCATCGAGTCCAAATAAGAACGAGCGCGGCACCGCGAAAACACCTCGGCGGTCTTCGTCCGAGCCAGCGATGGCGGTGCCATAGGCATGGCTCCCGGCGACCGTATCGAGCAGCAGCACATTATGCTGGCGGACGCGATCGAGAGTGAAGTCCACGGGCTTGAGCACCTGCGATGGCCTGCGAATCTCGGTACGCAGCAAGGCATCGAGCGGCTCAGCATTGACCGTGAGCGCCGGGATCTCGATTTGTTCCGCCAGCGAGGCGGCGAGGAATTCGTCGAGCACCGGCAGGCGTGCCATGCGCTCGCTCTCTGCCGTGCGTGCCTTGTGCTCCAGCAGGCCGGGAATTAGCGCCCGGATCTCTTCCGGTGCACTTGGAACCAGTTCGGCGAAAGCCACCGGTGGGATGCCGTTTCCATCGGCAATCCACCGGGCGCAGAGGATGGAGCGCAGGGCGTAGAGGTAGTCCTTCGCGCGGACCTGCTCGCCTTCCAGCTTTCCGAATAGCATCTGCTTCGCCAGTCCATGATAGTGGTCGCGGGAGGCGCGGGGCGAAAATACGGCGCGCGCCGTACTTTGCCAGCGCTCCCGGAAGCCCGGCTCGCAGCGATAGACCACGGGCGAGTGAAGCCATTCCACCAGCGCGCCATTCGACTTTCCTAACAGCCGCGCTGCCTTGCGCGCGTCCCAGCCGCCGGCATCCAGTTCGCCTTCCAGCGGAAGGTCGATGGATTCATTGCCATCCAGCACGGACAGGTAGGTCTTCTCCGCCCGCACGAAGATGAAGCGGATGTCATAATCGCTGTCCGGCGACGCGAAGCCCCAGGCACGGCTGCCGGATTCGCAGGCGTAGGGAATCGTCACGCCATGCTGGCGTTCGATACGGTCGAGCAATGCTTGGATTTCGGCTTCCATGCCGCCGCGATGACGCCCGAAGCGCGCCACTGCTGGAAGGGAAAAGGACAAGTCCGCCGAATGAAAACCGCCTCACCCTCCACTCGAAAGCTCGGGAGAACCGGAGCAGTCCAAGGGCAGCGGCCCCGCTGGCATTGAGGCCATTCGTTCGGTAGCTCGGCGGAATCTCCGCCATCTCCACGCCACCACCGCCGCCCACGGAAGCAGATAGAGCGAAAGGAGGAACCAGTGGGGAAGAGTCAGGAAGTCGCTCGACATGCGTTCGGTATTGTAGCGGACACCGATCCATCCCGGGCGCAGTTCGTCATGTCGGAACCGGGGGATCCTTGCGTTTTCCGCGGGCATCGGAAGCCAGGATGGGCTGGGATCGGCTCGTGGGGTACGTGTTCGGGTCACGCCCGTTGGCAGCAACTTGTCGTACAACGAATCCTGAATCTGGAGATAGCCGAATTGCTGCGAGACGGAGACGAAGCGCTGACCCTTCGCCGCGATCAGAGTGGAGTCGTATTTTCCCGAATCCACCCAAGCCCAAAGCAGAAACACCAGTCCCGGCATGCCAAACCAGAAGGCGCGCGAACGGAACAGGTGGAATCTCATTCGCTTCTCCTACCTTGGAGCCAAGAAGTTGGTCCACCCGGAATGCAAAAAGGCGGCAGCCCTTTCAGCCACCGCCTCTTGTCGTCCTTCAGCGAATGACCCCGGCGGGCGCGGGAAGAAACCCAAGAATCCCGCACCCGCCGTGGTGCACCGTGATGGAGGTTAGTTAAACCCAAGAAACCTTCCTCCATCACGGACCATCCGCTAACCAGGAAGAGCTTTCACGGTGCCAACGCTGGCTCCAATTTTCCGAAAATGTATGAGTCCGGGATCATGCCGATGTGGTCGACGATCAAATCCGGCTCATAGGCGAACTTCTTCAAATCCTTCCGGCAGGTGCCGCCGCTGAGCACCAGCACGCTGCGGTAGCCCATCTGCACCGCACCGAGGATATCGGTCTCCATCGTGTCGCCCACCATGATCACCTCGTCGGTGCGCAGGCCCATTTCCTTGCGCGCGGCACGCATCATCACCGGGCTCGGCTTGCCCACGGAGAAGGCTTCCACACCGGTGGCACGCTCGATCATCGCGACAATCGCGCCACAGCCGGGACGGGTGCCTTGATCTGTCGGACAATTCGGATCGGGATTCGTCGCAATCAAGCGTGCACCCTTCTCCACCAGTCGCACGCCACGCTCGATCATCTCGAAGGTCATGGTGCGGCCTTCGCCGACCACCACGAAATCGGGATCATCATCCACGACGGTGAGGCCATTGCGATGCAGCGCGGCAGCAAGGCCGTGTTCACCAATCACATAGGCGGTGCCATTCGGCTTCTGGGATGCCAGGAAGCGCGCTGTCGCCATCGCACAGGTGAAGACCTCGTTCTCGCTCGCCTCGATGCCGAGGCGATGGAGTTTCAGCGCGACGTCACGGCGTGCGCGTTGCGAGTTGTTCGTGAGAAAGCGGAACGGAATCCCATGATTCCGCAGGCGGTTAATGAAGTCGGAGGCGCCGGGAATCAGCCGGGAACCCCGGTAGATCACGCCATCCATGTCGAGTAGGAAGCCAACGGTTGCCATGCCGTTGAACCAGCGGCTGCCATGCCACCACGTGCCCTCCTCCGGCGAAGCGACTGAGGCATCCTCATGCGGATACCCCATCCGGGTGACGCTGCTGAATGTTTGGCCGAATTAGACATTCAGGCCTGCGAAATCGGTCAGGAGCTGTGTGTCGAGGCCGTCACGGATGTTGCTTCAGCAGTTCCTCAGGCGTGTAGAAGTCGACCTTTGCCTTCGTGGCTTCGCGGACTTTGGCGACGGTCTTTGGCTTCACCGCGGGCGCTTGGTTACCGAAGCTATTGCGGACGTAGGTCAGCACGCCGGCGAGTTCCTTGTCATTGAGCATCGGTCCGAAGCCCATCATCGGTGGCACACCGTTGGCAGGCTCGAACTGCGTGCCCTTCACGGTGATGGGACCGTAAAGGCCTTTCAGCGTGAGCTTGATCAGGCGCTCTTCATTGCCGGTGACCCATTCACTGCCGGCGAGTGGTGGATAGATCTTCTCCTGGCCTTTGCCGTCGGGCTGGTGGCAGGTGAAGCAGTGGGCATCGCGGCCGAAGACTTCCTTGCCGATGCGCCATAGCTCCAGTTCATCGGCGGGCAACTTCGGCTCGGGAGTTGCGGCGGCAGTGGTTTCCTCGGCTTCGAGCTTCAGCTTGCCGGAAAGGAAGTCGGCGGCGCGCGGGTTGTTGGACAGATCCAGTTTGCCGTCCTTCTTCAGCACTTCGATGTCATCGGCCAAGGTGAGGAAGGCGGTCTTCACTGCTTCCGGCATCCACTTGTCGATCGGCTGCTTCAGCACTTCGAGCGCAACGCGTGCGCCATCCGCATTATCCATCCACGAAGCCGCGGCGAGCGCTTCAAGGCGGACGAGTGAATCGGGATCTACAGCGGCCTTTAGAAGAATGTCCGTATGATCAGGGATCTTGCGCCAAGCATGACGCACGACTTCAACAGCAGCCGCACGGGCTTCATGAGCCTTTGCAGAAAGGCACAGGCCGAGGATGTCGCGATCGACGCGGTTCTGCGCCCAGGTCGCCCACAGCGCTTCGCAGAGATGGTGCTCATAGCGCGGGTCGGCCTTGTCGAGCGTGCCGATCCACGCCTTCGCTGCGGCCACGACGGTGTCCGCAGGATGGCTGCGAAGTTCCCGGCGCGCGCGATAGCGGGTGCGATACTCGGGCTCCTTGAGAAGGTTGAAGAGGCTGGCCACGGAAGCGCCGGCAATGTTCGCCGGCTTCACCAGCGGGCGCGACTTGCAGGTAATGCGATAGATGCGGCCGTGCTCGTGGTCGCGATTCGGGTCACGCGCCGAGTGCTGCATGTGACCGATCAGCGCATTGTGCCAGTCGACGACATACAGCGAACCATCCGGTGCGAACTCAAGATCGGCTGGGCGGAAATTCGGATCGGATGACGTCACCAGATCACCGAGATGCTTGCCGGAGAAGCCCCCGCGATCTTCCCACACCTGGTGGATGCTGGTGCCGAGGAAGCCGATCGAGTTATTCGTCATGAAGCCGCCTTGCAGCTCATCCGGAAAATTGCGGGACGAGATGAACTCCGCACCTGCCGTCGGACGCGCACGCTTCGGTGCGAACTCCCCGATCTTGCCGGTCTCGTAGCTGAAAGGTGCTTTGATTGAGATCGGCAGCGCCCAGTAATTGTTGCCGCCCGAGGCATCGGCGATGAAGCACTGCTGCCAATCATCGAAAGCGATGCCCCATGGGTTGTTGAAGTAGGTCTGCACGTAGCGCTCCAGTCGCCACGTCTTCGGATCGAAGCGCCAAATGCCGCCTCCCGTGCAACGCTGCGGGCCATAGGGAGTCTCGACCTGTGAGTGAAGGAACACGCCTTCACCCATATAAAGAGCGCCCGCAGAGTCCGAGCAGAAGGCGTGGATCGCGTGGTGGGTATCGTGGGAATCGAAGCCGTGCAGCAGGTACTCGCGCTTGTCTGCCTTGTCGTCGCCATTGGTATCACGCAGCAGCACCAGATTCGGCTCCTGCGAAACATAGACCCCTTCCGGCGCGAGCTCGATCCCGATGGGAAGATGCAGTCCATCGGCGAAGACCGTCTGCTTGTCCGCACGGCCATCGCCATCGGTGTCTTCGAGGATGAGGATCTTGTCATTCGGCAGCGGGTCGCCCGGCCGGTAGTGCGGGTAGCTCGGCATCGTGCAGATCCACAAGCGACCCTTGTTGTCGAAGGTCATCTGCATCGGATTCGCGAGATCCGGGAAATCCTCTTCAGAAGCAAAGAGGCCGATCTCGAAGCCATCCATCATCTTGAACTTCTCCAGCGCCTGCTTCTCGCGCAGGTACTGGATCGGCTGGTTGAAGTTGGTCTTCACTTCATCCAGCGGTCGCGTCTTCGCGTCTTCCGCCTTGAGGTCGAAGGCCTGGCCCTTCACCGCGGCCCACACAGCGCGGTCGCGGTTCGCGGTCATCTGGCGGATCTTCTCGATCTCCTGCGGGTAGTTGAATTCTCCATACGGCTCGAAGCGACGGCCATAGGCGTGGACGCCATTGAGCATGCGGTGATCATTCTGCCAGAACCATGACTTCTCCTTCACCAGCCGGAGCAGCTCGCTGACGCTGCCTTCGACCACGATTTCCTTGGCATCATAGAGAGAGCTGGCGAGCAGATTGCCCACTTCATCGTCGCCGGCTTCGTTCAGGGAAAATCCATTGATGGTGAGTGGCTGCTTGGCCTCTGCGAATGTCTTCTTGGTCGGCGTGAAGAGATCGATGAACCCGACCTGCTGTTCCTTGGCGACCTGCTCCATCACCTTGGTGTAGCGCTCCAGGTTGGCGTTCTCCTGGGTGCCATCTGGAAGATCGAAGAACTTGGTCAGGTTCTCGAAGGCGATCGGCGAAATGAGCACCAGCTTCGGCGCAGCGGTACCATTGTACTTCTGGGTGAGCGTGTGGGTCACGAAGGCGCTCAGCTCGCGGCGATATTTTTCCACACCGTCCGGACCATCGAAGGACTCATTGAAGCCGAAGAAGGCGAGGATGGTGTCCGCCTTGCAAATCGTCAGCCACTCGTCATCGGACGGATAGTGGCCCTCGCCCTTGTGCTGGTTCAGTTCGGGCCGCAGGGTTTCACCGCCGGGAAAGGCCCATGGCGTGTTGCGGCCGGCGCGGGGGCGATAGGCCGGGGTGTCGCCGGGATAGCACATGTTGCGGACCACCAGGTGATGATCCGGAAAGCGCATGTGCAGCTGCGTTTCGAAGTTCCCGTAGTACTGCATGCGCTCGCCGAGGCCATTGCCGATCAGGACGATGTGCTCGTCCTTGAGCGGCTCCTTGAAAAGCGGCGACGCGGTCAGTGAAGAGACGAGGGCGGCGACGATGGCGAGGACTCTGGCTTTCATGAAGGGTGCGGTGGCGGGCAGTAGTAGACGGTAAGCGTCGGGAATCTGTCTTTTCCTCCGGAAATGTCTGCTTGGTTTTGTTTGGCAAGCGGGCGCTTGCCCGCAAGCGCCATCGTGAGCAAACTGGAAACATGAAAATCATCGCGAAAGTGCTCGCCAGCTGCCTGCTCCTCATTGGAGTGGCCTGCGGGGCCGAGTGGCAGGAGCTTTTCAACGGCCGCGATCTCGATGGCTGGGAGCCGCAGACGAAGGTCGACTGGCAGGTGAAGGAGGGCGCCATCGTCGCCACCAAGGGTGCCCAAGGCCTTCTCACCACCAAGGGCACTTACCTGGACTACGAGCTGGAAATCGAATTCCGCGCCCCGGAGGGCACCAACAGCGGCGTCTTTCTCGCCACGCCGAAAACCGTCACCGACCCGGCCAGCGAATGCTACGAGCTGAACATCGCGCCGGCCTCGAATCCTTATCCGACCGGCAGCCTGGTGGGCCGCGCCCGCCACGATGGCGGCGAGGCACCGGAGTGGCGGAAATTCCGAGTGAAAGTAGAGAGCGGCCGGATCGAAGTCTGGCTGAATGACAAGCAGATCATCGACTACAAGGACCGCAAGCCGCTCGGCAGCGGCCACATCGGCCTGCAATTCAACCAGGGCCGGGTCGAGTTCCGCGGGATTCGGATTCGCAAGCTGGGCCTGCCGTGACCCCCGACCCGCGAGTCATCGCCACCGAGGTCCGGGCCATCTATCGCGAGTGGGAGCAGCGGCCGCTCGAGCGCGCCTGCACCGGTCGCGGCGATTGCTGCCGGTTCCGCCACACCGGCCGCACGCCTTTCCTGACGAAGGGCGAGGCGCTGGTCGCCGCCATGGCGTGGCGGGCTGCCGGACGCACCGAAGTCCCGGAGACGGCCGACGGAGCCTGTCCCTTCCTGAAGAACAACCGCTGCCAGATCTACGAGGGCAGGCCTTTTGGCTGCCGCACGCACTTCTGTGATGCCGCGGGCGGGCCCGCCTCGCGCAAGGAAGTGCGCGACCTGATCCAGCGGCTGGAAGACATCGACCACCGGCTTGGTGGAAACGGCGGGGTCAACCTGCCCGGCGCGGTTGCGGCGGCCATGGGCTCGCTCTCCAAGCGCCGGTAGGAGGCATCCGGGCAAAAAATTGCCGCCGGGGTCCCACCCCCGGCGGCTAAAATCGTCATCGGTCAGGCCGAGGCCCTTCGTCTGACAATATGCTGTTCACCCTTACATGAAAACTCACGCAAAGCGCGGTCTTCATAGGGTCAGACCCTTCAGATCGGAGGACGTTCAAAAGTTCTGAAACTTTTTTTCGCTCCTCACTTCCGGCGGTAGAGCTCGCTGTCCGGAACGGCCCGGCGCAGGGTCCGCAGCACACCCTTCGTGCCATCATCCACCACGAAGATCGCCACGTAGGCCTCCCCGGCCCAGAGGTGCATGAGCTGCGTCTCCAAGGCCCGGCGGGCGATGGTGGAGAGGCCGGGTTCCAGCTCGATCCCGATGACCACCAAGGGCCAGCGGGGAAAATACAGGACCTCCTTGGAGGCCATCCACGCCCTCGCCACGGCAGGTTCGCGCGTCAGAAGATCGCGGAGCGCCTGATGGTCGCCTTCGCAGAGATCGTGGGGGAAAAAGCTATCGGACGCCGATAGACGGCTGCGTTCGACCAAGGCGGCTCGCAGCTCGATATCGTGCTGGTGCGCGCGCTCCTTCACCAGCGCGGCTTCTTTTTCCCGGCCATGGCTCGTTAGGGCTTGTGCCAAGGCCTCAAAGGCGCGGCCCGCGATGGTGGGGTCGGAGGTCGCCCGTTCCAGGAATTCGCAGGCTTCCGGGTCGCATTTTTCCGCCAGGTGACTGCCTCGCAGGTAGAGGGCGCCCGAGTGGGCCGGCTGGCGATCAAGGAGTGCCATCACCTCCGGCTGGACCTTTTCCAAGCCGTCAAGACGGACGAGCGCGGCGATCCTTTCCCACGCCTTGCGGGTGCCGGCCGTCTGCTCCAAGTCCTGCTGGCGGGCCCTCCGGGTGAAGCCTTCACCGGCCTCCTCCACCCATCTCCGGCTGAAATGCTGGCGGGCCTGATCGAGGAGTCCGGGAGTGAGCAGCAGATCCGCGGACGACATGCCTTTGGCAAGAGCGGACGGGAGCGTGTCCCCGGAATCCGTTGGCAAGTCGAGAGCCGCCAGCCGGATCGCCAGTCCGGGATGGCTGGCAGTCGATCCCGCCCGGATAGCCGTTGCCTCGGCAAGCCAAGCGGCCGCCTGCCCGGGTTCCACGGGTCGCCGGATCACTGCTGTCAGCCGGTCCATCACGTCTCCGGGCAGCTCGCCACCCTCCGTCACCAGTCGATCCAGAGGCTCCCAGAATTCACGCTCGGCCCGCTTGCCGAGGATCGCCAGGCGGCGCAGGCCCGAGGCCAGCGCTTGCGGCGACACCGCTTGGGCGGCGAATTGGTCGGCCGCCAGTTCGTTGAATCGCGACAGCACGATGACCCGGGAACTGAAATGCGGCCAAAACCATTCGAAGAACTCCCCGACCAACGGAAAGCGGCCATTTCGGGAAAATCGTTCCATCACCCGCTCCCACGTTTCGCGGGTCCGGTGCAGCCACGTGCAGGTCTTCCCGTCGGCGCGGGTGAGATGGCTGATCTCGTGGGCCAGCACCGCCTTCAGCTCGTCGAGCGGCAGCGCCTCCATCAGTGGCAGGCCGATCACCAGATAGGCGCGATACCAGCCAAACACGCCCAGCCGCGGCGTTTGCACCACGGAAGCATTCATCTCGGGATCCAGCAGGACCCGGTGGAAGCGCATCCCACCGGCGAGATCGCCGATTTCAGCCAGCACCCGGTGGAGTTCGGGGTGGTCCTTTTCTTCAAGCGCCAGGCCCTCTGGTGGCTCGAAGCGCACCCGCAGGCAGCCGAGGACGAAGACCGCCAGCCCGAGCCCTGCCAGCGCAACCATCCCTGCGACGAGAGTCCCCGCCAGACTTTGGTAGAAAGCCGCAAGCGCCACGCCCGTCAGCAAGAGCACCAGTCCGGCAATCACCGGGGCCGCAAGCGCGGCATAGCCAAGAGCCACCCAGCCGACCGTATGCCTCAACAAGCCCTCCGGCCGACCGCTCCACGCGGTCTCCAGCCGGTTGACCAGGGCTTGAGAGCTATCTTGGGACATCGGGAGGGGAAAACCGCGAGGCCGCGATTAATCTAACGGACATGACGTAACAACCCAAAAAGATAGCTTGGTCCGCTAATCTATCATTCATGAATGCATTTTCATGAAATTCGGATTCATCATGAAGCAATGGCCCGGCCTTTTCGTCTACAGCAAGCTGTCTGGCAGGGTTCTGGCGGCTGATGGCAGGCCGGCCGATGGCGGACGGCATGACTTTCCCGTGATAATGAAAATGTCCGATTTTCCCCCTCGGGAAAGATAGGTCAGTCTGGGGAATAAAACACCTTCCACAGGACAAGGCCATGGGCCGGGGCATTCATTCCGGCGACTCGGCGGTCCTGGGCATCGAGCATCAGCCTCACTTCCGATGCGGGAAAGCGCCCGTAGCCGACCTGCACCAGAGTGCCGACGATCCCGCGGCACATCTTGTAGAGAAATCCGCCGCCTTCGATGACGAAGGTCAGCTCCCGTCCCTGGCGGACGATATCGCAGCGGTTCAGCGTGCGCACCGCGTCCTCCAGCACGTCGCCACGGTTGGCGGTGAAGGCGCGAAAGTCCTGCCGGCCGATGAAATGGGTGGCGGCCTCGCGCATCGCCGCCAGATCGAGCGGGCGGGGGACGTGCCAGGCCTGCGTCCTCAGTAGCGGGTTCATCACCGGATCATTCCAGACCCGGTAGCGGTACTGCTTTCCGGAGGCGCCGAAGCGGGCGTGGAAGGATGCCGGGACTCGCGCGGCTGACATGACCCGGATGTCCTCGGGCAGGCCGGCATTGATCGCCAGTGCCAGATGCCGGGGTGGCATGTGAAATTGGTCCGCGGGGATTTCGAAGTGAGCTACCATCCCACGGGCGTGGACCCCGGCATCGGTGCGGCTGGAGCTTTCCACCCGTGGCGCGGCGGCGAAGAGCTTGGCCAATGCGGCCTCCACCTGGTCCTGCACACCCAGACCCGAGCGCTGCGACTGCCAGCCCTTCCAGGCCGTGCCATCGTAGGCGAGGGTCAGCTTGAACTTCAGCAGGCGCACCCGGCCTTGAAACACCACTGCGCCGTTGAAAGCAACGGCGGCTTGGAAATGCGCCGGACTCCGCTAGCTTCCCCGCGCATGTCCGCCCTTTCCAAGCTCGGTGAAGCGCGCATCGACGAGGCCATCGCCTCGGGCGAGTTGACACCTCCGCCGCCGGGCGCTGCGCTCGACCTTGAGGCCTATTTTCAGGCTCCGGAAGGTTGGCGCTCAGCCTTTGCGATGTTGAAGGGGAATGGCTTTGCTCCTCCCGAAATCGAACTCCTCAAGCAGGCGGAGAAACTGGAGGGCCAGCTTGCCGATAGCGGCGATGCTGCGGAACGGATGCGCTTGCAACGGGAAATCGACGAGCTTCGCGTGGGCTTCCGCATGGCCATCGAACGGATGCGCCGCGATTGATTTTCAGCGGAATTGGTTCTGTGCCGCCTGATACTCGTAGCCGACCTTCGCCATCTTCTCCGTCAGCTTCTTGGGATCCAGCCCGTGGGTCTTCACGAGGTCGTCCAGCGAGTCGCAGTGGTTCCGCAGCTCGGTATTGAGCAGGCCTAACAGGAGGTGCGGGTCCATGCGGAGGTATTTGGAGAGATCCACGCCGCGGAAGCTGGCCGGAGCGGTGCTTGCCGGCAAGTTCGGGCAGCGGTCACAGCAGATGAAATGCTATTTTAATAGCATTTGGCTTGCGGTCCGGGACCTGATGTGCTGTTTTTCCAGCATGAAAAGTATGCGGGTGATTCGCGTGGCCGTTTTGCTGTTGGTAGCTTCGCAGTTTTCCAGCTGCACGTGGTTACTCGGACTGAACCACCGATCGGAGCCATTCCAGCGTCCGTCTGCGGCGCCACCGGCACGGAAGCCTGCGCCTGGACCGGAAAAGCCACCCGGGCCTCAGCCGGAACTTGGGCCCAAGCCGACTCCCAATCCCACTCCTGAGCCTCAGCCCCAGCCTGAGCCTCAGCCGCCTGCTCCAACGCCACCCGACAGGAAGAACGTCCCGGTGGCGCGAGCCGTGCCGGGTAAGCCGGGCTTCGTTTTCAGCCCGTTTAACAACAAGGTGCTCGACGTGGACGGCGTCCCGAGCGGCCGGCTGATGGCCGATCCGACCTATCCTCCTGAGGAGAAGAAGTACTTCCGCGTCCCTTAAGCGGACTAGGGCCGTCTGACCGGGCTCACGACTTCGGCTCGAGAGGCTTGTCCCGGTCGAGGCCGTAGTCGTCAGCCAGATTGTCGTGGGTGTGGTTGACGAATACCGATTGGCCAAGCGGGTGCACGTCGCCGAGCACCTTCTTGATGGCCCTTCGCCACAGGTCGACCATTTGGGTGGCCGCCTGCGCAGCGAGGATCACGGACGAAGGATTCGACTGGTGCAGGAAATGGGCCTCATTTTCCACTGAGGCTTCCTCTTCTTCGATGTGGCGGAGCAGGGTCTCGATCTTCGCGAGCCGCACGTCATCCGGCTCACCGCGGGCGACCGATTCCTCGATGTTGCGCTTCAGGGCGTTGTCCTCCACCCGCAGCGCGTCGTAGCGCTTCTTCAAATCATAGGCGGCAGGCATGCCGATCTCGGCGATTTCCAAGCCGAGTGCATCCAGCTTGGCATCTACCTCGGCGATCTTGGTGGCTAGCGGCGAAAGGTTCTCGGTGTTCATCGGCAATCGGGGCAAAAGTTCACCTTTCACCCTAACGCCTGTCCCGGCGATTCACCACGCCTTTTTCTCGCTCACCCTTCGGCGTGCGGAAAAATCACTGCCACGCGGTCGATCCCCTGCTTGGCGAACTCGTCCCAGTAGCGCTTCTCGATGTCCCGGGTCTGGGCGCGCCGGTCCTCCTCGGTCATCTTTTGCCACGCGGCCATCCCGATGACTTTTACCAGGTCGCGGTCGGCGAGGCGGATGACCAGTTCTTCCCAGAACGACTCGTTGCGGAACTCATCGTAGCACTGCTGGAAGAACGAGCTTTCCTGGTATTCGGTCGAGAGGTGGTGGCGTTGCTTTTCTTCGTCGAAGTCGACGTGCTCGCCGAGTCCGGCGTGCTTGGCCTTTTCCAAGACCTTGTTCTCCAGTGCCTCGTAGGCCGAGATGCCTTCTTCCGCGCCGGGGCGCTCGTTCCAGGACGCGACTTCGGCGGCCAGGCTGACCATTTCGACCAAGGTGCCGAGTTCTTCTTCCGTGAAACGCAGGTGCATGTTCGAGGCGCGGGAGAGAACCACCGCTCCATGCAACCCGCAAGCCCGCAACCACTCCGCGCTTGCGCCGTCCGTGGCATCGGGGAAGACTGCGCCCGTCTGCACGGAAATGCGCGAGTAGCTCAGCGGTAGAGCAACCCGTTTACACCGGGTCGGTCGGCGGTTCGATCCCGTCCTCGCGTACGTGCTGGTTGGAAGTTCCGGGTGGGAAGTTCGGAATGCGGGGGTGAATGGCGTGGAAATGCCGTCCTTGGGTCGATTCTTGTCCTTGTCGATAATCCGGCGGATCATTTAATCACAGTCGGTCCAGACTTCAGCTCCACCTCCCATCAGACACCTATGAAGCCCTCCCCGCGGCCACGCCTTGCATCCCTGATTCTCGGTATCTCGATTCCCGCGATCCTTTTCTCAGGAAGCGTCATCGCGGGTGAATTGGACGACCTGCTCTCTCCCGACAAAGCCAAGGCGAAGCTGGTGGATGCCAGTGCGACCGAGGCATGGAACGGAGTGGTGGATGCATTCCGCAGGAACGATCTGGAGAAGGCCCGCGAACTCGGAAACGCCTTTTTGCAAGGCGACTACAAGACCAGCCCCTATCAACTGCTCGGCGTGCAGGTGATGCTGGATCTGGCCAACGCGGAGAATCCAACCGTCACCAAGGACGCCGCCCTGACCGTCGAAATGAAGCGGCTGATGTCCGAGCGTGATGCGCTCCGGACCAAGCATGCCAACCTGCAGGCGGCCATTAACGAGGCCGACGCGACGATCAACCGCTTGACCAACAACCGTACCCGGCCGGTGCAAGAGGGGACGGCTGCATTCCGCGAGTGCAGCCGGGCCTCCGAACAGATGAGGGCGGCTAGCGCTGAATTGGAGGCGATGAAGCCGGAGATCGAGGCAAACAAGGTCAAGGTCGGCAACGTCGAGGTGGGAACCAACGAGAAGCTCAAGGCCGATACTTTGAAACTGCTGGATATGCTGGTCCAGGCGGATGAAATCGAAGCCGCTTTCGCGGTCACGAATGTTTTCACCCGGGTCGTGGGCAACGATCTCGATATCGCCAAAAAGCAGCAGGACGTGATCCGCCTGCGTGAGGATCAGAAGCAAGCCGAGAAGATCGCATCCGTGATCTCCGGCGAGATCGAACCGTTGATTGCGGTCGGCAAGGGCGAGGAAGCCGAGACCAAGTTGAACCAGTTGATCGCGAAGGTGGAAGCCAGTGATCAAACTGCCTCCGTCAAAAGGATGACCCTCGTGAAGCTCAAGGTTCTCGGCATGAAAGTGGATTCCGCCAGGGACGGCGAGAGCCGCGGGCAGGCAGTGAGTGCCAGCGAGATGGCCGAGATCGGCAAGCGCCTGGACGTCCTTGAGAAGAAGCTTGAGGATGCCCAGGATTTCTTCGGGACACTGGTTCGCTCCATCGATGGGTTCTCCGATTTCAGCAGTGATTTCAAAGCCGAGTCCGACCGGGAAAAGGTTACGACCAGCCTTCGTGAGAAGGTGAAATCGGGTGCGGTCAGCAAGGAGAAGGTGGACAACCTCATCAAGGCGAAGTCCCAGCATGCGGGAATCCTGCGAGAGGTGGAGATCCTCCAAACGGCCGCGCCCAAGCTTGGCGTCGTTCAAAGAGGACGATTGGCGAATCTCCAGGAAACCGCGAAAACCGCGCTGGATCTGCTCAAGTCGGTGACGCCCTGAGCTACCGGACGCTAGTTACATTCTCCGCTCCAGCGCTTCCATCATCGCCTTCTCCACGAGCGCGGCGGCGAAGGCTTCGGTAGCCTTGTCGAGACGTTGCACCGCGGCCTTGAGCGGATTCGGCAGGCCCGCCGCGAGCGCTTCCCTTACCGTCACGGCAGCGTCTTCGATCTCGCGGCGTTCTTCTGCAGAAACAAGTTCGCCAGCGTCTGCCAGTGCTTGCTCCACGGCGGGCAGCAGTTCCTCCGCCTTGAGCTTCGCTTCGGTGAAAATCCGCTCCGCCATGTCCTCAAAGGCGTATTCGACCGACTCACCGACCATCTTCTCCACGGCCTCGTCATCGACATTCACGGCCGCACTGCGGATCTCGACGATCGTGTCACGGCCGGTGGTCACGTCGCGCGCGAGGGCTTCTAGAATGCCGTTTTCATCGATGCGGAATTGCACTCCGACCCGTGCCTGGCCTTTCGGCGCGGGCTCGAATGGCACTTCGAAGCAGCCGAGCTCCCAATTGTCGCGGGCCATCTCGCGCTCGCCCTGAAGCACGCGGACACGCATCGAGGCTTGGCCGGCGGCGGCGTTGGTGAACATCTCGCCTGCCTTGCACGGGATGGTCGTATTGCGCGGGATGAGCACGTTCATCAGCCCGCCGAAGGTTTCGATGCCGAGGCTGAGCGGCGTCACATCGAGCAGCACCATCTTGCGCAGCGTGCCGCCGAGTACGCCGGCTTGAATGGTGGCACCGAGCGCCACCGCTTCATCGGGATGCTGGGAAAGATCGGGCTCGCGGCCGAAAAGGTCCGCGACGGCCTTGCGGACGGCAGGGATGCGGGTGCTTCCACCGACCAGCACCACCGCATGGAGATCGGCGGCTGAAGTATTGGCATCCGCGAGCGCTTGCCGGCAGCAGGTGAGGGTGCGGGCGATCAAGGGCTTGGCCAGCTTCTCAAGATCATCTCGGGTGATCTCTTTCTCCAAGCTGCGGGACCCATCGTAAAAGGGAGCGCGGAAGGTCTCCGACTCGCGATCGGACAGCGCGCATTTGACCCGCTCCGCTTCGGCGATGAGCCGGACTTTGGCAGCCATGTCGAGCGCGTCGAAGTCCTCCACGCAGTGGCGGACCAGCTCGGCATCGAGGTCATCGCCGCCCAGTCGCGTGTCGCCACGGGTGGCGAGCACTTGGAAAACGCCGCCCTGCATTTCCAGCACCGAGAGATCGAAGGTCCCGCCGCCCAGGTCATAGACGGCGACCCGCGCGTGCTCATCGAGCTTGTCGAGGCCATAGGCTAATGCCGCCGCCGTGGGCTCGCTGACGATGCGGACCACTTCCAGCCCGGCGAGTTCCCCGGCGCGCTTGGTGGCCGCGCGCTGGGCGTCATTGAAATAGGCGGGCACGGTGATCACCGCTTTCTCCGCAGTGCGACCCAGCCGGAATTCGGCGATGCCCTTCAGCTCGCGCAGGATTTCCGCGCTGACTTCCTCCGGCGAGCGCCCGAGCACGCGGATCCCGCCATCGGCAGCACGCTCCATCGGCACGCAGAATTCGGCGTCCTCACCGAAGCGCCGGCCCATCAGCCGCTTCACGCTGGTGACGACCCGTCCGGGTTCGTTGGCGCGGCGGCGCAGGGCCCTCCGGCCAACCTCGGTCGATCCATCCGCCCCGAACCATACGGCGCTGGGCGTGATGCGGCGGCCTTCGGCGTCAGCGAGCAGGATCGGGAAGCCCGACTCGACCGCGCCGACCGCGGAATTGGTGGTCCCCAGATCTATCCCCAGAATCAGCTCGCCCGTCACGGGGAGAGGCTGGGGGGCGGTTGCGGACGGGTCAATTTTTCCGAGCAATGCGAGCTTGATCGCTGGGTCGTGCATATTGCACTTTGCAACCCATGCTTTTGGCAGGTGGCAACATGCACGATCGCGGCGCCTTGCCCTCCCTCATGGTCGGTCTCCAAGTCCATGAGGCTCAATACTGCCGCTGCAAGGCGCCCGGAAGGCATGCAGATTGTTAGGGAGTGTGACCCAACCCCATGGACATTCTCATCGTAGACGACGAAAAGTCGATTCGCCTCACCACGTCCCTCGCTCTCGAAGGGGAGGGTCATTATGTGGAAACCGCAGAGGACGGCGAATCGGCCCTCAAGCGCATCAAGGAAGAGAATTTCGACCTCGTGTTCCTCGACCTGAGGCTCGGCGACGAGGACGGCCTCGAGATCCTTACCCAGATGCTGAAGCTGCGGCCGCGGCAGCTGATCACGATTTTCACGGCCCACGCGTCGGTGACCACGGCGGTGAAGGCAACCCAGCTCGGTGCCTTTGACTATCTGGAGAAGCCGTTCACGCCCGACCAGCTCCGCGCGATCCTGGCCAAGGCGCACCGCGCCCTTCAGACCCGCCACGAAGTGGTGCGGCTGGAAGAAACCGTGCAGGAGCTGAAGAGCGAGGTTCGACACGGCGCGCCGCCGCTGCGCTTCACCTCGGAGGATGCGAAGACCAATGCGGAGCTCGAAACGCTTTTCCGAGCCGCCGCCTCGCCGGCTTCCGTGTTGATCCTTGGCGAAAGTGGCACCGGCAAGAGCGCCATCGCCCGCGAGGTGCATGATCGCAGCCACCTGCGCGACAAGCCGTTCGTCACCGTGAGCTGCCCCAGTCTCTCGAAGGAGCTGCTGGAAAGCGTGCTCTTCGGTCACGTGAAGGGCTCCTTCACCGGCGCGATCAAGGACACCTGGGGCAAGGTCCACGCAGCCGAAGGCGGCACGCTTTTCCTCGACGAGATCGGCGAGCTGCCGATGGAGATCCAGCCGAAGCTGCTGCGTCTCCTTCAGGAGCGCGAATACGAGCGGCTCGGTGAAAACAAGGTGCGCGAGAGCAATGTCCGCGTGATCGCCGCCACCAACCGCGACCTCGCCGCCTGTGTGGCCGCGGGAAGCTTCCGCGAGGACCTCTACTACCGCCTCAATGTCATCAGCGTCACCGTGTCACCGCTCCGCGAGCGTCGGGGCGACCTGCTGCGCTTCGCCGATGATTATCTTTCCTTCTTCTCCACCCAGATGGGCCGCAAGCTCGATGGCTTCTCGGAAAGCGGACGCCAGACTCTGATGCGTCACGCTTGGCCGGGCAACCTGCGCGAGCTGCGGAATGCGATCGAGCGCGCCGCCATCCTTTCACACGGCCCACAGGTCGAGGCCGCCGACTTGCCGACGCCGGTCGGTGTCGTGGAAGGAGCGAACGGCAGTCCGTCGCTTCCCATCATCGGTGGAGAACACAGCCTCGACGATCTCGAACAGGCGCACATGCGTGAGGTGCTTCGGTGGGCACCGACCCTCCAGGACGCAGCCGCCATCCTCGGCATCGACAAGGCCACCCTCTACCGCAAGCGGAAGCGCTTCGGCATGGACTGAAGCTTCCGCCACATGCTCCGCACCCGCCTGCTCTACGGCCTGCTTACCCTGATCCTGCTCCTCTGGAGCGTGGGTGCGGCGGCGCTGTTGCTGGTGCAGGATGCGAACAAGCGCTTCGCCGCCCTGAAGGAAGAGAACTTTCCGGTCATCCAGACGGCGCGGGGAATTCGCACGGATACCTCGACGCTCAATACCTACTACCTCCCGGCCCTGGCAGCGGAGGCGACGGGTGAGCCGGTCAGCGAGAGCACCTACAAGGAGAATCACGGGAAGCTCGCGGCCCGGATCGATTTCCTTCAAAGGAAGGGGACTGTCGATGCCCGGCGCAAGGAGGTGATCGAGAATCTGGTAGGCGCGTTCACGACCTATACCGAGGGCTACTCCCGTCTCTTCAACAATCCCCCTCAAAGCCGTGAGCAGCGCGCCGAGTTGCTGAGATACATCAGCGCCCAGAGCCAGCGGATTACCGATCTCACGGAAACCGTGCTCAATACCTCGGAGTCGCAGTTTGACCAAGGCGTCCAGCAGCTGAATAACGAGAAGGCCAAGAACACGCTCTTCGTCGTCACGCTCGTCACGCTGGGCACCGCCATCGCGGTGCTGATCTATTTCCAGCTCGTTCGCCAGCTGGTCCATCCGGTGGTCGGCTTGAAGCGGTCGATCGACGAGATCCGCAAGGGGAACTTCGAACTCACGTTGCCCGAGCCTTCGGCCGACAGTGAGTTCCGGGGTGTTGCCGCCGCGTTCAATGACATGGCTGCCGAGCTTCGCCAGCGGCGGGGCGAGACCAATGAGCGGCTCACGCGCACCCACCTGGTGAACCGTGCCATCCTCGAGGCGATCCCGTCGCCGGTGTTCGTGCTCAGCGATGACGGCCGCATCCTCCAGATCAATCCTGCCGCGGAGAAGCTGACCGAGGGCCTCGGCGTGGCCGGCCGCCTGCCGGCGAAGATCCAGCGGATTCTCGACGAAACGGGCCCGGGCGGAAACAACCACCTGCCGGAAGATCCGCGCGATGCCCTGCTGTTCCGCGTGGATGAGCGCGAGTTCTACTACCTTCCTCGTATCTTCCGTTTCACGTCGGAGGACGGGGTTCATTCCGGCCGCGCGATCCTGCTGCACAATGTCACCCGCATCCGCTGGCTGGATGACATGAAGACCAACCTGCTCTCCACGGTCAGCCACGAGATCAAGACGCCGCTCACCGGCATCCGCATGGTCTTGCACCTGATGCTGGAGGACCGGACGGGCAGCCTTTCCGATCGCCAGCGCATCATGGTCGGCTCTGCCAATGAAGACTGCGAGCGCTTGCTGGCGACGCTCAATGCGCTGCTCGAAATCTCCCGAGCGGAGAGCGGCACGACGCATCTGGAGCTCGCGCCGATCTCGTTGCCGGACGCCTTGGAGCGTGCCGAGCGGTTGTTTTTCCCGAAAGCCGGAGAGAAGGGGATTGTGTTCCGGCGCGAAATCCCCGCGAACCTGCCGGAAGTGAAGGCCGATTCCCTGCGCCTCGACGAGGTGGTGAACAACCTGGTTTCCAACGCGATCAAGCACAGCCCGAGCGGTGGGACGATCACGCTCAAGATCACCCGGCCGGAAGGCGATTTCATGCGGGCCTCGATCATCGACGAAGGCCCCGGCGTTCCCGCCTCCGCCCAGAACCGTATCTTCGAGCGCTTCTTCCGCGCTCCCGGGCAGGACACGGATGGCGTTGGCCTCGGACTGTTCATTTCCCGCGAGATCATGAGGGCGCACGAGGGGGGCATCGGCCTGTTGGAGCGAGCTGACAAGAAAACGGAATTCTACATTGATGTCCCGCTCGCCTGATACCGCCGACCGCCGCTTCAAGGTGCTGGTCGTGGATGACGAGCCGACCTTGCGCTTGGGATTTTCGTACGCCCTGGCGGACCACGATACCGACACCGCGGCGGGAGGGCGCGAGGCACTGATCAAGATCGGCGAGCAGAAGTATGACATGGTCATCCTCGACCTGCGGATGCCGGACATCGACGGCTTGCAGGTCATCGAAATGCTTCGCCGGCAGGATAATCTGCTGCCGGTGGTGCTATGCAGCGCAGCGCTCACGCCCAGCTCCGCCCTGCGGGCGATCACTGGCAATGTGGTGGATTTCCTGCTCAAGCCGGTGCGCCCGGCCGAGCTGCGCGGCGTGATCGAGCACGTCCTGTGTCCCGGGGAGGATCCGCTTTCCCAAGCCCTCTACAAGGCCCGGAACGGCTTCCTGAACCAGGCTATCCACCATCTGGAGACCGTGGCCGATCCGAACTCGCACGTCACGGTGTGGACCAGCGTGCTGCGCGCCATCCGGCTCGGCGGCTTGGAAGGGGAAGCAGCGGCCTTCGCCAAGCTGGAACGCGAGGGGCTGGATCAGCTCGCCTTCCGCGCCGAGGGCTGAAGGGGCGTTTGTTCGGGCAACCTCGCCATTTCTCCCGTAATTCCCGTATAGATACATACGGGAATAGTGAAGTTCACCGGCTGCGTCAGGATGCTGCGGATAGGTACGCGAAAGCAGGGATCCGGCGGAACCGGATCCCTGTCGGGAAGAACAGAGGATATTCAAGCACGGGGCACGCCCGTGGCACGCAAGCCTTAAGACTTGTAGCGGAGCCGCTTCTTGTGGCGGTTCTGCTTCATGCGCTTCTTGCGCTTGTGCTTGTTGATCTTCGTCTTACGGCGTTTCTTAAGCGAGCCCATGGTGGTGCTTGGGGTTACGGTTGGATAGGAAAGGGGTGGTTCAGGCGACGATCTTGTTGAGGGGGTACTCGATGATGCCTTCGGCACCGAGTTCCTTGAGCGTCGGGATGATGTCGCGGACGATCTTCTCGCAGATGACGGTCTCGACGGCGACCCAGCCCTCTTCGGAGAGTTGGGAAACGGTCGGCCGGCGCATCGCGGGGAGCTTTTCCAGCAGGGCGGGCAACTTGTCCGCCGGGAGATTCATTTTCAAGCCCACCTTGTCGCGGGCTTCGAGCGCGGCCTTCAGGAGAAGGGTCAGGCGGTCCATTTTCTGGCGCTTCCACGGGTCCGCCGCAGCGGCCTGGCTGGCGTAGAAGTGCGGGAAGGAGGTCAGCAGCGTGTCGACGATCCGCAGCTTGTTGGCCTTGATCGAGGAACCGGTCTCGGTGACATCGACGATCGCGTCGACGAGGTCGGGGACCTTCACTTCGGTCGCTCCCCAGGAGAACTCGACTTCGGCATTGATGCCCTTGGCCTTCAAATAGCGCTCGGTGATGGCGACGCCTTCGGTGGCGATGCGCTTGCCTTCCAAGTCTTCCGGCTTGCGGATCGGCGAGTCTTCCGGGACCACCAGCACCCACTGCGTCGGACGCGGGGTGGCACGGGAGTAGGGAAGTTCCACCAGATCCACGAGGCTACCGTCGAACTCGCTGGCCCAGTCGTAACCGGTGATACCGCAGTCGATGAATCCCTGGTCGATGTAGCGGGCAACTTCCTGGGCGCGAATCAGATAGAGATCCAGCTCCGGGTCGTTGGACGAGGGGCGGAGACCGCGCGAAGAGACGTATACCTCGTATCCGGCCTTCGCCAGAAGGTCGAGGGTCGGCCCTTCCAAGGAACCCTTGGGAATGGCCAGTTTCAGCGTCTTTTCAGTGGTCTCCGGCATCGCGGCGGGCGGCGGGGATAGCGGGCAAGACGCCGGGAGGCAAGGGAAGTTTTTAGAAGTCTGAAGCCCGTCACATGAGGTCTTCCGGCAGATGGCTGCCGAAGTCCATCGACCCGTGGAGCACTCGTAGCACTTCGATCCGGTCCGGTTGGGCGATGAAGAAGATCACGTGCCGCCGACACTTGGCGCTACGACAGTCCCTCCCGAATTCGGAGCGAGATCTGAAGGCGTCGGGCTTGGCCGCGATCCTTTCCAGCAGGTTCCAGATTCCGCCGAGGTAGTCTTCTTCTTGTTCCGACCCCCAATGTTCGAACGTATAATCGGCGATAGAGCCGAGATCGGCCACTGCCGCTGGGGAAAGGTCGAGTCTCATCGGCCTTGTCTCACCAGAGCCATGAACTCTTCTTTCGAGTTCACGGTGATCCGCTCGCCACGCTGGAGTTGTTCCATTCCCAGGTTTACCTCTGCCTGCAGCCTCTGGCGCAGGACATCGCGCTCGACCAACAGTCTCAAGGACTCCCTGACTACCTCGCTGGCGTTGTTATAGAGGCCGGATTCGACTCGGAGACGGACTTGCTCCTCAAGTGCAGGAGTAAGGGAAACGTGCATGGATTCTCTTACCACCGTTGGAAGAGTGCGACAATACGAAGATTGGCAATCTTTGGTTAGTGAAGAATTTGAATTCGGCCGCCGGAATCTCGTTACAAGGGGAGTTCTTGTCGTCGCCGCCGGTCTTGTTAACTTCTGCACCCTGATGAAATCCCATCTCCCCTCGGTCTTTCTCGCGTCCTGTTTTCTGGCGGCGCTCCCTGCGATGGCCGCTTCCGGCTCGGGAGGTGGGGTCGGTCCGGGAGAGGATTTCGCGCCTACGCCGGGCATCCCGGTGGAGCCTCCGGCCAAGCCGGGCCTGATCCAGACGCTGACCCACGAGGACTTCAGCGGGGTCACCAGCATCACGCTCGCGCCGGGCGGCAAGCACGCCTACGCCGCTTCCTTTCACAAGGGGCTGATCACCCTGATGGTCCGCAATCCGCTGTCCGGGCGACTGACCCATGTGAAATCCATCACGGCTGACCACTACGGCGGCGCGGTGTCGTTCCGGCTGTCCAAGGATGGCAAGCTCGGGGCTGCGTCCGCCTTCGGTTCGGAGTCTCTCATTCTTTTCAGCCGCGACCCTGAATCCGGGGCTCTCACCGAGACCGACCATGCCGGCGGTGCTGACAAGCCGATGGCCGGCCTCGGCTTCTGTATCGACAACGTGTTTTCGCCGGACGGGAAGTTCGTCTACGCGGTGGGGGCGGATTCCATCGTTTCCTTCAAGATCGTAGACGGAAAGCTGGTCCACGTTGAAACCCTCACCGAGGCGGTGGAGGCCGACGCCGAGGGGAATCCCAAGATGCCGAGGATGAGCGGCGCGCGCGGGGTGGCGGTCACTCCGGACGGGAAGACCTTGCTCTCTTCATGGAACAACTCCGGGGTGGTGCTGGTTCATTCGCGGGATCTCGAAACGGGGAAGCTCACTCTCTTGCAGTCGATCTCGAACGGCGCAGGAGCCGATGCGGGACTCTTGGGGGTGATGCACGTGACGGTCAGTCCGGACGGAGCCTTTGCTTACACTTCCAGTGGCCGGTTTGGCGGGGAAAATGCCGTGTGCGTCTTTTCGATTGAGCAGAAGACCGGAAAACTCAATTTCATCCAGTGTCTGACTGGCAAGGACTTGCCGCCGGATTATGATGGCGGGAATGAAATCGTCGTCTCGCCTGACGGCTTCCAAGTCGCCGTCGCCTGCACGCTCTCGGACTGCCTGACGCGCTTCAATCGTGACCCGGAGAACGGGAAGCTGACTGCGGGCAAGAGCTTCGCCTGCGGTCCGCCTGCCAATCCGGGGGCCTGCGGGGTGATCTATGATTCCACCGGCGGCCACATTCTAGTGGCGGACGAGAATTCAAGCAGCATCGTCGCTTTCCGGAACCTTACACGTTGATTGATATTTCGGATCAAAGGGTTAGCGTCGCGGCGCTGATGAACCCTCTCCCTTTGATTGCCGCGGCGCTCGTCCTGCCGGCCCAGGCGGTAACGCTCCTGAATCTGAACTTCGACGCAGGCGTCACCCAAGCCCAGCGGCAGCAATTTGAAGGTGCCGCGGCCTTTTGGAATTCGGCCATCGTGGGCTACGATCTGATCTACGACTCGAATGGTCAGGTTCGTCCCCACTCTTTGACGATCAATGTTTCGGTGCCGACTATCGACGGCGTTGGCGGGATTCTCGGGAGCGCCGGGCCTGAGACGGCCACCTATTACGATAATAACCCTATCGGAGCGCCGACCTTGGCGCTCCTCTACTCGGCGTCCGGCAGCATGCAGTTCGATGCCGCCGACGTGAACAGCATGATCTCCAACAACACCTTCTTCGGGGTGGTGCTGCATGAAATGGCCCACGTGCTGGGGATCGGGACGCTCTGGACCTACAATACCGACCTCGCAGGTGCCGGAACCTACAATCTCTACACGGTCGGCTCCGGCCAGTACTTCGGGCCCAACGCGCTCGCCGCGTGGCAAAACGAATTCGGCCAGCCCGGAGCGACCTACGTGCCGGTGGAGCTCGGCGGGGGCGCGGGCACGGCCAATGGCCACTGGAACGAGGTGGACGGGGGAGCGGGAAACACGGGATTCGTCAGCAATATCACCGGCTTGGATTTTTCCCGCGAGCTGATGACCGGCTGGGCCTCGAACCAGTTTTTCCTCTCCACGGTCACTCTCGGGGGGCTGGATGACCTCGGCTATGTGGTGGACTACTCGAAGGCCGGGCTGATTCCCGAGCCGGCGACCGCGATGCTCCTTGTGGCGGCTTCCGGGCTAGTGTTCCGCCGCCGCCGCAGAAGTCCCTGAAAACAGGGGTTTTTCGGCTTGCCAACCCGGTCCTGCGACCTAGGTTCGCCGCCCCGTTTCACCTTTCAGATTACCGGCGGGCAGTTGGAGCCCCGTGGCTCGCCGGTTCTTCCATCGGGGCAAATGTCGGAAGGAAAGCGAAACCAACAACCTAACCTCAAACCAAACCACCATGAGCATTAACGTGCTTGAATCCCCAACCAATCAGGAACTTGCCGATCTCATCGATTCCAAGTTCCGCGAGTTCCGCGAAGGAACCATCGTGAAGGGCACGATCATCGAGATCCGCCCGCAAGTCGTCCTCGTCGATATCGGCTACAAGTCCGAGGGCGCCATCCCATCGAATGAGTTCGAGGATGAAGAAATCGAAGCCGGCGACGAAGTCGAAGTGCTTCTCGAAAAGCTTGAGAACGACGAGGGCATGGTTGTCCTCTCGAAGGAAAAGGCTGCTCACAAGCAGAACTGGGAAAAGATCGTCAAGGTGTTCCAAGACGGCGGCCTCGTTCGCGGCAAGGTCAAGTCGGTCGTCAAGGGCGGTCTCACCGTCAATGTCGGCGTCGAAGCCTTCCTGCCAGGTTCGCAAGTGGACATCATCCCGCCGAAGGATCTCAACGAGTACGTCGGCAACATCTACGAATTCAAGATCGTCAAGGTCAACGACGAGCGGAAGAACATCGTTCTCTCCCGCCGCGAGGTCATCGAGGCCGAGCGTGCCGAGCTGCGCCAGCAGTTCCTGCGCACCGTCAAGGTCGGCGACAAGGTCACCGGCGCAGTCAAGAACATCACCGACTTCGGTGCGTTCGTCGACCTGCAGGGCATGGACGGCCTTCTCCACATCACCGACATGTCGTGGGGCCGCATCAACCATCCTTCCGAGATGCTCGTCATCGGCCAGCCGGTCGACGTCGTCATCCTGGATGTGGATCGCGAGAAGGAGCGCGTCTCCCTCGGCCTCAAGCAGATGTCCGACAATCCTTGGGAAGACATCGAGCGCAAGTTCCCGATCGGCTCGCACGTCAAGGGCAAGGTCACCAAGCTCCTGCCATACGGCGCGTTCATCGAACTCGAGCGCGGTGTCGAAGGCCTCGTCCACGTGTCCGAACTCTCCTGGGTCAAGCGCATCACTCGCCCGAGCGATGTTCTCGAACTCGGTCAGGAAATCGAAGCCGTCGTGCTCGGCATCTCCATCGAGGAGCAGAAGATCTCCCTCGGTGTCCGCCAGCTCGAGCCGAACCCATGGGACGAAATCGAAGTCCGCTACCCGATCGGCGCCACCATCAAGGGCCCGGTTCGCAACCTCACCGCTTACGGTGCGTTCGTGGAACTGGAAGAAGGCATCGACGGCATGGTCCACGTCTCCGACATGTCCTGGACCCGCAAGATCAATCACCCTTCCGAAGTTCTCAAGAAGAACGACGAAGTGGAAGCGATCGTGCTCTCCATCGACAAGGCCAACCAGCGCGTCTCGCTCGGCCTCAAGCAGCTTGAGGACGATCCATGGAGCCACATCGACGAGCGCTTCAAGGTGGGCGACCTCGTCAAGGGCACCGTGGCGAAGATCGCTTCCTTCGGCGCCTTCATCAGCCTCGATGGCGACATCGATGGCCTGATCCACATCTCGCAGCTCAGCGAAGACCACGTGGAGAAGGTGAAGGACGTGATCAAGGTGGGCGACGAAGTCGAAGCCCGCGTGATCAAGGTCGACAAGGTCGAGCGCCGCATCGGTCTCTCGATCAAGGCCGTCAACTACAGCGAAGCCGATCTCAAGAAGGAAAGCGCCAGCTTCGAAAGCCTGCGCCCGTCCTCCGAGATGGTGGGCCTCGAGCAGGCCTTCAACCTCGCCGCCTTCAAGGCCGAGGAGTGGAGCCCGTCCGAAGACTGATCCGCTGCGTCAGCAACGATTCCAAAAGCCGGGAGGGAAACCTCCCGGCTTTTTTGTGGCGCTGTGGTGGGGTCGGGATGGCGGCCGTCCGACCGTAGGAGCCGGACGCGGTTTCACGGGTTTTTCATGATCTGCCGGTAAGTCCCTCCTTGTAGGGAATTCTCCGTTTGTTAACGCTTAAGGCATAGTGAAGCATTCTCGGGTCCCTCTGATGCTTTTGCTGGCGTTGCTGGCCGGGGTTTTTGTGGCTGTGACGCGGCAACCCGGACCGGGAGAAAGGACCGGGATGGCCGCCACCAAGTCGAGTGATCGATCGGCGGGAGGCACGCGGCTTGGAGCTTCTCCAGACGAGGCGGGAGAGGCGGAGCTTGGGAAGACGGACGATGCTTTCACGCCGATTCCTTGGAAGCCGTTGCGCGGTGCGTCGCCTCAGGACCCGGCGACTGATGCCATGCCACCATCACCCGCGGAGCTGGCCGCACGGAAGCAGGCGGCACTTGACGAGGTGCTGGCGGACATTGATTTGAATCCGCACCTGACCCGGGAACAGGGTGACCGGCTCGCTCGCTATGCGGGTCAACTCGCCACCACCGATACCCCGAGGGTCCAGTGTTGGGAGCAGGGAACGCCGCCGGAAATCGTCCAGGCCTACTTGCTGGCGGAACAGAAGATCACGGCAGCCGGAGCCTTCGGAGTGCAAGCGCTGCAAGTCAGCCGACACTGGACCCGGACCGCGACCAATGGCAGCAATCAGGGCACCCAAGGGCAGCCGGTCACCGTGACCTGGAGCATCGTACCGGATGGTACGCCCATCACTGCGAGTGATTCGGGCGACACCTCCAATGCCAGTAATCTGCGCGCCCGGATGGCGGTGATCTACGGCGGCAGCGCCACCGGTACGGCCTCGGCGCAACCATGGTTTTCCGTCTTCCAGGCCGTCTTCGACAACCTGGCTGCGATCTCCGGCCTGCGTTTCGTCTACGAGCCGAATGACGACGGTGTTGGAATCGACAGTGTCACCACTACCGGCGACTACGGCGTACTCGGCACCCGCGGCGATATCCGTATCAGCGGCCACCTGATCGATGGCAACAGCAACACGCTCGCCTATGCCTACTACCCGGACAATGGCGACGTGGTGATCGATACCGGTGACAGCTACATCAACGACACCAGCAGCACCTCGCTGAAGCTGCGCAATATCCTGGAGCATGAGATCGGCCATGCGCTCGGCCTCGCCCACGTCTGTCCGGTGAACCAGACGAAGCTGATGGAGCCTTTCATCAACCTCAGTTTCCGTGGCTGCCAGTTCGATGACATTTACTCGCACCAGCGGAACTACGGCGACCCGCTGGAAGTCCACGACTCCGTCCGCAACAACGATACCACGGCCAATGCCACGCCGATTTCCCTGACGCCTGGCACCCTGGCCTCGTGGCAATGGCTGAGCATCGATGACAACAGCGACACCGACCTCTTTTCCTTTACGGCCGCCACCACCCAGCAGATGACCGTCCGCATCATCCCTTCCGATCCGATCCTTCCTTCAGATCCGGTGAATGACACCTACCTGGAAGGACTTCAAAATTCCGACGGCACATGCACCGCAGGGACCGCCTTCGATCCCACCACCCAGCAGGATCTGGTGCTTGATCTGTTAGGGCCGAATGGCACCACGGTGATGACCACCGCGCCGACGCAGGCGGCGGGTGTCACCGAGGAAATCAAGACCTTCAAATTCACCACCGCTGGCACCCACTACATCCGGGTCCGCGGCGGGACCAATGACCGGGCCCAGCTCTACCGGATGGAAGTGCTGATGGAGGGGGTTCCTCCGGCACCCCAGCTTGTCGTCACGTCCCGGCGTCTTGCCGCCGAATCCAACAGCGGGGCGAACGGCGCGCCCGACCCCGGCGAAACGATCCAGCTGGGCATCACGCTCACCAATGCCGGCAACCTTACGGCGACCAATATCACGGCATCGGTTTCGGCACTGGCGGGGGTGACCGTGTTCGGCAATGCGCAGAATTTCGGCACGCTGGCTCCCGGGGAGGAGTCGGGCGAGAGGATCTTCACCTTCGCGGTGGCAGGTACCGTCGGGCAGGCGGTCAGTCTCCAGCTTTCCGCGAATGCTACCGGCTATTCGGCTGCGGTGCCGTTTTCTCTAACCTTGGGAACCTCGCTCGGGCCGGCACCGCTCGACGAACACTTCGACTTGTCCGCCAGCTTGCCGGCGGGGTGGAGCCAATCGGTCACCGGATCTGGCAGTCCTTGGGTGGTGTCGTCGATCCGCTCCAAGAGTACGACGAACTCAATGTTCTCGCCATCGGTCACGACCACTGGCGAAGCGATTCTCTCTGCTCCGGCCATGACGGTTGGCGCGGGCGGAGGGATCTTGGAATTCGCCCACCAGTATCTGCTGGAGTCCACGCGTGACGGCGGCGTCCTCGAGGCATCCCGGAATGGTGGCGCGTGGTTTGACCTGATGAACTCCGCCGCCTCGGTGCTGGCCGGTGACTATAACAGCACGATTTCCGCGAGTGCGGGCTCGGCCATCAACGGCCGCGAGGCATGGACGGGCAATGCATCGAGCTTCATCAGCACGCGGGTGAAGTTGCCCGCTGCTTGGGCGGGCGAGAGCATCGTCTTCCGCTGGCGGCTGGCGCATAACAACTCCACCATCGTCAACGGCTGGAACGTCGATGACGTGAAGTTCTTCCCGCTCGCGGCCTTGGATCCCTTCCGGCCACAGCTCTCGCTGACAAGCTCGGGAACCGCGCTGTCGGAGAACAATCCCTCGGCCACCGTGGGTATTTCCCTTTCGACGCCCCTGCCGCTCGCCCAGGCCGTGGCGGTTCCGCTTGAGGTTTCCGGCACGGCGAGCCCGGCCGATCTCTTTGGCTCGCTCACGCTGACGCTGCCGGTGGGACAAACCAGCGTCACGGGCCAGGTGGGCTCGTTGCTGGATTCCCTGGTCGAGGGAACGGAGTCGCTGGTGCTTTCGATTCCTTCCGCCAATGCGGGTTTTGCGGCGATGGCCCCGTCCAGTGTCACGCTTGAGATCGCAGATGCGCCGGTGGTTCCGGTCACCGTTCAATTGTCGGGCTTGAATAGCGTCTACGATGGTTCGACGAAGGCCGCCAGCGTGACCACCGATCCGTCCGGAGTGACGGTGGTGGTCACCTACGATGGCTCGGCCACGTTGCCACTGAATGCCGGCAGCTATGCCGTGGTCGCCACCGTGACCACGCCCGGCTTTGTCGGCAGTGCCAATGGAACGCTGGTGGTTGCTTCCGCCTTCACCGGCTGGATCGCGACCTTCGCCAATCCGGCAGATCCCTTGGCTGCTCCTTCCGCTGACCTTGATGGCGACGGTTGGAGCAATGTCGGCGAGTACGCGTTCAGCACCCTGCCGAACAATCCCACCTCCATGCCGAAGTTCCCGCAGATCATGACACCGTGGGAGGTCTGGCTGGTCGTTCCTCCCGCGCCACCGGGGATCGTGCGCCACGGAGAAGCCTCCACCGATCTCAAGACCTGGACTCAGGAGGGAGTCAGCGAAAATTCCCCCGGCTACATCGTTCCAAGGAATGGCATCGAGAAAAAATTCCTCCGGGTCGTTTACGAGCTGGTGAACTAGGAAAGCCTGCTGGTCAGGAAATCGCGAGATCCGCGGCAAGGCGGTCCACCGTGGTTTCAGCTTCCCGCACCATCTGCTGCCACAGCTCGTCCTTGTACTCCTCGCGCGCCACTTTCGCGTAGGCGATATTGCCGAGCCCGATGAAACCGAGGATGGTGGCCAAGTGGGGTTCGAGGAAGTTCAGGCTCTCCAGCATGCCGCCCGCTTCGTATTCGCCGGAGCCCTTGGAAGTCACGACCACGACAGGCTTCGCGGGAATCAGGGGCTTGTAAGGATTCTCGGGATCCTCCGCGAAATCAAAGGTGCGGCCGACGCGCACGATCTGATCGAAGTAAGCCTTCAAGGCTGCGGGCATGCCGAAGTTGTACATCGGAGCGCCGATCACGATCACGTCCGCTTGGAAGAGTTCGCTGATGAAGGTCTCGCTTCTGGAGAGCGCTGCCGGCGTCTCGCCGTTGGGCGGCCCGAAGGCGGAGGCGATCCAAGCATCGTCGATGGCAGGCGGTGGATTCGCGCCGAGATCGCGGTGAATCACGGCGGAGTCTCCGAATCGTCCCTTCCATGCTTCGGCGAAGCGATGGGTGAGGGCGCGGGTGGTGGAGCGGTTTGAGCGGGCGCTGGAGTCGATAACGAGCAGTGTCTTCATACACCGCCAGCGTGGCATGCTCCGGAGTCTTCCGCTTCGTCCCAAGATTGTGAGCCACTCACGAAGATGTGAGCGAGTATCCTGAATTCAGCACCGGGTCGCCGGCGTCTTGCCCTGCCGCTCGAGGTGCTTGCTTCCCCAGTTTTCCAACTCGTCCATCAGCACCGCGAGCGAGCGGCCGTGATCGGTGAGGGCATACTCCACCCGCGGCGGAATTTCCGGATAGACGGTCCGCTCCAGGATGCCATCCGCTTCCAATTGCCGGAGTTGCACGGTCAGTGCCTGCGCGCTGATGCCGGGCAAAGTGCCCTGAATGTCCGAAAACCGCCGCGTGCCATCCTTGATTTCCCAGAGAATGGATGGCTTCCAGCGCCCGGTCAGCACGTCGAGTGCGGCGCGCACCGGGCAATGCTGCCGCAGCGGATCGATCTTCGGGGAGTAGTCAAGGCCCTCTTTCACGGCAGGAGCTTGGACGCGTTTTGGCCGGGCTTCAACCCGCCAGCGGCGGCTGCTGTTCGTGTGTCCAGCGCCCGCTGATGCAGGGAAGCGATCGTTAGGGTAGTTTTCTCGTCGGAGCCTTGGATGATTGCGACATCGGAGAAAGGAAAGGTCCGGCAAAACCGTTGCCCGCTGCCATTCCGCATGCTTGCCATGCTTTCCGACGACCGTTAGACAGACCGCCACTTCCCAAGAAACCTTATGACCACAACACTCAGCGATCAACCCGTCGCTCATAATGCCAAACGGCTCCTATGGGCCGGTTTCCTCGCCATTCTGGCTGCCGGTATCGGCTTCGGTGTCCGCGGCGGCATCCTCGCCAACTGGGCCGCCGACTTCGGCTTCACCGGGACCCAGCTGGGTGACATCGGCGGGGCAGGTTTCACCGGCTTCTGCTTCGGCATCATCATCGGTGGTGTGATCGTGGACAAGATCGGCTACGGCAAGCTGGTCTTCGCGGCCTTCCTCTTCCACGTGGTCTCGGCGCTCATCACCTTCGCCGCGCACAAGGGCCAGTCCCAGGAGACTGCCTACAATTTCCTCTACTGGGGCACGTTCGTGTTCGCCTTGGCCAACGGCACGCTTGAAGCCGTCGCCAACCCGCTGGTCGCCACGCTCTTCCCGCAGAACCGCACTCACTACCTCAACATCCTTCACGCTTCGTGGCCGGCAGGGATGGTCGTCGGCGGCGTGATCGGCTGGACGCTCGGCGGTGCCGGCGTCTCCTGGCAGATCCAGCTCGGTCTCTTCCTGATTCCCGTGATCCTCTACGGGTTCGCTTTCCTCGGCCAATCGTTCCCGAAATCGGAAGCTGCTGCCCAGGGTCTCAAGGTCGGCGACATGCTCAAGGAAGTGGGTATCCTCGGCTCCGCCGTTGCTGCCTACCTGCTGGTGCTGTTCTTCCAGAACGCCCTTCATCTTCCCCAAGCGGCTTCGTGGGCCGTTGGTGGTGTCATCGTGGTGGTCGTGGGTGTCCTCACCCAGTTCTCCATTGGCTCGCTCCTTCTCTTCGTTCTCTTCATCACTCACGCCCTGGTGGGTGCCGTTGAACTCGGCACTGACGGCTGGATCCAGAACATCACGGGTAACATCCTCTCTCCCACGGAAGGCAAGATTCTGTTCGTGTTCACCTCGTTCCTGATGTTCACGCTGCGCTTCTGCGCTCACTTCATCGAAAGCAAGCTGAAGGTTTCGCCAATCGGCCTGCTGGTCATCTGCGCGATCCTTGCCGTGATCGGCCTCAACCTCGTCAGTAACATCACCAGCTTCGCCGTGGCGCTCGGAGCCCTCGGCGTTTACGCGCTCGGCAAGACCTTCTTTTGGCCGACCATGCTGGCGGTCATCGGTGACCGCTTCCCGCGCACGGGTGCCATCGCCATGTCGATCATGGGTGGCATTGGCATGATGTCCGCCGGTCTGCTTGGCGGCCCGGGACTTGGCTATGCGAAGGACCGCTTCACCGTGGAGCACCTCAAGCAAACCGCTCCCGCCGTTTACGAGGCCAATAAGGCCGAGAAGCCGGGCTCCTTCCTGTTCCTCGAACCAGTGACGGGCCTCGACGGCACCAAGCTTTCCGCCGCCCAGACGGCGAAGCCGGAAGAGCGCACGGAAGAACAGAAGACGCTTTCCGAGGCCAGCATCATCGGTGACCGCAAGACCCTGAAGGCCGACTCCTTCATCCCGGCCACCATGGCCGTGATCTACCTGTTGCTGTTGGTCTTCTTCAAGGCGATCGGCGGCTACAAGGCGCTCAAGATCACCCCGGAGCAGGCTGCTGGTGGTGTCAACGGCCCGGCTGACTACTGAGCTGATCCTGTCTGGTTTCTCTTCTCAAAGCGCGGTCCCGTTCGGGGCCGCGCTTTTTTGTTGGGCGGACGCGTGGTCAGAGAATCCCGGTTTCGTCGATCCCGGCGCTGTCGGTGCCGAACTTTTCCTTCAACTGCGCTCGTCGTATGGCGTTTTCGGCCTTGAGCTCTTCAAGCTCGATGGCCCAGCGGTTGATCTGCCACTGGCGGAGGAACCAGAGGCCTGTGGCCATCATGACAATAAGCACCACGCACGTCACCCATGCGACTGACTTCGGAAGCCAATCATAGAACCTGCCGGTTCTTCCCGCCAAACAAACCAAGGCCTCGACGCCGGCAAGGATACCGCAGGCGAGTGGCGTGTTGGTTTCATTGCGGATGAACCAATACATCGACGCCCCGAGAAAGAAGATGTTGGGGAGCAGCCACATCGAAAGCAACAGGGCCGGGCTGTAGAGTAGGATCTCTCCTTCGAAGCCCCATCCCTTGACTAGCCGGCCGGCCACCAAGGCAGCTGCTCCCACCGTGCAGCCGAGCCACATCGACGCGACGAAAAGGAAGATCTGTTTCACCAGCCAGCCTATGCCGCTGGCAAAGACGTCGCCGAAATCGATCTTCACGGCTTCACCTTGGCTGAAAGCGGCGCGTCAGGGAAGCAGGGAGGCTTTCCATTTCCTCACCATTCGCAGCATCGACTCCTCACCGGTCAGGTCCTCGACCTCGTCGGGAGTGACCCAGCGGAGGTCGTGGGATTCATCGCTGACGATGTAGTCGGTGTTGCCGGTGGCGCGCAGCACGTAGCGGACGTCATAGTGCAGGTGCTCCGGGTCGCTCTTGCGCGCGGGGATGGGATGGATGTCCAGATCGAAGATGCCATCGCCGACCGGCTCGAAGTCGGTCAGGCCGGATTCCTCGCGGGCTTCCTTGAGGGCCACGGCGAGCACGTCGGCCTCGCCATCGGCATGGCCGCCGAGCTGGAGCCAGCGGTCGAGTTTGGCATGGTGGGTGAGCAGCACCTGTGAGCCGTCCGCATTCACGATCCACGCCGAGCCGGTGACGTGGCCGATCGCCAGCGAGCGCTCGAAGCAGTCGGCTTCCATTTTCACGAAGTCGATGAAGCGGCTGACCGTCGCGGCCTCGTCCGGATGCTTCGCGGCATAGGCGGTGAGCTGGTCGAGCAGGGGCTGGCGGTGCATGGCGCGGACGCTGCCCGCTCGCCACGGAAATGCAACGAAAGCTTCGCAGGGTTTTCACCGGTCCATCGAACCCGCTTCTCCGAATTCAGGCGGAATGATGCCGCAACTCATCACGACCATGAATCTCGACTACTGGACCGAACACTTCCGCCGCAATGCCGAAGACCGCCCCGAGCCCGACTGGAATGCTCCGATTTCGCTGCGCGGGCCTGCTCTCGCCAAACTCGTGAAATCGCTCCAGCAATTCCAGCTCGGGGATGGTGGCGGTCCCGCTTACCTGATCGCATGGGATCACCAGCGCCTGCTCGCGTCGGACGCGGGGCTGAAGGAGCTGGTTGATCTGTGGTTCGCGGAGGAGCGGGAGCACTCGCGGCTGTTAGGCAGTGCGCTGAGGCGCTTCTTTGCACCGGAGATCCGGGAGCACTGGAGCTTCAGCTTGTTCTGCGGTGTGCGGAAGCTCGCCGGGGTGCAGTTCGAACTCTACGCGCTACTGCTGACCGAAATCGTCAGCCACGTTTACTACAAGATGCTGCGCAAGCATGTGAAGGACGAGGCGGTGCGCGGGATGTGCGCGCTCATCATCCGCGACGAGGCTGGGCACATCGCCTTTCACCGTGCGCGCCTCGCCTCGGAGAAGCGTCCTTTCGGCCGGCTATGGGAGCTGGCATTTCGCTTCCGCGGGCTGGCGGCGGGGACCGTGCTGTGGGTGAATCATCGCGGTGCCTTGCGTGCGGCCGGAGCGACCGACGCTGAATTCTACCGCGGCATCTGGCATGGCATGGACGCCTTCATCCGTGGCCTGCGCGGCGATCTCGAGCGTGTCCGTGCCGGTGCCACGATGAAACCCTGCGCCCAGATGGTGGCGGAGTGCGCGTGACCTGGCGGTTTTCCTCGTTTGCCATTGATTCGCGCGGGATCTTCCCGAGGCTTGGGGCATGCCGGTTAGCGGCCCCAAGGAGTTGTTCCGAGGTATTCTCGAACGCGAGTCACTGCGACCGGACTTGAACCGTGCGATCCGCGGGACGGTGGCGTTCATGCTGCCGCTGCTGGCGATCCTGTTCGGTGGCTTGCCGGCCGACGTGGCGTTTCCCTGCATCGCGGCGCATACGATTTCGCTGGTGGATGTGCGCGGTGCCTACTCGCTGCGGCTGGGTTTGCTGCTCGTGATGAGCGTGGTCCTCTCGGCGGCTACCGCACTCGGTGTGCTCGGGGCGGAGAGCTTGCCGCTTGCGTTGTTAGGTTCCGTGATCGTGAGCCTGGCCGGCGGGCTGTGGCGACATCTCAGTAGCGAATACGGTCCGGGGCTGGCGATCTCGACCGGCCTGATGTTTTTGATTTCCCTGTCGCCGCACACGGTGCGGCCGGATGCGATCCATCCCGCGCTCGGTGCCCTGGCGGGCGGGCTGTTCGGTGTCTTGCTGCAAGTGATCGGCTGGCCATTTCATCCCCAGCATCCGCTACGCCGCACGGTTGCGGAGAGCTGGCTCGCGCTGGCGGACTTCCTCGATGCCGTGGCGAGCGAGGGGGAGGGTAGGCACGAAGCGATCGTGCACCGGCAGGCTGACCTGCGAACCACGCTGAACCAGACGCAGGCGGTGCTGGCGGAGTCGAATGCGCTGCCTGGAAATCTGCCGCGACATCTGGAGCAACTGAACCTTGCCGCCGCGCGGCTGACGCTGCGGGTGATCGTGCTCAATACCTCGCTGGAAGCAGCGATGGCCCGCTCGTGCTTCGCGCCGCTGGCAGCCGGGCTGGCCCCGGTCCTGGCGTCGCTATCGAACTCGGCGCGAACGGTCGCCCTGGCCGTGGTGTCGCGCCAGCCATCGCATCTCGCAGCCCTCGAGGTGCGGCTGACCCGTTTGGAAAACCTGCTCGCGGTGTTGCGTTCGCAGGTGAAGTCGCGCCTGGACGATGCCGCGATCGCTGGCCAGCTCGATGACGTTCTCCAGCAGCTGGAAGATCAGCTTCCGGCGATCCGCGAGGCGCTAAGTGCCACGCTCGACCGGGAAAGCGAACGCGGAGCCTTTTCCCTGGAACTCTTCGACCTCCACACCATCACGCTGCGGCCGCTCGCAGCGTCGCTGAACCTGCGTCGCCGGGCGGATCCTTCACTGGTCCGCCACACGGCGCGCATGCTGGTGCTGGTCGCCGCCGGCGTCATTGTTTTCAAGGAATTCCACATCCCGCACGGCTATTGGCTGCCATTCTCGATGATCGTGGTGTTGCAGCCGGACTTCGGCTCCACGCGAAAGCGCGCGGCGGAGCGCATGCTGGGCACGCTGGCCGGGGGCATCATCGCCAGCAGCTTGCTATGGCTGCATCTGCCGATCGGCGTGCTGCTCGCGGCGGTGACGGTGACCATCGCGCTCTTCTCCTACTACGTGAAGCGTAGTTACGGCATCGCGGTGATCTTCATCACGCTGAATGTGGTGCTATTGCTGGAAGCCCATCAGCCGGTCACGCTTGCCGTGACGGTGGAACGTCTCGGGTGCACGCTGGCCGGTGGCATGCTAGCGCTGGGTGCGGCCTTCATCTTTTGGCCGGTGTGGGAGAAGCAGCGCTTTCCCGGGATCATGGCGAAGGCCTTTGATGCGAACGCCTCCTATTTGAAGCAGGTTGTTTCCCGGTTGGAGGAAGGAATGCCGCACGATGAGGATCTGCTGCTCTATCGACGCAGCGCGGAGTCGGCGAACAGCGAGGTCTTCTCCTCGCTGCGCCGAATGACTGCCGATCCGCAGAGTCGCCGCGAAGGGCTTGATGAAGCTGCGGCGCTCGCCAATGGCAACCAGCGTGTGACCAATGCCCTATCGGTGGTGACCGTCCATCTCAATGACCAGCGCAGCCGGCATCCGGATGTGCTCGCCCGATTCCGCGAGGTTTGCGTGGAGGCTTTCCAAGTGCTGAAAGCCGGAGGTGCGGCGCTCGATGCTTCGTTCGAAGCTCTGGAATCATTCACCTTCCCGGAAATCGATGCCGATCATCGCGACGCCTCGCGCTTCCGTGAGCCGTGGGTTTATCCGCAGCTTGCCCGCATCATCACCGAACTCTCCGCGATGATCCTGGCGGCGAAACCGCGGGGGCAGTAATTCCCTCTTGAAAGCACGTCGATGGCGGAGATGTATCCGGTGAATGGAACCATTTCGTTTTTGTCTCCGTGCGTTGGCTCTGGGCACGCTGGCGGTGGGCATCGCCCATGCAGCGTCTCCGAATATCGTCTTCATCCTTAGCGACGACATGGGTTATGGCGACCCGCACTACGCCGGTGGCAAAGTCCCGACGCCGAACCTCGATCGGCTGACGACGGAGGGCATGCGCTTCACCGACGCCCACACGTCCTCTGCCGTCTGCACGCCGACCCGCTATGGGGTTCTCACGGGCCGCTACAACTGGCGCTCCACGCTCAAGGATGGGGTGCTTCAAGGAAACAGCCCGCCGCTGTTAGGAAATGACCGGACCACTGTTGCGGAGTTCCTCAAGGAGGCCGGCTATCGCACCGCGGTGTTTGGCAAATGGCATCTCGGTCTCGGCTGGTCGAAGCTGGCGAAGAATCGGACTGCCGAGAGTGGCCCGACTGAAGGAACGGGCTGGGGGCTCGACTATGAGAAAAAGGTGACGCGTGGTCCGCTCACTGAGGGCTTTGATGAAGACTTCATCATTCCGGCATCGCTCGACATGGCCCCGTTCGTTTATTTGCGGAATGACAAGCCGACGGCGATCCCGACGGTGACGAAGACTTGGGTCCGTCCCGGCGCGGCGGCAGCGGATTTCGAGGCCGTGAATTGCATCCCTGATTTCGCGAAGGAAGCGAGGGGCTTCATCCGCCGTAGTGCCGAGGCAAAGGACAAGCCCTTCTTCCTCTACCTGCCGCTTAGCAGCCCGCACACGCCTCTCGTTCCAAGCGAGGCATGGAAGGGGAAGTCCGGTATCGGAGATTATGGCGACTTCCTGATGGAGACCGATTGGGCGGTCGGTGAAGTGCTCGCGGAACTGGAGGCGCAGGGTGTGGCGAAGGATACGCTGCTCGTATTCACCTCGGACAATGGTTTCGCGCCCTATGTCGGGCTCAAGGAGCAGATTGACAAGGGGCACAAGCCGGTGGGCGATCTGCGGGGAGCCAAGGCGGATGTTTATGAGGGCGGGCATCGGGTGCCCTTCATCGTGCGCTGGCCCGGAGTCGTGAAGGCGGGCAGTTCTTCATCGGCGACGATTTGCCTCAATGACTTCTTCGCGACCGCGGCCGATGCGATCGGAAAGCTTTCTGACATCCCGCCATCCGCGGCCGAGGATAGTTTTACACTGATGCCTTTGCTGAAGGGCACGGATGGCTATGCGCGCGCCTTCACCATCCATCATTCGGTCAATGGCTCGTTTGCGATCCGGCAGGGGGACTGGAAGCTGTGTCTCTGTTCCGACTCTGGCGGTTGGTCCGATCCGAAGCCCGGCACACCGGAAGCTAAGGCGGCTTACCCGGTCCAGCTCTTCGATCTGGCGAAAGATCCGGCAGAAAAGAAGAACCTTGCCGAAAGTGAACCGGAACGGGTGAAGGAACTCGCTGCTGTATTGGCGAAGGCTATCCGCGAAGGACGCACGAGGCCCGGTGCACCTCAATCCAATGACGGGAAGGCGATCGAGTTTCCCGAGCGGGTGACTGAATTGCTGCCGGTGCTCAAGGATTGACCGATCTTGTTAGGAAAGAAAAAGCCGCTCCGGCCCAGTGCCGGAGCGGCCGGTGTATTCGACCCCGAATACCCCATGAAGCGGTTTACTTCGTCACCTGCAGGCGTCCGAAGAGCTTGCCGCTGGTGGCAAGGGTCCGCGGGATCTGCACGGTGATGAGGTCGGCAGCGGCATCGTTTTCCGCCACCGTGACAATGACCCCATTCGGTCCAGTAGCGGTGGCGGCGCCGATGGCGACGTCTGTCCAGCTGGTGAGGTTGGTGCCGTATTGGACGGCTTGGGCGGTCACGCTTGCTTCCGCGTCATCGCGACGGTGGAAGGTGAGCGTGAGGTAGGTGGCATCGACGGTGGCTGCGGGCAGGATGGTGGGATCGTTGGCGAGCGGATTGCCATCGAGGTAGAACTCGGTGAGGTTCTGGATGCCATCCTTGTCCGGATCATCGGCGAGGCCGTTCTCCTTGCCGGGGGTGCCATCGAGACCCTTCGACGAGGCCCATGAATCGTAGGCGCCGCCGACAACGATGCTGCCGCTGCCTGCGAAGTAGGCGCCGTAAGTCGGGTGGCTGGCATTGTAGGTGCCGGTGCCGACGCTGGTGCCGCCGAGGATGAGCGTGCCGACGACGTCCGGGGTGGCGGAGGTAAGTTCAAGCACCGCGCCGCTGTTGATGCTGACCGTCGAGGCATCTCCAAGCGAAGAGGTGGCGAGGGTGAGCTTGCCTTGAGCGACGGTGGTGTTGCCGGTGTAGCTCTGGGCGGCGGTCAGAGTCAGCGTGCCGGTGCCGGTCTTGGTGAAGGCCAGCGGGGCGACTGCGCCGTCGCGAAGTACGCCGGCGTAGCTGCTGTCAGCATTGTTGGAACCGACCGTGAGCGTTACCGGAGTGGTGGCGTGGTAGTTGCCGACGGCACCACCGGCACCGCTGAGGCTGGCGAAGCTGAGGTTGTGTCCATTCAGCTTGAGGATCGCATTGTCGACGACGAGCGGACCGGTGCTGAAGGCTTGGTCGCTGCCAGCCGTGACCGATCCGGCGGGACGGCCATTGATCTTGGTGGAGGTGTAGGTGTTTTGACCGGGCACGGTGGGTGCAACGATCAGGTTGCCATTCTCTGCCACGGGGTCGCCGGAGTAGAACTCGCACTGGAATGCACCGGTGATGGCACCGGTGACGGTGAAGTTCGTATTGCGCTGGGCCATGATGCCGGAGTCCGCGGTGAGCGTGACAGGACCTGCCCATGTGGCACTGCGATCGGCCGCGAGGCGGAGCGCGCATGGGTAGCCCGTCTCACCCCAACCGGTGCCGGCGATTTCGATCGGCGTGGTGTAGGGATCGGTGCTGGCGAAGGCGAGGAACTGGGCTCCGGGAAGGATTTGGACCTTGGAAGTTCCGCCCAGTGCAGTGTTGCTGGTAGTGCCGGAGTTGGCTTCCAAGCGGCCCTTCTCGACCCGCACCACGCCGGTGTATTCGGCGGGCAAGCTCGTGGATCCCCAGGCTGCGGAAGCGTTCACGGCTTGCGCGGAGTTGAGGTAGATATTGCCCGAGCCGGTGATGCCGCTCCATGGCACGGCAGTTGCGGTGGCTTGCTCGAAGCGCAAGGAGGTGCCGGCGTTGACTTCGTAGTATGCGGCACCGGGGGCACCATTCGTGGTTCCGTTCCCGAACTGGAGGGTGCCTCCGTTGACCTTGAAGGTTCCGGTCGCGGTGTTTGTGGGGCTAGTGATGATCTGGGTCCCGGAACCGTTCTTGTTGAAGGTTCCCGAGCCGTCACCAATCGCGCCGGCATGGGTGGAGGTGCCGGCGGGGTTGAAGATCACGGTGTCATTGTTAGCCAAGGAACCCGCGATGCTGCCGTTCACCGTGCCGTTGCCGAGTTGCAGCGTGCCTCCCTGGACCGTGGTGGCGCCTGTGGAGGTGTTGGCGGTGAGTAACGTGAGCGTTCCCGAGTTGGACTTGGTGAGGGTACCCGTGCCACCGATCGAGCCACTTCCGCTGAGCGTGTAGTTCTTGGTCGCGTTGTCGAAGGTGACACCCTGCGGTGCGACCGTGGTATTGAGGGTCACGCTGGTGCTACCTGTGGCGCTATCGTTGAAGAGCACGATGTCGCCTTCGAGATACTTCTGGGCTGCGGCACCGATGGTCCAGTTCGTCGTGGTATTGATGTCCCAGTTGGCATTGGTGTTGCCCTTCCAGGTCAGCGGAGTGGTGGTGATGCTGATGTCCACCGAGGAACTCGAGGTATTGTTTACCAGCGAAGCCACCACGCCGCGAGGCAGGGCTCCGGTCTGGAGCTGCATGGCAGCAAGGCCAGCACCGCCAATGGAGCCGCCGAACGGATAGTAGATCAGTGGCCATTGGCCGGTGGTGTAGGTACCATTGACCACCACTTGCACGGTGCCGCCAGTGGTGAAGCTGCCGAGGGCTTGAACCGGAGGAACGGTTGCATTCGGAACGAAGCCGTTAATGGTGAGGGTCGTATTGTTGAGCGTGAGAGAACTGGAGTCCAGCGGGCCGGTGAGATTGACCGGGCCGGTGAAGGTGTTGGTGCCGGAAAGGGTCAGCTTGCCGGTGCCGAGCTTGGTGAGTCCGCCGCTTCCATTGGCGGCGACGTCGCCGGCGGTGAGGACGTAGGCGAACGGAGCGGCCGTGGAGCTGGCACCGCCGCCAGTGAAGGTGAAGGTCACGGTGTCGCCCGCCGAGTAGTTCTGGCCAGGGCATGTCAGGGTGACGCCGGTCACTTGGCCATTGAGGACGTTGGCAATGGCAGTTGCACCGCTTCCGGTGCCACCGGTAGTTACGCTGACCAAGGGATTGCCAATGTAGCCGGTGCCAGCTGCGGCTGGCATATTGATGATGCCGCCGGCGGGATAGATTCCGTTGCCGGTGGTGGTCAGCAAGTTGGCAGCGATGGTGGCATCGTTGGCCTGGGTATCCACTTTCAGGCCGCCATTGTAAACGTTGGCGCTGGTGACCGTGTTGTTGACGAGGGTGAGGCCGGCAGCGTTGGCCTTCAGCGTGCCACCATTCAGATTGAGAATGCCGGTGCCGGTAGCCTTGCGAATGGTGCCAGCATTGAACTGAATGGTCCCGTTGTTGACATTGAGAATGCCAGTGGGAGTGCCCGAGTCACCGAAAGTGATACCGTTGGCTTGCCGTGAAACGACTGTGCCGGTGCCGCCGGCGGCTGTTCCCACGTTCATCGTGCCGGTGGCAGTGCCACCATTGCCGAGGATGAACCATTGGGCAGTGCCGCCATTGACCGTGCCGCCCGTGATGGTGGCAACACCGGAAGGAGCGGTGCCCTGGTTACCCGCCACGACGAAGTAGCGGGTCATATTCACCGTGCCGCCGCTCTGCACGTAAGAGCCGAGGCCGCCGGTCTGGTCGCCGATCCGCAAGCCGGAGGCGCTGGTGAAATTGAGCGTTCCGCCCGAGATGTTGTAGGAGCCGTAGCCGCCAAACCCGAGCTGAACGTAAGCGGCGTTGTTCATCACGTTCACCGTGCCTGCGGTCTGGTTGATCGCGCCCGCGCCATTGGCTGAGGCGCCGGCACCACCGACATTGACCGTTCCGTTGTGGGTCAGGGTGCCGGTGCTGTTCATGTTAAGCACGGACTTGTTGCCTGAAGCAGTGCCCAGCGCCAAAGTGCCACCGCCAGTGGAACCACCGCCGGTGAAGACTACCGAGCCGCCGCTGATCGACGTTGCACCCGTGTAGGCGCTGGAGCCGGACAAGGTGAGCGTGCCCGCGCCGGTCTTGGTGAGGCCGACAGTGCCCGCGATGACGGAAGTGATCGAGGCGTCCGCATTCACCGCGATCGTCGGCGTGGTGCCGCCGAGCGTGATGGTGCCACCGGTCAGCGAATAGTTGCCGGAGCCGGGAGTGCCGAGGGTGATCTTGTTGGCATTGACGGTGCCGACCGTCACGGCACCCGCGGCGCCGCTGCCAGCGCCGAAGATGATTTCATCGGCCGTGGTATTTGGCCAAGTGACATTGGCGGAGCCGTTCCAGAGGTTCGCATCGGTGGTATTCCAACCAAGGCCGGAGCCGTCTTGGGCTCCTATGGTTCCAAGGTCGGCATCATAGGTGACGGATGCGGCATGGCCGATGCCAGCGAGGGAGATCGGTAATGCGGACGCGAGCGCGAGGCTCAGGGTTTCGATTCGAGGATTCATGGGTAGGGTCTGTTGCAACGGGGTTGGATGGTGTTGAGGGAGAGGCTCGGGGCACTCCCGGCTCATGCGGGAACGCGGCACATCCTTGGGGATGTGCGCGTGCTCTCCCTCGGCTCCAACGCTGCAAATGACCTCAACCGGCAAATGAAGCCGTGAGTCGATGGGTTAGCCTTTGGGGTTTCGGGAGGCACGGCGTTCCATGCCTCCGACTTCCTTCAGGTTTAAAAAATCGTTCTGACAAGGAGTGACGGATGCGTCACTCCACATGAATGGACGGCGCGCAAACAACGACGTGCCGGTGCGCGGAAAGTACGCCGCCTCTCGTACAACTTAAAATGGCAGACCTTCGTTTGAGGCCAGTCCTTGAGCCAGATGTTTGAGATGAGAGCGGCGGCAGAAGCGTCACTCGGCATGTACTGACGGCGCACGCAATAAAGATGTGCCGATGTGCTTGAAGGCCAAGTCACCGCCGGTGCGATTGCTGATCACCATGCCTTCGACGGGTTCCGGATCCTTAAGCCAGATGCTAGCGATCACGGGTGCTTGAGCAGTGCCGCCGTCATGCAAGGTCACTCGTCCATCCAATCCATAGCAAAGCGTGAGCTGATGATCCCACAATGCGCAGACAGGAGTCAGTGGTGAAACTTGTCCGCGTCCCTTGAGCTGCCAGCGGTGTGTATTCACCGCTTCGGCCACGAGACTGAAGAGTTCATTGCCCTCCGCATCGACGATGGCGATTGATTCGATGCCGTCCATCCGCTGCACCTTGTCGTGCGACCATGAGGGAGGAGTGAGGGAAAAGGAGAAGACGTAAACGGAACCCGCACCGCCCGGATCATGGGGCGACATGCGTGCGAGCAACCGGCGTGCGCCGCCGGAAGTGTCGAGCCTCTCTTTGAGGATTGGAGTCGGTTTCAATTCTTCCAGGACTTCCCACTTTTGCCCAACCTCGGGAGTGTGATCGCCAATCAAGGTATTGTCGGCCGCCTTGAAGTCATCGCTGAAGAGTGCCAGCTCCTCAGGTAGGCCCGAGCGGAATGGAATGAATGGCCTCGCGGTGGGAGTGATGGAGCCGTTTCCTTCCAAGCGAACCGCTTCTCCCGCAGATACTTTGGACGGGCCGTGTCCGGCATGCGCTAGAATCTCCAGGCTGCCGGCATTCACTTCCAGCAGGGCCGCCTGATCCGGCAGGATCTGGCAGACGAACTGCGTGCCCGATGCGCGGACTGCTCCGCCGGGAGTTTCGATCTGGAATGGATGGGTGCCTTGGTCGGCTTGGAAAGAACCGCGGCCTTCAAAAAGGCGGATGTCTCCCTGTGCATCCGCGAGCTCTATGGCGGCGGGACCTTCGAAGTGAGCCAGCACGCCCTTGCCAAGCTGGATCGCAGCTGTGCCGCGTTCCAAGCGCAGGAGTTCGCCGGGCGACCATTGCGCGCGGTCTTCGCGTTGCGCGATGGTGATGCGGCTGTCCGAACTCGCGGTGATCGATGGGCTGCTCGGGCCGGTCGTCTCGACGCTCGGACGGTTTGAGATCCATAGCCCCGCGAAAACCAGGGCGGCGATCGAAGTGATAGCGGCGACCGCCGTTTGGATCGGAGCAATCTTTCGCTTAGGGAACGAAGGCATCGTTTCATCCGCGAGGATGCCGCCCGCGTCCTCGCGCTCTCCCAGCAGTTGATCGAGGAGCATCATGTCGTAGCACGATTCGCGGGCCGAGGGATTCTCGGCCAACAATTCGCGCAGTGCTTCCGCGTCCTGGGGATCGAGGTCGCCCTCGATCCACTTGTTCACGAGCTGGTCCAATTCTGATCTCATTCGTGTGCTTCCAAAAGTCGTTGTCGCACGCACTGCCGCAGCAGTGTGCGCAATTGAAAAAGCCTAGCTTTCAGGGTGCCAACGCTGCGGTTGGTCGACTTGGCGTGTGCCTCCAGCGAGCCTTCCGACCAGTAGCGGTGGCGGATCAGTTCGAGGTCGCGCGCATTCAGCCGTTCCATGCAGCGGGCGAGTGCGACCCGGCGTTCCGGCAATTCGTCCACGGCGGCCGGCAGCTCGGTGGCGAAGCGTTCCAATAGACCGTCATCAAGTGGGGAACACTGCCGCCGACGTAGCTTGCGGAGCTGCGATTTCACCTCGAAATCTGCCACCCTATAGGCCCAATTCCGGAAATTGGTGCCCAAGGTGAAGTCGTCGCGCTTCCGCCAGAGCGTGACATTCACGGCCTGCCGAATGTCAGCGGCGAGGTGAGAGTCGCCGCAAAGCATCCGGATGAACACGAACAAGTCCGCCTGACAATTGGTCATTGCCGTGACGAATTCCTCCAAGTCCTGGGCTTCTTGGCGTTCTTCCACCGTACTTGCTACGACCTTTATCCGCTGTCGGTTTAATCGAAATGAAAATTGGTGACGGAAATTTTTCCGTTCCATGAGCGGGAAATCCGGACCGGTGAAGGAATCTGACTAATTCGCGCTCAGTGCCTCGACGGCCAGCAGGCAGGCGGCGGTGCGGGTTTCCACGTTCAGGGCCGTGAAAATCTCGAGCACATGCTTTTTAACCGTGCTCTCGCTGATGCCGAGGATGGTGGCGATGTCGCCGTTGGTCTTGCCCTGGGCCAGCCAGAGGAGGGTTTCCGCGACGCGCGGGGTCAGGCTGAAAGCGGCTTCGAGGGGAGCGGAAGAGCTGAAATCGGGATCGAATGCCGTGACCGCAGTCTGCCCGGCGCGGGTGAGGCGGGAGGAAATTGCATCGAGCAGGTCGGCTTTGGCGACCGGCTTGGTCAGGTAGTCGTCGGCGCCGAGGTTCATGCCGGAGCGGATGTCCGGCTTCTCGCCCTTGGCGGTGAGGAAAATGAACGGCGTGGCCTCGGTCGCGGTGTCGGCTCGGAGTTCACGGAGCACGCCGTAGCCATCCAGTTCCGGCATCATCACGTCGCAGAGGATCAGGTCCGGCTTTTCCCGCAGCGCGGTTTCGACACCGATGCGGCCGTTTTCGGCGACGAGCGGGTGAAACTGCTCCAAGCGCAGGATGGTCGCCAGATTTCGGCGCATCTCGGGCTCGTCTTCGATGATGAGGATCGTCTTTTTCATGAGTCAATCAGGCTGGGGAAAAGGGGATCTCGACGGTGAAGGTGGTGCCGTCGTTCTCAGAGCTCTCGACCGAGATGGAGCCGCGATGCAGCTCCACGCTCTGCTTCACGATCACGAGGCCGAGACCGGTGCCGGGCGTCTGGCCGACATTCGAGCCGCGACGGAAGGTTTCGAAGAGCGCGGGCAGGTCCTGTTCCGGGATGCCGATGCCTTCATCGCGGACCACGAATACAAGTGAGTCGCCATTGCGCGTGGCGCGAAACATCACGGGATCTCCGGGCGGTGAATACTTCACGGCATTGCTGAGGAGGTTCAGCAGGATGTGGCGCAGGAGGCTTTCGTCTGCCAAAGCTGTCGTTGGCAGATCGCGGGTGGAGAATTCGATGGGACAGCGCGCGTCGGTGGTCGAGCGCACCTCATCGACCATGCGTCGGCAGAGGCCCGCGAGATCGAGCGGACCGGGAACGAATTCCATACGTCCGGAGTCGAGGCGGCCTAACAGGAGCACGTCCTCCATCAGGCCGGCCATGCGGCGGGAGTTCTTGATGATGGAAACGAGCTGCTCGCGGCGCTCGGCCGGATCGAGCTGGTCGAGGTAGTCGTCGAGGATTTCCGCCGAGGACTGGATGATGCCGAGCGGGGTGCGGAACTCGTGGGAGACCATCGAGACGAAGTTGCTCTTCAGCTGGCTGAGTTCGCGTTCGCGTTCCAAGGCGCGCTTCAGTTCTTCCTCGGCGCGCTTGCGTTCGGTCATGTCGATGACGACTGCCTGCATGAAGTTCTTGTCGCCTTGCGGGATGCGGCTCAATACGACCTCGATTGATATGTCGCGGCCATCGCGATGACGATGGGTCCAGTCGAAGCGCGCGGTGCCGGTGGCGAGGCACTTTTGGATTTCGCGCTTCGCGACCACTTCGGAAAGCTCGCCACTTGGCTGATACTCGGGCGCCAGTTCGGAAGGATGGCGTCCGACGAAGAAGGATGGGTCATGGCCGAACATCGCTGCTGCGGCGGGATTCACTTCGGAAAAGAAGGTGTTCTCGTCGTGGATCATCACGCCTTGGCGAGACTCCTCGAAGAGGGTGCGGAACTTCTTTTCCGATGCACGCAAAGCCTCTTCCGCGCGCTTGCGAATGGAGATGTCCTGGGTGATTCCCCATAGCTCGTAGTGCCCGCCTTCGCGCTCGATGAGCATGCCGCTGATGGTGATCTGCACGCGATGCCCGTCGCGGTGGACATATTCCTTTTCAAAGGGGCCGAAGTGTCCATTGACCTTTACCGACTCGAGGATCTGGTTCTCGTCGTCGTTGTATTCAGGCGGGGTGATGTCCCAGTAGCTCATTTTGGCCACCTCATCCGGCGTGTAGCCTACGACTTGGGCGAAGGACGAGTTCACCTCGAGGAAATTGCCCTCCCAATCGACGCGCGCCATGCCGACCGGTGAGTGTTCGAAGAGAGCCTTGAAGCGTTTCTCGGATTCACGCAGCTCGGTGGTGCGCTCGGCGAACTTCGACTCAAGCGATTGGTTCAGTTCCTGGATCGCGATCTCGGCTTGTTTGCGCGCAGTGTCGTCTTCGTGAACGCAGACCACTTCGACGAGCTGCCCGCTGTCGGGATCGACCACGGGGAACATGGTGGAGCCGATCCAGCGGACGCCCTTGGCGGGCTGGTTCTCGCCGATGCGCATCTCGAAGGGGATCGAGGGAATGCTGACTACTTCTCCGTTGAAGGCGCGTTCGATGTGATTGCTGAGGCCTGCGGCCTTGAGCTGTGGATCGCGGCGGATGTTGAACTCGCTGAGGTCCGGCATCACCGGCTCGAAAAGCTTGCGGAAGGCGGCATTGACCCGGCGGCTGGCACCATCGGGCGAGAAGATCTGGATGCTGATCGGGGCCTGTTCGAAAACGCGGCTCCAGCGTGACTCGGAAACGCGGAGGTCTTCCTCGATGCGTTTGCTGTGCTCCACATTGCGCGTGACGGTTAGAATGACTCTGCGTCCTTCTGACTCCATCACGGTGGCCACGATATCGACGCGGGTGACGATTCCATCGAGCCTCTTCATCAGCCAGTCGAAGCGATGGCTGCCTTTCTCCAGCGTCAGCCGCGTGTGTTCCACCACGGCTTCGGTGGATGGCCGTCCATCCGATTGGAACTCAGGCGCGAGGGATGGTGGCGAAAGTCCCAGTGCTTCCTCGCGGTTCTTCGCCCCGATGGCTTCCGCTGAGGCTTCATTGCAGTCGATGAAGCGGCCTGTCTCCGGATCGATCAAGGTCATGGCGTCGGCGCTGCGCTCGAAGAGCACGCGAAACCAGTCGCCACCCATGGCGGATGGCGGGAGAACTTGGCCGGAGCGCGATTCCATGGGGTATATATGGGGCGAATTCCCATGCTTGTGAAGGCGGGGCCTTTGCACCTTTCGACCCATTTACGAGGGGCTGCCCGGAGGCACATGGTCCCGGCCCTCATGAAACTCCTCCAGGTTCTTTCCCTAGCGCTCGGCCTTTGCCTCGGCGCGAATGCTGCGAACCCCGTCACCACTGGCACGTGCATAGACTCGCTCGGCCGCTTCGAGGTGGATGCCACCGTGCCGACCGGGACGCGATGCGCGGTGCTGGAAATCAGCGGCGATCTTTCCTCGCCTGCACCATGGCGGCAGATGCTCGCCTGTGCGACCGATGGTCGTGAGGCGAGGCTTGTTTTTCGCCTGCCGCGACAGCCGGGTAGCAGGTGCTTCGCCCGGGTCCGCACCGGCACCGAGACCACGGTGCCTGCGGTGGAGCTCTCCGATCCGGATCTCATCACGCTGTCCTACGGACAACCTGTGGCAGAATCGGTGAAGGTCGATCTGCTGACGGTGGCTGGCACGAAGATGATCCAGTGGGATGGCCTGCCACCCGCGACCTTCCGCGCGAACCTCATCGCATGGGCGAAATCGCAGCCGAACGTGGTGGATGCCTGGGCCGAATCCGTGGTGGGGAACATCTGCGTCAAGTTCGCCGATGGCGAGGTGTGCGTGCTGATGCAAAAGCCGCGCACCTCGGCAGATGGCGGCACTCCGATGCCGATGGCTGCCGCCGAGCTTCCGAAGGAAGAAGTGACGTTTGGCCCGAAGGTCGCCCCCATCGGTGATCTGCCAGGCAAGAATACTGCAGTGACGGCGTTCTCATTGGAGTCGCGTTTTCCGAACTCCGCGCCGACCATCGCCGGCTGGCTGAGTGGCAAGGGCTACAATACCACGAACTACCTCATCACCACGGTTCCGGAGATCGTATCGTGGGCTCCGGATAGCTCGCCACTCGGGGTGCTCTTCTGGCACGCACACGGTGTTCCTTATGAAGATGAGAAGGGCGTGAAGCTGGGGGTGATGATCGTCACCGGTGAGTATGCCAAGGCGGTTTCGCGGCCCATTTACACCGAGATGCGCAATTCCGGCGAGCTACGGCTGGGCATCGTAAAGGGCGAGACCGTCCCGCAATACGCCGTCACTGCGAAGTTCATCCGCCAGCGCATGCACTTCGCGCCGCATTCCATTGTCGTGCTTGATGCCTGCTTCGGTGGCGATCCGGATATCGGGAATGCTTTCATCGCAGCGAATGCGGGCTCGTTCGTGAGCTGGGATTGGCTTTCCGGTGATCACAGCGGGACGCCGTGTTTGAAGATCTTTGATCGTCTGCTGGGCACGAATCAGGAGCCGCCGATCTCGGTGCCGAAGGAGCGTTCGTTCTCGCTCGATGCGATCCGCTGGTGGATGGCGCAGAACGGCTACGACTATGATCCCAGCCCGCAATACTCAAACCAAGGTCGGCCGAATGCGAAACTCGTGTGGTATAGCCACGCGACGACGCCGGGCCACATCCTGTTGCCATCGGTGATGCGCGTGCTCGCCGAAGCTCCCTATGAAACCGAGCCCTTCAGCAAATACCTGATCGAGGGTGACTTCGGTCCCGATCCGGGTGAATCGCAGCGCAGCGTGCTGTGGGGTGGCCAGGTGATGAAGGTGGAGCGCTGGCATCACTACGATGGTATCGTCATCCGCACGCCGAAGAATCCGCCGCGCGGGGAAATCCAGGTGGTGAAGAGCAAGAATTACTATTCCTATAGTAACAAGGTCCCGATCACCGAGTGGACGGTTCCCTTCAAATACGAGGTTGCCGGCGAAGGGGCGCTCAGTGCGACCATGGACCTGAACGTGAAATTCCGCGGCGACATCCATGGCTCCCGCGGCATGCCGGAAATGACGCCGCAGTACCTCGGCGTGGTGTTTTCGAACATGGCTGATTGCACCGGCACCGTCACTGCCACCGGCGTGCACTATCCCGACGTGGCCACCACCATCACGTGGTCGGGCGGATCCTCGCTGAAGTCCATCGATCCGACCGATGCCAACGACGTGATGACCGACTTGATCTGGAACAATGGCGTGCTTCAGGTATCGGCGGGCAATGCGCTGAACTTCACTCTCAGGGCCAGTGGCTCCTTCACCTCGACCGAACGCGTCATCCTCCCGAATGGCGGCGTGCAAACTACCGTCAGCCAGGAAGGAGCGGGGCTGGATGCTTACGTCTTCCTGCTGAAGAAGCCGCTCAGCTTCAACCCGGCGACCGGGGTCCTCGCCGCGGGCAGCCCGTCGTATCCGAATGCGAAGCTCTCATGGCCCGCGGTGACGCCGCAGTTCGCGCCGAATGCTGATACGCCTAGGTAACTTTCCCCCACCAGTAGCAGAACGAAAAAGCCGCTCCGGTTTCCCGGGGCGGCTTTTGATATCTAGCTGAGGAAGCTAGCCTTGCGGCTTACTTCTTCTTTGCGGCCTTCTTGGCTGCCTTTTTCGCAGGAGCCTTCTTGGCGGCTTTCTTGGCAGCCTTCTTTGCCGGAGCGGCACCCTTGCCTTCTTCGATCGCGGCCTGGGCAGCGGCGAGGCGGGCGACGGGCACGCGGTATGGCGAGCAGGACACGTAGTTCAGGCCGAGCTTGTGGCAGAACTTCACGGAGTCCGGATCACCACCGTGCTCACCGCAGATGCCGAGCTTGATGTTCGGACGGGTGCTGCGGCCCTTGGTGACGGCGGTTTCCATGAGCTGGCCCACGCCGGTCGCATCGAGGGTGGCGAACGGGTTCTTGGAGAACACTTCGCTTTCGATGTATGGCATGAGGAACGCGCCCATGTCGTCACGGCTGATGCCGAGAGCGGTCTGGGTGAGGTCGTTGGTGCCGAAGCTGAAGAACTCGGCGCCCTTGGCGATCTCGTCGGCGGTGAGGGCACCGCGTGGGACTTCGATCATGGTGCCAACCTGGTATTCGAAGCTGACCTTCTTCTCGGCCATGACTTCCTTCGCCACGCTGTGGACGATGGCGGCCTGGAGTTCGAACTCCTTGCCGAAACCGACGAGCGGGATCATCACCTCAGGCTTCACGGCGATCTTCTTCTTCGCCACGTCAGCGGCGGCTTCGAAGATGGCGCGGGCCTGCATCTCGGTGATTTCCGGGTAGGCGATGCCGAGGCGGCAGCCGCGGTGGCCGAGCATCGGGTTGAACTCGTGCAGGTCGTGCACGCGCTGGATGATCTTCTCGACCGGCACGCCGATTTTCTTGGAGAGATCGAGCTGCTGCTCCTTCGTGTGAGGAAGGAATTCGTGGAGCGGCGGGTCCAGGAGGCGGATGGTGGCCGGCAGACCCTTGAGGGTCTTGAAGATGCCGGTGAAGTCCTCGCGCTGGTAAGGAAGGAGCTTGGCCAGGGCGGCCTTGCGGGCTTCCAGCGTGGTGGCGAGGATCATCTCGCGCATCGCGTCGATGCGGTCACCTTCGAAGAACATGTGCTCGGTACGGGTCAGGCCGATGCCGACAGCGCCGAAGGCCACTGCGATACGGGTCTGCTCCGGGGTGTCGGCATTGGTGCGGACGGCCATCTTGGTGGCTTGCTCACACCATTCCATGAGCTTGAGGAAGCTCTTAAACTTCTCGGTCTTCTTCGCCACCTTGTCGCCATCGACGATGCCGGTGATGATTTCCGAAGGAGCGGTCTTCAGCTCGCCACCGTAAACGGTGCCGCTGGTGCCGTCGATCGAGAGGTAGTCACCTTCCTTGAAGGTTTCACCTGCGACCTTCACGGTCTTCTTGTCATAGTCGATATCGATGGTGGAGGCACCACAGATACAAACCTTGCCCATCTGGCGGGCGACGAGAGCGGCGTGGGACGAAACACCGCCCTTGGCGGTAAGGATGCCCTCGGCAGCGATCATGCCGCGAAGGTCTTCCGGAGAGGTTTCGTTGCGGACGAGGAGGACGCGCTCACCCTTTTCAGCGGCGGCCGCGGCGCGGTCGGCGTTGAGGTAGATCTTACCGGAAGCGGCACCTGGGCCGGCCGGGAGACCCTTGGCGAGTTCCTTTGCCTTCTTCACTTCGGCGAGGTCGAAGATCGGGGCGAGGAGTTGGTCGAGCTGGTCGGCCGGGTTGCGGAGAACGGCGGTCTTCCAGTCGATGAGGCCTTCCTTCACCATGTCCATGGAGAACTTCAGCGCGGCAGCAGCGGTGCGCTTGCCGTTACGGGTCTGAAGCATGAACAGCTTGCCTTCCTGCACGGTGAACTCGACGTCCTGCACGTCCTTGAAGTGCTTCTCAAGGATGGCGCGGACCTTCATCAGTTCCGCGAAGGGCTTCGGCATCGCCTTCTTCATGAGGGCGACCGGATCCGGGGTGCGGACACCGGCGACGACGTCTTCGCCCTGCGCGTTCACGAGGAACTCGCCGTAGAATTCGTTCACGCCGTTGGCGGGGTTACGGGTGAAGGCCACGCCGGAACCGGAGGTGTCACCGGTGTTGCCGTAGACCATCGCCTGCACGTTCACGGCGGTGCCCCACTCGGCAGGGATGTTGTACTTGCGGCGATACACGATCGCGCGGTCATTCATCCAAGAGCTGAACACGGCACCGGCGGCACCGCGGAGCTGCTCCCAAGGATCGGAAGGGAAACCCTTGCCGGTGCGGTTCTTCACGAGCGCCTTGAAGCGCTTCACGAGTTCCTTTTGGTCATCGGCCGTGAGGTCGGAGTCGATGATGTCCTTGTGATACTTCTCGTGCTTGAATTCTTCGATCACGACCTCGAAAGGCTCGTGGTCTTCGCCTTCGGTCTTCTGCACGCCGAGAACGACGTCGCCATACATCTGGACGAAGCGGCGATAGCAGTCCCAAGCGAAGCGCTCGTTCTTGGTGACGGCGGCGAGGGACTTCACGGTCTCGTCGTTGAGGCCGAGGTTGAGGATGGTGTCCATCATGCCCGGCATGGAATCGCGGGCACCGGAGCGCACGGCCACGAGGAGCGGGAGGCCCTTCGCATCGCCGAACTTGCAGCCCATGATCTTCTCCATGTTCTTCACGCCAGCTTCCATCTGAGCCTGCAGGGAGGACGGGTAGGTCTTCTTGTTGGCGTAGAAGTAGGTGCAGACCTCGGTGGTCACGGTGAATCCAGGAGGCACAGGCAGACCAATGCGGGTCATTTCCGCGAGGTTCGCGCCTTTGCCGCCGAGGAGGGCCTTCATCGACCCGTTGCCATCGGCTTTGCCGTTGCCCCAGGTGTAGACGTACTTGGTGCCCTTGGCAGCGGGCGCTTTTTTGGCCGCCTTTTTGGCGGACTTCTTCACGGTAGCCATCTGTAGTTCGTGGAGTAGGTTAACTGTGGAAAGGCGCATGGGGACGACGAAAAGGTCGTGGGTCCCTCGGGCGCGGACGCGCGAGGCTAGCGACGAAGAACCCCGTGTCAATGAACCAGTTCCGTCAGTAAAACGCCGTTCAAGGAACCTTTCTCATGTCTCTTCGAAATCGGGTGATGCGATCGATCCGTCGCGTCGGTTTTCGAGCATCACGAGTTGTCCAAGGAATGGGGCGGGTCCGACACCTTTCTTCGCGGCGAGCGGTCGCCGGTCGTCGCCGCTTTCAGGAACCGGCCTTGACCACTGCCGCTTGGTTCGGGAAGGCTGGGCAAGCGTCCGCCATGATTTCCCTCCAGAAACGCTTCCTCTTCGTCCACATCCCGAAGACTGCGGGCAACTCGATCCAGAACATCCTGCGGGATTACTCCGAGGATCGGATCGTTGCCAGCGGCGGCCAGGATGGGGTGGAGCGCTTTGAGGTGCGCTCCGAGGGCCGCGATCTGGTGAAGCACTCGGTGCTGGCAGATTACTACCGCGAGCTGGGCAAGGAGGAGGCGGACGGCTTTTTCAAGTTCGCCTGCGTCCGGAATCCTTGGGACCGGATGATCTCTTTCTGGTTCTCGCCGCATCGCCGGGAGACCGAGTGGAACGCGAAGAAGTTCCGGAAGTTCGTGGAAAAGGAGGTTCGCCCGCTGCGCGAGTATTTCGCCCTGCCGACCGACGCGGGGAAGCCGCCGTTCGCGAATGTCGATTTCATCATCCGCTACGAGCACCTCAACGAGGATTTCCAGAAGGTCTGCGAGCGCCTCGAAATCCCGACCGTGGAGCTGCCGGTGCGGAATCGCTCCGATCGTGGAAGTGCGGCGCAGTACTACGATGACAAGCTGAGCGACTTCATCGCCGAGACTTTCGCCGACGAGATCGCCTACTTCGGCTACCAACGCCCATGACCCGCCCGGTCTTCCTGCTGTCGTTGCCGCGCGCGGGATCGACCCTGCTGCAGCGGCTGCTCTTGATGAGCGGGAAATGCGCGACCCTCGGCGAGCCGAGCCTGCTGCTGCGCTTTCTGGGGGATGACGAGGCGATGACCCGCAAGGCGACCTACTGGGAATCGCTGGTGGAAACGGCCGCTGCCGACATGCGCAAGGCGTGGGACGGCTACGACGAGGCCTACCGGAAGGGGGTTCGCGAGCTGATGCTCGGCATTTACGACGGGCTCGCTGGCGGCAAGGAGTGGTTCCTCGACAAGACGCCGCGCTACACGCTGATCGGGGAGGAAATCCTGGCGACCTTTCCGGACGCGAAGTTCATCGTGCTGTGGCGGCATCCGGTCGCGGTGGCGTCGTCGGTGTCCTCGACCTTTCGCAAGGGCCGCTGGTGTCCGGATGAATTCGGCATTGACTTGCACGAGGGTCAGCAGCGGCTTCAGGACTTCTGTGAAAAGCACGGCGACCGCGTTTTCCAGATCAAGTATGAGGATCTCGTGACGGATCCGGCTGCGGAGCTGACGCGCCTCGGTGCTTATCTTGGCTGGGAGAATCTCGCCGCTGTGCTGGGGGAAGATCTGGTCACCTCGACGGGTGGCACCCTGGGCGATCCGACGGGAGTGAAGCGCTACAACAAGATTTCGCCGGACAGCCGCGACGCGTGGAAGAAGGAGCTCTCGAACTGGTATCGCCGCGCCTGGGCGCGGGAATACGTTTCGGGCGAACGGGCGCGGCGGATGAAGCTGCTCGGCTACGAGCTGCCGGACGGCATTGCCCATGGCGGGTCGCTCGGGCTGTGGGCGGGCATCGCGGATTGGTTTGAGGCGCGGCGGCGGATTTCACGGCGCCTGCGGAGGCCGACGTGGCTGCCGCGGTTTTTGAAGAAGTTCCGCAAGGAGCGGGGATACGAGGTGTCGTTCCGGTAATTGGATTGTTGTCACCAACGCGCCCACGGAATGTGAGGTTTTGGTCGCAATGAAAAAGGGAGCGCGGACGGATCCGCACTCCCTTGAATCTTCCGGGCGGGATGAATCCCGCGCTCCCGGTGGCTTACGGTTCGCTCGGGATGGAGTAGTAGATCTGCTCCAGCGACATCACGGTGTAGGCGGTGACGAGGATGGGATTCGACTCCATCCAGCGGGCGTTTTCGTTCGTCCACGAGCCATCCGCACCCTGCTTGCTGAGGATGGCGTTGGCGAGATCGTTGCGCCAGTCGGCCTTCTTGCCGTCGGCGAGTTCCAGCTTGTCGATGTTCGCGGCGGACAGGGCCTTCGACATGGTCTGATAGTAATAATAGAGGCCCTGCGAGCCCATGCCGGGGTTCTCGGTGAGGGTGTAGTTCTTGCCGAGCCACTCCTTCACGGCCTTCACGCGCGGATCATCCGGGCCGAGCTTGGCGTAGATGAGCGAGAGCAGGCCGGCGTAGGTGATCGATCCATGGGAGCGAAGAGCGGTGCGGCCGTCGGGCAGCTTGTCTTCGCCGGCCTTCGACTCGGTCGGGGCGTAGCGGAAGCCGCCCTTGTTCTGGTCCGACTGGGCGCTTTCCGGCAAGGCGGTCGGGCTGTCGATGGCCTGGCAACGCGACAGGAAAACCAGCGCGGCCTTCCAGTCGAGATCGGGCTGGTCGCCGTGCTTGCCGTCTTCGACGACTTTCTTTGAAAGCGCGAGCGCTTCGATCGCGAGATAGGTGTTCGAGAGGTCGGTGTGGTCGTTCTTCGAACCGTAGCCGATGCCGCCGTCGTTCAGGTTGTCGGTCTCCTTCTTCTGGCCGATGTCCCACTGCTGGTCGATCAGGTGCTTGCGGCCCTTCACGATTGCAGGCTCGAATTCCTCGAGGCCGCCCGCGGTCAGCGCGGTCACAGAGGTGGCGGTATTATAGACCGAGAGGCCCTTGTTGTAGATGCCGCCGTCTTCCTTCTGCTGCTTGAGCAGCCACTGGAAGCCCTTGGCGATATTCGGCGGCAGCTCGGTCTGCGACGGGCGACCCGGGTCACGGGCGCCGGCGGTCAGGGCGAGCGCGGTGAAAGCGGGCAGATCCGCCTGGTCCCAGTGGCCGTCTTCCTGCTGCTGCTTGGCGAGGAAGGCATTGCCGCGGGCGATGGCCTGCTTGATTTCGACCTGCAGGGACAGGTAAGGGTTACTCTTCTTCTCCTGCGCTGGCGCGAGCGCGATGGTGGAGGCGAAGGCGAGACAAACGGCGGACTTCATTTTTTGGCGGCAGGTTTCTGCTGTTGGGGTGTGATGATGACGGTGACTTTGGTGCCCTCCGGTGGCACGCGCTTGGGAAAGGGCAACCACACCTCGTCGGAATTGTTGTCCTTGCCGGAGAAATTGATCAGCGCGGCATTGCTGAGGTAGATCGCGATGTAGTCGCCGGTGACGTCCGGGACGAACTTGCCATCGCGGACGCGGGAGCCGCCATAGACCCATGGATCGGCAGCGGGCATTTGCTCACCGGTGGTGCCGTGGGCGATCCAGTCGTTGATGCTGGCGGTGCGCTTCTTGCCGGCGTCTTCCCATTCGACGCTGATCTTGAGACGGGCTCCGGCTTTCACGTCGTCCGCCACTTTCGGGAACTCGTTCGACATGGTGCCGTCCTTCTCGATGATCGCGTAGAGTTCTTCCGAGGCAGGATAGCGCAGCAGCTTGAAGGCGAGATTGATGGGGGTGGCGGACACGTCCGTGACCAGCAGCGACTCGTGGACCTTGCCATTGGTGTGGACCAGCGCGAACTCCAGCAGTTCACCGCCGGCCATATTCACGGCGGCGGGAAAGCGGATTTCGCGGGTCTTCTTGTTCAGGATCACCTCACCGATCTGCACGCGATCGGCGTCCAGTTCCTTGATCGCCGGCTCGGCGGGAGCGACCGGTTGGTCGGGGGCGGGCAGGGTGCCCGGCTCGACAGGGGACACGGGCTCGGCGGACTCGTCAGGGCCGAATGCGCCGCCTTTCTTGCCGGGCTCCGCCGGTGCCGGATCGGCACAGAGCAGCGGGCTCGCGGCGAGCATCAGAAGGAGGGAACGGATCATCTGGCGAAGCTTCCCCGGAGAAACGGGTGCGTCCAGTGTTCTCTTAGGGCCGATCCGTCGCCTGCAGCGATTTTCCGAACTCCGACCAACCCAGTCGCGTGATCCGCGCCGACAGGGCGGGAACCGGATCATCGGTATCGGAGAGGGGGTCGGGCGGATTGAAGTCGGTGCTCGCTGCGATCTGCGAAGCCGCCAAGCGGTAAATCCCGCGCAGGATTTCGCGCCGCAGTTCGGTCGGATCTTCCGGCAGCGCGAGTTCGACCATGCCGGTCGATTTCACGGTATCGCCATCCGTCAGGATTTGCAGGGAAAGGGGAGGCGGCGGAGGCGGTGGTGGAGCAGGCGGTGCCGGTGGCTCGGCAGGTTCGGCGGCTTTGTCCTTTTCCTTGCCCTTCGGCTTGGGTTTTGGCTTCGGCTTGGGCTTCGGTTTTTCCTTCTTCTTCTGGTCCGGAGTGTCCGGCAAATCCACGCGGGGGACGAATTTCACCAGACCCGCGGACGAGCTCGCGGCGATCCGTGAGGCCTCCTCCAGCAGGGCGTCCAGCGCAGGATGGGGAGTTCCCTGGCCCACGACCGCCTCCAGCACCAGTGGCTTGGCAAGGGGATCGGCGGCCCACGGCGCCACCGACGGACGCAGACGCTGGATGCCGGCGAGGGCCGCGGCGCGCTGGGAATCGTCCGGCTTGCACGAGTCGATTACCCGTTCCCACGCCAGCAAGGCGCGGGCATTTCCGCCCTGCTCCTCCAAATACACTGCCAGCTGGATCAGCGCCTGGGCGCCCTTGTCGGTGTTCTCACGGAAGGCATCGAGCGCAGCCGGGGCATGGGGATCGCCGGGGTCGATCACCGGCGGCGGCTTGATCGGAGACTGCACGTCGCGCTGTTGTACCTCCTCGGCCGTATTCGAAGGCTTGTCGCGCTTCGGTTTGGAAAGCGCGGCCGCGGTGTCGGCGCGAATCCGGCGGAGCTGGAAATCGCTCGGCGGCTTGGTGAAATCCATGTCCTTCGTCCATGCCCACCACGGCACGGCGATCACCCCGATGGTCAGGGGAATCACGGCAAGGATGGGGACGCGGCGCACGAGAGGGAGCATTGGTCATCCGCCCGCCACCGCCAAGGGGCAAGTGTTCCACTCTCTATCCCGGAATGAAAAAAACGCGCCGCGGATGAACCGTGGCGCGTTTTGGAAAGGGGAATCCCGAGATGGATCAAGCCTTGTCGGCGGCCTTGACCTGCATGGCCTTCTTGCCGACGCGGTTGCGGAGGTAGTGAAGCTTGGCGCGGCGGACCTTGCCCTTGCTGACCACTTCGATCTTGGAGATACGCGGGGTGTGGAGCGGGAACACACGCTCGACGCCTTCGCCGTAGGAAATCTTACGGACGGTGAAGGAGGCATTCACGCTGGTGCCGCGGCGGGCGATCACGATGCCTGCGAAGATCTGGACGCGCTCCTTGCCGCCTTCGACGACCCGGGTGTGGACCTTCACGGTGTCACCCACGTTGAAGTCGGCGATGTCGGTCTTAAGCTGCTCCTGCTCGATCTTTTTGATGATGTCCATGGCGGTCCTCCTTACTTGAAAATGGCTGTTCCCGGCACCCGGAGGCGCGAGGGGCGGGAGAACTAGGGGAACGGTCCGGCGATTGCAACCGCGAAATTTGCGAATTTCCGGCCCTTTTTCCCAAGTTCATTGCTCGTTTTTGAAGGCAAGCAGGGCTCCGCCCTCGGGGTTGCGTCCGGCGACCTTGCGGTAGAAGCAGTCATTCCGGCCGGTGTGGCAGCAGCCGCCGCCGGTTTGCTCGACGTAAACGACGAGGGCGTCCTGGTCGCAATCGGTGCGGATTTCGACGACTTTCTGGATCTGTCCGGAGGTCTTGCCCTTGTGCCAGATTTCCTTCCGGCTACGGGACCAGTAGACGGCTTCGCCGAGCTCCAAGGTGAGCGCCAGCGACTCGGCATTCATGTAGGCGAGCATCAGCGGCTCCTTGGTGGTGGCGTCGATCGCCATCGCCGGGACCAGGCCATCGGCATCGAACTTCGGGGTGAACACCAGGCCTTCTTCGAGCGCCTTCTTGTCACCGGGCGGCGGGAACGAGTTCATGCGGGCGGCTGTAAACGCGACGGGGCGAGGGGGCAAGAGCGGGTTGCGGGGCGGGCGGGTTTCGGAATAGCCTGCCTGAAATGACCCGCCGGAGATCCAAGTCCGAGGCCAGACGGACCACCGTTTTCCGGGAGGGACGGATCGCGAAGCTGCTGGAACGGGGCTGGATCAAGCAGGCTTCCGAGATTCCCGCCGACGCGATTCCGGTCGATCCCGACTTGGTGAACTTCGGCGGTTCTTGGTGTCGTCCGCCGTCGTTCTTCAGGGCCCTGTCCTTCCTCTGCAAGGACTGTGGGGTGCTCTGCACGTGGTCGGCGGAGAGCCAGCGTTGGTACTATGAGGTGGTAAAGGCTCCCTACTACTCGACGGCGGTCCGTTGCCGGGGATGTCGCTACAAGGAACGCGAGCGAGTGCGGGAAGCGAGGCGGCGGGCGGGGCACGACCCCGAGGGGAAATAGGGAGGCAGGACCCGTTGCCACGCTTTGCGATGGCCTCCGGGGGGATTTCCGGCCATAGCCGCGCCCCGCATTTCCGCCGACATGGAAACTCTCACTGTCATCAAGGCTGGCACCGGCGTCCTGACTCGCGCGAGCGATGGGACGCTCGATGGTGCCTCGCTGGTCCGTCTCGTCACCGCCATCGCCGGGCTCGTGGAGAGCGGGCACCGCTGTCTGCTGGTCAGTTCCGGTGCGGTCGGCGCGGGTGTTTCCGCTTTCGGGCTCGGCGGCTATCCGAGCGATTTGACCACCAAGCAGGCCTGTGCGGCCGTCGGTCAGGCGCGGCTGATGCATACCTACGGGTCGCTGTTCCAGAATTTCAATCTGGCGGTCGCCCAAGTCCTGCTCACGGCTGCGGACCTCCAGACGCCGGAGCGCCGGCAATATGTCTCGGACACGCTGCACCGCTTGCTCGCGGAGCCGAACATCGTGCCGATCATCAACGAAAACGACTCGGTGGCCGTGGAAGAACTCCGGGTGGGTGACAATGACATGCTTTCCTCGCAGGTCGCCGCGCTGCTCGGCGCGAAGACGCTGGTGCTGCTCACTTCGGTGGACGGACTGCTTTCGCCGGAGACGAATGAACTCGTCGAGGATGTGCCGGACGTGAATGCGGTGCTCGGTTTCGCAAAGGACGAGCGGGGCCGCTTTTCGATCGGTGGAATGGCCTCGAAACTGCAGGCGGTGAAGAATTCCGTCGATGCCGGGATCACCGTTCACATCGCCCACGGCCGCAAGCCGGAGCGGCTCGCTGCCATCCTCGCCGGGGAAAAGGGCGTTTCGACCCGTTTCGCAGCGAACGCCCAGTAATAAGCCTTTAGTGCCAACGACGGCACGATTCCCGCCTTTCAAATTTTGCATTCCGGGCCCACCTGCCTTTAGTCCGACCCCATGACCGACGCCGAAGTCTTCTCCGCCGTGGAAACGCTGGCCCGCAACGCGCGCGCGGCCTCGTACAAGCTTTCCCAACTCACGACGGAGCAGAAGAACGAGATTCTCAAGGCGATGGCCGCCGAATTGCGCGCGCGCACGGCCGAGATTGTCGCCGCCAACGCCCTCGATCTTGCCGCGGGCGAAGCGAAGGGGCTCGCGAAGCCGATGCTGGAGCGCCTGAAGCTGGACGCCGCGAAGGTGGAAGCGATCGCGCATGGCATCGACCAGGTCATCGCCTTGCCCGATCCCGTCGGTCAGGTGATGGAGAAATACACCCGTCCGAATGGCATGCACCTCCAGCAGGTGCGCGTGCCGATCGGCACCATCGGGATCATTTATGAGAGCCGCCCGAACGTGACGAGCGATGCGGCGGTGCTGTGCTTCAAGACCGGTAACGCCACCATCCTGCGCGGTGGTTCCGAGGCGATCCATAGCAACCGCGCCATCGCCGATGCCTTGCAAGCCGGTGGCGAGAATGCGGGCCTGCCCGCGCATGCGATCCAGCTCATTCCTTTCACCGACCGCTCCAGCGTCAGTGCGTTGTGCCAGATGGACAAGTGGCTGGATCTGATCATCCCGCGGGGTGGCAAAGGGTTGATCGAGACCGTGGTCTCGCAGGCGCGGATGCCGGTCATCAAGCACTATGACGGCATCTGCCACCTCTTCGTGGACAAGGCTGCCGACCTCGACATGGCGGTGAAGCTCACCGTCAACTCTAAGGTCCAGAAGACTGGCGTGTGCAACGCGCTGGAGACTTTGCTGGTTCATTCTGCCGTTGCGCAGAGCCACTTGCCCACGATTGCGGAGGAGCTGGTGGAAAAGGGCGTCGAACTCCGCGGCTGCGAGCGCACCCGCCAGATCATCGATGCCGTGCCCGCGACGGAAGAAGACTGGGGTACCGAGTATCTCGATCTGATCCTGTCCGTGAAGATTGTCGATTCACTGGAAGAGGCGATCGAGCACATCAATACCCATGGCTCGCATCATACCGAGACCATCGTGACGGGCGATGATGCGGCGGCGACCGCCTTCCTGTCCGGCTGCGACTCGGCCTGTGTCTTCCACAATGTCTCGACCCGACTCGCGGATGGTGAGGAGTTCGGCTTCGGTGCGGAGATTGGGATTTCCACCGACAAGCTCCACGCGCGCGGGCCGATGGGTCTGCGCGAGCTGACGAGCTATCAGTACCGGGTGCGGGGTAACGGGCAGCGGAAGCTGTAAGGGCTTGGTTGCTGGCAGGCGAGAGTGGTGGCTACGCTTCGCGGCAGTCAAAAGATGATTAATCCCTATCAGCCGCCGGAATCCGAGCCAAGCGAAGGCAATGGTACCGGACCTCCAGACGGCGAGCGTTCGAAAGCCGGCAACTCTGCCCCGGCCGTTGGTTGCGGAGTAGGGGGGTGCCTTATCCCTCTATTGTTGTTCATCGCCGCTGCAATCTCTGGGGATACGGGCGGTCCGTTAATTTGGCCGTTTGCCTCCGTGTTGTTTGGAGGGATTGGGATGGTCATTGGAATCGCCTACCGTTTCGCAAAAAGGGATGTTGAATCGCGCCGACATCGTCGTCGTTAGCAAACGGGTCATTTTCCCAAGATAGCCTGCGAATCATCCCTTGGGGAAATTGTCCCGCAATCGAGCTGGGGCGTTCTTGCACAGTGGCATCGGCCCGCTAGCGTCGCGCCGTGTCCGCGCCCACGTCTTCCCGCACCTCCTTCGCGGTCATACATGGCTTGTGGACGGTGTTCTTTTTCTTGGGGATGTCGCCGGGCTACTACACGCCGGCGCTGTCGAATATCCTTAAGTCGCGGGGGCTGGGCAGCGAGTGGGTGGCGTATGCGTTCATGGCGGCGCCGCTGGCCGCGCTGATCTCGCCGCTGATCGTGGGGTCGGTGGCGGACAACCGCTATCCGGCGCAGAAGGTCTTTGCGGTGATCGGCATGGTCAGCGGGGTGTTGCTTGCTGCGGCTTTCGCGGCGCTGGAGAGGTTCAATTCACCTTGCCTTTTCCTCGGCCTGTTCGCGTCCGCATCGATCGTGGCGGCGCCGATGTGGAGTATGCTGGCAAGCATCTCGATGGTGCACTTGCGCTCCGGTGAACGGGAATTCCCGGTGGTGCGGCTGGGCGGCACGCTGGGGTGGATGGCGGCGGGGGTGCTGACCAGTTTCGTGTTCCACTTCGAGGGTTCGCCGGGGGCCGGATATGCAGCGGCGGTGACGCGTTTCGCCGGGGCCGCGATCGCGTTTTCGCTGCCGAACACGCCGCCGATGGGGAACTCGCGCTCGCTCCGAACGCTGCTGGGGCTGGATGCCTTCAGCCTGCTAAAGGAGCGCGATCACCTAGTTTTCTTCTCCGTCACCACGCTGCTCAGCATCCCGCTGGCGGTGTTTTTCATGCACACGCCGATGCATCTGATCGCGCTCGGCAATGACAAGCCGTCCGCAACGATGACGATCGGCCAGATCAGCGAGATCGTGGCAATGTTGCTGATGTCGGTGGTGATGACGCGCTTCCGGGTGAAGACGGTGCTGATGGTGGCGCTGGGGCTTTCGGCGCTACGCTATGCGCTCTTCGCGATCTCGGGGGAAACGGGGAACTCGGGATGGCTGATCGGGGGCATCGCGCTGCACGGGCTGTGCTACACGCTTTACTTCATCACCGGGCAGCTGTTTCTGGACCGGCGGGTGGATCCCTCGATGCGGACGCAGGCGCAGGGCCTGCTGACGCTGGCGAGCAATGGCGTGGGCTCGGTGGTTGGGACCCTGTTCGGGAAGTATCTCTACGACTTCACCGTGGAGCACCAGCACGGCGGCTGGGCGAGCTACTGGTGGGTGCAGACGGCGCTGATCGCGATCTGTTTGCCGGTGCTGGCGATCTTTTATCAGGGGGTGGCGGCGAAGAAGGATGCGACTTGATCGCTTTCTGAATGTAGGCGCATTCGTGAGAATGCGAAGTGGTCCGGCAGGGTCCGATTATTCGATGGATTCCGCGGTATCACCCCACTCCGTTGGAGGCTACGAGGGGCAGGCTACCGCGCCTCCGTTTTGAAGATTACGGCAGCTTCCACTCGGCCTTCTTTGCCTGGTATTCGGCTTCCGGCAGGAGCACGTAGACGGGCTGTTTGTCGGGATCGATCCAGGCGATCAGCTCGCGGAGCTTCTTTTCCGGCATGGTGGTGCAGCCTGCGGTCGGCTTGGAGCCCTCGCCGCGCCAGATGTGGAAGAAGATGGCGCTGCCGTGGCCGGGGGAAATCTTCGGCTCGGCATTGTGGGCGATGAAGAGCTTGAGCGAATGCGGGTAGTCATCCTGCTTCATCTGCTGCTTCTTTTCCCAAGCGGTGGCGGGCTCGTGATCGAGCACCAGGTGCTTGTTGTAGCTCGGGGACGCGGGGTCCTCGACCCACATGTCGCGGGTGGTGACCTGGCGGTAGTAGAGCTTGGGATTTTTCTGGATGCTGGGATGAATGCCCCAGGCGCCGCCGATGCGGAAGACGCCTGCGGGAGCGCGCCAGTCGCCTTCGGTTTTGATTCGTCCGCCGGAGGGAACCGGGCTGATGCCGAGGCCCCAGACGAGGCCATCGCGGCCAAGCCGGCCTTGCCAGGGACCGCCGGTCTTCACCCACTTGCCGCTCTGCTTTTCGTAGGTATTCAGCGTGACGGTGGAGGTGTTCCAGTCCTTCGCGGTGCCGACGACGCACTGGGACGATTTCGCGGGCAGCTCGAAGGCGGAAAGCGGCAGGACCGAGACGATGAGGGCGAGGACGGCGCGAAGCATAGGCGGAAGATGCGCGGTTTTTCCGCCGGGGCAAGACGAGTCCGGCATTGGGATTCGGCGGGAAACCGGTTGGGCGGTGCAGATTCGGCGGGTCACGGTGCCGGGGATTGTCTGCGGGAGGAAAGTCCGCGACCCTGAGGACATGGGAAAATGCTCAGTGCTCTTGGGTTTCTCCGCGGTCGCTCTGCTGCTTTCCGCCAGAGCGGACGAACCTCTTCCGGACGGACTCTATGCGGAGGTGACCACGCCACGCGGGGTGGTTGTGGCCGAGCTTCATTTCAAGCGGGTGCCGATGACCGTCGCGAACTATGTGGGCCTTGCGGAAGGAGCGCTCGGCCCGAAGAAGGGCACGCCATTTTTCGACGGGCTCACCTTTCACCGGGTGGTCGAGGATTTCGTCGCCCAAGGCGGAGACCCGACCGCGACCGGCGATGGCGATGCGGGCTACCTGTTCCCGGACGAGATCACTCCGGCCCTGAGCCACGACCGCGCCGGGGTGGTGCAGATGGCGAATGACGGGCCCGACACGAATGGCTCCCAGTGGTGCTTCATGCTGCGGGAGGTGCACCGGCTGGACTTCCTGCACAGCGTCTTCGGCCACGTGGTGCGGGGCTTGGAGGTTCTTCCCAAGATCGAGCAAGGCGACACGATGAAGGTGAAGATCCTCCGCGTGGGCGGGGAGGCGGATGCATTCCGCGTGAGCGAGGAGTCGTTTGGCAAAATGACCGCGGCGGCGAAGCGCTACAACGGACCGCGGGAGCCGGGCCCTGATGCTCCGTTTGATGATCCCGACAAGATCCTGCCGACCGATTGGGACCGGGCGAAGGCGTTCAACTTCAAGCTCGCCAACTTCGAGCGCTTCACCGGCCTGAAGCTCCGTGCGCGAGTGCTGGCAAAGACGCCGACGGGAGGCGTGGATGGGTATTTGTTAGAAACGGCAACACGTCTCGGCGTCGAAAAAGACGGGGTGCTCGCGGTTTATTGTGCGGACTCCGACCGCTGGCACCTCAAGGTGGGAGAGGCATTTCAGCCGGTGCTTGCCGACGAGGCTGCGTTCATGGCTGAAGCCGGGAAGCGGACGGAGGCAGCGGTGGAATATGCGAGGCGCCATCTTCCCGACGGACCGCAGGCTCTTGCCGCGAATCAGAGGATCAAGCTGTCGGTGGATTCGGTGATCGATGGTTTGATCAGGAGGATGGAGCCTCCGGAGCATTGAGGACGGTTCATTTCACGAGTTGATCCAGCACCATGAAGGCGCTGCCTGCGCCATCGGCATCCACCGAGTGGGCGTCCGCCGGGTCGGCGAGGTTGGCGTGCGGTAGGAGGAACTCGCGCTGGGTGGTGAGTTTCACGGTTTCCACGTGTGAGGATGACCACGCTTGCAGGTCGGTGAAATTCACATCCGCGGTGAGGTCCTGGCGGCCGGGATTCTGATAGATCGCCGGGCCTTCCAGACGCTGCTGCCGGAAATACGCCCGGACCGTGCCGCGTGGCCGGCGGTGGTAGAGCGTTTCCACCGGGGTGCCGTAGTCGATGGTGAGTATGCGGCCGGTCTGCCACTTCGGCAGCCAGCGGTGGAGCCAATCGTGATAGGCCTCCGTGACCTCGACGATTTGTCCGGGTGAAAGCGGAAGTCCGAAGGCGGAGGACTCCGGCAGTTCATCGCAACGTTGCCAGCTTTCCTGTGGATCGAGAAACAGCTCGCTCCAGCCGCTTTCCTCGCGACGGAAGCGGCGCACGGGGAAGGCGTCGGCGAATTCGTTTGAGTAGATGCATGCCTTGCCACCGCAGGCATCGAGCGCGGATTCGATCGTATCGTGCCAAGTCACCCGCTTGCCGAGTCTCACGGCTTGCTTTTCACGGAGCGGGACGGAGCGCTCGACCAAGTGCAGGCGTGGTTTGCTCCACCATGGGAAGGCTTTCATCACGGATTCAGCGAGGACTCCTTCGCCGGGGCCGAGCTCGATCAAGTCGCGGCAGCCGCTTTCCTTCAGTGCCGACTTCGCCCATGCGGCCACTGCTTTCCCGAGTGCGGGTGTCAGCATCGGCGTGGTGGTGAAGTCGCCGCCCTTGCCGACGCCGCGAATACGACGCGCGTAGTAGCCGCGCTCCGGATCGTGGAGGGCGAGTTCCATGAAGCGGTCGAAGCGCAGCGGTAACTGTGCGTTCCATGGCCATTCACCCGGCTTCATCGGCAGATAGCTTGACGGGATGACGGCGACTTATCATGGAATAGGAACATGAAACTCATCGGACTTGCGGGCATTCTGGCTCTGTCGTCGCTCGCTTGCCAGCACAAGGAGGAAACCGCTGCCGCCAAGCCGGCTGGATCGGCCCCCGCGGAATCCGGGGCACCTGCCGTTTCCGCTGTCGAAGAGGAGAAGGGCGCCGCGGCGGCGAGCAAGCCGGGCAAGGTCAGCGAGCGCCCTGAAGTCGCCGAGAAGAAGCCGCCGGTGGCCGAGCCCGTGGCTGTGAAGCCTGGCTTTGTGAAGAGTCCTTTCAATGGCAAGTTAATCGACGTGGGCGGGATTCCGGCTGGCAGTCTGGTCGCAGACCCGACATTTCCGGCTTCCGCGAAGAAGTATTTCCGTGTTCCAGACATGGGCCCCGAGCAGGAGGAAGTTGCTCGTCTGAAGACGGCCGAGGAAGCAGTGAGGCGGAATGGCCCGGTGGCCAAGCCGGTCCCGGGCAAGCAAGGGTTCTTTTTCAGCCCTTATGACAATAAGATCATCGATGCCACTGGCATCAATCCCGGCGATGTCATCAAGGATCCCGGCTCGCCTGAAGGAGAGACTCGCTTCTTCAAGCTTCCTGACGAGCCCAACGAGGTGAAGGAGGAGCCATAATAGGGTCAGTGGCAGACGGCTTGACGGGATGACGGTGGACTCTAACGGAATAGGGACATGAAACTCATCGGACTCGCGGGAATCTTGGCCTTGTCTTCGCTCGCTTGCCAGCGCGAGGAAGCAGCGATTCCACCGAAGCCTCCCGCTTCGGCGTCTGCGGAGTCCACTTCGTCTCCCGTTGCCGAAGAGAAAGGCGAAGCTCCGACGGGCAAGGCGACGAAGTCCAGCAAGCGTCCTGCGGTCGCCGAGAAGAAGTTCCCCGTGGCCGAGCCGGTGGCTGACAAGCCCGGCTTCGTGAAGAGTCCTTTCAGTGGGAGCATCATCGATGTGCGGGGCATTCCTGCGGGCGCGATGGTGGCGGATCCCATGTATCCGGCGGAGGAGAAGAAGCACTTCCAAGTGCCCAAGATGTCGCCCGAGGATGCAGCCAAGGCCAATGAAGAGATGGCCCTGCGAGAACTTGCCGAGGAAGACGCAAAGCTGAACGCTCCGGTGGCTGAGTTCATTCCGGGCAAGCCGGGATTCATCGCCAGCCCCCATGTCAAGCCGGGTGCCAACGACGGTGCTTACGACAAAGTCATTATCGATGCGACGGGTCTGGAGCCCGGTTCGGTGATCGAGGATCCCACTTCAACGCCGGATGAACCGCGCTTCATCAAGGTCCCCGGTGAGGCTCCGGCCGACACCCGTTGACATTGATTTTACGGACAGGTTCCGGGATGTGCCTTGACGTGGAAGCGGAGTGCTTCGTCTGATGGCATCGTGAGAAGGATCGACTCCAACGTCTTGCCCGCACTCTTGCTGGGGCTGGCTTTGCTTCTGCTGGTCCACAAGGATCGAGTGGATTCCACGGAAGGATTCCCTTCGGCGAAGAGGGGTGGTCATTGGGGCCGGACGAATGGCGATGTGGTGGACTCAGCGCCGGCGAAGCCTACCAAGGTAAGCCAACGGCCGGAACGGCCCAAGCAACCCGAGGCGGACTCGGGGTTTCCCTTGGCGAAGCCGGTTCCGAATCAACCCGGATTTGTTTTCCATCCGGCGACCGGACAGGTCGTGGATGTGAGGGGGATTCCCGCGGGTTTGGCGGTGCAAACATCGGAGGGAATGTTCCAAATCCCGAAGATGGGTTACGTGATTACATCCGAGGCCTTCCAAAAGGCCGTGTGGGGCACCCCGGTAGGTTTGCCAGGAGAAGGGGGGACCGTGTTCATGCAAAACCAAGATGTTCGGGTCGTCTCATGTTTTCCGGGGAGTTGGGAGACGCGATGGGACGATGGCACTCCGTATGTGCCCCAGGGCACAGGACGAGAAAAGCCGGAGAGTTCGATGGAATGATCCGCCATCTGTCGGCCGATGCGGGTCATAGGGCCATCTTGAGAATCGTCAGCCCGCAATTCCGGCAATGATGTCCCGGTGCACGGGGCGTGGTCATGGTGATGCGGAACGAGCCTCCCATGAGAGCCCTGCCAGGGGCGATGAACCGTCGCAGTGCGGAGGTTCCTTCCGGCGTCCAGTAGATCCTGCCGGTGGCCTCGCCAACTTCCATCCCATGGCCGCATTCGGGGCAGGAGCGACTGCCGGCGGTCGGGTCAACTCCGGAGGCTGGAGGGCGATAGGGATCCGGCTCGGTCATCTTCCGGCCATGAGTTCCGCGGTGATGCCTTTCAGATACTCGGTTTCAGGGAGGGCGAGCAGCACGGGGTGATCCGGGCGCTGGCCGTGGTTCATCACGAGCCGCAGTGACTTCTTCGCGTCCACGGCGGCATCGACGAGGTTTTGTTGGAAGAGCTCGCGGCTGGCGTGGTGGGAGCAGCAGAAGGTCGAGAGGATCCCGCCTTTTTCCAGCAGCTTGAGCGAGCGCAGGTGGATCTCCTTATAGCCGCGCATGGCGTCCATGAGAGTCTTCTTGTTCCGGGTGAAGCTCGGGGGATCGAGAATGATGAGGTCATACTCGGGCTGCGCGTGCTTGAGGAAATCGAAGACGTTGTGGGCGATGACTTCGATCTCGAGGCCGTTGAGCTCGGCATTGCGGCGGGCGGCGGCGCAGGCGGATTCGGAGATGTCCACGGCGGTGACCTTGGCGGCACCGGCCTTGGCGCAGGCGAGCGCGAAGCCGCCTTGGTTGGTGAAGCAATCGAGGACGCGCTTGCCTTTCGCAAACTTCGCGACTTCGGCGTGGGATTGGAGCTGGTCGAGGTAGAGGCCGGTCTTCTGGCCGTCGAAGACATCGATCTCGAACTTCAAGCCATTCGCCTCGACGACGAAGGGGCCCGGAGTCGCGCCGTGAAGCATGGTGATTTCTTCATCGATGCCTTCCGCTTTCAGCACAGGGGAGTCATTGCGGAGGATGATCGATTCCGGTGAAATGAGTTCCTTCAGCGCGGCCACGATCAGTTCGACGCGCTGGCGCATGGCCAGCGTGAGCGTCTGCACCACGACGTGCGGGCCGTAGCGATCGATGATGAGACCGGGCAGGCCATCCGACTCGCTCCATACGAGGCGGGCCAGCGTTTCATCGACGCCGGAGTTTTTCCGCTGCTCGATCGATTGGCCGATGCGGCGCAGGAAGAAGTCCGCATCAAGGTCCTGCCGGCGTCGCGAGAAGCGCCGCGCGACGATCTGCGAGGCGGGATTGTAGATCGCCATGCCGATCGGACGGTCGCGGAAATCCTTCAGCGTGACCACGTCGCCGGGCTGGGGATCGCCGAAGGTCTTTTTGACCTCCGTGGCGTAGACCCATTCGTGGCCGTGGAAAATGCGGGCGCGTGGAGCGATGATCAGACCGGGCATGGCAAGGGCCAAGCCATGCGCCGGACGGCCCGCCGGAGCAAGCACGGAGCGAAATCCGCTTCAGCCGCGGAGCCGGAATTCCTCCACTGGCACGCCGCCGACGAGGTGCTCGGATACGATCCTCTCCAGCACCTCCGGCGTGCAGGAGTGATACCAGACGCCATCCGGATACACGACCGCCACCGGCCCGCGGATGCAAACGCGCAGGCAATCCGCCTTGGTCCGTAGGATCAGCGGGCCGTTTTGCGAGAGTTCCGCGAGCCGCTTCTTGAGGAATTCCCACGAAACGAGGCCCTGTGCCGGATCGCAGCACTTCGGCTTGCTCGCGTCGGCACAGAGGAAGAGGTGTTTTTCCCCGCGGCCCACTCCTGCGGCTCTCGCTGCTGCTTCCAGTTCCGGATCCATCCGCGCCGATCCATCCCGATGGCGGGGCCTGAGTCCAGCCTGCGGGAGATTGGAATTGATTTCGGCGGGTGGTGGGGTAGTTCGGAGAAGTCATGTTTATGGCATCGGTTCATTCCTGAGTTGGCTGGCAGCCGCGCCTTTTGAGCGCGCGATGTAGCCGTGCCGCCTTTTCCGGGCGGCGTGCTTGTCCGTTTCCAACTCTCCGTTTCCATGCCTTCATCCCACTCCCGGTCGGGAGGGGACCTTGCCATCGTCACCGGCATCATCGCCGGTCAGCCGTGGACTGCGTCCCGTTTCCGAAATCCTTGTTTTCTCAAACATGGCCGTGCCTTCGGCCGCATGTTCCATACGCCTCGCAAGATCACGGTGCCCTTGCGTGATCCTTGCCGACGGCTTGTCGAAGTTCTCGTCGAGCGAAGTCACTTGCTCGATCAAGTTCACCCGCTGTCCGCGGAAATTGTGCCGATGCTTTCGCGAGTGGCGGCCTACGCGGGCGAGTGGCGGCGTGAACCCGAGTCGTGGCGTCCCGCTGCCCGGCTATCGCCAGAGGAGATGTGGTCGGATCTGCTCCGGCATCTCTTCGTGGAGTGGCCGGTTCCCAGGTTCTTTGATTCGGCGTGGCGAACGCGTGGCGATCTCCGGACGTTCGAGCGGGATTGGTTCTGCCATCTCGCCCGCGGTGGTAGCTGGCGTAAGGCGGAAGGTTTCCCGGCGTCGATCAGCGGGCGCGCGGTCCATTTCGCGATGCAGGCCCCGGAGACATTGACGATCCCGCAAGCACTGCGCTGGGGGCAGCTCGCTTCGCTCAGCGCCCCGGATGCTCTGATCACCGAGGTGCTCGCTCATAACAGTGTCCTCGAATTCGGTTACGGCGACTTGTGGTCGCGGCTGTTTGCCAAGGTGGCTTCGGCGCGAGAATTCGATGCGCGGGAATTTGGTGTGATCTCGGATGTGATTGTGGAGCTGCTTCATCACCATCACGTCAACCGTGCCTGCTTGCTGGTCGATCTCCCTCTCAGCGAGCTGAGGCTGCATGCCTTCAGACGGTGGCGATCGTTGTTGGATGCGGCCCTGAAGGAAGGAGTTCGCTTTCGCGACACGGATCTCACTCGCTCCGGCCTGCGAGCTGAGCTTCGTCACCTCAGCGAGGCGACTTGGGCGCCGATGCCGGACGTCAGTTCCTATGAGGTGGTTTGCGCGGAGGGCTTCGAAGATCCCTCGGTGTGGACGTTCCGCGAGAAGCTTTGCCACGCGCAGCTCATTGCGGAAGGCGAGGCGCTAAGGCACTGCGTGTCGGGCTATTGGCGCCGTTGCCGGAGTGGAAGATCGGCGATCTTTTCGCTGCGGCAGCTTCATCCTGCCATCGTTCCCGTTCGTCACGAGGCGCGACTTACCATCGAAGTCGAACGCGCCACGCGCCGAATCGTCCAGGTCCGCGGCAAGTGGAACCGCTGGCCGGGGGAGTTTGAATACCGCCTGCTCAAGCGCTGGGCGAACGCGCAGGCGCTGACACTTGCCGTGTGATGGCCATGAGTCCGGCGTCTCTGCTCAACTCCAGTATTTGGCGGGGAAGACGACCGCCACTCCGGTCTCGGGATCCACGCAGACCGGCACGATCTTTTCCTCGAGCCGGCAACCCCACAGGTGATGGCGCGGGAAATAGACCGAGGAAATGCGGCAGGTTTCCGGGCCCCAGCCTTCGGGAATGGGCCAGCCGAAGACGCGCTCGTCGCGCCGTGCGAGATAGTCGCCGATGCGGTCGGCACGCTCGTCGCGCGAGCCGTCGCGGCGGAGGGTTTCCAGCCGGTCCGCCAGGTGGAGGAGCTCGTCTTCCGCCATGCGGCCGGTGAAGTCGTAGACGACTTCGCCGGGAGCGTCCGGTCCGCGGGGTTCGTAGAGGGAGGGATTTGCCTGGATCACTGCGGCGAGAACAAGCCGGCCACGGGTGAGCACACGGCGGTGGTTCTCGAAGAAATGGCGGAGGTCATCTTCTTCCGCCCATTCCGGCCGCACGACCCGCAGGTAGATGAGCTTGTCCCGCAGCGGGAATTTCCGCGGCGTGGCGAGCCAGGCATCAGGCAACGAGGGCACGCTGTGACTCTTCGGGAAAGTGGGGGCGGGTCAATGCTGGCTTTGCGGTGGGGCAGTTAGTTGCTAGTGGATGATCATGCGCTTCCGCTTGTTCCGCTCACGCGCCTTTTGGCTCGGCGTGCCGGGGCTGGTGTTTTTGCTTTGGGCGTGGGTGGATTCGATGCGTTATGCCACTCTCATTTCGGGGAGCGGAAGGGTGGAGGTGAAGGTGTGGAATGTTTGGGGAACTGCCAGTTTTGCGGTTTGGCGGGATCCCATTGCTACGGGATTGCTCGAATTTGACGTGGATCGCAAGGTGATACGCGATGAGGAAACCAAGCAGAAAGCAAAGCACCTCGCGGAATTGGGTCTTGCTTGGCTGATTGCCGATAGACCGGGTTTTTCCGCCTCAATGCGGCATTCGATGGTTTTGCCGAGCTATCTGCTTTTATGGCTCGCCTTGGTCGCGGGACAGTGGTGGCGATTCAAACGTGCCCTGTTGGATTCGGAGCTTTCGGATGCAGGGTGAGGTACGCCGCCTATGCTGGCACAGGCAACCTTCCAGAATCGCTTCCGGTTGTTAGAACGAATCGCACCACTGTGCATCCGGGAAGCTGGGAATGATCCCAGCAGTCCGAGGGCCTGCGGCTATTATCGGGCGGGGCCGTTTACTGGGCGACGAGCGCGAACTTCAGTTCGGCTTCCGAGGCGACTTCGTTTCCGACCATGCAGCGGCAGCGGGTTTGGCCGATGGAGCCGCGGATCTTGATGACTTCGGCTTCGATGTGAAGGGTGTCGCCGGGAAGCACGGGGCGGCGCCACTTCACGTTGTCCGCGCTCATGAAGTAGCCGATCTTCCCTTGATTCTCCGGCTTGCGGAGCATGAGGACGGAGGAAACCTGAGCCATGGCTTCGAGCTGAAGCACGCCGGGCATGATGGGATGGCCAGGGAAGTGTCCGATGAAGTAGGGCTCGTTGATGGTGACGTTCTTCACGCCGGTGCACTTCGAGTCGCCGACCATGTCGATGATGCGGTCCACCATCAGGAACGGGTAGCGATGAGGCAGGATCTTGAGGACGTCGTTGATATCGAGGACGGTCTCGCCGCGTGGCAGGGCGAAGGGCGCGGCGAGGGAGCGCATGCGGCCGTATTCGCGCTTCAGCGTGGCAGCGAGTTTCGAGTTCGGGCCGTGGCCCGGCTTCACGGCGATGACGTGGCCGAGGATGCGCTTGCCGGAAAGGATCAGATCGCCGATGACATCGAGCGCCTTGTGGCGGGCGAATTCATTGGGGAAACGAAGGGCTTCCTTGCTCATCACCTCGTTGCCGCGGACGACGACGGCGTTCTCAAGCGAGCCGCCCTTGATGAGGCCTTTTTCTAACAGCGGCTTGACGTCCTCGTAGTAAACGAAGGTGCGGGCCGGAGCGATTTCCTTCTCGTAGAGTTCCGGGGTGACTTCGCTGGAGAAGTATTGGGTGAAGCGGCCGTCGGGGCCGACATTGGTGACGGAGACGCGGAAAGTCTTGCTGGGGACGATGGTGATCAACGAGCCGTCGCCGGTTTCCTGGTGGATGGGCTCGCGGATTTCCCAGATCTTGCGGGGCGCATCCTGGGCGGCGAGGCCGGCCTTCTTGATGAGCTCGACGAAGGGGCGGGAGGAGCCATCGCCGATTGGCGGCTCATTGGCGTCCATTTCGATGATGGCATTGTCCACGCCCATGCCGGTGAGGGCGGAGAGGACGTGCTCGACGGTGTGAACCTTGACCGAACCCTCGGCAAGGGTGGTGGCGCGCTCGACGGTCTGCACCTTGTCCGCGTCGGCATCGATGAACGGCTGATCCGGCAGATCGACGCGGCGGAACTTAAAGCCGTGATCCACGGGCGCAGGCTTGAGGGTGAGGGTGACTTTGGCTCCGGTATGAAGGGAGGTACCCTCGAGAGTGGCGGTGGAAGCGAGGGTGTGCTGCGCGTCGGCGGACATCGGCGTAGGGGAAAGGGTCGATTGGAGATTGTCGATTGAAGATTGAAACGGAATGTCATCCGCGTGCGGGCGGTGTGCGATTTCCGGGTGATCGATGAGTCGGACGACTGGATCGTCGTCGACAAACCGGCGCCGTTGGCCGTGCACCCGGCGAACGGGAAGGTGGAGGCGACCTTGCTGGGCGGGCTGGAGGAGCTGCTGAGGTATGAAATCGCCAATGGGGCGCGGCTTTCGATCCTAACGCGGCTGGACCGGGAGACCAGCGGGCTGGTGCTGGTGGCGAAGCATGCGGCCGCGGCACGGCATTTTTCGCGGCAATTCGAGCGGCGGGAGATTGGGAAGGAATACCTGGCGGTGGTTCACGGCTGGCCGGAGTGGGAGGAGACGCGGGTGGAGGCTGCTATTATAAGAGCAGGTGGGGAAATCTGGCTGCGGCAGGCGGTGGATCCGGCGGGGCGGGACTGCGTGACGGCCTTCCGGGTGGAGCGGCGGTTTTCGAATGCGCTCGGCGAGTTCGGCGAGTTCGGCGTGGTCCGGTGTTTTCCGGAGACCGGGCGGATGCACCAGATCCGCGTGCATCTGGAGCATCTCGGCCATCCGCTGGTGGGGGACAAGATCTACGGGACGGACGGGCGGCCGTACTTGGAGCAGATGGCGGACGGGCTTTCTGACGAGTCGGTGTCGCGGCTGATCTTGCCGCGACATGCGCTGCATGCGTGCAAGCTGGTGGCGGAGTGGGGCGGCATGAGGGAATGGCGATCGGAGCTGCCGGGGGATTTGACTCGCTTCTGCGGGGAGTGAAGGCTCGGGCATGGCGAGCTTGCAGGAGATCGTGGCGTTTCTCGACGCGGAGCTGAGGATTTCCGAGATCCCGGACTATTCCGGGGCGGTGAATGGCTTGCAGCTTGAGAATGGCGGCGCGGTTACGAAGGTCGCCGCGGCGGTGGATGCGTCGCTGCCGGTGGTAGAGGCGGCGGTGGCAGCGGGTGCGGATCTGTTAGTGGTGCACCACGGGATGTTCTGGCAGGGGATGCAGCCGCTGACGCGGGCCTTCTATAGAAAGATCAAGGCGGCGATGGATGGAGGGCTGGCGATCTATTCGGCTCACCTGCCGCTGGATGTGCATCCTGAGCTGGGGAATAACGTTCTGATGCTCAAAGCCTTGGGATTTGAGGTGAGCGGCACTTTCTTTGACTGGAAAGGGGTAAGGCTGGGGTTGGTTGCGGAGACGGATATTTCTCGTGAGTCGTTGATTTTAAAGGTGTCCGAAGTGGTTGGAGGTTCCGTTCATGTGTGTCCGGGCGGGCCGGAGACTGTGCGGAAGATAGGTTTGGTGACTGGCGGGGCGGGCTCGGAAGTTGCAATTTGCCCGAAGTCGGGAGTTGATACATTCATCACCGGCGAAGGGCCGCATTGGAGTTATCCGTTGGCGGAGGAGCTGGGGGTGAACCTCCTCTACGCGGGGCACTACGCGACCGAGACCTTCGGGGTGAAGGCGCTGGCTGGGCGGCTGGCGCGGGATTTCGCGCTGGAGCAGGTGTTCATTGACCGCCCGACCGGGCTTTGAGGGTGATGGAACGGCTGACGGCAGGGTTCTTTGAGCGGCACTCCGTGGTGGACTGCGCTCGTGCGCTGATCGGCGCGAAGTTTCTCTGGAATGGCTGTGAGGGCCGGATTGTGGAGACCGAGGCCTATGCGGCGGAGGGCGATGAAGCCTGCCATACCTTTTTCCGGCAGGGTGCACGGGCCTTTGTCGCGTCACATCCCGCGGGGACCGCTTACGTTTATCTCAACTACGGGGTCCACTGGCTCTTCAATGTGCTCGTCCACGGGCCACAGGGATCGGGATTCGTGCTGCTCCGCGCCCTGGAGCCCTTGGCGGGCATCGAGCGGATGATGGAGCGCCGGGGTAAATCGAAGGTGCATGAGCTGTGCTCCGGCCCTGGCAAACTGACGCGAGCGCTGGGGATCGATGGCGATGCTCATGGAACCCCCTTTCTTGACGGCGAAAGCACGGGGATGGTTACAGGGGTCTCCGCGAGCGTCGTCAGCAGCTTCCGGATTGGAATATCAAGGGCTCAGGACCTTCCATGGCGGTTCCATGAGGACGCAAACATCCACGTCAGCCGGTAAATCCGGCTGGAAAGGGGAGGCAGAAGAGGGAGGTGGTACGGGTGATGGGAATCGAACCCACGCCTCAAGCTTGGGAAGCTCATGTTCTACCATTGAACTACACCCGCTCGCTGGCGGCCGGTGGGTAGCGTGAACGAGTGCGCGATGCAACCCAAATCCTAGTGTCCAACGGCTTACGTAATCGAGTGCTGAAGGCCGTAAAACCAAGAGAATTCCGGCAAAAAGAGCTTGCCGCCCCTTCTCGCGGGCTGTTAGCTTCGCGTCGACTTCGCGGGTATAGCTTAGTGGTAAAGCTCTAGCCTTCCAAGCTAGCTATGTGGGTTCGATTCCCACTACCCGCTCTTTTTCACCCGGTCCCGACATTCCGATTCGAATTTCTGACATGAAAACCACGTTCCGATTCGCGCTTGTGGCGGCGGCTTTGGGCATCGTTCCTGCCGTTGCGACGGCTGAAACCGACTGCCTGAACCTTGCTGCTTCCGTCAAAATTGCCGTCGCTGAAAAGCCGGCAGAGGTGCTCCAAGTGGTGGAGAAGGAAGTTTCCGCGAATCCGGACTGTGCCTGCGAAGTCGTCAAGGCCGCCATCCAAGAGTCGAAGGCTGACGCCAAGACCGTGGCTGCCATCGTCGAGACGGCCGCTTCGGTCGCTCCCGAGAAGATGCGCCTGATCTCCCAGTGCGCCGTGGCTGTCGCCCCGGAAGCACTCGCCGATGTTCAAGCGGTTCTTAGCCGCCTCGATCCGAACCGCGGCGAGTCCGGCCACAGCTCAAAGGACTCCAAGGACGCCAAGGGTGTTGCGGTCGACGTGAAGCCAGCTTGGAATCCGCTCGATTTCCCGGGCCAAGGCCCTGTCGGCCCAACTCCTGGTGGACCACCTCCGGGACTTCCGATCCCTCCGGGACCGCCGATCAACATTCCGCCGATCATCACCCCGCCCATCGGTTCTGACATCGATAACGACGACGATCAGGGTGAAGACAATCCGTCGCTCCTGTTTTTCATCCGTGGCCACCGCAACTGATCGTTGCTCCGCAAATTTCCCATCCCCTGCAGCCTGTTTTTCATGAAACGCAGCCTCATTTACACCCTTGCCGTTGCGTCCTCCCTCGGAGCGGCCCGCGCCGACCTCTACTACATTCCCGACGAGGCTCAGGAGAGCCTTCCACTGAAGTGGACCGCCGGGGTCAATGTCGTCTGGGATGACAACGTCAACCCGACTGCGCCCGCTTATTTGTTCGTCGACACGAACGCCGACGCCGTGCCTGACACCTTGGTCCCGTATGCGGGTCACCAAGACGAGGCGCTGAGCATCAACCCTTTCGTCGGGGTTTCGTTCGTTTCGATTACTCCGCAGACCACTTGGGATGTCTATGCGCGTCTCGGCCTGATCTACTACTTCGATGAGCCGGCGTCCGCGGGTTCGGATGACATGTATACGCAGTCCCGCGCTGGCGTGAACTTCACGCACCGCTTCAGTGAGCGCCTGCGCTTCTCGAGCCGCAACTTCATCTCCTATGAGCTGGAGCCGGACTACGCCTACGGCGTCGCCACCACCCGCCAACTGGGTGAGTATCTCTACTGGGAGACCGACAACTCCGTCGGTTACCGCTGGACCGAGCGTTTCGCCACCTACACCGGCATCACCCTCACCGGCCTCAACTACGACGGCGATGTCAACAACCAGGACCGCTTCACTTGGGCTGCTTACAACCAGTTCCGCTATCAGCTGACGCCGCAGACCGTCCTGACCGCTGAATACAAGTATGCCCAGACCGATGGCGATGATCTCGCTTCGGACTACACGGACCACTACCTCCTTGTTGGTGCTGAACATCGCTTCAGCCCGAACACGATCGCGATCGTCAATGCGGGTGCCCAGATTCACGAATCGGACGCGGTTGGTGCTGACAACAACGTCAGCCCTTACTTGGAAGTGACGGCACGTTCCCAGGTGAACGAGCAGTTCTCGATCCGCGGCTTCGCACGCTACAGCGTGGAGGGTTATGACACCGTGCGGTCCCTTCCTTCGGGACTTGCCGCGCCGGCCAACCTCGCGACCTACGAATTCACCGATCGCCAGACGTTCCGCTTGGGTATCTCGGGTGAATACACCGTGTCGCAGATGCTGAGCATCTTCGGCGGCACCGACTACATCCCGGCAAGCTTCGGCGACGGCCGCCTCGTGGCTGGTCCTGCTGGTTCCCCGGTGGCTTCCGGCGATCTGGACGAAGACATTTGGAACGCCTACGTCGGTCTTTCGGTCAAGTTCACCGACATCCTCTACGGAACGGTGTCGTATAACTACACCAATTCCAACTCCGACTTCCCTGACCAGAGCTACGACCGCAACCGCGTGAGCGTCGGTCTGCATGCCGAGTTCTGATCCCGGTAGAGGAGCTTTTCCAGGAAACACTCTCCAACAAACAAGGATCCTTCACGTTCAAAGACTCCCGCAATGGCCAGCCATTGCGGGAGTTTTTCGTTTGAACGGGAAGCCGTCAGCATCAATAAACCATTCAGCAATCGTTCGAAATGAACCAATCAACCAACCCATCGGAGGCTTCCCTCCATGCCATCGACTATTGGCAGGTCGTCAAAAACCGCTACGGGGTCATCCTTTTGACCTTCCTGTTGGTATTCATGACCGCGCTGGTCATCACCTACGTGATGCCGAAGAAGTACGAGAGCACTGCTGTCGTGCAGGTTCGTCAAAAGGGGACTGGGATTCAGGTGATTCCGGGCATGGCCGACGCCAGCCGGTATCAAGAGTCGTCCTCGGCGATGTTCTTCCCGACCGAGTTCGCCGTGATCAAAGCCCAGAAGACACTGGACGCCGCGATCGAGAACCTCGACCTCGTCAATCGTTGGAATACCGACCTTGAGACGGTGCGACGCACGCTCAAGGGAATCGTCGATGCCCAGGACATTCGTGGTACCTCGCTCATTGAGATCAAGGTCCGCTACAACGATCCGAAGGACGCGCAGAAGATCGCCAAGGAAGTGGCCGAGGCTTACCGTGAGCGCCGCAAGAAGCTCCAGGGTGACTATTCCAATCAGGCGCTCGACGAACTCCGCAAGGCGGTGATCGCCCAAGAAGACGCGGTGGAAGACAAGCGCAAGCTGCTTTCGCAGATCATCCGCACCGAAGGCATCATCTACTGGGGCGATCCCAGTGTTTCCGGTGGTCCCCGCGGGTTCACCAAGGCTGACGACGCCGAATCGGCGGCAAAGGCTTATGTCGACCTGGAGCAGGAAAAGATCCAGTTGGAGAGCCAGATCGAGACCTTGTTGAGATATGATGGTCCTCAGCTGATGAACTATGCTTCCGGTCTGAGCCTGCCGGATAATATCATCCCCGTGCTGCTGCCCCAATATCAGGAGCAGAAGCGCCAATACGAGGCGATGAAGAGCCAAGGCCGCGGAGAAAGGCACCCGATGATGCTTTCGCAGGCCTCCAATCTCCAGAGCATGGAGAAGGACCTGGTGGAAGCCGTGGCGAACCTCCGCGAAACCCTCAAGGCCAAGCTTTCCTTGGCCCAAGAGCAGCTGGCCCGCCTCAAGACCCGCATGGACGTGAAGGAGGACGACGCCGTCAAGCAGGGCATCGCCAACCAGAACTTCGTGGACGCGAAGAATGACTTCGAAACCGCCCAGCGACTGCTGGAGCAGCTGAAGGTGAAGGAGATCTCGGAAACGATGCAGACCAAGATCACAGAAGATCCGATCATCCTGCATGAGGAGCCGATGATCTCGAACGTGCCGGTGAGCCCGAATGTGACCCTGAACCTCGCCCTCGGCGCGGTGGTCGGAATGATCTTCGGTATCGGTGTCGCCTTCTTCCTCGAATACCTCGACACCTCCGTGAAGTCGCTGGAAGACGTGGAGCGCTATCTTCAAGTGCCGGTGCTGGCCGTCATCCCGAAGGACGTGGGTGTCCTCTACAAGCAGAGCGGCATGAGCCCGGATGCCGAGGCCTACCGGATCCTGCGCACGAACATCGAGTTCAACCGCAAGAACCCGGAAGACAACGCCATCACCGTCGTGTCCGGTGGTGCCGGCGAAGGCAAGTCGACCACGCTGGTCAACCTCGCCTACATCTGCGCGCAGGGTGGCTACACCACGCTGATGATCGACGCCGACTTGCGTCGCCCGCGTTTGCACACCTTCTTCGACATCAACAACTCGGTCGGCCTGACGAACTACCTGACCACCGAGCTGATGCTGGAAGACGTGATTCTCCAGACGCCGGTGGACAATCTCTACTTCATGCCGTCCGGCATCCTGCCCGCGGACGCCGCGGGTATTCTCAACAGCCGCCGCATGTCCGAGCTGATTCAGGACGTGAAGCAGCGGTTCGACTTGGTGCTAGTGGACTCGCCGCCGATCCTCGGCGTGAGCGACGCTTCCGTGCTCGCGAGCGAAGTGGACCTCACCATGATCGTGGTCCAGCACCGCAAGCTGCCGCGCAACATGCTGATGCGCGTGAAGCAGGCTGTCGAAAACGTGGGCGGTCACGTCATCGGCGTGGTGCTGAACAACGTGGATGTCCGCAGCGACAGCCAGTATCAATATTACACGAGCTACTACACCTACTATGCACCGGCCGAGTCGCAGCCGATGCCATCACCGGTGTCGAGCCAGCCGTCGCAGTCCCCGCAGCCGCGGGCAGCGTCCAAGAAGACCACTTCGGCGGACGATTCGAAACAAGACCTGTATTGACAGCATGAACTACTCACCGAAAGTCGGCCTTATGAAGCGCTTGTTCCTGATACTGATGCTCCTGTGCCTCTCGATGCCGGGACTGATGGCGCAGACCACGATCAGTGCGGGTCGCGCGATCCAGATTCAGGTCAAGGGCGTGCCAGCCGACGATTCGACCCTGATCAGCGGAGCCTATACCGTTTCCGACGGCGGGACGATCCGGCTGCCGCTTTTGTCGAGCCCGATCCGTGCCGCGGGCCTGAGTCCGACTTCGTTGGCCCAGAACATCGAAGCCTCTTACCGGGCAGAGAAGATCTTCACCACCCCGGCGGTGAACGTGGTCGCGACCAGCTTGGAAGGGATTGAAGAGCTGATCGTCACGGTTGGCAACCAGGTCCAGAGCCCTGGACCGGTGAAGTACTACCGCGGCATGACTATCTGGGAAGCGGTGCAGTCCGCCAAGGGTGCCACGCCGTTCGGTGCCCTTAACCGGGTCCGCCTCACTCGCGGCAAGCAGGTGAAGGAATACAACATGAAGAATCCCGAGCACATGAAGATCCAGCTCGAACCGAAGGACACCATCGAGGTTCCGCAGAAGAACGTCCTCGGAAACTAGTGTTCGGAAACCGTGCGATGAGCCCGGTAAACACCATTTGTCTGACTCTCGCCGGAAGCATCCTTTGGATGCTTCCGGCGTCGGTTTTTGGTGATGACGGTTTTCCTGCCGCGGCGCTGGGATCCTTGGCGAGCGAGGATTACAAGGACCGCGTGCAAGGCGAGCGCGCCCTGATCGCCTGGGGGCAAGGGAAGCCGGAGCAGGCCGAGGAGCGCCTGCTCAAGGAGCATGACGCCGCCACCGACCCGGAAGTGAAGCTCCGGCTCCGGGAGGCGCTCAAGGAGGTGGTGGCTTCGGAGCACCAGCGGAAGGACGGCCAGGGCTACGTGGGCATCCAGATGGCGGAGCAGAACGTGGCGCTTCCCGGGAACGGCGAGCAGCGTGGCGGCGTGCTGGTCACCCGGGTGAATCCGGACACCCCGGCGATGAAGGCGGGTCTACAGGCGAATGACGTGATCATCGGCCTGGACAATCTCAAGTGGCCTCCGGGCGTGGGCTTGGCTGCGCCGGGCATGGGTGTCGCAGGCTTGGAGGGGACTGCCACCGCAGGTTTCTCGACGGCAATCCGCGGTCACAAGCCGGGGGACAAGGTGGACTTGGAGGTTCTCCGGGGAGGGGAGGTGAAGAAGCTGGAGATGATCCTGACCGTCCGCCCGATGGGGCTGGACCAGGTGCCCCGATCCTTGCTTCTCCCGGGTGCTCCCTTGGAGGAGGTGGCAGAGGAGCTGAGGTCGCTGGAAAAAAAGGCAAAGGATGAGTATTTTGAGCGCTGGCTGGCCAGTAAGAGAGCTGCCGCCAAGAAGCCCTGATGTTCTTTTCGCCGGTTTTTAAAAAATCGACATTTTAGACCTTCGTGCGACGCTCTCCCACTTGTTCAGCCCAGACTTGGTTCTATCCATGAGCATACTTCGTATCCGCAGAGCCGCCATGGCGGCCGCACTCGCCGCCACTACCCTCACCGCCTGCGCACAACAGGCCAATTTCGATGAAGTCGGACGGCAGATGGCGATCATGCTGCAGAACAGCCACTTTGCCCGGCTGCCCTTCAACAACCTGAGCCAGCGGTTCCTGGACGATTTCATCTCCGACCTCGACTCCCAGAAGGCGTATTTCACGCAGGCTGACATCGACCGTTTCAACCGCCAGTACGCCAAGGACCTGTCCGCCATGCTGCTGCAGGAGAACAGCATGGCCGCGGCCAAGGACATCTACGACACTTTCAGGCAGCGCGTGGAGGCCCGTGTGGCCGAGGCCAAGCGCCTGCTGGCTGACAACCATTTCGATTTCACCCAGCAGGACAGCATCGAGCGCAGCCGCAAGGATGCTGCCTGGCCGAAGGATGAGGCCGAGGCCAATGCCAACTGGGGCAAGCAGATCAAGGAGGCGGTCCTTTCGGAGACCCTTCGCCGCGACATGATCGCGCAGCTCGCGGAGAAGCAGGGCAAGCCGAACCCGCTGAAGAACGAGAAAGATCCGAAGGACAAGATCGCCCTGCGTTACGAACGTTTCCTCCACAGCGTGGTGAAGGACGTGGATGATGAGGATGTGGCGGCCATGTTCCTCAGCTCGGTGGCCCGCTCGTTCGACCCGCACACCGATTACATGAGCACCCGTGAGATGGACCGGTTCCGCGACGGGATGAAGAACGAGCTCGTCGGCATCGGCGCTCTCCTTCAAGGCGAAGAAGACGGCGCGACCAAGATCATGGGCATCGTGGTCGGAGGCCCGGCTGACAAGCTCGGTTCACTCAAGCTGAATGACCGTGTGGTGGCCGTCGATCCAGATGGTGACGGACCCAAGGAGATGGTCGACATCATGTTCATGAAGATCGACAAGGTGGTCGATCTGATCCGCGGCCAGAAGGGCACGCCGGTGCAGCTGAAGGTGGAGCCAGCCGGCGGCGCGCCGGGCGAAACCAACCTTATCGCGATCGTCCGCGACATGGTCGAGCTCAAGGACGAGCAAGCCAGCGCCGAGATCATCGACATGAAAACTCCCGACGGGGAGAAGGCCCGTGTCGGCGTGATCACTTTGCCTTCATTCTATGCCGACTTCGATGAGGGCAAGACCCGCTGCTCGGTGGACGTGGAGCGTTTGCTGGAGCGTCTCAAGGCGGAGAACATCAACGGGCTGGTGCTCGACCTCCGCAACAACGGTGGTGGAGCGCTGGAGGAAGTCCGCCGCATGACCGGTTTCTTCACTCGCCGCGGTCCCGTGGTGCAGGTGAAGAACACCTTCGGCGAGATTCAGGTGAAGGAGTCCGATGCGAAGGAGTCGATCTATGACGGCCCGATGGTGGTGCTGACCGACAAGAGCAGTGCCTCCGCCAGTGAGATCCTGGCCGGAGCGCTTCAGGACGACAACCGCGCGGTGATCGTCGGCGAGTCGTCCACCTTCGGCAAGGGCACCGTCCAGCAGCCGATGGACATCGGCCGCATGCTGCCTTTCTTCAAGGCCCGCAACAAGGCCGGCACCCTGAAGGTGACCATCCAGAAGTTCTACCGTCCTTCCGGCAACTCGACCCAGAACAAGGGCGTGGTGCCGAACGTGATCCTGCCGAGCCTGACCGACGCGCTTGAAGTCGGGGAGTCGTTCCTGGACCACCCGCTGGAGTATGATCGCATCCGCGTGGCTCCCGATTTCTCGCCGATGAAGAAGGAGGATCTTTTCCTGCCGCGTCTGGCCGAGCTCAGCACCGAGCGGGTCAAGGGCTCGAAGGACTTCTCCTACGTCATCGAGGACGTGACCAAGACGAAGGCGCGCATCCGCGACAACAAGGTTTCTCTGAATCTCGCCGACCGTAAGAAGGAACTCGATGACATCGAGGCTCTGCAGCACGATCGTAACAGCGAGCGCAAGGCCCGCTTTGCCGAGATCGAGAAGAAGGACAAGGAGACGTTCACCTTCTTCAAGCTGACGCTCGATGATGTGGAAAAGGGCGGTGACCTGCGGCCCTTCGACCCAGCCAAGGACAACGAGGAGTACATGAAGCGTGCGAAGGACGAGACTGCAGAGCTCGACGACACGCCGAAGTGGCCTAGTGGCATGGATCCCTACAAGCGCGAGGGCCTGTCGGTCCTTGGCGACCTTGTGAAAATCACCCGCAATGCCCGGTTGGCCGGGATGCTGGATCGTTGATGGGCGACTTGGCCGGACGCTTGGCCGCGCTGCGCGGACGCATTGATGACGCCTGCCGCCGCGCCGGTCGAGAGACTGGCGAGGTGGCGTTGCTGGCGGTGTCGAAAACCTTTCCCGCCGAGGCGGTGCAGGAGGCCTATGAGGCTGGCCAGCGCTGCTTCGGCGAAAGCCGCCAGCAGGAGGCCGCGCCGAAGATCGAGGTGCTGCCCACCGATATCGAGTGGCACTTCATCGGTGGCCTCCAGCGCAACAAGGCGCGGAAGGTGGTCGCGGCGTTTCCGGTCATCCACAGCGTCGATTCGCTGCGCTTGGCGGAATACCTCGACCGCGTGGCGGGGGAGGAAGGCAAGCGGCCGAAGATCTATCTGGAGGTGAATATTGCCGGCGAGGCGAGCAAGGGTGGGTTTTCGGCCAAGGAGCTGCTGGCCTCCGCAGGGGCACTGGCCGGATTCCGCGACGTGGAAATCACCGGGCTGATGGCCATCCCGCCGGATGATGCCGAGGCTGCCCGCCGGTGGTTCGCCGCGACGCGTGAATTGCGGGATCGCTTGCGAGTTGAATCCGGTCTCGCGCTGACCGGGCTGAGCATGGGAATGAGCGCGGATTTCGAGGATGCCGTGCTTGAGGGCTCCACCGTGGTGCGTGTGGGCTCGGCGCTTTTTGGTTACCGTTCTTACCCCGCATGAGCCTGCTGCAAAACGTCATCGTGATTGGCAATGAACTCGCCCTTGCTTTCGACAATGGCGAGGAGCTCTACCTGCCGCTGGATCTGCTGCGGCGCGCTTGCCCGTGTGCGGCCTGCCAGGGTGAGCCGGATGCACTGGGCCGGGTGCTGCGGCCAGTGCAGCAGATCGGCCCGCGCGGCTTCGAGTTACTGAAGAGTGAGGTGGTCGGCGGCTATGCGATCCAGCTTTTCTGGGCTGACGGGCATTCGACGGGGCTTTATACCTTCGACTACCTCCGCCGCCTGACCCTGCTTCCGTGAATGAGAATCCCTACGCCCCGCCTGTCGCCGGTTCGGAACCGGACGATCTCCAGCGGCCGGCGTTGCGGGAGATCGTGCTGGGTTGGGAGAAGCTGCGGCTCTGGTACAATGCGATCCTGCTGGTGCCCGGACTGGGGGTGATGGCGAGCTGGGTCGGGAAGCAGGGGATGCCGTTTTTTCTGGCGCTGGTGATGGCGGCGCTGGTCGCCATGGGGGCGAATTTCTGTTTTCTGCTCGGCCCGGCGGCCGAGCTCTACCTGCGCGGGCTTTTCCGGCAGGGTCGCCCGCTGGGGCGGGGGCGGCTGCTGATTTTCGGGGCCGGGCTGGTGATTTCGCTCGGTGTTTTTGCCGTGGCGCTGGCCGGGGTTTGGCTGGTCTGAGGGCGGTCCTGAAATTTTTTCGGGAAATTTCCAAGGAAGTCCCGGGGTGCCCGTCATGCATTCCAGCACCGATTCAGGAGCTTCCGTTTTCCCCTCCAAGGCCCCTACACTCCCGCCGTCGGTACGCACACACCGGCGGCGGGAGTTTCCCTCTCCACAGCATTCCCTTCCCATGCCTGCCCTGACCTCCGAGACCTCCGACGCCTGGTTGTTGGAAACCCTCGAGCGCTACGAAAAGCCGCTTCTGAAATACGCCCTGGGGCAATGCGGTGACCGCGAGATGGCGCGGGATGCGGTGCAGGACACGTTTCTCAGCTTGGCCACCGAAGTCACAAAGGCGCGCCCGCAGAATCTCTCCGCGTGGCTGTTCAGCGTTTGCCGGAATCGCCTGATCGATGTCCGCCGCAAGCAATTCCGGCTCGTTCCGCTGGAGGATGATCACTTGGAACGAGACTTCGACGGCATCCCCGCGCCGTCCGAGCGGATCGAGACGGAGGAGAAGAATTCCGCGCTGCTGCGGATGGTGGAATCACTGCCAGAGCGTGAGCGGGAGCTGGTGCGGCTGAAATTCCAAGCCGGCCTGAGCTATCGCGAAATCAGCGAGGTCACCGGCATCACCGAAGGCCACGTGGGCTACCTGCTTCACCACGCGGTGAAGGACCTGCGCGAACAGTGGCTCAAGGAAGGGCACGAACGATGAGGACGCCCGACGACGAATTCGAAAAGCTGCTTGCCGAGGCATTTGGCCCTGGTGGAGGCGAGCTATCGCCGTCGCGGCCGGCTGACGAAGGCGTGTCCGCGATGGACGCGCCGGAAGATGAATTTGAGCGGATGCTTTGCGAGGCGCTGGATCCCGGCGAGATCGAGCTCTCGTCGGCGCAGCGGAGCAAGCTGCTGGCCGCGTTTGCTGCTGTGGATTCCAATCCGGTCGTCACCGAAGCGGCGGAGCTTGAGGAATTCACGGCGCTGCTTGCCGAGGCGCTCGATCCCGGTGAGATCGCCTTCGAGGACGAGGAGCGGCGCGAGCTGATCCGCCAGATGACCGGGGCGGCGGCGGGTGACAATTTGACGGCATGGGCGCTGGGCGAGATGCCATCGGCCCAGCGCGAACAGCTGGAGCGCCGAATGGAGGTGAATACCTCGCTGCGCGAGGAGGCTCTTTCCTATCGCCGTTTCTGCAACCGGATGACGGAGACGCTGCCCGCCTCGGCCCGGCCGGGCTGGTGGGATCGCACGCGGATTCGCCATGTGGTCTTCGGTGCGCCGCGCCGCATCGCGTGGGTCGCTGCTGCGGCGATGGTCGCCTTGCTTTTGACGCTGACGCTGCTGCCGAAGTCTCAGGAGCGGGCTTCGAGCGTGGCCAAGCAGAATCATACGATTGCTCCCCGGATCGAGCAGGCTCCGGCTCCGATGACGCCGGTTGAAAAGGTAGATCCGCAGCCGGTGGAAGAACCGCAGCCGATGGTTGCTGAAGTCATTCCAACTCCCACGCCGATTCCTGCGCATGTGGCACCTGTGCTGGTGCCGGTCTCCAAGCGTCCTGATCTTCTGCCGTGGGAAATCCCTGCGATGGCGGACGAGCCGGCGTATGCGTTTGCGGGCCCGGTGTTGCCACCGGTCGCGGCGGCACCGGTGGAAGTTCCCGTGAGCAGCCGCTTGGCCGAGCTGCCTGAAGTTGCCACCAATGTCGGAATCGAGTCGTCGATGGCGGAGATCGCGACGTCCGATGAGGGCTTGTCCGCTCCCTTCATGAACGACGGCGGCCCGGGTGAAATGATGCTGGCGATGAATGACGATGGCCGGCGCATCATCGGCAGTGGGGATTCCGAGGTTTCGCCCGGCGGTAGCCAGCCGGTTATCCAGCCGGAGTTCGGCAGCGTGTCGCTCGCCAATCTCCAGCCATACATTCTTCCCAGCCTGCTCGGTGGAGCGACCTCGGGCCGCCCGGAGATCAGGGAGGGGCAGGGGAACCACACGATTTCCGCGGATTTCCGACTGCTCGATCTGGGCCTGTCCACGGGCAATAGCGTCGACGCCGAATCGTGGAGCGCGAGTGCTGCCATGACCTGGCAGCTCACTCCTGAATGGCAGGCAGCGCTTTCGATCGGCGGGATCGACTCGAAGCTCGAGGTGGATGGCTTTGGCGACGTGGATGTGACGGGCGCGGCGTTTGGCGGTTCGCTGGATTGGAAGAAGGACGGCTACCATGCCGCGCTCGCCTATGAGATCGGGTTCTTCGATCAGGAGCTTCTTCGTCATGGGGCCGGAACGTTCCACCAAGCCGACCAGGATGCCACGGTGCAGCGGTTGTCGTTTTGGTTCACCCGTGAGTTTGAGGCCGGTGCGTGGAAGCATGGTCCGGTGCTTGGGCTCGATGGCTCCTTCGGTAGTCTCGCGGCCTATCAGGAAGTGGGCGGTGTGGCGATGGCGGGCCGGGATTTCAAGTCGCTGACGACACTGCTCGGCTGGCAAGCGTGGGGGCGCTTCGATACTTCGGCGGGGCCGATGTTCCCGAACTTTGTCGCGGGCTGGCGCCATCGCCCGATCGTGCCGGATTCGGCGATCTACCAGACCTCGGTGGGCCAGGGCTTCGCCGTCGATCCGGATGTGCCGGAGCGGGATTCGTTGCTCTTGGAAGGCGGCCTGCGCTGGCTGCCTGGCGATGGTGGTGTGTTCATCGATCTGACCGGCAGTGGCGAATGGCGCAATGGCGGCGAGTCGGACAAACGCCTGCAGCTTGAGGTCGGGATCAGCTTCTAACAGGGCCGGGGTTCTGGTCCTGTGATGGAGCTTTACGGATGCGGCATCCGGTCGAGTTCGAGATGATAGCGCTTGGCTTCGAGGATAGCGCGGCGCGTCACTAGGCCGACCAGCTTTGGCGCTGGCGAGCGGTCCACCACGGGAATCCGGCCGATGCCGTGGCGGATCATCCGATCCGCGGCTTCGGCCAGTGAGTCTTCGGCGTGGATCGTCACGGGATGCTGGATGCCCGCTTCAAGTACGGTGGTCTGCGGTGACTCCAGCGCGGCGAAGAGATCCGCGCGCGTGATCAGCCCGAGCAGGGCTTGGTCCGGACCCGTGATCGGGATCAGGCGCACGTCATGCCAAGGCGTGCCCGGGGTCGCGAGGCGCAGGGCGATTTCCGCCACCGTCTCTTCCGGACCGACTTTGAGTGGCTCGGCTTCCATGGCCTTGCCCACCGGGATCGATTCGAGGAAATCCGGTTCGTAGTCGCTGGGCACGCGCACGCCGCGGCGAGCCAGCTTCTCGGTCATGATCGTTTCCCGCATCAGCACGCGGGAGACCAGCACCGCGGCACCGCAGCCGAGAAGCAGTGGGCCCAGCGAGCCGGCGGCATGACTCGCCTCGTAGGCGAACACGACCGAGGCGAGGAAAGCGCGTGAGGCGCCGGCGAAGGTCGCCGCCATGCCAATCAGCACGCCCAGCCCGATCGGGAAATCTGCATAGAGCGGGATGCCGTGCAAGGCGTGGGCACACAGCGCGCCGACCGCGCCGCCCACGGTCATGAGCGGGGCCAGCGTTCCGCCGGAAGTGCCGCTGCTCAGGGCCACCCACCAAGACAGGAACTTGAGCGTGGCCAGGGTGAGGATCGCCTTCACCGCGAGGCTGCCTTCCAACAGCTCGCGCAGGTTATCGTAGCCCACGCCCAAGGTCCGCGGCTCGATCCAGCCGATCACGCCGACGACCAGCCCACCGATGGCGGGCCACCACATCCAGTGGACTGGCAATTTCTCGAAGGCGTCTTCCAGTGCGTAGACGGCCTTGGTCACGATGACGGCGAGCAGCCCGCAGATGCCACCAATGAGGAAGGCACCGCTCGAAAGCGGCAGGTCCGGCGCACGGTCGAAAGCCAGCGGGAACATTGGCAACGGCTCATGGAAACAGGAGCGCAGGGCCATCGCCGTGCCCGCCGCGAGTGCCACCGGCAGGAAGCTCCGCCCGCGGTATTCGAAGAGCAGCAACTCCACCGCCAGCAGCACCGCTGCCAGCGGCGTGCCGAAGATGGCGGTCATCCCCGCGGCAGCTCCGGCGGCCAGCAAGATCTTGCGCTGCACCGGGCTGCTGGGCAGCCACTGGCCTACCAGAGAACCCACCGCTCCGCCGGTGGCGATGATCGGGCCCTCCGCGCCGAAGGGGCCGCCGGTGCCGATGGAAATCGCTGCCGACAGTGGCTTGAGAATCGCCACCCGCGCCGGGATGCGGCTGGCCGCGGTGCCGATTGCCTGCATTGCCTCCGGGATGCCATGGCCGCGGATCGCGGGGCTACCCCAGCGGGCCATCACACCGATGATCAGTCCGCCGATGACCGGCACCAGGATGCCCCAGGCTCCCCACGTCGAAAAATTCGGCACCGCCTCCGCAGTGGAGACATGGCCGTGGAAGGCGAGATTCGTGCACAGCCGGATCAGCGCGATCAAGCCGACTGCGATCAGGGTGACCCCAATTCCCAGCAGCACGGAGAGCAAGGGAATCCGGCTGCGTTGCCAGATGGAAAGACGAGCACTCATGGGATCTGGCAGAGCGCGGAAAGATGGCGGATCAATTCGGGGCCGAGCTGTTGCAGCTCGGTCCGGTGACTGCGGGAAAGGCGGTCCAGGCGCGCCTCGCCCTCCGGCAGAAGCTCCAGAATGATCGCCCGGCGGTCAGTCTCCGACGGGCGCTTCGCCACCAGACCGGCTTTTTCCAAGCGCTGCGCCAGCTCGACTGCCGTGTGGTGCTTCAGGCACAGCCGCTCCGCTAGGATTCCTACGGTCGTCGTGCCGGGCTCCCGCCCGCGGATTGCGAGGAGGGCTTGGTGTTGCTGAGGCGTGAGGCCTTCGGTCGCGGCGGACTTTTCGCTGAAATTCAGGAAGTTCCGCAGGATGTAGCGGAAATCGGCGAGGCGGGTGTAGTCGGAGTCGGCCATCGGGACGGCCTCGGGAATGCGGGTCACGGCGGGCAATTATATCGTGATGCGATATATGGCAACAATTACCGTTGGAAGAATTTCCAAGGAATTCCGTGGAGCCCCGTCATGCAGGATGCCGCTTCACTCCTCTCATGAAATTCTCCCTCGCTCTGTGCTCTGTAGTCTTCGCCAGCAGCCTGCTTCCGCTTTCCGCCCAAGAGGGGAAGGTTGAAGCCGTCGAGCCGGCCGATTCTGATCCCTCCAAGCCAGTTGCCTTGCCTGATGATGAGTCCGATGATGGTGCCGCGGATGAGGAGGATGATGAAGGCACGGACGTCGGGCTTCCCGAAGATCCGGAGTCGACCGACGGGATCTACACCTTCGGTGGCAGTGGCCCTGAGGAGGATGGTGACATTGATCCAGTGATCTATCAGAGCGGCGTGCCTGCCGGGCCGAAGGTTTCGGCCAAGGAAAAGCGCGCGAATCTCCAAGCCGACATCGTCGATGGTTGTATCGTCACTTACGGCGCATGGGATGGCGATGGGAATGGTGCTCTCGACTTGGAGGAATTCTCCGCCCACTGGCCGGGGCCAGTGAGATCGCATGCCCGCGCTTTCAAGCGCATCGACAAGGATCGCAATGGGCTGATTACGGCCAGCGAGTTTTCGCTGAAGAAAACATCCCCGGCGGTGATGCCCAAGGCCATGGGTATTCTTGAAGCTGCGGAGTATCGGTCGTCCTTCAATGCGCTCGATTTCGACGGCAATGGCTATCTGACCTTCGGTGAGTTCACGGCCGTCCTGCGTCCGATCGGTCCTGGTATCCTTGAAGCGATCTTCGCCGAGGCGGACCGCAATGGTGATGGAAAGATCAGCTTCGCCGAATACACGCACCGTCCGGTGAATGTAGCAGGGGTGGAGTGAGGAGAAGAAGACGCGCTACGGGGCTATTGTCCGGAAAGCCTCTCCATTCCTGTTGCGGAAACCAGTGCGTCAGCTTCGCCGAGAAGAATCCGTGCGATGGCCCAGTTTGACCAATAGAGCCGTTGGTTTGCTTCGAGATCGAGGGGGCCAGCCTCCCATGTCCGGACATCTTCCCTTACCTTCTCCAATCCCTCAAGTGCTTCGGTCCTCCTGCCATACCGCAGGTCGATCAACGCGAGGATGGCGGTGCACACCGCATCCCGGGTTTGGCTGCCTTTCACCGCCAAAGCCTTCATTGACCAGCTCCGTGCGTCTTCGAGCCGCCCCTGTCGATAGGCATAGAGTGCGAGCGTGAATTGCCGCCAAGCGACCAGATGGGTATCGTGCTCCTTGTTTGGTCCGGCCACGGTTCCTTCGGTGATCGCTGCGACGGAAGCGAGGCTTTGGAGCGTTTCGGCATCCGTTGGCTCCAGCAGGGTGATTTTGAACAGATGCTCGGCCACGGTGGAATTGGTCGATTCGCGGAAGCGGCGCAGGGCAAGCTTGCGAAGTTCCGCATATTGCCGGGGATCTCCCCATTCCTTGAGTGCGGTGGCTGCCGGCAACCACTCGCGGGAATTGGCATCGGTGTCCTTCATGTCCACGTTGGCGAGGACGTGAACCAGCGCATCGAAGCGATCCGCCGCAGGCTTCCACCGGGTGTTTTTCAAGTTCAAGTTTGCAACGGCTACCAGCGTGTTCACCGATTCCAAGGACGGCGGAAACTGATCCACGGAAAGCCCGGACACCAACTGGTCGGCTTCGTTCACTTCTCCGTACCGGATCAAGACCGCAGCCTGGGTGACGATGTCGGCGGACTGTGCTAGCCGGTAGAGCCGGGATTCGTTGGCCCGTGCGAGTTCGACTTGAGCCCTCGATTCTTCCGCGGCGGTGCGCGCTTTCTCGGCATCGCGCCGGGCGTCACTTTCACGAAGGAACAGCCAGGTGGCTACGCCCAAGCCTCCTAACAATCCGATGAGCGCGACCGCGCCCGCGGCGAAGAGAGCACGGTTTCGCCTTACCAGTTTTGAAAAAAGATACCAGCGGCTTGGAGGGCGGGCGACGACCGCTTCCTCCTGAAGGTAGCGTTGCACATCCATCGCGAAGCCGCTGGCCATCTCATAGCGACGGCTGCGGTCCTTCTCGATTGCCTTCATCACGATCCAGTCAAGGTCACCTTCCAAGATGGCGGGGAGGCGGTGGGGATCGATCGCCCTGTGGAGCGCGATCTTTGCCAATCGCTCCTTTGGCATGGTTCGCAATTTCGCGGAAGGCACTCCCACTTCCTGATCCCGGATCAGCGAGCGAATTTGTTCCACGCCGCGGTCCTTGAATTCCTCGTGCTCGAACGGAGGAAAGCCACGCAGCAACTCGCAGAGTACGGCTCCGAGGCTGTAGATGTCACTGCGTGTATCGATGTCGCCCTCACCATCGGCCTGCTCGGGACTCATGTAAGCGGGAGTGCCCATGAATTGACCGGAGCGAGTGATGGTGGCCTCTGCTTCACTGCTGGCGATGGTCGCTTTCGCGATGCCGAAATCGATCACCTTCGGCACGGCTCGGCCGTCGTGGTCTCGCACCAGGATGTTAGAGGGCTTGATGTCGCGGTGGATGACGCCCTTCTGGTGGGCATGCTGGATCGCCTCGCAGACTTGTACGAATAGCTCCAGGCGATGGCGCAGTCCCAAGCGCTTCCGGTCGCAATACTCGGTGATCTTCTCTCCATCCACCAACTCCATCGCGAAGTACGGCCGTCCCGATCCCGTGACACCGGCATCGAGAACGCGGGCGATATTCGGGTGGTCCATCAATGCCAGCGCCTCCCGCTCCATATTGAAGCGGGCAATCACGTTTTCCGTATCCATGCCGATGCGGACCACCTTCAGCGCCACCTTGCGCTTCACGGGCTCCATCTGCTCTGCGAGGTATACGACCCCGCAACCGCCTGCGCCGAGCCGGTCGATCAGACGGTAGGGGCCGATGCGGGCGCCGACGCCGCTCTCCTCTTCGCCATCGGGCCGAACCGTTTGATCCATCGTTGGCTCGAACTCGAAGAACTCCTCCGAGTTCCCTTCAAGCTCCAGCAGCTCTTCGATCAATTCGCGCAGTGCGGTGTTTCCATTGCAGGAGAACTCCAGGAAGGCACGTCGGTCGGCGGGCGATGCGATGCTCGACGCGGCAACGAATAGCAACCTGTCAATTTGTGCTGCCATCGGTGTCTCCTATTCCAAGTTCAGCGTGATCATCCGGAAGATCTTGGCCCTTGCGAATGCCCAGTAGCGCTCGACGGTGCGCTCGGTCACGCCATCCATCGCGGCGATCTCCTTGTTGGTGAGACCAGCGAAAAATTTCAGCGTGATGATGCGGACGCTTTCGGGATCCTCCTCTTCCAGACGCGTCAACATTTCGTCCACGAGCAAGACGCGGTCGTCGATGGAAGCGGCTTCGATGTCCAAGCCTTCCAAGGTGAGAGTCTCGGGATAGTTACCGCGCTTCTGGCTGGCCTTCGCGCGGGCCCGGTCGACGAGGATGTGACGCATGGCCAGTGACGCCGCGCGGAGGAAGTGGCGGCGGTTGTCCCACACGCGTTCGTCATTTCCCGCCACCGCGAGCCACGCTTCGTGAACCAGTGCCGTCGCCTGGAGCGTGTGTTCGCCGCTTTCATCGGACAGACGCTTGGCTGCCAGTTCCCTCAATTCATCGTAGACCAGAGGCAGCAGCTCCGATGAAACCCGGCCGCTGGGCAGGTGGGTGGCTTCCAGGATCTTGCGAATTTCGTCCACTGCCGGGAGTGCGCCAGCTTGAGTTGAGGCGCGCTTGGAATGATGCGTTCCGGCCTGCGTTTGTCGCTCCCTATTCCCGTCAATGGCGTTGCTCGACCACCCGGGTGGAGGGCTTTTCCTGGCCTGACGGATTCGTGCCATTTACGAGAGGCACCTTGGCTGACTGAGAGAATCGCGGTATTTCATGGCGGCTTCAGTCCGCGAGTGAACGGAGAACTTCCGGTAGATGCTCTTGAGGTGAACCGCGACGGTCCACACCGTGATATCGAGTTCATCGGCGATCTCCTTGTTGCTCAAACCCCTGCAAATGCACTGCAGCACATGGCGTTCGCGACGGGTGATCTCGGAAGGGCTCATCTGGTTGCGAAGCAGATTGTGGAAGTCCGTTACCAGCCCTTGAGCGACTTCCGCGCTGACCGCTGCGCCGCCATTGCACACCGTCTGGATCGCGCGTGCGACATCGGCAGGAGTGGCAGATTTGAGAACGTAGCCGGAAGCTCCTGCCTTGATGGCGGCGAGGATCGTGTTCGAATCGTATGACGATGTGACCGCGAGAATCTGGATCAAAGGGAAGCGCACTTTGATCCGCGAAGTGGCAACCAGCCCGTGGACTTCCGGGAAATCGATATCCATCAGGACCACTTGGGGAGGACTTTCCTCCAGACTCTCGAAGGCATCGATGCCGTTTCGCCAGAAGCCGGTGCATCGCAAGTTGGCATCGTCGGAAATGCCTTTCAGCAACCCTTGGCTGCTGGAGAAGCATTTCCCGATCACCGCCACCGCGACCGGTTGAGCGCAGGGTGAGTAGGTGGCACTGGCGTGCACATATTCGGATTGGGCAATCACGATCGTGGAGTGGGTGGAGATCGCTGACCGGATGGAGAAGCGATCAAGCCTCCTGTCCTAGGGCGGTAATTCCTTCCAAAACCCGACACGGAAACTGCCGGCAGCGAGTGGAGCATCACTGCATGCAAATTTTTTGACCGGGAGGTGTCGGGTCCTGAAGAGAAATTCCGCCCTATCCGATTGGCGGGACCGCATCTCGCGCCGCCAAAAGCCCAACCCCTCGAACCCAAAGCGACTCATCAGGAGCTCGCCGCGGAGCATTGTGCCCGTGGCGCTCCGGAAAATCGAAACCCAACGCAGGCCCACAGAGTTATGAAGCATTACCCTCGGACGACTTCACTTTCCCCCTCCAATCCTTTCTCACGCCCATCTTCCTGGTTGCGCAGCGCGTCGACCCGGCTCGCCATTATCCATGCGGGTGTGGTGGCCTTCGCCCCCTCATTCGCCGCGGCGACCAATCTCTACTGGGATAACAACGGAGCCACAGCCGGTACTACCGCCACCCCGACGGGTACGTGGGGTACTTCCAATTTTTGGAATACGGACGCTGCGGGTGGAGCAGGTACGCTCTCGACGGTGACCACCGCCGCAGATGATGTCTTCTTCTCCGCCGGCACCGCTGCGACGGGCGCCTACACGGTGACGGTTTCCGGAGCAAGGGCCGCCCACAGCGTCACTGTGGAAGAGGGAAGCCTGAGCTTTGCCGGGGCCAACACGCCATCACTGACTCTCGGAACGGGCGGGATCCTCGTCGATGGCACTGGCAAGCTCGGCGGAGTCGCGACGCTTACTTCGTGGCTGCTGGCGGGAAACCAAACATGGACCACCAATAGCACGGGAACCGTTCCTGTGTTCAATCCAAGTGCCTCGACGACTCTGGCGGGCGTTCCCAACACCGGCAATATCGTGCTGACCCTGTCAGGGACCAATGGCACCGTCGATTCCGTCTTGTATCGCGGCGTGATCTCGAATGGCACGGGCAACACACTGGCGCTCATCAAGAATGGCACGGGGACGTGGAGATTCGAGGGAGCAAACACTTACACCGGTGGATTTACCCTCAATAGCGGAGTGATGGACTTTGCCATCGGCTCTGCCGGAGCCGCCAATGCCGTCACCAGTGGTCCATTCGGAACGGGCACCCTCACGATCAACGGCGGATCGCTGAAGTCACGCGGTGCTGGAAGGACGATATTCAACCCGATCGTCCTTGGCGGAGATTTCTCGATCATCGGAAACAATCCGACGACGCTTGCCGGTTCGATGGACCTGGGTGGAGTGGTCCGTACGATCTCGCTGGTGGACCCGGCAGCGACTCACATCGTCTCAGGGGTGATTTCAAATGGTGCTCTCACCAAAGCGGGGCCAAACCCCTTGTCGCTCACGGCAGCCAATACCTATGCCGGTGCCACGACGGTAAGCACGGGGACTCTGATCATTGGCGGCACTGGAGCGATCAATTCGAGCAGCGGAATTTCCGTGTCCGGTTCGAATGCGAAACTCCTTCAAACCGGCACGGTTCCATTGACGCCTGCCATCACGGTGACCGAGGGGATTGTCGATGGCACCGGGACGGTGGGTGAGGTGAATTTCGCCAACTCTCCCTTTGCTGCGCTTGCCAATGGCAACAACGGCTCCGGGACATTCACGACCGGGAACTTGAATTTTGCGGGGGCGGCGACCATCACTGCCAATATCTCCGGCACGGCAGTGGGGATTGCTGCTGGCGCGCTGACCACCTCGGGAACGGATGGCGCGATCGTCGTCAACGTCAACCGGACAGGCGCATGGAACAACGGTCCGAACAACCTGATCAGCTTCACTTCATTTCCGTCCGCTGACGTGGGCGACTTTGCCGTGGGTGTGGTGAACGGTCCGGTCTTGGGCGCACGACAATCCATTGGCGGTCTCGTTCTCAACGGGAACAACCTCGCGCTCCAGATCAACGGGAACCCGATCCGGTGGACCGGTCTGCAAAACGGCCAGTGGACCATCAACAACGTGGGAGGGTCCCTGAATTGGAAACTCACGTCCGACAATTCGCCGACCGACTTCATCGAAGGGGACGATGTAGTCTTTGACGATGCGCCTGGCGCTGCCCAGTCGGTGCAGATCGACGATGGCGATGTGCGCCCTTCCACGACGACATTCAACAACTCGAGCGCGGTCAATTACACGATATCGAGCAATGGTGGCTTTGGCATCGCGGGCGGACCTCTGACCAAGAACGGGACGGGAACCCTCACGCTGGCTTCCACCAATTTTTACGCGGACGGGACCGTGCTGAATGATGGGCGGCTCAATCTCAACAGTTCGCTAGCGATCGGCTCGGGGCCCTTCACGATCAATGGCGGCGTGATTGGGAACACCAGCGGTGCCCCGGTTGCCTTGTCCTCCACCAACCAGCAGAACTTGAATGTGGACCTCAGCTTCGTGGGCCCGAGCGATCTTGATCTGGGATCCGGGGCCTTGAGGGTAGGCGGCGCCGGGACGAACCGCTCCATTACGGTCGACTCCGGGACGTTGACCATGGGAGAGCTGAAGGCTCCGGCTCACGGCGTGACGAAATTGGGGGCGGGAACCTTGATCCTTTCCAGCCTTGGTCCGAATGCGGAAGCGAGTGTCGTTGCGGGCACGCTGAATGTGGCTGCCGGAACCGTGCAGATGGCCAGGACGGGGATTGCCGGTGGCGATCTTACCACCGGGGGAATCACCGGCACGGGGACCATTACGAACGGCTCGCTTGAGGAGCGCTGGCTGTATGTGGTCAGCGCGGTTACCGGGGCGTTTGATGGAACGCTGGCGGATGGACCTGCGGGAGCCCTCGGCTTTAACAAGCAGGGTGTGGGTACGTTCACCCTCACCGGACCGCATTCCTACTCGGGGAGGACCACGGTCGGAGGTGGCACTCTGGTCATGCACTCGACCAATTCCTTGAGCGGGGACGTCGACGTTGCCAGCGGCATTTTGAGAGCCGAAGCAAACGGTGCACTGGGTGTGGGTCTGGTGACCATCCGCAACCTGGCGTCCGGCCTGCAATTGCAAGGTGGGATCACGCTGCCGAATCCATTCCTGACCAGCAATGATGGCAGCGGTGCTTCCGGCTATGCGATCGCGAGCCTCAGCGGCAACAACACGCTCACAGGTGACATCACGATGACGGATGGTGCCAGCTTCACGACCGTCCAATCGGACAGTGGCGCGCTCACCTTGACTGGCACGGTGACCAACAACATCGCCGGCGGGCGGACACTGATCCTTGAAGGTGCATCAACGGATGCCAACAAGGTCACTGGGGTGATTCAGGATGGGACCGGGATCACCAGCCTCAACAAGCGTGATGCGGGAAGCTGGACGCTGGAAGGAACCAATACCTATACGGGTGGCACCACGGTCACCTTGGGAACACTGACGCTTACCAAGGCTTACCTTTCGGATACCTCGGCGGTGACGATTGCCAACGGTGCCACCTTGCAGCTGGCTCATGCCCTGACCGACCGGGTCGGTTCGCTCACGATCAATGGTGTGGTCAAGGGCAACGGTGTGTATGACGCTACGACCGATCCGGGCTTCATCAGCGGCACCGGCAAGATCAGGGTCGGTCCTGAGCCGGGATACGCGTCCTGGACGAGTGGCTTCCCGTTCACGGTGGGTGTGAACGATGCACCGGAGCAAGATGCCGATGGCGATGGGATCAGCAACGTGCTTGAATACGTGCTGGGTGGGGTTCCAGTGGGAGCAGGTGCTTCTGATACCTCGATCCTTCCCCAGCAGAGCCTGACGGCTACCGATCTCGTTCTGACGTTCCGTCGCTCCGATCTGTCCGAGACCGATGCGATCGTGAAGGTCCAGTGGTCGACCACCTTGGGCGGCTGGAATGATTTCGCCACCATCGGTGCGGTGGACGCGCTTCCTGCGGTGGATATCACGGAAGACTCGCCGACGGCGGCGCTGGATACCGTGGTGGTGCGAATTCCACGCAGCAACGCTGGAGGCGGAAAGCTCTTCGGCCGGGTGGTCGCGACCAAGCCCTGATCGCGTTTCGATGCGCGGGTCGTCCGAGAGACGGCCCGCGCTCTTTCGTCTTACGCCGTCACCGCGCCGCGGTCGTCGTTGAGACCGCTCTTCTCGAGGAAGTAGTCATAGCCGCCGGTGTAGCGGGTGAGGACGCTGCCGGTGTCCGCTGCGTTGCGGGTGATGTGCAAGGTGGTCTCGGCGAGGTGGCGGATGAAGTGCACGTCGTGGGAGATGAAGACGAGCGTGCCTTCGTAGGCCTTGAGCGCGTTGACCAGCGAGTCGATCGAGAGGATGTCCAAGTGAGTCGTGGGCTCGTCCATCAGGAGAAGGTTCGGCGGATCGACGAGGAACTTCACGAGGTTGAGGCGAGACTTCTCACCACCGGAGAGGACGGAGCAGCGCTTCTCGACATCGGTGCGGCGGAAGAGGAAGGAGCCGAGAATGGCGCGGGCGTCTTCTTCGCGGAGCGTGGTGCAGCTCGCCATGACTTCCTCGAGGACGGTGTTGTCCTCATTGAGCGTTTCCGAGCGGTGCTGCGAGTAGTAGCCGAGCTTGGTGGCGTAGCCGACATCGCGCTTGCCGCCGTTGATGGGAAGGACGCCGGCGAGGATCTTTAGCAGCGTGGACTTACCGGCACCGTTCGGACCGACGAGGACGATCTTGTCGCCGCGCTCGATGGTGAGATCGAGGTCCTTGTAGATTTGCTTTTCACCGTAGGCTTGGGCGACCTTCTGGAGGTCGATGACCTTCTGGTTGGAACGAGGCGGCTGCGGGAAGGCGAACTTGAAGGGCTTGCGCGGGGCGCGGGGCTTCTCGATGCGGTCGAGCTTTTCGAGGAACTTGATGCGCGATTGAACTTGAGCAGCCTTTGAGCCGACCTGGCGGAACCGGTCGATGAAATCCTGGTGGCCTTCGATTTCCTTGTTCTGGTTGCGGTAGGCCTGGACCTTCTGCTCGTAGCGCGCCTCGCGTTGTTCGAGGTAGCTGGAGTAGTTGCCGGTGTAGGAGATTAGCTCGGCGGCATCGGGATCGATCTCGACGACGCTCTCGATGATGGCGTCCATGAAGTCGCGATCGTGAGAGATCATGAGGATCGCGCCGGGGTAGTTCATCAGGTAGCGCTGGAACCAAAGGAGCGAGAGCAGGTCGAGGTGGTTGGTGGGCTCGTCCAGCATCAGGAGATCGGGCTCCATGACCAGCAGGCGGGCGAGGTAGGCGCGCATGATCCAGCCGCCGGAGAATTCGCGGGCGGTCTTGTGGAAGTCGGCTTCCTTGTAGCCGAGGCCATGGAGAACCTTTTTCGCCTTCGGTTCCAGCTGGTAGCCGTTGAGGTGATTGAACTGATCCTGGGCGTGGGCGTAGTCGGGATGATCCGTGGTGCCCTTCGCCTCATGCTCGCGCAGCGCGCGGAGGTAGCCGACCATTTCCGGGGTGATGCCCATGGCGATCTCCAGCACGGTTTCGTCACCCGGGTCGCCGGCTTCCTGGGCGAGGTAGCCGGTGATCGCGTAGTCGTCGCGCTCAATGGAGCCGCCGTCCAGCTCCTCTTGGCCGAGGATCATGCGGAAAAGGGTCGATTTGCCGGCACCGTTCGGTCCGACCAGCGCGATGCGTTCGCCCCAGTTGATCGAGAACTCGGCATCGCGGAAAAGCGTGCGGCCGCCGAGGGTCTTGGTGAGCTTGTGAATCGTGAGCACGGCGCGGATGTAAGGGACGCCGCCGCCGGGGGCAAGGCGCGATCACTGGAAGGCGTCGCTCACCATGTAGTCCTTCCACGCCTTGTTCAGGGCTCCCGGCGAGTCGAAGCCGAGGCCTTTTGCAAAGGTTTCGGGGTCGGGGCATTTTTTGTCCTTGGCCGTGGTTTCGAGGATTTTTCCGAAGCCCTCGGAGCGGGCGGGGTTGCTGTAGATGAAGTGCATGAGGCCCAAGCCGAAGCCGAGGTCGCGTGGCTCGGCTTCGTCGCTGTCGACCTCCAGAAACGCGCCGATATCGGGTTGCTGGCCGTCCTTGAGGAGCTTTTTGGTGGCTCCGGCCCAGTTCCGGCCGTTTTTGAAGCCTTCCAGCTCCGTGCCGCCGAAGAAGACGTCGGACTCGATTTTCCCGCAGATCTGCTCTTCCCGGTGATAGGCAAACGCCAGTTTCAGGGAAGCGATCGAGCATTTGCCGTTGTTGCTCGGATTGCCGATGAACTGGCGGAAGATGTCCGCGGTGAAGAAATGGATGCGGGACGGCCAGGTCTTCCGGTTGTGCTCGGCCTTTTTCGAATCCAGCCGGTAGACGCGTCCGAGGGTGGTGATGCCTTTTTCCTGGGCGAGATCCTTGTCGATATTAAACGCCACGATCACGGAGGTATCGAGGTTATAGCTGGAAGAGACGCTTGAGCTGGCGTTGGCGTGGTCCTCGTGCCATTTGGCAAAGGCCTTCGCCTCCTTTTCTTCCAAGAGCAGGACCGGCATCTTTTTCCCTTCGAAGGAGGCAGCGAGACCCGGCAGGTCCGTCGCCATGTCGGCGAACAGGCGCTCCACCGGCTCGGCGTAAGCGAGCAGCATGGCGGGCCGGACCTTGGCCCCGCCGGCGATGATGAAATGCTCCGACTCCAGGGTGACGGGATAGAGCTGGGTGCCGAGCTGAAATCCTTCCGGCCGAGGCTTCCATGCTGTGACATCAATAGGCGCGGTGGCGAAGCGGGCACCGGTCGAACCCTTTTTCGCGGGTACCGCCGTGGTCAGGTGCTTGCGATCATCCTCGCTCAGAGACGTCTTCGGGAGAGCGACTTCCTTGCCATCGCCCTTGCGGATCCAGACGGTGGCATCGTCCTGCTTCACGAAGATTCCATCGAGCTTGCGGCCCTTGAGATCGGTCCAGGTGCGGCTTTCCTGGGCGGAAGCGCAGCCAAGGGTGAGGGCGGCGATGGCGGCCATCAGGCGCAGAGGAGGAAGCATTGCACGGGATGTTGCAGATCCATGGCTTTGACACAACACGCGAGTTGTCGCTTTCCTGACAGCCGCAGACGGGCTAACTCCATAGCATGACGATTTCCCGCCGCGGATTTCTTGGGGCCATCGCTTCGGCCTGCGCTGGCTGTGCGTCTTCGACTTCCGGACCGGCCGAATCGATTCGCTTGGATCGGGCCGATGCGATGGCGAAACAAAATGGCTGCCGCGGGTGGGCGGCGTGGCGCGGGCATTCGCGGGTGGAAGGCTGGCAGACTTCGTATGAAGGGCCGATCCTCAGCATCACGAAAGCGCTCGCGGGCCTCGCGGTGACCCGTGCTGCCTCCGAGGGTTGGCTGGATCCGACTGAGCATGTGGCCGACACCATCCGCGAATGGCGGGGCGATGCTCGCAAGCAGCGGATCACCTTGCAGATGCTGCTTCAGCAGACCGCCGGCCTCGAGGCGGGTGTCGCGGCGTTGTATCGCAATCCTGCGGACAAGGGGCGCAATGCGGTGGCGCTGCGAGCGATTGATGAACCCGGCAGTTTTTTCCGCTACGGTCCTGCGTGTTCAGAAGTGCTGGCGGAATTGATGCAGCGGAAGCTTTCCGCCCGTGGCGAGAGCCTAGAGAGATACCTGCACCGATCCGTGATGGTGCCGATCGGTCTCGGCAGCAAGAACTGGCGATCGGACAAGAAGGGGCGGTTCTTCCTCTCGACCGGGGCGGAGTTGAGTGTGGATGAACTCGGGAAGCTCGGGCGAACGATCGGGGGACTACTGCGAGGGGAAAGCCCCGATGGGTTTGATTCCTCGCATTACGCTCGTGTGACCCGCGCTTCCGCTGCGAATCCGATGTTTGGCGGCGGACTGTGGCGGAACGCCGGTGGCCGGGAAATCGAGGTGGAAGATGCGCTGGATCCGCCGGCTTCGACGGCGTTCTGGCAGGGGGCTGGTCTATCGCGGAGCCAGCCGCGGGACTTCTACGCGTTGATCGGTTCGTCGGGGCGACGGGTTTACATCTGGCCGCGGGAGCAGGTGGTCATTGCTCGGCATGGCGTCGCGAGGTCGTGGCGCGACGGGCCTTTTCTTCGGGCGCTGTAAATCCCGTAGCTCGGATCACTTCTTCACCGCGACGAGCAGGTTCGCGTTGTAGTCGCGGATCTGGTAGCCGGAGCCGAAGGGGACGGCGGGGCCGCCGCCGGTGGCGTCGTAGGCGGCTTTCAGGTCGGGCTGCATGTGCTTGGCGAAGAGCTCGATGGGTGCCTCGTAGTTTCCGAAGAGGTGAATGTTCCACTTGTTCGCGTCGAAGTTGCGGTAGGGGATGCCGGAGTCGTCCTCCACGACGGCGTGGCAGTTGCCGAGGACCCAGTCGCGGATGCCGGAGAAGCCGGAATCATGCATGAGATAGGAGGCGGCCTTGAAGTAGGCCACGCCGCCGCCGTAGCTGGAGAGCCAGCTTTTATAGGACGAGTTAAAGCCTCCGTTGGAAAGGTCGCCGGAGACGTAGATCGCGCTGCGGTTTCCTCCGCCCGGCAGGCGGTAGCGGATCTCCACGCCATTGCGGCCACCGGCGTTGATCGACTGGACGCTTTGCACGTTTGCGTCCATGAGGGACAGGGTGGCTAACAGGATCGGCGTGACGCCCGGCATCGGGCCGCCGGCGAGGTCGCCCCGCATGTCTTTCGTGATGAAGTAGCCGTGCTTGAGCTGGGTATCCATCGCCCTGCCGAGGCGATTCAGCGAACCGAGCACCGCGCTGGCGTCCTGATTTTCGAGAGAGGGCAGGTTGCCGGCTGGTTCCAGACCGATCAGCACGTAGTTCGAGGCATTCGGGAAGAGTGCCGCGGCGTGCAGTAGGTCAGGGCCACCGAAGGGATAGAGCAGGACCTTCGGATCGCCGGTGAGGGGGCGGACGTTTGCCGACGACCAGTCGCGCTGGTTGCCGGTCCGGCCTTGGGCGAAGACCCGCCAGTTTCGGCCCATCTGCAGCGCGTGCTCCTTATATTCCGCGGTCTGTTGGAGGCGTGAGAGGGCCGCGCCGTGCTCCACGGGGCGTCCGGCCAGGAAACGCGCGACGTCATCCGGAGACGCCTCGCCTTGCGCCTCGCTGAAGGTCTGCTGATTCGGGTCGTAGACCTGTTGCGCTGTCTGCCCGTGCGAGGGCTTCGAGGGGCCACAGGAGGCGGCAAGGCAGGCCAAGGGAAGGAGGAGCAGTTTTTTCATCTTCGGAGCATTTTGAGCGGAAACCAAACAAGCGCAAAGAAAACTGCGAGTCCCGCGCCGCCGAGTGTCAGCAGCGGCTCTTTCACTGCGGAGAATCCCACGATGAATACGGACATCGCCAGAAACAACAGTGGGGGGAGCGGATAGAGCGGGACTTTCACGGGGCGGGGCAGGTCCGGATGACGGTGGCGGAGCACCATGCAGCCCGCCACCACCAGCGAGGTGGAAAGGGTGAGTCCCACCTGGGTCACGTCCATCAGGTGCCGCAGCTTTCCCGAAAACACGAAGACCAGCAGCAAGGCGACCGTGATTTGGAATCCCAGCGCGAGCCGCGGCACCTCGCCGCGCGGCGCGAAGAATGAGAGCGATTGCATGTGGCGACCCATCGCGGCCAGCACCCGCGGGCCTGCCCATAGCAACGCGCTGGCGGAGGCGAAGAGGCCTACAGCGAAGAGGCCGGAGATGACCCGTGCCGCCTGGGTTCCGAACAGGGAAGTGGAGGCGATGTGGCCGACCGCTTCCTGGCCCTTGAGCTTTTCTACCGGGGCGGCGTGGAGGAAGGAGGCGTTCAAGCCGACGTAGAGAATCGTAACCAGAACGGTGCCCCACAGCAGTGCTCGCTTCACGGTGCGCTGGGGATCATTCCATTCCTCCAGCCCGTATACCGCCGCATTCCAGCCGGTGTAGGAATAGGTCACGTAGAGCAGGGAGATGGCGAAGGCGGGCGTGATCACCGCTGCCGAATCCGCTTTCAAGTCCACCGTCCAGCGGATGTCCCCTTCGCCGGGAAGCGTCCACGCCGCAACGATGAAGGTGACGATCAGGATCAGCTTCAGCCCGGTTGCTGCCACCTGCACCCTCGCGCTGGTCTGCGTGCTCACCGAGTGGGCTGCGGCGCCCAAGAGGATGACCAGCGCCGCGGCGTGATGAACTTCCAGGCCGCCCCACGCCTTGTGAAGGTATTCACCGAAAGCGAGGGCGGTGATCGCCGTGGGTGCCGCGAAGCCGGCGAAGGCCGAGAGCATGCCCGCCATGAAGCCGAGGCTCGGATGATAGATCGACCGCAGGAAGTGATACTCACCGCCCGACTTCGGCAGCAGCGCTGCGACCTCCGCGTAACAAAAGGCCCCGCACAGGGCGAGCAATCCGCCGAGCAGCCACAGCAGGATGATTTGAGGGCCGGAACTGAGGTCGACGAGCTGGAAGCCCAGCGAAGTGAAGACTCCGGTGCCGACCATGCTTGCCACCACCAGTGCGGTGGCGGCGAAGGAGCCGGCGTGTTTTCCCGAGGTCACGCCGTAGCTTGCCCCAGAATCCGTTAGGGCGGAAATGCTTTTCCGTTCCCCGGGTTAGATCATCCCGAGCTTCATCTTCCCTTCCTCGGAGATCATGTCCTGATTCCAAGCGGGGTCCCAGACGAGTTCCACCTTGGCGTCGTCGATGCCTTCGATGGTCATGATCTTGGATTGCGCATCCGCGGCGATGACCGGGCCCATGCCGCAGCCGGGGGCGGTCAGGGTCATCTTCACGGTGACGGTCTTGCTGCCGTCCAGTTCCTCGATGGCGCAGTCGTAAACGAGGCCGAGATTGACGATGTCGACCGGGATTTCGGGGTCGTAGACGCTCTTGAGCTGGGCCCAGACCTGCTCCTCGACCGGGGCATCCTTCAGGCGCTCGGCTTGGGCGACCTTCTCCTTTTCCTTCTCGAGATCCACGCCGAGGGCATCGGCATCCTTCGAGGAAATCCGGGCCAGACCGGCGGAGGTGGCCACGGTGTAGGTGCCGCCGAGGCGCTGGGTGATGAAAACGGGAGTGCCGGCCGGCAGCGTGATCGCGTCACCGCTGGGGATCTGGATGGCTTCGACTTCGCGGGCCAGGGAGATTTCCTCGTGCATGTTGAGGGGAGTGTAGGCGCGCAGCCGGGCGGTGCAAGCGGGGAGGGGGTAAGCGCCTGCACCGTTGTTAGCGGTGGCTTGCGATGGAGGTAGGCGACCTGACTGCCGAGGGCGGCGGTTCTCCCTCGACCACCTTGATAATAAATGGGATTTAAGCGTCTTCAGGGTGCCTGCATGAACAAACGCCGCGACTCGTATCTGGATGTTTTCCGCGGGATCGTGGCGCTGTGGATCGTGGTGATCCATGTGGCGTTTCACAATAGCTTCGGGCAGCCAGAGTGGTTGCGGTCGTTTACGCTGCTGCTGGATGTGCCGGCGTTTTTCTTCCTGAGCGGGATGACGCGGGCGGTGGTGGGGAAGGAAATGCTCATCGGTGCGGTGATCCGGCTTTCGACGACGTTCGCGTTTTGTGTGCTGCTCCTGATGCTGTTCAACGGCTCGCCGTGGGAGAGGAAGGTGCTGGTGCCGGCGAAGTATCTTCTTTTCAGCAGCGAGAAGATCGAGGGACTGGAGAGCTTCGTGTGGAGCTACTGGTTTGTGCCGTGCTATCTGGTGGTGCTGCTTTTCGCCGAGGCACTGGTGGCGAGGGTTTCGCGCTTCAAGTATCTGGTGGGGATCGGGCTGTTCCTGCCGATTCCGTTCATGTTCCTGGCGAGGGAGACGAGCGGGTTCCCGGTGCTCGGGGTGGATAGCCGGGATGTGTTCTTCTATCTGCCGCTGTTCCTGTTCGGGTATTTCATCCGGGAGAAGGTGATTTTCACGGGCCTTCAGAAGAGGGCGGCGATCGGGTGCTTGATCGCCGGTGCGGTGGGATGGGGTTTGTGCGCCTTGTTTCTGGGGGAGGATGCGTTCCAGCTGCAGGCGAAGAAATTCCCGGCCCAGCTTCCCTATGTTTGCGCGTCGATGATCTCGGTGAGTGCGATCATCTTCTTCTACCGGGATCTTTCGGGGCGGTTCCGGTTGCTGGAGCACGTGGGACGGAATGCGATTTACTACTATTGCGGGCAGGCCTTCGCGACTTCGCTGATGCGGGACCACGTGACTCCGTACGTGAATCTGGCGGCTGAGAATTGGGTCGGCCGGTTTGTGATCCTCGTCCCGATCGGTCTTTTGATCACGGTGGGTTTTTCGGAGGTGCTGAGATACTTGCTGGATCAGGTCGTGGCGTTGATCCGGAGAGCCCATCCCGAGGCCCGGTGAGTCCGCCATCGTTGCCTTGCCCCGGCGGGGGAAAGCGGCCAGCTTTCTCCGCATGAGCCGGAGAGAGAGGCGCAAGGCCGCCGTGGCGAAGGGGAAGACGGGCAACCGCTGGTTGATCCGGGGCTCGGTGATCGCGTTTTGCGGGGCCGTGGTCCTGTTAGGCGGCGGCTATATCGGCCTGCGCAGCTGGCTGCATGGCGAAAGCTTCCGCCACATGCTGGCGACCGAAGCGGGGAAGGCGATCGGCGTGACTTGTGAGTTCAGTCCGTTCCGCTGGAGCGGCACCAGCATGGATACCGATTCTTTCACCGCGACGGGAGAGGGGATCGTGAAGTCGATCGATTCGGAAGGCCTGCGCGTGGATGTGGGTCTGGGCGGCTGGTGGCAGGGCGTGTGGCGGATCGACGAGGCACGGGCCCGGAAGATCGAGGTAGTGGTGGATGCCACTGCCGCGGACCGGGTGAAGAAGTCGCCGGAGGTCGTGGTCCCGCCTGAGGCGAAGGCGAAGAAGTGGTACGACAGCATGGTGCCTCATGAGGTGGATGTGCAGATGGTGGATGTGGGGAACTCGGCGTTGAAAGTGATTACCAAGAGCGGTCCGGTGAGCATCAACGGCACCTCGTGGAAGGTCACACCGGACGCGGCGAAGGGCAGCTACCGCGCGGAGGGCCTGGACGGTACGGTGAAGCTGCCGTGGAAGTGGGCTCCGCCGATGGCGCTCGGGAAGGCACGGCTCCGCTACCACAACGATTCCGTTTCGCTCTCTGCCGCGGATTTCCGGGTCTATCAGAGCGGTCGGCTCGATCTGAACGGCGAGATGTCGGTGAAGGGTGACGGCTACGCTTTCAATGGTCACCTGCGCGATGTGCTGTGCTCGGAGGTCCTGCCGGAAACCTGGAGGCAACGGGTCTCCGGAAAGGTGGAGTCCGAGTTCACGGTGGAGAATGGACCGAACGGTCCGATCGTGAAGGGCAGCCTGAACCACACCGACGGCGTGCTCACTGCGCTGCCGCTCTTGGACGCGCTGGCCGCTTATGCCGATACCACCCGCTTCCGCCGGCTGGCGCTGAACGAGGGCAAGGTGGACTACGAGTGGGAAGACGGTGCGCTGAACTTGCAGAAGATCATCATCGGCAGCGAAGGGCTGGTGCGCTTGGAAGGCTCGCTGAAGATCGGCAAGCAGGAGCAGCTCGACGGTCACTTCCGCCTTGGTCTGGTGCCCGGTGTGCTCGCGCGGATTCCGGGGGCCGAGACGATCGTATTTTCTCCGGGTGAGCGTGGCTTGCTGTGGACGACGCTGCGCATCACCGGCACGCTGGATCATCCCGAGGAGGATCTAACAGAGCGCCTGATCGAGGCCGCGGGGATGCGGATGATCGAGATCATTCCAGAGACCGGCGAGAAGGTGCTGAAGTTCACCAAGGAGGTGCTCAACAAGGATTTGCAAAGCCACATCAAGGAGGGAGCGAGCGGTGTGATCGAGCAGGGACGCGAGGTGATCGACCAAGGACGCGAGGCGATCGACGACGCGAAGGGTGTGCTCAAGGAGGTGGATGGAATCTTCGACGTGTTGCGCGGAAAGGAGAAGAAGGATGAGTGAGGATGAACCGCTGGAAATGGTGGTGGAGCGCGCGGCCGCCCAGTCGGCCCAGTCGCTGCTTCTGGTGCGGATCTGTGTGACGGTAACGGCGCTGATCTTGCTAGTCGTCGGGTTGATCGTGTGCTCCTCCGCGGCGAAGTTTGGAGCGATGTTTGCCGAACTAGGAGCTGATGCCGAGCTTCCGATGATCACCACGATTGCAGCCCGTCACAACGGGTCACTTGCCTTGGCACTACTGGCGTTGGCGGGGGTCACGACGTTTTTCATCTGGGGGAAAGGAAAAGCGGCAGCGTGGATGGGAGGCCTGGGATTGCTGCTGATGGGCATCTTCGTGCCGATCACGATATTCGCCCTGTATCTTCCGCTGGTGAAGATCATTTCGGAGATGGGGAACGTGTGAGGATGCCTTCCGGGAGGACGTTAAATCCTCTTCTCTGCGCCCCTGCCGGGGCGGGTGTTTCATCGATTCGCATCCGGTGGCTCACGCCACCGGCTAAGTTCCGAGGTCCCTCCGGGACGCGTGAATCAAAGATGACCTTGTTTCTCCATTGTTCGAAGCGGTCCTTCAGTAATCGGCCACCGGAGAGTTCGGCAGGGTGACACCGGCTTCCGGGACTTGGGCTGCGAGATCTGCGATTTCCTGGGAGACGGAATCCCATTTCTCCCGCGACCACTTCAATGGGCCGTGGAGTTTCTTGCGGAACTTGGCCAGGCGTTTTTCCGCATCGGCGATGATGTGGAGGGGGATCTTGGCGAGCCGGTTCGCGGCGTCCTCTGCGCGCTCGGTGCGGTGGCAGATCATGGCTAGGTCATTGCCGGCCTCGATGGCGGCGACGACGTCGGTATTGTCAGGATAGCGGTCGGCGATGGCACCCATGTCGAGGTCGTCGGTGAGGACGAGGTGTTTGTCGAAGCCGAGTTGGTTGCGGAGGAAATCGGTGACCATGCGGCGCGAGAGCGAGGCCGGTTTGTCAGGGTCGATTGCGGGAAAGAGGACGTGGGCGAGCATCACGGCATCGAGCTCCGGCATGAGGGCGGTGTAGGGAATCACGTCCTCCTTCAAGAGGTCTGCTAGAGTGGCGTCGCTAACCGGAAGGTCGTGATGCGGATCGGACATGGCGCGACCGCAGGCGGGGAAGTGCTTGGCGCAGGAGAGGACGGAGCGCTTGCGCAGCCAGCGGTTCCAATTGCCGGCGAGGTCGATCACCCTTTGAGGATCGCGTCCCCAACAGCGGCCGCGGAGTGAATTCTGGAGTTCGGGATGGTGGTCGAGGTCGAGCACCGGGGCGAAGTCGAGATTGAAGCCGAGCAGGCGGAGTTGGTCGGCGGTGTAGACGCCGGCCTTGGCAGCGAGCACGGTTTCGCCCTTCGCCGCGAAGGCGTTGGCGGAGGGAAGACTGGGTGAAATATCCTTGGTGCGGGTCACGCGGCCGCCTTCCTGGTCGATGGCGAGGATCGGCTCTTCGCGGGACAGGGAGCGCAAGTCGTCGGTGAGCTGGCGGGTCTGCTCGGCGGAGACGATATTGCGGCCGAAGAGAATGAAGCCGGCGGGCTGGAGCTTGCGAAACATCTCCGCCTCGTCCGGCGCGATTTCCGGGCCGCGGACGCCGAGCAGGAGCAGGTGACCATTCATGAGCGGAGGATGAATGTAGGGGCGTCCGAGAAAAGCGGGATTCTCAAATCACGCGGGGTTTCCCGTTGGCGACGCGAAGGGGTGGGCGTATCTTCCAACAGAAAGCAATGAGCGAGACCGACTCCCCGATCCATCTGCAAGGTCAGATCCTGCTGGCTGACCCGTCCCTGCATGATGGGATCTTCGACCGCTCTGTCATTCTATTGGCGGATCACTCGGCGGAGAACGGGGCCTTCGGGCTGATCCTCAATCATCCGACCGGGCACAGTGTCGGGGATTTTCTCAAGGAGCCGGCCTTCGAGCCGCTCAAACACGTGGCCGTGCATCTGGGCGGCCCGGTGTCCCGCGAGCACCTGACTTTTTCCGCCTTCTGGTGGGCGGAGGACAACCGGCTGAAGTGGCACGTCCGGATCCCGGCCGAGCTGGCAATCAAGCACAGCCGGAAGCCGGGGACGCTGGTGCGCGCTTTCGTGGGTTACTCCGGGTGGACCGCCGGGCAGCTGGAGGGGGAGATTCGCAGGAATACGTGGATCACCACGCGGCCGAATACGGATCTGCTGGGGCAGAGCCACGACCGGGACCTGTGGGCGGAAATCCTGCGCTCGATGTCGCCTTATCACCGGATCCTCGCCGAGGCTCCGGAGGACCCGCGGGCGAACTGAGTGCCCCGGATTCGGCTGGCCAATCCCTCAACCCCGACTTAGACCCGGCGCGCCGTGGCGGACACCGAGACCCAGTTTTTCACGATCGAAGACGGACCGATCCATCTTCGCGAGGGCGGCGAACTGCCGTCTGCGACCCTGGCCTATGAGAGCTGGGGCACGCTGAATGCGGAGGGGACGAATGGCATCCTGCTCTTCCACGCACTCTCGGGCTCGCACCATGCCTGTGGCCACAATCCTGCCATCCCCGGCACCGGCTCGATGTGGCAGCCGGAAATGCACGAGGGTTGGTGGGACAACATGATCGGGCCCGGCAAGGCGCTCGACACGAACAAGTATTTCATCGTCTGCGCGAACTACCTCGGCGGCTGCTACGGCTCCACCGGACCTGCTTCGATCAACCCGGCGACAGGCAAGCCGTGGGGCTCGGCATTCCCGCATGTGACAACGGCGGATCAGGCGGAGTTGCAGGCGAAGCTACTGGACCATCTCGGCGTGGGAAAGCTGCACGCACTCATCGGCCCCTCGGTCGGTGGCTTGATCGCGCTGACCTTTGCGACGCGCTTTCCGGAGCGGGTGAAGAATGTGATATCGATCGCGGCGGGATACAAGACCACCGTCTTGAACCGCCTGATCCTGTTCGAGCAGATCCTGGCGATCGAGAACGACCCGCATTTCAATGGCGGCGACTACTACGACGGCGGCAATGGCGGCCCGCTCTATGGCTTGGCCCTCGCCCGTATGATTTCGCACAAGACCTTCGTGCACCTCGATGCGATCGAGCGCCGCGCGCGGCAGGATGTGGTGCAGCCGGACGATATCCTCGCGTGGTATCGGGTGCGCGACCAATTCCAGAGCTACATGCTCCATCAGGGGAAGAAGTTCGTGAAGCGCTTCGACGCGAACACCTACCTTCGGATCAACGACATGTGGTCGCGTTTCGACGGTGCGCATGAAGGCGATGCCGAGACGCCGGAGGATCTGTTTTCGCGGTGTCGCGAGGCGGACCAGCGTTGGCTGGTGTTCTCGATCGACTCCGACTTCTGCTTCTATCCGGAGGAGCAGGCGGAGCTCACCAAGCTTCTGGAAAGCGCCAAGGTAAACGCGATGCACGTGACGGTGCACTCCGACAAGGGCCACGACTCCTTCCTGCTGGAGCCGAACTTCTATACGCCGCACATTTCCTGGTTGCTGGGTCAGCCCTGAAAAGGCGGAGGCCCGGGAGCGACCCGACTGGCCGGTATCTTCGTGTCCGAAAACCTCGTTGTGGGGAGGGTAGGGGGAAAATGCCGGTCGCCCGGTCGTTCGACGGGACTCCACGGTAAATTAGGCAGATGGCGGGCGGGTCTGACAAGACCCATTAGAGACCCGGCGCTTCCTGCTGCAGGCGCCATACGCCGCGGAGTTCGCCGAGCTGGTAGTCCCGCCCGCTTTCGTCGACCCGGCCGCAGCGGAGCTGATGTCCATCGAAGTCCGCCCACAAGGCGGGGCAGGGATTCATGAAGGCGCCGAGGTTGATCACCAGCCGGCCGCGCTTGTGCCAGATGCCGGCGCGGTGGAAGTGGCCCTTGATGATGATCTCGGCCTTCGGAAAATAGCGTTCGGCAAAGGCTGCCGCCGCATCGGCCTGGGTGGTCCAGACCCGGATCATCTGGAAGGCCCGGGTCGGTGGACTGATGGCATCGAGTGCGCGGTTCCACAGTTTTTTGCCCTTCGGGTACTCGCGGGCGCGGAGCAGGATCGCCATCTCGCGGGCAAGCACGATGCGGGCGGCGGGATCGTTGACCGCGGCCTGGTGGCGGGCCCAGAGCTCGGCCACTTCCGGCTGCTGGGTCAGCGCTTCACGACTCCATGGGGAGCCATCTTCAAAGAGCGAATCGCCGTGGATGACGAGGATCCGCCCGCCCGCAAGCTCGGCCCAGCCGGTGCCGGGCCAGCCAGGATCATGATTGCCGGGGAGAAAGACGGGCTGGGCTCCTTCCTCGGCGCAGATCCGCTTGAGGTCCTTCAGCATCTCGGCCGATCGCTCGAAAAAGAGTCGCGCCAGCTCCTGCCAGGTATCGCCATTGAAAATCACCGTGCCTGCCCCGGCGATGAGCGGCCGCAAGCTTTCCGACGACTCAATGCGGGACACACGGTGGCCCAGATGCAGGTCGGAAAGGATGCGGATGGGGTAGGTCATGCCTTCGCGAGGGACCGCTGGCGGACGGCTTCGAAGAGGCAGACGCCGGCGGAAACGGAGACATTGAGGCACTCCACCTTGCCCGCCATCGGGATCTTGGCGAGGAAGTCGCAGTTTTCCTCGGTGAGACGCCGCATGCCCTTTTCCTCGGCGCCGAGGATGAGGGCGAGCGGGCCCTTCAGATCGAGATCGTAGATCAGCTTGTCGGTGTGATCGGTGGTGCCGACCAGCCACAGCCCGGCCTTCTTCAGGTGCTCCATGGTCCGCGCGAGATTCGTGACCTGGACGAAGGGGACGTGATCGGCGGCACCGACGGAAATGCGGCGGACCGTTTCGGTGATGCCGACGGCCTTGTCTTTCGGTGCGACGACGGCATGCACGCCTGCGCCGTCCGCGGTGCGCAGGATGGCACCGAGATTGTGCGGGTCCTGCACGCAGTCGAGGATCAGGATGAAAGGCTCCTTTTTCTCCGCGATGAGCCGCATGAGGTCGTCCTCGTCGAGGGACGGGACTTCCTTGTTGGACTGCTCGTCGGGACGCTTGGCGTGGCGGTTCTCCCGGGCTTCATGCTCGCGGCGGCGCGGTTTCATGGGCGGGAGCTTGGGAGGCGTGGCGGAATCGGGCAAGTCATCCGGCAAGGAAGCGCCGCCGAAATCGGGATTGTTCAGCCAGTCGAGGGAGGCTAGATTTGGAACATGGCATCGACGCTATCCACCAGGCTTGCCGAGCTGGAGCAAAAGGTTGCCGCCTTGAGTGACAAGGTGGAGCAATCCAAGGACTGGCGTACCGCTGTGGGAAAGCTCCGGGACACGAAGCTCAATCGGGAAGCTGACGAGGTTGCACGGCAGATCCGGGCGTCTGGAGAGGAGCCCTGAGCCGTGCTCATTCTCGACACCAATCACCTGACCGAGCTGGGATACAAGAGCCGGGCCGGAGTTCGGCTTGAGCGCCGTCTGATCGAGTCGGGCGAAGAGGTGGTAACCACCATCGTGTCGATAGAAGAGCAGCTGCGCGGATGGTTGGCGTTGATTGGCAAGCAGGCCGACGTGCACCGGCAGATCGAAGCTTATACCGCCCTGGGCGAAAGGCTGGAGTTCCTTTCTTGCTTCAAGGTTCTGACTTGGGACAAGCCTTCCGCGGACCTCTTCAAGGATTTCAGGACCCGTGGAATCCGGATTGGAACGATGGATCTGAAGATTGCCAGCATTGCCATGGCCAACGATGCCGTGCTGCTTACGCGCAATCTGGTCGATTTCGAAAGGGTCCCCGCTCTCCGCTACGAGAACTGGTTGGATTGATTCCGCTTGGTGTCCTGTTGGACAAGACCGCCGTTAGAACGGGAACTCCACCTGCGGTCCCTGAGGCTTGGTCTCCTCGGACGCGGCGTCTTCGCTGCCTTGGCGCATGCCGGCGGAGGCGAAGCGGATGAAGCGTGAAAGCGTCTGCTCCATGGTCGGATTGCCAGCTTCGCCAGCGGACATGCGCTGGAGCTTCTCGCCATGGGCCATGGTGTGGATCATGGAGCCGGACATGAGGTGCATGCGCCACCAGATGTCGTCCGCGGCCAAGCCGGGAAGGGTCTTGGCAATCGCCTTGAAGAAGCGCGTCGACATGGTGATGAAGAGCTGATCGACGACTGGAGGCATGTCGCAGCCGTGGCCGAACATGCGGCCCATCAGCTTGAAGAAGATCTTTTCGGAAAGCTCCGAGCGGCGCACCTGGGTGGCGAAGGGGCGGATAAACGCGTCGAGGATTTCCTCGATCGGCACCGGCTTGCCGGCGGCGCGGCGCTCAAGCGCCTCGAGACGGGCGAGGCGCTCTTCATTGACCGGATTGATGTAGCGGGTCAGCACCACGGCGATGAGGCCCTCGCGGCTGCCGAAGTGATAATTCACCGCGGCCACGTTGGCTCCGGCCTTGGTGGTGATGTCGCGCACGGACACGCGGTCAAAGCCCTCGTCGGCGAACAATTCCTCCGCGGCTTCGATCAAACGCTGCTTGGTGGCGACCTTTGAATCTCCTGCAACTGCGCTCATGCGGGCAACCTTGTGCCGGTCCCCCGGTGTGTCAAACGATTGATTAAACGGGTGGACCGGTGATTTACGTAATGGCTTGGAAGGGCTGGATTTGCGAGCTTGTGAAAGTTTTCACAAGCGGTTAGAGGGGCTTCAGAAAGCCCTCGGAAGCCAAATCAAAATGACGGGAGGGGGCGGTGACGGCCTCACTCATCGGTCACGCGGAAAAAGCAGGTGGGCTGGGTGGCCCGGTCCACCGGGACCAGTTCCTCGTGGCTGCTACCGGTGGCGGTCACGGTGCGGACGTCGGTCCAGCCGGTGGTGAGGCCCGTGCTCTTCTGGATCCTGTAGGTTTTCCCTGATTCGGACTTCCAGCGCAGGCGCATCTGGTTTCCCTCGAGGCTGGCCTGCTCGAACTCAAGGGGTGGCTTTCCCAGCACGGTGAAGGTGACGCGGTTCGAGACTTCCGTGTAAGAGTCATTCGTGAACATGGCCGCGAAGTAGTTCCCCGGCGGGAGGTCTGGGAGGTGGAAGTTCACGCTGCCGGAGGCGGCGCCGGCGAAGTAGAGGTAGGCGGTGAGGACGTTCACGCCGGGGGTCTCGCCTTCCTTGAAGATGCCGATCCAGTCCTTGGCGATGCCAGGGCCATCGCTGAAGTGGACAGTGAAGTCGCTGCCTTGGGAGACCTGCGCCGATTCCATGCTGACGGAGGAAATCAGGGAGCCGACGGAGAACGGCACGCGGGTGCTGATCTCCTGATAGCCATCATTCACCATGAAGACGGCGTAGTAGTAGCCCTTCGCGAGGCCGGTGAAATCGCGGAAGCCGGAGGCGGCCGCGGCGTAGCTCCACTTCGCGGCCACATTGGGCGCGGGATTCGTGCCGACCTTGAAGATGCCGATCCAATCCTTGGTGCCAGCGGGTGAGTTGGTGAAGTTGATGCGTGCGGTTTCGCCTTCGTCGTATGCATCCTCGCCGGGAGTCATCGTCACCATGTTGCCGACATAGAAGGACACGCGCGGTGCGAGCTCGGTGTAACCGTCCGCGGTGAAGAAGGCCGCGAACCACTCGCCGACCGGCAGGTCGTAGGTGAAGTTTAGCGAGCCATTGCGGATCGCCGTCGCGGGGGCGGTGGTGCTGTTGTTTAGGTAGGACCAGGTGGTGGAATTTGAGGAGCCGGGAGATTGGCCCTTCTTGTAGATGCCGATCCAGTCCTTCACGTGGCCCGCGCCGTTTTCGAAGGCGACGGAGAAGTTCTCGGTCGGTGGGTAGACGGACTTCTGGAGCGTGAGCTTCGGATCCGCGGTCACGCTGCCGGTGACGGTGAAGCTCACGACATCCGACCAGGGGGACCACAGGGTGTTGGTATCGCGATGGCGAACGCGGGCCTGGTAGGTGCCATTCGGCAGGCCGGAGGTGGCAATGGTGAACTTCAGGATGTCCACGCCAGCATTGGTATTCACCGGTTCGTAGAGCGGCGAGCCGGTGTCGCCGTACATGTTTTCCACGTCGCGGATCTGGTCGATCTTGAGATTGGTGAAGGCGGCGTCGGCGGCGACCTGGAACCAGGTGCTGTTCATCGCCTCGCCGCTGGTGGTCTGGTAGGGCGTGCTGGTGAGTTGGACGGGGAGCGTGACAGGGGCGCTGAAGGTATTGGTCAACGCTGGCTTCTGCGGCGTGGCGGTGACGTTGAGCTTGCGCGAGAATTGGTCGATCAACCGGCTGTTGTAGGACCAACGGGTGGCGGTGGGGAAGCGGACGTTGGCTTCGGCGAAGCAGCGGACGTCCATGGTCTTGGCATCGAGATCGAACTCGATCAGCTGCCACGCCCAGTTGGCGATGGTCTTCTGGACATCGTCGTAATTCGACTCGTTCGACTGGCCCCAGTATTGGTCCCAGGCGCTGCCGCCGGAGATGATGTGGTAAACGGGCCACTGTCGAGTTTGCCCGCGTGCGTAGAGGTGGTGGTGGGCACCGATGTTCAGGACGTGTTTCTGCGTCTGGGCGAAGACCGGCATCGCCGTATTCCGCATCCAGCTGGAGATGTCGCCGATGTATTGCTCTGCCTGATAGGGCCGGTGGCAGAGGCTGATCATCCAATCGAGGCCCGGTGCTGCATTGGCGGCGTTGACGAGGTTCTGCACCCAGGTCGTCTGTGCGGTGGTGGTGTGCTCGCTGGATGCGTGGACGAAGGCGATGTTTGCGAGCTGATAGGCGTAGTAGACCTCGGGATCGGGACTGGTGACGCCGAGGCAGCTCAGGTCATCGTAGTTGAAGACCGCCTTGTAATTCGCGAGGCCGGGATCGCTGTAGGTCTCGTGATTGCCGATCGTGGTCATGATCGGCACGCTGGGTGAGATCCAGCCGCAGAACTTGAAGTGGAGGTGGCGGTAGTGCTCCAGCGTGCCGACATCGACCTGATCACCGGGCAGGAGCACCAGGTCGATGGCTTCCTCAATCGGCACGCCATAGAGGTCCTCGACTTTCTTCTTTGCGCGCTCGACCAAACGCTCGTAGCGGCGCTGCTCGGGATCGATGATCTGGTTGTCACCGATGACCAGCACGCGGAACCTTCCCGTGGCCGTGCCGATGGCTTTCGGCGTGCGGAAACGGAAGATCTCCGAGGTGACATTTTCAGTACGAGCCCTGTAGTAGTAATAGGTATTCGGCTGAAGCCCGGTGAGCCGCACGCTATGGTAGCAGTAATTCGTGCCCATCACGTTCACCGTGCCGCTGACGGTCTGCGTCAGGGCAGCGGCGGAGGTGCCGAAGTCGACGTAGGTCTGGGTGTCGGCATCGCTCCACCAGGAGACCCAGATCGAGTCGGGCCGCGGGGTCTGGAGATAGGGCCGCAAGCCGGCCGGGATGCCTTGGAAATCGAAATTGATCGCACCAAGGGCCCAACGGGGTCGGAAGGCAAAGGCGACGGCACCCGTGGCGGAGAGACGAAGGAACTGGGAACGATTCACGGCTAAAGCGTGCGGTAGGATTTCAATGTTGCGGAGAGGGCGAATTCGCCGGATAGACGGGCATTTTCGAAGAATGGGCCGCTCCGTTGGAGCGGAGCGGCCCGGTTAACCTCGACCCGTGAAGATGTCCTATGCCGATGGCGCTGTTCAGGGAGCAGCCGGCACTTCTTCGATCTGATAGAAGCGGCGGGTTGGAGTGCCCGACCCGAAGGTTTCGGTGAACTCCGTGGTGTCATCCCCGTCGGACGGCAGCGCGGTGCCCACTTCATCCCAGTCGACCAGCGGATCGCCCTGCAGGTGATCCGAAGCATAGACGTTGTAGGTGACGTCGGCTTTGGATTTCCACACCAAGGTCACCGCGTTTTCCGTCTTGGTGATCGATGTGACTTGGAGCGGTTCTTCCACCGGCGGCGGGCTCACGACGCTGAAGATGAGCGGACCTTGTGCCATCACATAGCCATCGTTGAGCAACAGCACGGCATAGTAATTCCCCACCGGCATGGTGAAGGTCATCGAGCCATTGGCTGGTCCGACTCCCGCGGTTTTGGTGCCATTGAGATAGTTCCAAGCGTCCGAGTATTCGTTGCTGCCGCCGGGGGTTTCGCCAATGGCATAGATGCCGATCCAGTCGGTGGCTCCGCCGGCAGCGCCGGTCCAGGTGACGGTGATCTGCTGTCCGTCTTCAACCGATGCCGAGCTGACAGAGAATGCGGCCGTATTCGAGTTTTCCCGAAGCACACGCGTGGTGGCAACCAGCGGGCTTCCATTTGCCGAGAGGGTGTAGGTGGTGGAAGGGTTGGGCACGACGACTGTCTTCGAGCCGAGGCCGGTTTCCGGATCGGTGTCGGCGGTCACGTCGATGGAGGAAACGCCATTTGACAGGCTGACTGATGCGCCGACGGGCTGGACACTCCAGCTCAGGGTGACCTCGTAGGCGGGCGCTACGGCGACGCGGGTATTGGAATCCCGGGTGAGGCTGAGGGCCTTGCCCGCCTCAATGGTCAGCTGGGTCTGCAGGTCACCATTCAAGGTGAGCGTGTAAGTGGTCGCGGCCGTGGGATTCACGAAGAACATTCCAACACCGCTCTCCGTGTCGGTATCGGGCTTCACATCGACCGGACCGCTGCCGCTATTGAGCGTCAAGGTGGAGATCTGGGCGGGATTCTGGATGGTCCAGTTGAGATAGAAGCCCTGGCCATCGACCGCGGGCTGGTCGCTGGTGAAGGTTTGTAGATTGGCAGCATTCGAGGAGAACGTGACGTTGTCCATCATCCCGTAGTAGTCGTCCGGAGTGGGTGCGGTTCCGACCATCGCGTACTTGGATTGGGTATCACCGCCGAGCTGGACCCCGATGATCTTGCCGGCATCCGCGGCAGTCGCGGTGTAGGTCAGGGTCACCGTTCTGAAGCCGGTGTTGCCTGACGAGACGGTGACGATGTGGTCGTTGGGAATATTGCCACCGTTGGCCACGGACTGGGCGGTGAATTCGTCGCTGAACCAATGGTCCGAGGCAACGACGGTGTTGGCGCCGGTGAATGCCAGCGACCACATGACATTGGAGGTGGTCTTGTAGGTGGACGAACCGAAGATATCCATGCTCACCGTGTAGGTGACGCCCGCGACGAAAGTATTGCCCGCTCCGGAGAGGTTCTGCCGGACGGCGCCGACTTCGAGCGTGGTGGCGAAGGTGGAGTCAGTCGGGTAGGCTCCTCCGAAGTAGCTGGTCGTCCATCCGTTGCCGCCGTTGGTGCCTCCGCGGATCTTGCCGGTGGTCGCGCCGGGTGGTGTGCCCGCGGTGGACCAGTAGTTGGCCTGATTGCTGGTGGCGGTGGCGAAGTTGCCATTCATCAGGTTCGCGGCCACCAGTGATTGAACGAGGCCAAAGCCCGCGGCGCCGAGCACGGCGAGTCGGAAGAACTTCGGGATGTGGATTTTCATGAGGTCGATTTGGGAGTGTTGAAACGAGGGAGGTCTGAAAGGGCTGCAAGATCGGTTGATCCCAGACGCACCGATTCGCATTGTTACCGACCGGGCCGTCTCCGGTAGTGGGGTTTTCGACGGGTGAGGGGGCAATTTCGCCGCGAGCGCGGGTCGCAGGTGACGAGCGGACCACGGGATGACGATTCGCCTTGCCCGCACCCGAATTGGCGGGGAAGCGTCTGTCCCATGTCGAACTCCCGCTCCTCGACGCGATGAGCCAGAAAGCCATCCGGCTATGGCAGCGCCAGCACTTTGACGAAGCGCTGCGGGAGTTCCGGCTCGGTGCCGCCAAGGCTCGCGGTGCGGTGGCGTGGATCGACTATGCGCATGCCCTCGCGCTCTCGTGGCAAGGGCGGCGGGCTGTTGAGGCTTTTGAACGAGGTCGCCGGATTGGTCCGCAGGGAGCGGTCGACAAGTCAGCCGCGGACCGATTCCTCGGCTTGGGGCGCTTCGATCTAGCAGCGGCGTTCCTGGAACGGATTCGCGACCGTGGTGATGCTGAAGCGCGCCATGCGCTCGGGCTCGCGGAGTGCCTCGAACGTGCGGGCAAAATCGACGAGTCTGCCGAGGCGCTCGATGCTGCCTTGGGGCGCTTCGGCCCACTGCCTGAACTCCGGATCTTTCGTGCGAAGCACCTGAGGCGTCTCGGTGAAACGGAGGAGGCGCTGGCTCTTCTTGATACCGTGATCGCCGATGGCCGCCTAGTGGGCCGGCCAGCCAGTTCCGTTCACTATGAACGCGCCGCTTGCTTGGAAAAGCTGGGACGTTTCCCGGAAGTCTTCCCGGCCTTGCGACAAGCGAAGCAACCGTTGATCGCGGCTCATCAGGAGATGGTGGCGCAAAGCACCCGCGCGCTCCATCGACTGAGGGACGAGGTCTCCAAGCTGACGCGTGATCAGGTGCGCGGCTGGAGAGAGAAGCCGGCGGGCAGACCGCTTTGCCTGATGACAGGTTTTCCCCGCTCAGGCACCACGTTGCTAGAGGTCATTCTCGACAGTCATGAAGGCGTGATGACTTCAAGTGAGGCGCCGATCTTCAGCGACTTCGTCCTCACACCCGAATGCGACGAGCAGGATGGGAGCTTTCCTGCACTCTTTGACGGTCCCAAAGCGAAAGCACTGGCGGCACGCTACTGGAACTATCAGGAAGGCAATCTCGGCGAGCCGGGAGGGCGTTTGTTGGTCGACAAGAATCCCGCGCTGACGCCGATCCTGCATTACTTCATGAACGTCTTTGGTGGCAGCCGCCTGCTGTTCTGCCTGCGGGAACCCAGGGACGTGATGATCTCGTGCTACCTGCAGGATCTGCCGGTAGGGAAGGTTTCGGTCCAGTTCTTCGAGTGGCGCACTTGCTGGGAGTTCTTCCAGATCACGATGGAAATCTGGCTGCGGATCCGCGAGCTGCTCGACGGGGATTTCCTGGAAGTGCGCTACGAGGATCTCGTGCGCGACCACTCGCGCACGATGCGGGGAGTGATCGATCATCTCGGGCTGGAGTGGTCAGACCGGATTCCGGAATACCTTCAGCGGAAGGAAGGAGTGCAGGTTTTCTCACCCACCTATGCTGATGTCCGGGCTCCGATCCATGGCGCGGCGGTCCAGCGATGGACGAACCACGAGCAGCACTTCGGCGGTCCGGATGAGGTGCCCTTGGAGCATCCGCTATTCCGGGACTTGGGATACTGATCCAAGTGGCGAGGAGGCGGTGGCAAAATCGACGGACTCGTGGGGGATTTCGCCAGAATCCGGCTCTGCGGGGTTTCAAGATTGACGATTCTATCTTAGCCGTTGGTTTGCTTGTATGGCATGGCAATCGCACCTCCCATGAACCGGAAAATCGTCGGCATCCGCTTCCCCCAATGGTCGGCGGTCGGCCCGGGAACCCTCGGCGGCGTGGTCGATTTCATGCGCGGCCACGAGGCGTGGAGGTTGATCACCGAGAACGACTCCTTCGGCGAAATGGAAGCGGTGAAAATCGACGCGGAGTGGCGCGGCGATGGCCTGATCCTTTTCCGCGCCACCGAACGCGAGCTTGCCAGCTATCGCGCCCGCGGCACGGCGGTGGTGCTTACCAGCACCGAGGGTCCTGATCTCGGTTATCCGCGGGTGGTGCCGGACAATGCCGAGATCGGGCGGCTTGCGGCCCTTCACCTCATCGAGTGCCAGTTGCCGCACTTTGGCTTCCTTGCTCGCGGCGAAACGTTCTACCGCGAGGAGCAATTCGCCCCCGGTCTTCGTGTTTATGCCCGCCAGCGGCTAAAGGGGTTCCGTGCAGGTTTGTTAGAATATGGGCATGAGCCGGTGGTCCACTACTTGCGAGGTCGTCCACTGTGGGAGGCTCACGGCTGGCGTGAGGTGCAGACGGAGGTCATGGCCTTCCTTGAAAGTCTTCCGCAGCCTTGTGGCTTGTTTGTCGCGGACGATTCGCTCGCTGCGGTGGTGCTGCGCGCGGCGGACATGTTAGGCCGTCGGGTTCCAGAGCAACTGGCGGTGATCGGCTACGGTGACGATCCCAATTACTGCTTCTCGACCTTTCCGGCGCTCAGCAGCATCGAGCACCCCGCTCATGAGATTGGCCGTCAGGCTGCGGAACTTTTACGGCGGCAAATGGCAGGAGAGGCGGTGGAGCCCGGCTCTTCGATTGTGCCGGTGAACCGGGTGATCACGCGCGAATCCAGCGACATGCTGGCGATTGCTCATCCGGAAATCCGCGAGCTGGTCCGGCACATCCGCTTGCGGGCACCGCATGAGGCGGTTCGCGTGGCCGAGCTGGCTGATCTCACCACGCTTTCGATGACGACGATCAAAGAGCGCTTCGCAGTCTCGCTTGGTCATGGGCCGAAGGAGGAGATCCAGCGGGTGCGGGTACGGTATCTGAAGCATCTGTTGGGCGATCCGGCGCTCACGCTCGTCGAGATCGCGCGGCGGATGCAATTCGGGTCCGCGCACGAGCTGAGCCGCTTTTTCCTGGCGGAGACCGGGCAACGACCGAGCGACTTTCGCTCCAGCTTGGAGTCCGGTGCAACCCATGTAGCGGAACGAGCCGTGGTCTTCGACATGGATGGCACGCTTTTCGATACCGAACCCGTGTATTGCGAGGCCTACCGGCAGGCGTTCGCCCGCCAAGGGGGGGAACTGACGCATGAGGAGTACTTCCGCGAGCTGATTGGCCGGTCGAATGACGACATCGAGGGTTATCTCGCCGCGAAGGCTCCGGCGGGTTTCAACCTGACCGGCTTTCGCAGCGGCTGGCGGGAGGAATGGAAAAACCTGGTGACCAAGGAGCCGCCGGTACCTTCGCCAGGGGTCACGGCCTTGCTTGAGGAAATTCTGGAAGCAGGGGTGCCGATTGCCCTCGCGAGTTCCAGCGACCGGGCGGACATCGACCTTTGCCTTCAAGCTTCGGGGCTGGACCGCTATTTTCCGATCCGCGCTTCGGGGGACGAAGTGGCCGCTGGCAAGCCTGCGCCGGATCTTTACCTGCTGGCGTGCCGGCGATTGGGAATTGGGCCGACCCGCTGTCTGGCGATCGAGGATAGCCGTCATGGGGTCGCCGCCGCCTTGGCTGCCGGGTTGGCGGTGGCACAGGTGCTTCCGAATGGAGGCACGGCCCGCGAGGGGGTCAGGGGTGTGAAAAGCCTGACGGAATTGCTAGGTGGGGAGTGGCAGGGTTTGATTTCTGTAAATTGTTGATTGATAGTGCAATGCGAGCTTGTGAAAATTTTCACAAGCTCCGGTTGCAATCTGCTAGGAAGCTGCGAGCTTTGCGGCATGGCAGCCACAAGCAAAGGGGTAAGCCGGGTATTGATCATCGGAGGAGGCTTCGCAGGCCTTGAATGCGCACGGACGCTGGCCGGAGATTCCCGCTTCTCCGTGACGCTGGTGGACCGGACCAATCACCACCTTTTCCAGCCGCTGCTTTATCAGGTGGCGACGGCCTCGCTGGCCGCGCCGGACATTGCGCGATCGATCCGGCAGATCTTGGCGGATGCGCCGAATGTGACGGTGCTAATGGATGAAATCACCGCGCTCGACCCGGTGGCGAAGACCGCCACTGGAGCTTCGGGGACGCACTATGAGTTCGACTATCTGCTCCTCGCCGCCGGGGCCCGGACGTCGTTCTTCGGGAAAACGGAGTGGGCAAAGTATACGCTCGGCTTGAAATCGCTGGCCGATGCACAGGCGGTCCGCCGCACGGTGCTGTCGAATTTGGAGGCCGCGGAACTTACCGACGACGAAGCGGAGCGCACGCGTCTCATGACCGTGGCCATCGTGGGTGGCGGGCCGACCGGGGTCGAGCTGTCGGGGGCCTTTGCTGACTTGGTCCATCGCTCGTTGAGGTCGAATTTCCGGCGGATTGATACCTCGAAGCTGCGGGTGGTGCTGATCGAAGGATCGGCACGGGTGCTGGAGGCCTTCGACGAGGACCAGAGCGAATATGCCCGCCAGCGCTTAAAGACGCTGGGTGTGGAAGTTTGGACGGGGATGCGGGTCGATGACGTCCAGGAGGGTCGGCTGCATTTCACCGATGGCACCCAGTTGGAGGCCGAGGCGATCATCTGGGCCGCCGGGGTGGAGGCGAATCCGCTTACCGCCATGCTCGGCGTGCCGCTGGCCGACCGGGCCGGGCGGGTGACTCCGAATCTGGACCTGTCGCTGCCGGGACTGCCGAACATATTCGTGGCCGGTGACCTGGTGCGGATGAAGGACGGAGATGACAAGCCGGTCCCCGGTCTCGCCCCGGCGGCGTCGCAGATGGGTCGGCATGTGGCCAAGCTGCTGAAAGCAGAGGCGGACGGGCGTCCACGGGACAACTTCTACTACTTCGACAAGGGATTCATGGCCATCATCGGCAAGAACCACGCGGTGGTGAAGGCGGGGAAAATGCGGATGCGGGGCTTCCTGGCCTGGTGCGCGTGGTTGTTCATCCACATCGCGTTCCTGATCGGGTTCCGGAACCGGCTGTCGGTGCTGCTTGGCTGGGCCTTCGCCTACCTGCGGGACAACCCGGAGGCCCGGATCATCGTGCATCCGCCCGGGGTGACGCCGAATCGTTAGCCGGATCCGCTGGAATAGGAGGGCATTCGGTGCTCTCTTGTGGCTGTCGACAGACGAATTCCGCGTCTGGCGGCGTTTATCCTTCAATTCTCCATGAGTTCGAAAAATCGCAACCTGACCCTCGCGGGCGTCGTTATCGTGGCCAGCGCCGGAGCCTTTGTCGCCGGTCGCATGACTGCCCCTGGTGCCGACGCAAGCGCCTCAGGCGAAAAGGGTAGCGCCGGTTTGTCGGGCAAGGTTTCGGACCGGGGTGGTATTGGAGAGTCAGGCGAGGCCGGGTCTTCCCGCCGCAGCTTGGCCGAGCGGGTCGCCGCCAACAAGAGCACCGCGGTCAAGGGCGAGGAAGCTCTGGCGAAGATGGAAGCGCTGATGCGCACCACCGACCCGATCGAGCGCAGTAAGGCGTGGCTGGATTTCGTCAATTCGATCGACCCGAACGAGTTCGAGTCGGTCGTGGCGTCTTTCCGCTCGCTCGGCATGACCGACACCCGGATGACCGAGTATTCTATGCTGCTGAGCGCGTGGGCGAAAAAGGACCCGATGCAGGCGCTGGAATATGCCAAGGCGAACACCGGAAACCGTTTCGCCCGCAATACCATTCTCACGGCTTGGGCGGCCTACGATCCGGACGGCGCCATCCGCTGGGCCGAGCAAAATCACCAAACCAAAGAGGGCGAAGGAAACCCGTGGATGATCGGCGTTATCCAGGGACTCGCCGCCAGCGATCCGGCGCGTGCGTCGCAGCTCCTGGCTGGGATGACGATGTCCGAAGAGCGCGGCGAAGCTCTCAGTGTGCTGCTGCCGACGATCCTGGCCCAAGGTTCTGACGCTGCGAAGGCGTGGGCCGATGGAATGGCCGACGAGTCGCTGAAGCAGGGTGCCATGAGCCGCATCGCCGAAACACTGGCGGCCAAGGATCCAGCCGGTATGGCCGCGTGGCTGATGCAGAACCCGGGCGAAGCTGCCGATCGCTCGATGGACAACGTGATTTCCGCCTGGATGGAAAAGGACAAGGATGCTGCCGTGGCCTACTACAAGGGGCTGCCTGCCGGCGATGTCCGCACCAATGCCCTGCGTGGCGTGGCCAACAGCATGGCGATGACGGATCCCCGCGCCGCCGCGGATTTCCTGGATGCCCATGCCAGCGATGCGAACGACCGCGTTTACGAGCAGTTCGTGTGGAACTCCTTCGGCGAGGCCCCGGACATCGCGGTGAACTACATCAGCAAGCTCACCAATGAGGATCAGCAGTCGCGGCTGTACGGCCGCATGCTAGATGGCTGGCTGCGTAAAGATTACAACACCGCCTCGCAGTGGATCAGCCAGAATTCGCTGCCGACGAATGTGGCCGAGCGGATTCAGAAGCGCATGCAGGACATGCAGCAGCGGCAGCAGTGATCGACCAGGGCAGCGCGGGATTGCCTTCGCTGGATTGATGCGGTTCGTTGAGGCATGGGTTTCAAATGGTTTCCCCGCTTTCTCGTCGTCATTTCGCTTTTTTTGGCGGGAGTTACGTGCGGCTTCGAACCCTCGGGGCCTCCGCCTGACAAGACGCTGGAGTGGACTTTCCTACATGTTTCCAACCGGACGATTCCGATCCTCAATCTCGACCAATCCTCGCTGGAGGAGGCGGTGGATTTTCTGAACACCGCTGACATCCCGAAAGACTATCGGGTGGAGATCGACGCTGAAGGTTTCGGAGAAAAATCGAACCGAAAGATCACCCTCAAGCGCGAGGGGAAGACCTTGCTCGAGGTGCTGATTGAAGTGGCCGGGCAGGCCGATGCGAATCTGGTTTTCAGCCCGGGACGAATCTCGCTGGTTCCTCGTCGGGACGGGAAAGGCGCTACCAAAGCTCCGCGCTGAAGACGTGAATCAGTCCAGTAGCTCCGGATAATACTTCCGGGCCAAGCCGACGGTGGCATTCATGATCTCCGGGCTCAGCGGTGTCTTGAGCGCTTCATCGGCCATGGCCACGCACTCGGAGTGGCTGAGTGCGCGGATGGCGCGGCGGACGCGCGGGACTTGATGCGGGCCGACCGAGAGTTCCTCGACGCCGAGGCCTAACATCAGCGGCGTAAGCCGGATATCGCCGGCCATTTCCCCGCAGACACCGGTCCAAATGCCGGCGTTCACCGCCGCATTGACAGTCTGCTTGATGAGGCGGACTACGGCTGGATGGGTGGGCCGGTAAAGCTCGGCGACGTGGTGATTCACCCGGTCCACCGCGACGGTGTACTGGATGAGGTCATTGGTGCCGATGGAGAAGAAATCGACTTCCGGAGCAATCAGGTCGGCGATGATGGCGGCGCTGGGGACCTCGATCATCACGCCGGTCTCGAGCATTTCATCAAAGGGGACACCCTGGTGGGCCAGCTCGTCCATGCACTCCTTGAGATAGTTCTTGGCGCGACGGACCTCGCCGAGGCCGGATACGAGCGGGAACATCACAGCGAGCTTGCCATGGGCGCTGGCGCGCAGGATGGCGCGGAGCTGCTCCTTGAACATGCCGGGCCGGTCGAGCGAGACGCGAATGCCGCGCCAGCCGAGGAAGGGATTTGGCTCCGGTTCGGTGAGCGGTTCCACCGGCAGCTTGTCCCCGCCGGCATCCAGCGTGCGGATGATGACGGGGTGGGGAGCCAGAGCCTTGGCGAGCCGCGTGTAGGCTTCCGACTGCTCCAGTTCGCCCGGCATTTCCTCGCCGTCCAGCAGCAGGAACTCGGTGCGGTAGAGACCCACGCCCTTCGCGCCGCTGTTTTGCACGAACGCGATTTCGTCGATGAACTCGATATTGGAGGAAAGCGTGATCGCCCGCCCATCGGTCGTGGTGGTGTCCTCGTCGCGCTGGGATTCGAGGTCGAGGCGGACCTTTTCCTTGCGGTCTTGGATCTCCCGGTAGCGGGCGAGTGTTTCCTCGGACGGGTGGAGGATCAGGCGGCCGGTGTAGCCGTCGAGGATTGCCGGGGTGAGCGTGCGGATGTCGAGGACGGCGTCCTCGATGCCGACGATGGCCGGGAGGCCGAGCGAGCGGGCGAGGATGGCGGTGTGAGAGTTCACGCTGCCGAGCTCGGTCGCGAAGCCGAGGACGTGGCGGCGATTGATCGCGGCGGTGTCCGACGGAGAGAGATCGTAGGCGACGAGGATGTGCTGCCCGTCCGGCTCGGTATGGCGCGGTGTTTCCTCCTCGCGGAAATTCCGCAGCACGCGTTGGCAGACGTCTTCCAAGTCGGCGGTGCGCTCGCGCAGGTAGGGGTCCGGGACCCGGCGCATCGCTTCCAGGAAATGCTGCATCACCGCGTAGAAGGCAAACTCGGCATTCTGGCGGCGGGTGGAGATGGCTTCGGCGACGCGGTCAAGCATGGCGCGGTCTTCCAGCACCATCAGGTGGGCCTCGAAGATCCGGCTCTCCTCCTCGCCGGAGATCGCCTTGATGCGCTCCTGCAATTCATCGAGCTGCCCCTTGGTTTCCTCCAAGGCGGCCTTGAAACGCTCCTGCTCGGCGGGGATGTCCTTTTCGGAAATCTCGTAGACCTCAGGGGCGGAGAAGCCGCGGGCGACCACATGCACCGGGCCGATTCCGATCCCCGGTGAGACGGGGGTGCCTTGAAGCACGGTTTCCTGTTTGTCGGCCATCGGCGTTTCTGCACGCATGCTGTGAGGCCGGGGCCATCCTTCAAAGAATAAAAATCAGGTCCAGGAGCCCTCAACCCCTGCGAGCTGCAAAAAAATCCCTTGGAAGGATGGGGGGCAACCTCCTAGGCTCCGCCCGTCCCGAACGACCACCCATGGCGCAGCGCGAATTTACCATCCAGAACAAGCTCGGTATCCACGCCCGTCCCGCGGCTCAGTTCGTGAAAACGGCCAGCCGTTTTTCGTCGGAAGTGCGCGTCGAAAAGGACGGCGAGGAAGTCGATGGCAAGAGCATCATGGGTCTCATGATGCTGGCCGCCGGCCATGGATCGGTCATTAGCGTGGCCGCCGATGGCTCCGACGCTGATGCCGCGCTGGATGCGCTGGCAGACCTGATCGGGCGGAAGTTTGAGGAGGAGTGAGGCGGCTGGAGGCCGAATCATCAATCTTCCAATCACCAATCGAAGTGTTTGGAAGAATATTGGGCCTGCCGGCAAAGGCGGCGCGCCGCGCTGTGAAGAGCGCTTTCTGATGGTTCCGCTTTCGCGTTTGGCGACAGCCTCTCCTACACCTCTCCTGCCATGTGGCGGAGCAGGCGCTGGTTGAACTCGTCGGCCATGTTGTAGCCGAGGCGGCGGAGCTGCTGGTCCAGCGCGGCGATGGCGACCATGCGCGCGGTATCGCGGCCGGGGGCGACGGGGACTTCGACGTGGGGGACCTGCTGGCCGAGGATTTCGTAGGACTTCGGCTGGAGGCCGAGGCGGTCGATTTCGTTCTGGTCGGCGTGGGCGATCAGGGTGACGACGAGATCGAGGCGCTTTTCCGGGCGGATGGAGGCGAGGCCGTAGAGGTTGGCGACATTGACGATGCCGATGCCGCGGATTTCCAGATAGCCACGGGAAAGGGCGGGGGCGGAGGCGTTGAGCTCGCCGCCGACGAGTTTGATGCGGACCATGTCATCGGCGACCAGCGCGCCGCCGCGTTCGATCAGGCCGATGGCGGTCTCGCTCTTGCCAGCACCGCTCTTGCCGATGATGAGCACGCCGATGCCTCGCAGGTCGACCATGCAGCCGTGCATGGTGACGTTTGGCGCGAACTCGTGCTCCAGCCGCAGGGTGGCGGCATTGAGGAATTTCATGGTCACCAGCGTGGTGCCAAAGACCGGGATGCGGTGCTCTGCCGCGATCTGCATGTGCTCCTCGGCCAGCGTGGCACCGCGGGAAATGACAATGCCCGGGATGTCCCGCTCGCACATGCGGCGGAAGCGCTCGGCGCTCATCTGCGGGGTGAGCTTTTTCAGGTAGGAGATTTCGGAATTCCCCAGCACCTGGATGCGCTTCTTGGCGAAGTAGCTGAAGAAGCCGGCCAGCGCGAGGCCGGGGCGGTTTGGCGCGGGCTCGCTGATCGGGCGCTCGAAGCCGTGCTTTTCCCCTAACAGCGTCAATGACAGGGCCGCAGCGTGGCGCTCGAAAAACTCTCCAATGGTGATCGAGGCCGTTTGCTTGACGCGGGGTGTCATTCGAAGATGAGGCTACGGCTTATAGCTTCGCATGGCGATGGCAAAAGCGGTCAGAACCCTGCCGAAATGCCGAGCGAGACGACATCGCCGCTGCCGGTGGCCTTGCCTTGGAAGACGCCCGTGGCAGCGCTGCCGTCGGTGATGAAGACATCGTCCGCGAAAATGTGGGTGTAGCCGAAGTCGAGCGTCCAGCAGGGCGAGAATTCCCAGGAGAAGCCGGCGCTGAGCCAGAGGCGGTCGGCGTCCGGGATGCGCAGCGTGAGGTTCGCATCGCTCACCGGCGCGTGGTCGTAGGCAACGCCGGCGCGGAAGGTCCATGTCTCGCTGGCCCGCCAAGTGGTGCCGACGGCGAAGCGCCATGAATCCTTCCAATTCTCCTGGGTGGCCGGCGGCTGGGCGGGCGCGCCGGCGATGTGTGGCGCGAGTTGCTGGAAGGCGCTCCAGTCGGTCCACATGATGTCGCCGTGGATGGACCAGTCGGCGAAATCGTGAACTGCGCTGAATTCCACGCTCGCCGGTAGTTCGACGGCGAGGGTCGCCGGGCCATTGAAGGCCGGGATCGCGGAGACGGCGCGGCCTTCCAGTTCGAGATCGATCTTCGAGCGGTAGTGCAGGCCGAAGCGGGTGCTTTCCGTCGCCTCGAACAGCACGCCGAGGTTGTAGCCGTGTCCCCAGTCGTCACCGGCTAAATCCAGTGCAGGCTGGGTCGCGGGGAAGCTCGAAATGAGGGTACCGTCTCCGTGGAGTGCGTCATAGCCGGCACCGACGGACCACTGCTCGTTGATCCGCCAAGCGAGTGAGGGATTGAGATTGATGGAAACGAGCTCGCTGAAATCGGCGACCGTCCGAGCGGGGAAGGCGAGGGGGTAGTCGGACTTGAGCCCGAAGGTGGTGTAGGCGCCGAAGCCAAGGCTGAGGTGGTCGTTGAGGCGCTTGGCGAGATAGAGGTAGGGAAGGTAGGCGTCGTCGGAGACGTTGCCCGCGGGGGCAGGAATCACCGTGCCTGGTGGCGCGGGCGCTGGCGGGGAGTAGGTCCCATTGACCTCCACATCCGGGAAGATCCCGCTGGCGCCGATGGCGAAGGACCATTCGTCTTCTAACAAGACTATGCCCGCTGGGTTCGAGGCGATCACGGTGGCGTCATCGCCAATCGCCGCTTCACCGGAGAAGGCCCGGCCGAGGCCGGCGGCGGAGCGCTCTTGAAGCTGGAACCCAGCGCCAAGAGCGGAATCGAGCAGGGCCAGGGAGAAGACAGCGATGCGGTGTTTCATGGAAGGGTCGGGACGTATTTTGCAACGATCCCCCAAGTTTTAAACATGGGGGCCATCCGGAGACAAGAAAGGCTGACAATAAGTTCCAAGGGGCCGGACGATGTCTGGTGCCGCCGTGCAGTTGACCATTGGTCCGTCCGCTGCTCCCTTCGGCGCGTCATGAGTGCTCCCGATTTTCGCGATCCCATCGGCCGCATCCGTCTCGTGGGGATGGTGGAGGCGGTGTCCTTCCTGATTCTGATTGGGTGCTCGGTGGCGAAGCGCGTCGCCGACATGCCGCTTGGGGTAAAGGTCTTCGGCCCGATTCACGGAGCGCTCTTTATGCTCCTGCTGTATTTGATTTTCCAGGCGTGGGGCGACCGGCTGCTCACCAAACGGCAGGCCGTGCTGGCCGGAGTGATGTCGATCGTGCCTTTTGGTCCGTTTTGGATGGATCGCCGTCTGGCCGAAACTGCGACACAATCGGGGGATTCGGTGGATTGACAGGGAGGGGCTACGGCCCAACCCTCCGGCCGCCATGCCCGCCGCTCCTGCCGACGTAGCCGCCCCGCCCGCCGATGCCATCACGAGCCCCACGGGCTTGGCCTCGAAACTCCTCCAAGCCGGCTCCGGCACGGAAAAGCCGGGACCGGCTGACACGGTGACGGTCCACTACTCGGGCTGGACGACGGATGGCCGGCAGTTCGACAGCTCCGTCGACCGCGGTAAAACGATTTCCTTCCCGCTCGATGGCGTGATCGCCGGCTGGACCGAGGGCCTGCAGCTCATGGTGACCGGTGAGAAGCGCCGCTTCTGGATTCCGGGCAACCTTGCCTACGGCGAAAACCCGCGTGCGGGTGCGCCGAAGGGCATGCTGGTGTTCGACGTGGAGCTCTTCGACATCAAGAAGGCTCCCGAGCCGCCGCCGGTCCCGGAAGACGTGGCCGCGCCGCCGGCCGATGCGATCAAGACCGCGAGCGGCCTTGCTTCCAAGGTACTCTCGCCCGGCAATGGCAGCCGCCATCCGAAGGCGACCGACCGGGTGGAAGTGCACTACTCCGGCTGGACCACCGACGGCAGGCTTTTCGATAGCTCGGTCGTCCGCGGTGAATCGATCGACTTTCCGCTCAATGGCGTGATCCCCGGCTGGACCGAAGGCGTGCAGCTCATGGTAGGCGGTGAAAAGCGCCGCTTCTGGATCCCCGCGAACCTCGCCTACGGCAACAATCCGCCTCCCGGAGCTCCTGCCGGCATGCTGGTCTTCGACGTGGAGCTCCTCGATATTCTCTGACATGAACATGGAACCTTCCTCTTTTGCCAACGTCACCGTCTCGACCAAGGCCAACGTCTATTTCGACGGCAAGGTCGTCTCCCACTCCCTGATCCTCGCAGACGGCCGCAAGAAGTCGCTCGGGGTGATCTTCCCGGGTGAATATCACTTCGGCACCGGCGAGCCGGAGGTGATGGAGATCACTGCGGGTGCGTGCGAGGTGGTGCTGGATGGCACCAGCGAGACGCTCACGATTTCCGCTGGCAACTCGTTCGACGTGGCCGGCAACAGCGGCTTCACCATCCGCGTGGCCGGCGAGCCTTGCGAATACATCTGCTCCTTCGGCACGCCTTGATCCGGGCGGCCGGGGAGGCTATGCCGCGCCCGCCATGTCGTTGTTTCGTTTCGTCTCGCTGCTGCCGGTGATTTTGCTGGCGTCCTGCACCCTGCATTTGCCGGTGCCGGAGGTTTCGCGGCAGCGTGTCGAAACGCGTTCGATGCCGGTCGCCGCTTCGGCGGACACGGTGCCGATCTACCTGCTCTCCGATAACCTTCACACGGGCCTGGTTTTCGATCTGAAGTGGCTCGTGGAGAGCGGCTATGTGAAGCCGCATGAGACCGGCGATCACAAGTGGGTCAACATGAGCTGGGGTGAGGAGACCGCTTACGTGCAGGAGCGCTGGTTGAATCCTTATCAGGTCTTTCGCGCGCTTTGTACGCCATCGCCGTCGGTGATGGAGATCATTCCCTTCGATTGGAAGGTGGAGCAGGTCTGCCATCATCAGAAGGTCTTGATTGCGGATGTCCCTCGCTCGGCGGGGCCGGCGCTTGCGGCCTTCCTCAATGGCTGCGCAGCGAAGCGAGCGGATGGCACTCCGGAAACGATCGCTCCTTCAAGCTGGGGAAATGGCCGCCTGATCCGCTGCCCGAAGAATTACTCCTACTACTTCCCTCGTATTTGCAACGTCTGGACCGCGCAGTCGCTGCAAAGCTGCGGCTACTCGATCAAGACGCGGTCGGCTTTGTCCGCCAGTGGTCTCGTTCGGCAGGCGTCGTCGCCGCAGAATGGATTTGTGAAGATTTGGGATCCGGCGACGGATGAGTCGAAGGTGGTGAGGTGACGGGAGCGGTTCCTTGGATTGAGCAACTCAGGGCAAGGGAGGAAACGCGATCCACGTGGAGTCGCGGAGTTGGAAGCACCGGTTCTCGAACGAACCTTCTTCGATCCGTGCAAGCAGCCACTTCAATCGGGATAATATTGCGTTCCGGTTCGGCTGCCTGAGGGCGATCACCACGACTCCAGCATGCGTATCGAACAGGTGGGGAATGGTGTGGAAGAAGTCGCGGTCAGTTGTCAGCAGTACCGCGCCGTAGGCCTGAGCTTTGACGAAGACCGACGAATCTTCGATTCCTTCCTCGGCAGTTCCCCGAAAGTCGAAAACCTCGTGGCCCGCTTCTTCCAGAAAGCTCGCAGCCGCTTTCGGAAAATTCTCGTCGAGGAGAAACCTCATGCGACTGCTTCGTAGCCCGACATCTGATAGTCAGAGAGCCGGCTGGCAAACTCAAGAGCAGCAGCGATGTCTTCTGCAGTGATCGAAGGGTAGTCTTCAAGGACCACCTCAATGGAATCGCCGCCGCTTAGAGCGCCCAGAATGGTCGACACGAGGACACGTGTGCCCCTGATCACGGGCTTGCCGTGACAAACCGTTGGGCTGATCTGAAGTCGGGGATTCACAAGAGAAGACTGCCACGAATCCCGCGTGGATCAAGCCAGCGATTTGAAACACCATCCCGGCTGGGGCCTGAATGGAGCCGCGGTGAATTCTCGGTGAAGCTTCGGATGAGTCTGGAGCGAGCTGGCGTGCCCATATGATGCTGCCGGGATGTCACGGAAGTTCTCCAGCAGGCTGGTTCTTTATGCCGGTGCCTTGGCGGCTTACTTGCTTTGGCAGCCGCTGCACAATGGTTGGCTGCGCTATGGCTTGCCGGTGATGGTGGTGGCGGTGTGGGTGGGCTTGCTGATGCTGGCGTGGGATCGGAAGAAGTGGCGGCTCGCGTTGCTGTGTCTTCCTTTGCTGGTGGCGTTGCCGTTTGTGATGCCGGGACGGGAACTGGATCGTGGCAGGCTGACAGAGCGCTATTTGGCATCGATGCGTGGCTTCGTAGGGACGCGTTATGTGTGGGGTGGCGAAGGTGGTCGCGGCATCGATTGCTCCGGCTTGCCGAGGCGGGCCTTGCGGGATGCTTTGCTTGATCAGGCAATCCGCGGCAATGGACGCGCTGCCCGGATGTGGATCGAGCAGTGGTGGTATGACACCAGTGCCTTGGCGATGAAGGAGGGCTATCGTGGCTTCACCCGTCCGGTCGGTATCGCCGGTCCCTTATGGGAACTGGATCCAGCATTGATGCAGCCGGGAGACCTCGCCGTGACTCGCGGTGGTAATCACGTGATGATCCACCTCGGCGGCGGCGATTGGATCCAGGCTGATCCGGGACCCGGCAAGGTGATCACGGGGCGGCCGGATCAGGTCGATAACCCGTGGTTCCGTTCGATCGTCTCGATCCATCGCTGGACGGCTCTTGAGTGACCGTCAGTCCGCCGAGAACACGAGGGTCAGCTCCTTGGCCTTGGCGAGGTCGCGCGGGGTGATCATCTCACGATCGAGGGGCAAGTGTCCTTGACCCTCGATTGCCTCGATCACTGGCTTGTAGGGTTTCCAATTCAAGCTGCCGAGGATGACGGTTTCGCCGAGTTCCTTGCCAGTGGCAGCTTTCCATCCGCGCCAGATGAGCTCGGAACAATAGATGGCCTCGTCGTCGAAGCGGTAGTGGGGGTCGTAGGGTTTGCCTAGGTCCCTGCGCATGGCGGCGAGGGCTGCGGGCACGTGCTTGCGGTTTGATTCGTCGAGGCGATACGCCCAGACTTTTCCGCCGCGGCCACGGGAGACGTATTCTGTTAGCGGGGTGATCTTCACCGGCCCGATGGCCTCCATGACTTTCCACGATCCTTCTTCTTGGAAGACCATGCCGCAGTGCGAATAGGGGGAGTTGGTCGAGCCTTCGATGGCATCGACCAGATCCATGCCTGCGGGATTCGGCAAGGATTGGAAGAGGATGTCACCTTCGGCCGGCTGGTAGGTGGCGCTTTTCTTGGATTTGCCGCCGGTGCCACAGGAAGCGAATGCGAGAACCAAGACGTAGAGGAGCCGGAGCATATGCCAACACGATGACCGCGGTGATGCATCTCGCCAAGTCAGATGGAGATGGAAAGGAGGGTTTTGCCTGTCGGTGGATGCGGTTTGCACGATTTGAACAGCGCCCGAATCGCCCAAGGCGTTGAAAATGAGTGAGGAGGAAAGTGGTTCGCCATGTGCGAAAACGTTGGCGAGGAGGCCCAAGGCGGCTTCCCGAAACAACCCATGATTACCATGAGAGTTCTAGCAATTCCCCTCGCCATCGTCATGCCCTTCGTCTTCACACAGTGTGAGAAGGTGGAAAGCAAAGCCGACATGTCTTTTGCCAAGAATACCTTCGAAGCGCTGGCTCGCGGCGATGCCAAGGCCCGTTCGGCGATTGATTGGGGGACCTTGGAAGCGATGGGACAGAATGTGGGGGCGGCGTATGTGCTGATTCCTTCGGAAACGGAGAAAGCGAAATTTGAGGAGGCTTTCGTCACCCAGTTTGCCGCTTCGTTCCGCCAAGCCGGTGGCACTCCCGACCAGTTCGCGAATTGGCGGGTTTCCCATCATGACGATCTCAAAACGGAAGTGGCCGCGGATTCCAACGGCGGCACCGTGACCATCACCGTGACGGAGCGCGACGGTAAGGAGCGCGTTTCCGGACTCGGCTTCATCCGCTGATGCGAGTGCACCTGCGGTGGAGTGCCATGACAGAGCAGGGGCCGGTCTCTTCCACGGAGGCCGGCCTCACAGCGTGGGGGCGATCGCAATGACGGCGTCGAGGAATGAGGGGAAGCGAGGTTCCCAGCCGAGGGAGCGGAGCTTGGCATTTGAGACGCGCTTGTGGGTCCAGCCGCGCTTGCGATCGGGGTCACGGGGGCCGGTGGGAGGAAGAGGCCGGGAGAAGATGCTACTAAGACTCTCGTAGCACTCGCGCTGGGTGAGCGAACGAGAGTCGGAGAGGTTGAAGAGTTGGGAGCGATGGGTGGAGAGGTGAGAAGAAATGCAGAGGATCGCGGCGGAGGCGTCGTCGCGGTAGATTTGATTCAGATAGCGTCGTCCATCTTCCTCGATCACCGCTTCGCCGGAGAGGAACTTTTTCAGGATGACGCTGCGCTGCGGGCCATAGATGCCGGAGAGTCGCGCGACGATGCCACCGCGGGAGAGCACGAGGTCTTCGGTTTCGCGAAGGGTCTTGCCGGTTTCGCGATCGGGCTCGGCGGGGCTTTCCTCGGTGACTTCCGAGCCATCGACCTGGGCGTAGACGGAAGTGCTGGAGGTGAAGAGGAGAGGGACGCCGGGGAAGCGGTCTAACAAGTGTCGGCAGCCACCGAGGTAAACGGCGCGATAGGCTTCCGGGCCGCCACGGCCGGACGAGGCGCAGTGGACGATGAAGTCCGGCTGCACATTCAAGGAGGAGACGTCCTCTGCTGAGGAAAGGTCGCAGGCCAGGCTGCCATCGTCGCCGGATCTGGAAAGCGCCGTGACTTCCCATCCCGCTGCAAGGAAGTCGCGAGAGATTGCTTGGCCGAGGTAGCCGTGACCGCAGAGAAGGAGATGGGGCATGGGGCTAGGCGCAAGGCTATGCGCGCCCAGAGGTGTGGAGCAAGCGATCCCGTATCAAGCGCAGTGCTCCGGGATCGATCCCTCGAATTCACCGAAGAGCAGGCTGCGGAGGATGGTGTTGTCGCGCAGGTGCCAGCTCGCCCAGGTAAGGGGCGAGTCGCCGTTGGTGTCTCTGGTGCTTTTGTCCGCACCGGCGGCAATCAAGGCGGTGATCATGTCCACATCACCGTAGGCGGCGGCGCGGTGAAGAGCGGTCTCGCCGCGAGCGCGGATGTCGCGGGCGAAGCAGAGTGTCGCAACGCCAGGGACTGTTTGCCGGTTCACATCGGCTCCCGCGGCGATCAAAGCCTTGACGATGCGAGTGCGTTGCGGACTGCCGGCCTTCGTGATCACCTGATGCAGGACGGTCTCACCGCTTGGAGCTGCCGTTGCATCGGGGTCAGCGCCAGCTTCCAGAAGAAGGTCGCAGGCTGCGGCTTGGCCATTGTAGGCAGCGGCTTCGAGCGGGCTGCTGCTGTTGAAGCTGCGGCCACTGATCGCAGCGCCTTTTTGAAGGCATTCCTGGATTGCGAGAAGATCGCCGTCCCAAGCGGCATTCCATAAGGTTTCTTCGGGGGAGGGCATGAGGAGGGAGCTGTCAGGAGGTTCGTTGGTGCGACCTTCGGTGAAAATGCCAAAGGCGCACGGTCGACCGCAGGGTAGCTAGCCGGGCAAGGGCTTTAACTACAATTTCGTTCCCCAATTGCACTCGGGCAAACCTTCAGGATCATCCCTATTTCGGAATTTCATTCAGCGTGTACCAGCCCTCGTCATGCCACAGCTTGCCGCCGGAAGCGGACTTCACGCCGGAGGCTTGGAGGTGATGGACGTGGCCTTGGACCATGCCGTCGACCTTCAGGCGGACCTTTTTCTTGTCCGGCGAAACGGTGGCGGCGGTGATTTTCGGGGTGGCTTGGTCGACTTCGGGCGAGCCGTATTCGGCGCGGTAGATGTAGGTCCAGGCTTCCATCTTGTAGGACTCCGTTTTGCCGGCCGTCTCGGGATCGACGGGTTCGGTGAAGGTGACCTCGAAGCCATCCTTCAATGCGGAGATATCGTGCATCTCGAAGGGAGTCTTGCCGGTCCAACGGACGCGCTCGAAGGTGAAGGGCTTGTGGCCGCTGGAGGCCCAGCCGCGATTGGTGCCGCCGATGAAGACGGAGCCGTCACTGGCCTGGCGCAGCGGAACTATGCCGGCCTCGAAGCCTTTCAGGAAATGGAACACGGCACCCTGATAGAGGCCGTTTACCTTTTCCAAGGAGATTCGCTGAACCTCGGACTCCGTTTGCTCACCGACGTAGATCTGCTTTTCCCATGGGCCGAATTTTCCGCCGGTGGTATCCGCGGCGAAGCCGCTGGGAGAGTGGCCGACTTTGGCGTGGGGAAGGACCACGGCCGGCGGAACGAATTCCTTGATGCGAGCGCGCTCCTTGATGATGCGCGAGAGGTCATTCGGCTCGACGGGCCGCTTGCCCATGTTCGGCGCGAGGTCGTAGAACTTGTTGCCTTGGGGATTCCCTTGGAAGGAACCGGGCTTGAGCCATTTCAGCGAGGATGAGCCGTTCCACGGGCCTTGGTTGTCGGTGTAGAAGGCGTCTCCGTCCGCATTGAAGCCAATGCCGCCGGGGGAGCGGATGCCGGAGCAGGTGGGGATCATCTTGCCGTCCGGCGTGATGCGGACGCACCAGCCTCGAAATGGGACGTCGGCGGTGAAGGAACCGGTGAGGCAGAGCGCCACCCAGATATTGCCTTCCTTGTCGGCTTCGGAGCCGAAGGCATACTCGTGATAGTCGCCCTTGATCGACCAATCGGAGCAGATCGTTTCGAAGGTGTCGGCGACGCCGTCGTTGTCCGAGTCCTTGATGCGGGTGACCTCGGGGCGCTGGGTGAGATAGAGCCAGCCGTCCTTCCAGAACATGCCGAGGGGCTCGTGAAGGCCTTCGGCGAACTTCTTCCAGGTGACCTTGGAAAGGTCGTCTTCGTAAGCGCCGGTGCAGATCCACAGGTCGCCGCGACGCGAGGTGACGGCGATCTTCTGGTCGGGCATCAGCGCGATGGAGCCGAGCTCCAGGACCTCGCCCTTGGGTGTTGGGATTTCCTCGCGGCGGTAGAAGTCGGATTGTTGCTGGGCGGAGGAAGCTGCGGCGAGGCAGACGGAGAAGGCGAAGGAGCGCGAAAGGGACATGGTGGACGCGGAGAGGGTTTTCACTTCCAGCGGTAGGTGAGAGTGGCGGTTTGGCCGGGCGCTAGCTTGAGGACGAGTTTGCTATCGCGGTTCTCAAGGGTGGCACCTTCGGCTTGGAGCGAGAGGTCGTTGCCGAGGCCGAACTCCTTGTCGCTGGCTTTCTGGACCGGGAGTTTTTCGGAGAGCAGGAACTCGACCGGGCTGCCTTGGCCTTTCAGGGACAGCGTGCGGAGGAAGGCGGGTGACTGGGCGGAGCCGGCGGGCTTCCATGAATCGAGCAGGATCTGTTTGTCGATCTGCACGGAGAAAGTCGGGTTACCGGTGGGATCGAGCTTGTAGCCGCGGAAGCGGGCGTCCTTGGGAAGGGAGGGGGAGCCTGAGAGCTTCACGACGTTCTCGCCGGCGGGCGGCTGGTCGCCTTGGCCACGCTCGACCCAGTGGCGCGAGGCATCCATGAAGGCACCGGTCCAGATCAGCTCGGCGGTCAGGTTATCGGCGGAGTAGGCGAGGTTCACACCGCCGGGAAAGCCGATGCCGATGGCGCGCGGTGTGGTGCCGGCGATGAAGTTCCGATAGACGACGGCGCGGCCGTTTTGCGGTTCGACCGGGATGGGATCGGGGCCGACCTTGGGCGGCTTGTCGGAAAGATTGCGCCAGGAGGGGATGCCTGGGCCGCGCCAGGAGAGGGCGATGCCTTCCTGGCCGTGGAATTCGAAATACTCGACCCGCAGCTTGTGGGCTCCGGCCGTGAGTTCGATTTTCCCTTCTTTGCCGCGACTGCCGTCCATGGGGCCGGTGCCGTCGACTTTGACGACTTCCTTGTCATCGAGCAGGACGCGTGCGCCATCGTCGGCATCGAGGCGGAAGCGGAACTCGCCAGCCTCCGGGGCGGTGAGATCGCCCTGCCAGACCATGCCGAAGGATTCGTTGAAGCCGGCCTTGGCGATGCTGATCTTGCCGCTGTGCTCCTCCTCGACGTTGCCGGGCTTCAGGGTGGAGAAATCGGGGAGCTTCTGCCACTCGCCCTGATAGACTTGGGAAAGGAGGTTGGCGATCGGTGGCTTGGTCGCAGTGAGCGGATGGAGCTTGAGAAGTTCCTCCGCGGTCCACTGGGTCTTGCGGTCGGCGGTGGCGTCGCGGGTGGCTTTGACGAACTCCGGGGTGACGGGCTGCTCCTTGTTTCCCCACGACGAGCGGACGTGGGTGAGGATGGCGGCGATCTGGTCGTCGGGCAGGACGCCGCCCTGCGGGGGCATCTCGAGATTGAAGGTGCGGCCGTCGACTTCGACTTCGCCGTGGAGGCCGTGGAGGACGACTTTCACCGCGCGGGTGGCGTCTCCGGCGACCCACGGGCTGCCCGCCAGCGGGGGGAAGGCGCCGCCGGTGGCGCCTTTCCCGTCTGGGCCGTGACAGGCTGAGCAGTAGAGGGTGAAGAGCTGGCCGCCGTCCTGGGCGTGAAGGGGAACGGCGCAAAGGGAGGCGAAGAGCGCGGTGCGGAGCATGGAGCTGATTAAACGTTTATTCCGCTGGCCGTCTATCTCCGGAATTGTCGTATTTGGGGGAGATTCCGGCTTCCTTGGAAACCGGCAGCGGAGGTGCGGGAAAGTGCATTGGCGCGATTTTGGAATCTGTTCCAGTCGTCCCCGGGCTGCGGGGCGCTACCTTGCGCTGCGTGAAAAGGTCCCTCGCGCTTCTCTTTCTGAGCACTTTCTGGTCGGGCCACGCATGCGCGGACCTGAGTGTCTCGAAGCTCCGGTGCGAGTATTTGGTCGATCCGATCGGCATTGATGAGATCGAGCCGCGGCTGTCGTGGGTGGTCGCTTCGACCGAGCGCGGGGAGAAGCAGACGGCGTGGCAGGTGTTGGTGGCGTCGACGCCGGAAGCCCTGGCGGCGAACCAAGGCGACCTTTGGGACAGTGGCAAGGTGAGCGGCAGCGCCACCAACCAGATCGAGTATGCGGGGACGGCTCTCGTTTCCCGCGCCCAGTGCCACTGGAAGATCCGCGCGTGGGACAAGGACGACCACCCGTCGGCATGGAGCACCCCCGCGAAGTGGAGCGTCGGGCTGCTGGAGAATTCGGATTGGAGTGCGCAGTGGATCGATGGTGCCACTTTCGGCACTACTGAAACAGGTCCGCCTGCCACGATCCTCAGTGCGACCTATGAGGCCATCGATGGCACGGGCACCCCGATCAATGCGACCGCGCTGCTCAATGGCATGGTGGCGGGAGGAAGCTTCGCGCTGGGCGTGACCAATGAGACTTTCGGAGGTGAGCCTTCCTACAATCATCTCAAGCAACTGCGGGTGCAGTACCAGCGGGGAACACAGACGACCACCAAGACCTTCGCGGAGGATTCGGTGATGAGCTATCCCGCCGATCTGCCGGCAATCGTGTTCCCAACGATCACCAGCGCGCGCTACGAGTCGGTCGCGAATCCTTCCGTCTATCGCGACGTCACGTCTTCTCTTCAGGCGAGTGCGCAGGGCGGCAGCTTCAGCAAGGCGGTGAACAATACCAACTTCGGCCCCGATCCCGCAGTCAATCAGGTCAAGCGCCTGCGTGTGAACTATGAGATCGATGGTGTGAGTTCAGTGCGCTTCACCGCGGAGAACAGCACCTTCAACTATCCTGCCGATCTTCCGAAGCCGCTCGCGGTGACGCTGACGGCAGCGACCTATGCGGCGATCGATGGCACGGCTTCGGCCAATGTCCTGACCAACCTGAACAACCGCGCCGCCAGCGGGCCCTTCAGCATCGTGGTGAACAATGCCAACCTCGGTGGTGATCCGGCGCCGAACAAGGTGAAGCGGCTGCGACTGGACTACACGCTCGATGGCAAGTCGCTGGTGAAGTATTACGATGAACAGGTCACGCTGAATTACCCAAGCGATCTCGCCAAGCCGACGACGGTGCCCTATCTGCGCAAGCCCTTCGCTCTCGCGAAGCCGGTGAAGAAGGCGACGCTGTATGCCGCGGCGCTGGGGGTGTACGAGCTCTCATTGAATGGCCAGCGGGTGGGGGATTCGATCCTCGCTCCGGAGTGGACGGACTACTCGAAGCGCTTACGTTATCAGGCCTATGACGTGACCGCACAGCTGGCTTCCGGGAACAATGTTTTCGGAGCGCATCTTGCGCCCGGATGGTATTCGGGGCACATCGGCAATGGCGGCTTCAAGTTCTGGGGCGCGAGTCCGGCCTTGCTCGGGCAATTGGAGGTGACCTTCACGGACGGCACCACGCAGACGATCGTGACGGATGGCTCGTGGAAGATGGCGGCGAGTCCGACGACCTATACCGACTTCATGTTCGGTGAGGATTATGATGCCCGGCGCGAAGTGAGCGGGTGGAATACGGCGGGCTTCGATGATTCGACGTGGGGTGGCGTGCTGCGTCGTCTGGAACCCGCGCGGCCGATCGATGGCCAGGTGATGGAGCCGGTGAAGAAGCTGATGGAGATCACGCCGAAGGCTTTGACACAACCGGCTCCCGGCAAGTGGACCTATGACCTCGGGCAGAACATGGTGGGGGTCTTGCGGCTCAAGATCACCGCTGCCGCTGGCACGAAGATCACGCTACGCCATGGCGAGATGCTGAATCCCGACGGCACGCTCTATACCGCCAACTTGCGCGGTGCGCCATCCATCGACACCTACATTTGCAAGGGCGGTGGCGAGGAAGTCTGGACGCCGCGGTTTACTTTCCACGGTTTCCGTTACGCGGAGCTTACGGGCGTGAGCAGCCAGCCGGCGTTGGATGCGGTCACCGGCATCGTGTTCTCGTCGTCCATCGATTTCCACGGCCAGTTCACCTCCTCGGATGGCTTCATCAACCAGCTCCAGTCGAACATCCAGTGGGGCCAGCGCGGCAACTACCTGAGCGTGCCGACCGATTGCCCGCAGCGCGACGAACGCCTTGGCTGGCTGGGCGATGCGCAGGTCTTCGTCCGCACGGCCACCTACAATGCGGACATCGCGGCCTTCTACACCAAGTGGATGACGGATGTGACAGATGCCCAGCTTGTCGATGGCCGGGTGCCCGACGTGGCACCGAATGCCGCACCCAGCTCCGGTACGCCGGCATGGAATGATGCGGTGGTGATTTGCCCGTGGACCATCTATCAGGCCTACGGCGACAAGCGCATCCTAGAGAAGAGCTACCCTGCCATGAAGGCGTGGGTGGAATACTGCCGGACGAACAGCACCAACTCGATCCGCGATCGCGGCCGTGGTGCGGACTATGGTGACTGGCTCTCGATCAATGCGGACACGAACAAGGAACTGATCGGCACCGCTTACTACGCTTATTCCGCCCGTTTGCTTGGCAAGGCGGCGGAGGTGCTTGGCAAGACTGCCGAGGCGGCGACCTACGAGGCGCTTTTCGAGGCCATCAAGACGGCTTTCAACGGCAAGTATGTGAACCAGACGACGGGTGCCTTCGTTGGCACTGGCGCGAGCACGCAGTGCGCCTATGCGCTCGCGCTGAAGTTCGATCTACTGCCCACCGCGCTGCGTCCGGCGGTGACGCAACTCCTGGACAACGATGTAATTGCCAAGGGCAATCACCTTTCCACCGGCTTCGTGGGGGTGAGCTACCTGCTGCCGGTGCTGACGGAGAACGGGAAGAACAACACCGCCTACAACCTGCTGATGCAGGACACGTTCCCGTCCTGGCTTTTCTCCGTGAAGCTGGGTGCGACGACGATCTGGGAGCGCTGGGACGGCTGGACGCCGCAGAATGGCTTCCAGAGCACGATCATGAATTCCTTCAATCATTACTCGCTCGGTTCGTGCGGCGAGTGGCTTTACGGCAGCGTTGCCGGCATCGGTTTTCACCCGGCCGCTCCGGCCTATAAGAAGATCCTGATTCGTCCTCGTCCCGCCGCACAGTTGACTCACGCCAGCGGCAAGATCGAGTCGATGTATGGCGAGATCGCGAGTTCGTGGAGCACGCATGCGGGTGGCTTCGTGCTGAACGTGACCATTCCGACGAATACGACCGCGGAGGTTCATGTGCCTGCGGCCAATGCCGCCGAGGTGATGGAGTCGGGTCAGCCCGCGAACGCCGTGGCGGGCATTACCTTCCTGCGCATGGAAAATGGGGCTGCGGTTTTCGATGTGCCTTCCGGCCGCTACCGCTTCTCGACCGGCACCACGGCTCCCGGTTCGGACACCGCCGCGCGAGATCCGCAGGCTCCGCTGCAGATGAGGATCTCCACTCTGATGGCGAACGATGGCAGCGGCCTTCAGTTTCTCTCCGTGGACCCGTTTAGCGTGAATGGGGCGACGCTTGAGGTGATCGACGGCTCGATCCACTACACACCGCAGCCCGGCAATGAGAGCCCGGATTCGTTCACGTATGCGGTGCGCGATGCGCAGGGCGGTGTCCGCAGTTTCACGGTGAGTGTAGGTATCATTCCTGCCGACGCGCCGGTGCAAAAGGCGGAGGACCTCAAGGTCCGTCCCGATGGCTCGCGCCGGGTTGTTTTCTCCGGAGTGCCCGGACGCATCTACCGCATCCAGTCCAGCGAGACGATGAGCAGTTCCGAAAGCTGGACCGACCGGAAGACGGTGCAGGCGGATGACGACGGGAGATTTGAAATGATCGATGCCCTGCCGTTGCCGGGGAAGCGCTTCTATCGGGCGGTTTTTCCGTGAACCCGTCGTTCATGGACCGTGTGTTCAAGGGGTGAACCAGTGCACCCGGATGAAATTTTGCAGGCCGGCCGGCGGGTTGGATATCCTGCAGGTGAGCACTTCCTTGCCTGAAGAAACGATTCGGCTTTCGACGGTGAAGGGGATGTTGGAGAAGCCAGTGAGGTTGGCGGAGTGCTCGATGGAGAAATCGATGTCCTCGGCGGCGAGCGAGCGGGTGACGGTGATCCTCCAATCTCCGCCGGGGAGCATCTGAATGAGCGATACGCCTGATAGATCAGGGTGCTGGGGATCGCCTCCGGTGGCGTATTCTATAAGAGGGTTCAGACCGTCGCCGTCGGTGTCCTGGGTTTCCGAGGTGATGTTGGCGTTGGCTTTCCATGCCGCGTAACCGAGTGTCCCGGAGGATAGAGGCGAGCCGCCGTCGATGGTGGAGGCATGCCAATTCAGGGGATCGTCAGGATCGGGGAAGGATGCCGCGCGGCCGAGGACGAGGCTGCGGCCTGCGCCATCGGCCTCGGCAGGCCAGAGGCCGTCGGTGCCGTAGGTGAAGCTGAAGATCTCGGTGCCGCTGGGGGACTCCAGGGTGACGAGTTCGCCGGCATTGTCGAAGTGGTCGTTTAGGTATTCTCCGGCGATAGCCGCGGACGGCACGGATGGATAGCGGGCGGCGAAGGCGGCGAGTCGGTTTACCACGAGGGTTCTCTGGCCCGGGGCAAGGACGCGATTTGAGGGGAAGGTGAAATCAATGCCGGCGGTGAAGCGGCAGCCGGCGAGGTCCACGCTGCTGTTGGAGACGTTCATCAGCTCGATGAACTCGAAATCGTCGGCGTCCGTGAAACCGGCGATCTGCTCGGAGAGGGAGGGATCGGCGGGATGATAGTGGAGCTCTGTCACCATGATATTGGCAGACGACGCGGGGGTGGCGGCGAAGTAGTAGCCGGTGGCGGGAGCGCTCCAGAGCGAGGCGGATTTCGCGCGTGTGGTGAGTCGCGAGCCTTGGGTGATGGTGATGGTGCCGCCGCTGGGCAGTAGCGATGCGGAAGGGCTGGTGCCACCGCCTGACAGACGGGGATCACTTCCATTCAGCGTGTAGTAGATGGAGCCTTGGGAAGCGGTGACGATGACTGAGTTCCCGGGGCCGTTTGTTAGCACGGGCTTGGGTACGAATTGGGTGTCCATCCAGGCCGTGTGCTGCGTGAGCCAGGTGCGGACGATGTCGTATTCGTCGCTGTAGGTCGCGGTTGAACCGGCGTCGGGGCCGTCGCGAAAGGCCATGGATGGCCACTTCGAGGCGTTGCGTCCCGCGGCTTCGGTGAGTTCGGTTTGATACTGGGCCAAGAGAGAATTGATGCTCGCATCGGACAGGGTGCCGCCGCGCAGTTCCGCCCAACGGTCGGTGAAGAGTTGCCAGAAATCCGGGTCGGCATAGAGGTATTTCCACCATCCCCAATGCAGGAGATCGGTGGAGTCGCCGCCGGTGGAACTCCAGTTGAGCGGGTTGCCATTGCTCATCGAGAGATCGAAATCCCAGATGGGTCCGGCGATGAGCTTGCCGCCGCGCGGCTTGTGCATGAACGTGCTCAGGCGGAGGCCGTCGACGTTCGCGGAGAGGATATTGAGAAGGCCGTGGTCGACCCACGAACCGCGATCAATGTAGTCGGTGTAAGGTTTTCCAGTCGTCGGGTTGGTCCAGTTGGGTTGGACGACGGCGTCCTCGAATTCCTGCACGTAGTTCCGGATGTAAGCGGATTGGGCTGCTGGGATTGAAGGGAGTGGGAAGGGTTCTTCGGATGGATAGTCGTAGACGAGGCGGCCGACGGAGCCTGCGACTTCGGAGAGCGGGAAGTTCCGGTTCGTGACCCAGCCGGAGGTGCCGGGTTCGACGCGGTCGACGCGGATGATGTAGCCGCCGGTGAGATCGTTTCCGGTAGTCACGTTGGGTTTCAACTTCTCCACCGGGATGCGGTTGGCACCGCGCTCCGGCTTGTCCATCAGGGCGTAGACGCCGAGATAGTCGCCGGGGTAGTCGACGGTGCCGTCATTGGTATTCGCGAAGACTTCCACGTATTTCGTGCGCGAGGCGAAGCGACCGATGCGGTTGCTCATTTCATACATGAACGGATTGCGGATCATGGCCCGGTCCGTGTCGTAGAAGCTGCCGAGGATCCAATCGGCCTCGGCTGGCATGCCGAGTGGCGAGACGTCGGCGTCCGCGTCGAATTCGTCCCAGGCTTCGATGTTCATCGAATACTTGGGCCAGCCTGCGGAGCTGGAACCGCGCACGACCATGCGACCGCGGGTGGCGAGGACGGGGAGGTTAGTCAGGGAGGTGCGATTGGCGGAAGCGGCATTGGGCTCGTAGAGCATCCAGGCCATCTGTTTGTCGGAGTCCGGGCGTCCACCGGCGAAGTTGTCGAGGACGACGACAGGGAGATTGGAGGTGAAGGCTCCGGCCCCTGCACCCAGCTTCACATACGTTTCTGAATGGACTAGACCCGGTGCGAAGCCAACGGCGCTTTCAAACGTGCGGGCCCTGACTTGCGTGGTGGCGCTCAGCACGAGCGGACTGGTGTAAGCAGGGGATGAGCTGTTAGGCTCCGAGCGGTCGGTGGTGTAGCGAATGGTCGCGGTCGGCGATGCGGTGGTGAGAGTGAGCGAGATGGAAGAGGTGGAGAATGCCTTGGAGGGGATGCTGAAGTTCACCACTCCAGCCGGGGTTCCTGCGGCGGTGGTATTGGCGGCTCCGGGTGTGGGGGTTTGGAAAGGGAGATAGTTTCCGCCCGGGGATGGGAGTGTGAGACCGTAGGACCAGTATTCCGGAACCACGGGGAAGGCGGGGGAGAAGGCTTTGACGATCGTTGATCCATTGGGTTCCACGAGCGCGAGATATTCGCCTTCTTCGGAGAGCTTGAAGTTGGTGTGCAGTTGCTGGCCGCTCACCACGCGATTTTTGTCAGAGGCGAAGACCACGAGGTAGCCGTTCGCGGGAATGAGGGTCGGGGAAGGAAAGCGCCACTTGTTGAGCTTCGTTGCGTTGTCGGTGAGGTAGTAGCCGCCGATGTCCACCGCGCTGGCGGCCGGATTGTAGAGTTCAACCCAGTCTTCTTCGTCTCCGTCAGAATCGGGATAGGGGTGTGGGTTATCTCCATTGGTGGAGACGCAGAATTCGTTCAGGTAGACCGTGGTCGGGGTGAAGTTGGTGGTGGTGAAGGTGCCGCTTGCGGGTGCCCAAGCGGTGCCTGCCGCATTCTGGGCGCGGGCGCGGAAGAAGTAGTTCGCGGTGGTAGTGAGTTCGCCTACGAGGGCGGAGAAATTCGCGGATTGAAGACCGACATTTACCGAGCGGGCCCACGCGCTAGCATTGGTGCCGCCGTTGGTGCGGCCATAGAAGATGGTGATGGTGGTGGGCGCATTGCCGGTCGAGACGACGTTCCCGCCGAGGGTGGCGGAGAAGCCATTGATCTGGGTGGCGGGCACGTTTTCGACGACTGGCAATGCTGGCAGGGGTGTCGTGAAGCTGGCCGAGGAGGATGCCCAGGACTCTCCGCCTTCATTCACGCCGAAGACGCGGAAGTAGTAGGTGGTGCCTTGGGTGAGTCCGCCTATGACGGTGCTTGCGGTGGTGTCCGATGCACCGAGTGCCACGGAGTGCAGCCATGCGGCGGGATTGGTGCCGCCGTCGGAAGGTCCATGATAAAGCGTGAGGACCGGCGTCCGGCCGCCAGTGCTGGTCACGGTTGCGCCGACGCGAGCGGTGTTGATGGTCAGTTCGCTCACAGGCAGGTTGGCGACTACCGGTGGTGCGGTGATGGTGGCGAACTCGAGGCCTGCCGGAGACCAGCTTGAGCCACTCGTATTCTGGACGAATGCCGAGTAGTAGTAGCGGGTGCGGGGTTGCAGGCCTGTTAGGGGCACCGAGAAGTTTCCGCTTTGTGAGCCGAGAGCAACCGACTGTTGCCAGTTTGTGGGAGCGTTCCCGCCGTCGGTGGTGCCGTAGTAGAGAGTCACCTGCGGCACGTCAGAGCCGACACGAGTGACCGCGCCGGTGATGGTGGCTGTGGTGCCGGCTACGTTTGATGAGTTGAAATTTCCGACGAGCGGAGTGCTTGCCGGTGGAGCGGGCACGACATCCTGCCAGGTCTGGCCCATGCGGATCTCATCGTGCATGACGGTGCGGCTATTCAGATAGGCACCGAAGGAGATCCCATTGAACGACATGTCGGACGCCGAGAGTTTCGTGAGCGTGGGTGTCTCCGGTTCGGTGAGGGACGTGGGGTTCATGTAGACCCGCACGTCGTCGTTGCCTGCCTTGAAATCGATCCTGACGACGTAGAGGTTTACGTTGGTATTGCCGGGACCAATGGTGGTGTGAGTGCCATTGGGAGCACGCAGGTTTACGTTGTTGCTGCCGGAGAGGTCGTTGCCGATGCCACCGATGCGGCCGGGATCGCCGAGGTCGTCGCGGTGGAATTCGAACTCGTAGAAGTAGCTGGCTGCGTTCGGCTGCTGCAGGAAGCTGAGATAGAGCGTCTTTCCGTCTGCTCCGATTCTTCCGTTGCCATCCCGGTAGCCGAGAGTTCCGAAGGGGCCGCCAGCTGAAGTGTTGAGATTGCGGCCGACGCGGGAACCATTCGGCAGATAGCATCTTTGACCGGTGGAGAAACCGTCGTAGCCGGGTGGGCCGTTGAGGCCCGCTGTCATGCTGCCGGAAGAAACGTCCGCATTTCCGCCGATCGCTTGCCAAGCTCCGCTCCAACCGGTTCCTCCGGATTGGGCGACGATGTTTCCGGAGCCGACCGCGCCATCGAATCCTTCATAGAGGATGGGGGCGGCGAGTGCTGGCTTGATGCCAAGCAAGATCACGCCAGCGCTTATTGCCGAACGGCAAAGCCGGAGAAATGGAAGCATGTGGTGGTGGGTTTTGCCCTCTTGGGTTTGAGGACGATGCAGCGGTCGCCACAGACATGAAGGTGGGCGATCGACCGGTCTCACAACGGAGAAATGGGCGATCCTACAAAATCCAGTAATGACAGGTTTCCGGGATCTATTGCCGCCGTGGAGACGGTTGAGCGTGCGACTTCACCGCACTGGGGAGCGCTCCCGAAAATAGCGCTCAAGCCCGAGTGCGACGCAGCTGGCGTATTCGCGGAAGATCGAAGGGCGCATCTTTCCGGCGACCTCGCGCTCGCCTTCGTAGTCGCCAGCTTCAATGCGGGCGTAGTCCTCGGTCGAGTTCATGACGTAGGGCTCGTAGTAGACGACCGGGCACTCGTAGAGGCGGTTCGCGAGGAGATTGCGGGCCCAGAGGTAGGGATTTGCGTCGACGTTGCGGTTGTTCCTTTTGTCCGGGCTGTAGAGGTAGGGCGGCATGCCGGTTTTCTCGACGAAGGCGGCGGCGGCGCTGGCGGCGAGCTTGCGCTCCTCGTCGTGGATGCCTTGCAGCAGCTTCGTGAGCAGATCGTGGCGCTGGTCGGCGAGGGCGACTTCGTCATCGGTGTAGCCGCCGTTGAGGATCATGTGGAAATGATTGGCCGGGACGAGGGTGGGAGCCTTCGGGTCGCCCCACTCGTTGGCATTGAAGTGCAGGCAGAGGACGAGGTCGGGCTTGATGGTGTCGTTCACTAGCTTCGCCCGGGCACGGATTTCGGCGGTGCGGTAGAAGAGTCGCTCGGCGAGCTTGGCGATGCTTTCGCCGGATTGGCTGGCGCGGGCTTCGTCCTGGAGCATTTCCGGGCGGATGGTGGTGACCGGCTCGGTTTGGTCGCGGACGAGGGTGACGGTGGCGCCGAGTGCTTCGAGCTTCGGCTTCAGGAGCTTCGCGACCTGGAGGGTCATGTCGCCCTCTTGCACCTGCAGGTTGCTGCCGGGGAGTTGGAACCAGCGCTCCTCCATCTTTCCCCAGCGGCCGCCGATGTGGCCGGGGTCGATGGCGATTTTCAGGCCGTCCAGCGGGCGATCCGGTGGTGCGGGCGGGAGCTCGGCCAAGGTCCGCCAGTAGCGGGGCGGGGTGCTGGCGAGGCCGTCCGGGGCGAAGCGGAGGCGGAGGGATTCGCCGTCGGTGGTGCGGATTTTCGCGTCTTCGGTGCCGACCTCGATCCAATCGCGCCACGCGGGCGAGACGGTGAAAACCTGATCCATCAGCCGCAGGAAGTCGGTGCGGGTGATGGTCGACTGGTAGCGGTTCAGGGACGCCCAGTCGGGAACTCCGGCCAAGTCGGAAAGTGTTGGTGGCGGGGGTGTTGGAGCGGGCGGGAGCGGTGGGGGAGCTGGCTTTTGCCACCACCAGAGGGCGGCGGCGGCGGCCAGAAAAAGCACGATCCAAAGCGGGGCGGAGCGGGGGGTCATCGGGGAATAGGCTTGGCGCAAGGGACGCTTGGGGGGTAAGCCTCGCGCGCCGGGGCATGCGAGCGCCGGCCGAAATTTCCCGGTCTTATGGAGTCGATCCGCATCCTTTTCCTTGGTGACATCGTTGGTGAACCCGGTCGCAGGGCCGTGATCGAGCATTTGCCAAGCCTGCGCAAAGAACTGGCGCTCGATTTCATCATCGTCAACGGGGAGAACGCCGCGGGAGGGCGGGGGATTACACCGCGCATCGCGATTGACCTGCTCCGGGCCGGGGCGGCGGTGATCACCACCGGCGATCACGTGTGGGACCAGCAGGAAATCGTGGACTACCTGCCGACCGAGCCGCGGCTGCTGCGGCCGATCAATTATCCGGAGGAGACGCCGGGCCAAGGCTCGGTGGTCTTGGAGACTCCGAAAGGCCGGGTGGCCGTGATCCAGGCGCAGGGGCGCTCATTCATGCAGCCGCCCTTGGAAAATCCCTTCCTGATGGTGGAAGCGGAGGCCGAGCGCCTGCGGGCGGACGGGGTGCAGGTGATTTTCCTGGATTTCCACGCCGAGACGACCAGCGAGAAGATCGCGATGGGCTGGGCGCTGGATGGCAAGATTTCGGTGGTGGTGGGCACCCACACCCACGTCCAGACGGCGGACGAGAGGATTCTGGCGGGCGGCACGGGTTGCCTGACCGACGCCGGGATGTGCGGCCCCGAGGACTCGGTGCTGGGACGGGCCCCGGAGTCGGTGGTGTGGCGGTTCCGGACCGGCATGCCGACCCGTTTTCCGATCGCCACCGGCCCCGTCCGGATGTGCGGCGTGGTCGCGGACATCGATACTGCGACCGGGCGATGCCTTCAGTTGTCGCGCTTCAACCGCTTGATTGCTGCGGAGCAGGCTGCGGAAGCCACGGCGTGAAGTTTTCGAAATTGTGTAACTGATTGAATCCGAATGATTTTTCCGGGGTTTTCGATAAATCTTCTTTCAATCAATATTTTTTTTGACAGGGTGGTCGGCTTCGGTCAGCTTGCGCCCCGCTTTTCCCGGAACCGACCAGGAAATTCGGAGGGTTTGTCGCTCTATGGAAGCCCCTTCGAACTTCTTGATCATCCGTCCGGGTCCAGCGTCAACGCCGTAAGGCTCGTGTAGCTCAGGGGTAGAGCGCATCCTTGGTAAGGATGAGGTCGGGGGTTCAATTCCCCCCACGAGCTCCAGCGGCCGCATGACCGGACGAGCAGCTCAATCGCGAAACCACCACCACCATGGCCAAAGAATCATTCAAGCGGAACAAGCCCCACGTCAACATCGGCACCATCGGCCACGTTGACCACGGCAAGACGACTCTCACCGCCGCCATCACCAACACCCTCGCGGACAAAGGATTTGCGGAAAAGAAGAGCTATGCAGACATCGACGCCGCTCCCGAGGAGCGCGAGCGCGGTATCACGATCAACACCGCCCACGTCGAATACGAAACCGACAAGCGCCACTACGCTCACGTGGACTGCCCGGGTCACGCTGACTACGTGAAGAACATGATCACCGGCGCCGCCCAGATGGACGGTGGCATCCTCGTGGTGTCCGCCGCTGACGGCCCGATGCCGCAGACCCGCGAGCACATCCTTCTCGCCCGCCAGGTCGGCGTGCCTGCCCTCGTGGTGTTCATGAACAAGGTGGACCTCGTCGACGACGAAGAACTCCTTGAGCTCGTCGAGATGGAAATCCGCGACCTTCTCTCCACCTACGAATTCCCGGGCGACGAGATCCCGATCGTGAAGGGCTCCGCCAAGGCGGCCCTCGACGGCGACGCGACCCACAAGGAAAACATCTTCAAGCTGATGGACGCCGTTGACTCCTACATCCCGGAGCCAGAGCGCGCTGTCGACAAGCCCTTCCTCATGCCCGTGGAAGACGTGTTCTCGATCGAAGGTCGTGGAACGGTCGTCACCGGTCGTGTCGAGCGCGGTATCGTCAAGAAGATGGAGGAAATCGAAATCGTCGGCATTCGCGACACCCAGAAGACCACCGTCACGGACATCGAAATGTTCCGCAAGCTGCTCGACGAAGGTCGTGCAGGTGACAACGTGGGTCTCCTGATCCGCGGTCTGAAGAAGGATCAGGTCGAGCGCGGCCAGGTCATCGCCAAGCCGGGTTCGGTGAAGGCTCACTCCAAGTTCAAGGGCGAAATCTACGTCCTGTCCAAGGAAGAAGGCGGCCGCCACACCCCGTTCTTCTCGAACTACCGCCCGCAGTTCTACTTCCGCACCACCGACGTGACCGGAAGCATCAAGCTGCCGGAAGGTGTCGAGATGGTGATGCCTGGTGACAACGTGAACCTTGAGGTTGAACTCATCACGCCGATCGCCATGGAGCAAACCATGCGCTTCGCCATCCGCGAAGGCGGCCGCACCGTGGGTGCCGGTCGTGTCAGCGAAATTCTTTGACTAACCCTCAAGTAGGCCCCCAGTCTGTCGCCCCGCGACATCAGGCTGGGACGAATTTCGGGGCACTTCGGCAGCTTTGCCGGGGTGCCCCGCCATCGCCTCCACCGGTAACGAAGGGAACATCAATACGGAAGTAGCTCAATTGGTAGAGTAGCGGTCTCCAAAACCGTTGGTTGTGGGTTCGAGTCCCACCTTCCGTGCCACCCTTTCCCTCCTAGTTTTTCAAGTTTCCTCCGGCATGTTCTCAAAAGTCTCACGTTTCGTCGGCGAAGTGAAAGGGGAACTCCGCAAGGCCAGCTGGCCCTGGGAGTCCGACCCGAAGGTGAAGGGTTTCAAGAAGTACAAGGAACTCACCGATTCCACCGTGGTCGTGCTGATCGCCACCGTCCTGCTTGCGGGATTCGTGTCGCTGTGGGACTTCCTCTGCACCTACGTCATCAACTTCATCACGTCCTTCGGGCACTGATGCGTTTTTTCGTTTTTCCCCGCCCGCCTCTTTCCATCCCGTCATGCCTGCCCCGTCTCCAGAGAATCAGTGGTACGTCGTCCATGTCCTGTCCGGACAGGAAGGCCGCGTGAAGGAGCGCATCCTGCGCCAGCGCGAGTCCGAGGAGATGGGTGAATTCATCTACGAGGTGCTGGTTCCCACCGAAATGGTGTCCGAGATCCGCCGCGGCAAGAAGACTTCCACCAAGCGGAAGTTCTTCCCCGGCTACATCATCGTGAACATGAACCTGCTCACGCCTGACAACCAGCTCGTCGAGAGGACCTGGTATTTCATCAAGGAGATGGAAGGCGTGATCGGCTTCGCCGGCACCAAGGACCGTCCGATCCCGATGCGCCAGAGCGAGGTGGACGCCATGCTTTCCCAAATCAAGGAGCGCGAAGAACATGCGCGCCCCGCCATCAGTTTCGAAGTCGGCGACACCGTGAAGGTGGCCGACGGCCCGTTCCAGAGCCAGAATGGCATCGTCGAGGAAATCGACCCCGAGCGCGGCAAGCTGCGCGTGGCGGTCACGATCTTCGGCCGCTCGACGCCCGTGGAACTCGAATACTGGCAGGTCGAACGCGCCTGAACTTAGAACCGCACCACATCCCGCAATCCTTTTACCACCATGGCCAAGGAAGTCGTTAAAGTCATCAAGCTCCAGATTCCCGCCGGAGCCGCCAACCCGTCCCCGCCCGTCGGTCCCGCACTTGGTCAAGCCGGTGTGAACATCATGGGCTTCTGCAAGGAGTTCAACGCCCAGACGCAAAGCCAAGCCGGCGACGTGCTCCCGGTCGTGATCTCGGTCTACAAGGACAAGAGCTTCACCTTCATCACCAAGAAGCCCCCCGCGGGCAACCTGCTGAAGAAGGCCGCTGGTCTCGCCTCCGGCTCCAAGGAGCCGAACAAGGTGAAGGTCGGCAAGATCACCAAGGCCAAGCTCATGGAAGTCGTGGCCATCAAGATGCCCGACATGAACACCAAGGACCCCGAGGCTGCCGCCCGCATCCTGGCTGGCACCGCCCGCCAGATGGGTCTGGAAATCGAAGGCATGTAATCCTTTCCGCGGCGCTCTCCGGAGCGCCGCAAGAAACCGCAGGAGGGCTGCTTCAAGTCCGCCAGCACTGCAAAAACGAAACATGAAGAACCGCAGCAAGCGCTACGAAAAAGCCGCCGCCCTCGTGCCGGCCGGCAAGTCCTACGGCTTGGAAGAAGCTGTCGGCACCGTGAAGAAATTCCCGGCGCCGAAGTTCGACCCGACCGTCACCGTTTCCTTCCACCTCGGCGTGGATCCCCGCAAGAGCGACCAGATGGTCCGTGGCTCCGTCGCCCTGCCTCACGGCTCGGGTAAGAACGTCCGCGTCGCCGTCTTCGCCGCTGGTGCCGCCGCTGAAGCAGCCGAGGCTGCCGGTGCGGAGTTCGTCGGCTTCGAAGAACTCATCAAGCGCGTCCAAGGTGGCTTCACCGACTTCGACGTGGCGATCGCCACGCCGGATGCGATGACCGAAGTCCGCAAGATCGCCCGTGTCCTCGGTCCCCGCGGCCTCATGCCGAACCCGAAGACCGGCACCGTGACCGACGACACCGCCAAGGCCATCAAGGAAGTCAAGGCAGGCCGTATCGACTACAAGCTCGATAAGAATGGCAACGTCTCCGGCGCTGTCGGCAAGGCCTCCTTCACCGAAGAAGCCCTCATCGACAATGCCCGCGCCTTCATCGACAGCGTGGTGCGCGCCAAGCCGCCGTCGGCCAAGGGCAACTTTGTCCGCAGCGTGACGGTCGCCGCCTCGATGTCCCCGGGCATCCCGCTGGAATCCAGCGTTTACACCAAGTCCGTCTAACTTTTTCCACGACCATGAATCCCGACAAGAAAGTCATCATCGACGCTCTGCTCGAAAAGGTGAACGCCTCGCCTTACGTGCTCGTGGTGGATTACACCGGCATGACCGTGCCGCAGTTCTCCGAGCTGCGCAACCGCCTGGGTGCGGCCGGTGCCGAGTGCCACGTCGCCAAGAACACCTACGTGAAGAAAGCTCTCGCCGAAGCCGGTCGTCCGGACATCGGTGAGTCGCTGGTCGGCCAGACCGCCTTCGTGACCGGTGAGAGCGAAGTCTTCGCCGCCGCCAAGGCCATCAAGAACTTCGAAAAGGAGTTCAAGAAGCCGGAAATGAAGGTCGGCATCCTCGGTGACGCCGTCCTCGACGCTGACAAGCTCAAGGCAATCGCCGACATCCCGTCCCGCGAAGCTGTCCTTTCCCAGCTTCTGGCGACGATCCTCGAGCCGTCCACCCGGATTGCCCGCGTCATCCAGAAGAAGTTCAACCCGGACGCCGACTCCAAGAAGGACGAAGCAGCCGAAGAAGCTCCGGCTGCCGAAGCTGCCGCCGAGCCCGTGGCCGAAGCAGCAGCAGAACCCGCCGCCGAAGCCTAATAAGAATCTGAATAGATGGCCGCGGCGTCTCCCGCCGCGGCCTGAACCCACAATGGTTCCTCGTCGGAGTGGCGGCCGCCACTCTCAAATGCCCGGAAGCCTCCGGGTGCGACGATACCGCAAAGGAGAAATACAATGGCCAATATCGAACAACTCGTTGAAGAACTCGGCAAGCTTACCGTTCTGGAAGCTGCTGACCTCGTGAAGAAGCTGGAAGAAACCTGGGGCGTCTCCGCCGCAGCTCCTGTCGGCGTTGCCGTGGCCGCTGGCCCGGTTGAAGTCGCTGAAGAAAAGACCGAATTCGACGTCGTCATCACCGACGGTGGTGCGAACAAGATCGCCGTCATCAAGGCCGTCCGCGAAGTGTCGCCGGGCCTCGGTCTCGCCGACGCGAAGAAGGTCGTCGAAAGCGCTCCTGCCAAGGTGCTCGAAGGTGTCTCGAAGGACGCCGCCGAAGCCGCCAAGAAGAAGCTCGAAGAAGCCGGCGCCAAGGTCGACCTCAAGTAATCCAGTTCCCGGATTTGCTTCGCGGCCCCGTTTCAAAGCGGGGTCGCGAAGTCTTCTCCGGAACCGGCGGAAGCCGTCACGAAATCCTCCCAACCAGCGACCGTTTCCGCCGATCCCGGATTCCCTTTCCATTCTCTGAATCTCATTCGCCCGGTGCCGCTTGCGGTCCGGGCTCAACTCGCAAGAAGCACCACTACCAGCCATGGCCGACCGTCTCCACTTCGGGAAAATCGAGGAAGTCATCGAACCACCGAACCTCATTGAGGTTCAGAGCCGCTCCTATGAGGAGTTCATGCAGAAGGACGTGTCCGCCAGCGAGCGCACCGACGCCGGTCTGCAGGCCGTCTTCCGCGAGGTATTCCCCATCAAGAGCTACGATGAAGCCATCGAGCTCGACTTCGTCGCTTACGACATCGAGGACCCCAAGATCACTTCGCTGGATGCCCTGCGCACCGGTGAGAGCTTCTCCGCTGCCCTCTACGTGACCTTCAAGCTGAAGGACGAGACCGGCACCAAGAAGGAGCGCGTGTACATGGGCGAACTGCCGATGATGACCCGCCGCGGCACCTTCATCATCAACGGTGCCGAGCGCGTCATCGTTTCCCAGCTTCACCGCTCGCCGGGTATCTGCTTCGAGACCTCGCAGCACCTCAACGGCAAGATCCTCCACAGCTTCCGCATCATTCCCGACCGCGGTTCCTGGCTGGAAGTGCAGTTCGACACGAACGACCTGCTCTACGTTTACCTCGACCGCCGCCGCCGCCGCCGGAAGTTCCTCGCGACCACTTTCCTGCGTGCCCTCGGCTACCCGACCGACCGCGACATCGTCACGAATTTCTACAATGTCGAGACGCTGAAGCTGAAGGAAGAGATGGACGAGCAAGAGCTCGGCCACAAGGTCCCCTTCGAAGACATTCTGGATGGAGAACTGGTCGTGGCGAAGGCCTACGAGCCGCTCACCATCGGTATCGTCCGCCAGCTGATCGCGCTTGGTAACAAGCAGGTCGAAGTCATCGACGGCCGCGAGGATGAAATCCTTCTCAAGTCCCTGCGCAAGGATCCCGCCAAGGATGAAGACAGCGCGCTCAAGGACATCTACCGCAAGCTGCGCCCCGGCGATCCGCCGACCGCCGCGAACGCCCGTGCGCTGCTCAAGCGTCTCTTCTTCGACCCGAAGAAGTATGACCTGACCCGCGTCGGCCGTTACAAGATCAACAGCAAGCTCGAGAGTAAGGTCGATCCCGACGAGCGCATCATGGTGCCCGAGGATTTCCTCGCCGCCGTGAAGTACCTGCTCAAGCTCAAGAAGGGCGAAGGCGTCATCGACGACATCGACCACCTTGGCTCCCGTCGCGTGCGTGCCGTGGGTGAACTCCTTTCCAACCAGTGCCGCGTGGGCCTCGCCCGCACCGAGCGTCTGGTGAAGGAGCGCATGACCCTGTTCGACGTGAACATCGAGGGCATGACCCCGCAGAAGCTGATCAACCCGAAGGCCCTCTCGGCCGTCGTGCGTGACTTCTTCGGCCGGTCCCAGCTTTCGCAGTTCATGGACCAGACGAACCCGCTGGCCGAGCTGACTCACAAGCGCCGTCTGTCCGCCCTTGGACCTGGTGGTCTCAATCGTGACCGCGCCGGCTTCGAAGTTCGCGACGTTCATCCTTCGCACTACGGCCGTATCTGCCCGATCGAGACCCCGGAAGGTCCGAACATTGGTCTGATCAACTCGATGTGTACCTATGCTCGTATCAACGAGTTCGGTTTCATCGAAACCCCGTACCGCAAGGTCAAGAACGGCAAGGTCACCAACGATATCGAATACCTCACCGCCGACCAGGAAGAGAAGTTCCTCATCGGTCAGGCGAACAACCCGATCGACAAGTCCGGCAAGTATCTCAACGACCGCGTCACCGCCCGTGAGCGCGGAGGCGAGTTCATCGAAGTCGCTCCGGACGACGTCAACTACATGGACGTGTCGCCGAAGCAGCTCGTCTCCGTGGCTGCCGGTTTGATCCCGTTCCTCGAGCACGACGACGCCAACCGCGCGCTGATGGGTTCGAACATGCAGCGCCAGGGCGTGCCGCTCCTCGTCTCCGACTCGCCGTATATCGGCACCGGTCTGGAAGGCAAGACTGCCCGCGACTCTCGTGCGGTCATCGTGTCCGAGATGGATGGCATTGTCGCCGCAGCCACTGCGGAAATGATCGTGACCACCCCGGATGGCAAGATGCCGGTCGCCGATGAAAAGTTCCTTTCCGACCCCGAGTCGGTGAAGACGAACATCGACAAGGGCATCATGGCCTACCCGCTGCGCAAGTTCATGCGCTCGAACGCCGGCACCTGCATCAACCAGAAGCCGATCGTCAAGAAGGGTCAGAAGATCAAGAAGGGCGACGTCCTCGCGGACGGTCCGAACACCGAGAAGGGCGAGCTTGCACTCGGCCGCAACGTGCTCGTGGCCTTCATGCCTTGGAACGGCTACAACTTCGAGGATGCCATCGTCATCTCCGAGCGTGTGAAGAAGGAAGACATCTACACCTCCATTCACATCGCCGAATTCGACGTGGCTGCCCGCGATACCAAGCTGGGTCCGGAAGAAATCACCCGGGACATCCCGAACGTCGGTGAAGAAGCGCTCAAGAACCTCGACCACGACGGCATCATCCGCGTAGGTGCCGAGGTGAAGCCGGGCGACATCCTCGTCGGCAAGATCACGCCGAAGTCCGAAACCGAACTCGCCCCGGAAGAGCGCCTGCTGCGCGCCATCTTCGGTGAGAAGGCCGCGGACGTGAAGGACACCTCGCTGCGTGTTCCTTCCGGTTGCACCGGCATCGTCCAAGACATCCGCGTCTCCTCTCACGGCAACGCCCGCAAGCGCGCCGAGAAAGTCGATCCAGTTGAGCTCAAGAAGCAGCTCAAGAAGATCAACGACGAGCACAAGAAGAAGGCTGACAAGCTGACCGACGACCTCACGGAAAAGCTCTCCGACATCCTGCTCGGTGAGAAGATCCCGCTCGACGTGGTCAACGCGCAGACCGGTGAAATCATCATTCCGGCGAACCGCAAGATCACCAAGACGCTGCTTCGCAAGCTGGCCTCGGTTCACGATCACATCGAAATCGATCCTTCCCCGATCCGTAACAAGATCCTGGAAATCATCGGCTCCTTCGAGCAGCGCTTCCAAGAGCTCGACACCGAGCGTGAGCGTAAGCTGGACCAACTGGAAGCCGGCGACGAAGTCGATCCGGGCGTCATCAAGGAAGTGAAGGTCTTCATCGCCGCCAAGCGCAAGCTGTCGGTGGGTGACAAGATGGCCGGCCGCCACGGTAACAAGGGCGTTGTCGCGACCATCGTCCCGGAAGAAGACATGCCCTACCTCGCGGACGGAACTCCGGTGGACATCGTGCTTAATCCGCTCGGCGTGCCTTCGCGTATGAACGTCGGTCAGGTTCTTGAAACCCACCTCGGCGTTGCTGCCAAGGCACTCGGCTTCAAGGTCGCCACACCGATTTTCGACGGCATTCCCGAGTCCAAGATCTGGGAATTCATGTCCCAGGCGAAGCAAGTGGACGGCTACACCTGGATCGGTGACGGCAAGGATGGCACTACCGGCGGTAAGTCGACCCTCTATGATGGTCGCACCGGTGAGGCCTTCCACCAGCCGGTCGTTGTCGGCATCATCTACATGCTGAAGCTCGGTCACTTGGTCGCGGACAAGATCCACGCCCGTGCCGTCGGTCCCTACTCGCTCGTCACCCAGCAGCCGCTCGGTGGTAAGGCGCAATACGGTGGCCAGCGCTTCGGGGAAATGGAAGTCTGGGCCCTCGAGGCCTACGGCGCCGCCTACACCCTGCAGGAGCTTCTCACCGTCAAGTCCGACGACGTGCAAGGCCGCACGCGCATCTACGAAGCGATCGTCAAGGGCGACAACAACCTGGAAGCCGGCACGCCGGAATCCTTCAACGTCCTCATCAAGGAAATGCAATCCCTTGGCCTCGACGTCCGTCCAGGACGCCGCGGTGCCGGTGGCCCTGGCGCGCCAGCCATCGGTGGCGTGGACGACTTCTCGCTCGACGACCTCACCCTTTGATAGCCCGAACCACGAACCGATAACCTAACAAGCTAGAGATTATCATGAACGTTGATACCAACCTTCGCGAACTTTTCGGCGTGGACGAGCGGCCGGAAGCCTTTGACCAGGTTTCCATCACGGTCGCATCCCCGGACGTCATCCGCTCTTGGTCCAAGGGCGAGGTGAAGAACCCGGAAACCATCAATTACCGTACCTTCAAGCCGGAAAAAGGCGGCCTCTTCTGCGAGCGGATCTTCGGACCGACCCGTGACTGGGAGTGCGCCTGCGGCAAGTACAAGCGCATCAAGCACAAGGGCGTCGTCTGCGACCGTTGTGGCGTGGAAGTCACCCTGAGCCGCGTTCGCCGCGAGCGCATGGGCCACATCGAACTGGCCGTGCCCGTGTCGCACATCTGGTTCTACAAGTGCATGCCGTCCCGCATCGGCCTGGTGCTGGACATCAGCGCCCGCCACCTCGAGCGCGTCATTTACTACGAGGACTACGTCGTCACCGAGCCGGGCAATACCCCGCTCGAGCGCGGCCAGCTCCTCACGGAGAACGAACTCCGCGATTCCGAGGATGCCTACGGTGAATCTTCCTTCCGCGCCGCCATGGGTGCCGAGGCGATCCAGGATCTGCTCGCGCAGGTCGACTTGGCCGACCTTGCCATCAAGCTGGAGCAGGAGCTCGAAACCACCCGCTCGAAGCAGAACAAGAAGAAGCTCTCGAAGCGTCTCAAGATCACCCAAGGCTTTGCGCAATCGAAGTCGCGCCCGGAATGGATGATCCAGACCGTGCTGCCGGTGATCCCGCCAGACCTTCGTCCGCTGGTTCCGCTTGAAGGCGGTCGTTTCGCGACTTCCGACCTCAACGACCTGTATCGCCGCGTCATCAACCGCAACAACCGTCTCAAGAACCTCCTCCAGCTCAAGACGCCGGAGGTCATCATCCGCAACGAAAAGCGGATGCTGCAAGAGGCTGTTGATGCGCTCTTCGACAACGGTCGCCACGGCCGTGCCGTCACCGGTGCTGGCAACCGTCCGCTGAAGTCCCTGAGCGACATGCTCAAGGGCAAGGGCGGCCGCTTCCGTCAGAACCTGCTCGGCAAGCGCGTCGACTACTCGGGTCGCTCGGTTATCGTCATCGGTCCGGACCTCACTCTCAACCAGTGCGGTCTGCCGAAGAAGATGGCTCTGACCTTGTTCGAGCCCTTCATCATCCGTCGCCTCAAGGAACTCGGCTACTGCCACACGGTTCGCTCGGCGAAGAAGATGATCGACCGCAAGACCCCGGAAGTCTGGGACATCCTCGCGGAAGTCACCAAGGGTCACCCGGTGTTCCTGAACCGCGCACCGACGCTGCACCGTCTCTCGATCCAGGCCTTCGAACCGAAGCTGATCGAAGGTGAGGCCATTCGCGTTCACCCGCTCGTTTGCACGGCTTATAACGCCGACTTCGACGGTGACCAGATGGCCGTGCACGTGCCGCTCTCGGTCGAAGCCCAGATGGAAGCGCGCCAGCTGATGCTCGCGCCGAACAACATCTTCTCGCCCGCGTCCGGTCGCCCGATCACGACGCCGTCGCAGGACATCATTCTGGGCTCGTACTACCTCACCTGGGCGCCAGTGCGCACCCAGAAGGATCGCGAAAAGCAGGAGCACCTCCCGCTGTTCGAGAACTCCTCCGAGGTCGAGTTCGCCATCGCATCCCGCAAGGTCGGCTATCACCAGTGGATCCGCATCCGTAACCCCAACTTCGGGAAGCCGGGTACGGTCTATGGTGACCACGAGAGCAAGATTCTCGAGACCACGCCGGGTCGCGTCCGCTTCAATGAAATCTGGCCTGCCGGCCTTGGCTTCATCAACCGCACCGTCGGTAAGAAGCAGATGTCGGACATCATCTGGCGCACTTATCAGGTGTCCGGCCAGAAGACCACGGTCCAGACACTCGATGCGCTTAAGAGCCTCGGCTTCCGCGAAGCCACCCGCTCCGGCACCTCGATCGGTATCGTTGACATGGTCGTGCCGGAAGAGAAGCCGGCGATCATCGCCGACGCCTACGCCCAAGTGGACAAGGTGACCAAGCAGTACCGCAACGGCGTCATCACCGACGGCGAGCGCTACCAGAAGGTCGTCGACATCTGGACGCACGCCACCGACACCATCGCGTCCGCGCTCTATCGCAAGATCGAGTTCAACGACGGCAAGCCGGGTGCAAGCCCGCTGTTCATGATGGTCGACTCCGGCGCTCGTGGTAACAAGTCGCAGATCAAGCAGCTCTCCGGCATGCGCGGCCTCATGGCCAAGCCGTCCGGTGAAATCATTGAGCGTCCGATCACCTCGAACTTCCGTGAAGGTCTGTCCGTGTTGGAATACTTCATTTCCACTCACGGTGCCCGTAAGGGTCTGGCCGACACGGCGCTCAAGACCGCGGACTCGGGTTACATGACCCGCAAGCTCGTGGACGTGGCTCAGGATGTCATCGTCACGGTGCAAGATTGCGGCACTGCCAGCGGCATCGTCGTTGCGCCGATCTATGACGGCGACGAAGAGGCGGCCTCGCTGGGCCTGCGTATCTACGGCCGCACTTCGTGCGAGCAGGTCAAGGACCCGGTCACCGGCCAGATCGTGCTCGATTACGATGAGCTTGTGGACGAAAACTCGGCCAAAGCGGTCGAGCGCATCGGCTACGAGAAGCTGAAGATCCGCTCGGTGCTCACCTGTGAAGCCAAGCGCGGTTGCTGTGCGAAGTGCTACGGCTTGAACCTCGCCACCGGCAAGCCGGTGAAGATCGGTGAAGCGGTCGGTATCATCGCCGCCCAGTCGATCGGTGAACCCGGCACGCAGCTCACGATGCGTACCTTCCACGTGGGTGGTGTGGCTGCTGCAACGTTCAAGCAGCCGATCATCAAGGCGAAGAACAACGGCCGCGTGATCTACAAGGATCTCCGCGTCGTCGAAAGCGCCGAAGGCAAGTGGGTGGTGCTCAACAAGAACGGCTCCGTGTCCATCCGCGACAAGGACGGTCTGGAGCTCGAAAGCCAGCTGATCGTCATCGGCTCCGTCATTGAGATCAAGGACGGCGACGACGTGAAGAAGGGCGACACCGTTGCCACCTGGGATCCTTACAACGTGCCGATTCTCACGGAGAAGCCGGGTAAGGTGGAGTTCCGCGACATGATCTCGGGCATCACCGTTACCAACGAGACCGACAAGGAAACCGGCAAGAAGGTCATGGTGGTCACCGAGCACAAGGAAGACCTCCACCCGCAGGTGGTGCTCGTGGACGAGAAGACCAAGGAAGTCCGTGCGTCTTACTCGATCCCGGTCGGCGCTCACCTTTCCGTCAAGGAAGGCGAAGTGGTCACGGGGGGCACGCAGCTCGCCAAGACTCCCCGCAAGGTGGCCCGCACCAAGGACATCACCGGTGGTCTGCCGCGCGTTGCCGAGCTCTTCGAAGCCCGCAAGCCGAAGGATGCCTGCGTCATCGCCAAGATCGAAGGGGAAGTCTCCTTCGGTGGCACCGTCCGCGGCAAGAAGAAGGTCATCGTCACCGACGCCGATTCTGGCGAGCAGGTGGAGCACTTGGTCCCGATGGGCCGCCACATCATCGTCACCGATGGTGACCGCGTGAAGCGTGGTGACCAGATCACGGAAGGCCCTGTATCTCCGGAAGACCTCCTCGAGGCTTGCGGTGCCCAGGAACTCCAGGAGCACTTGGTGAACGAGGTGCAGTCCGTTTACCGCGTCCAAGGCGTGGAAATCAACGACAAGCACATCGAGATCATCATCCGCCAGATGCTGCGCAAGGTGAAGATCACCGACCCGGGCGACGCGGATCAGCTCCTCTGGGGCGACCAGATCGACCGCTCCGCCTTCAACCGCATCAACGACGGCATCGTCGCCAGCGGTGGTAAGCCGGCGGAAGCCGAACCGGTGCTGCTTGGTATCACCAAGGCCTCGCTCGAAACCGACTCGTTCATCTCCGCGGCGTCCTTCCAGGACACCACCCGCGTGCTGACCGAAGCGGCTACCCTCGGCAAGGTGGACTACCTGACGGGCTTCAAGGAGAACGTCATCATGGGTCACCTCATCCCGGCTGGCTCCGGTTTCGATTGTCACCGCGACGCCGACATCGAGTTCACCGTGGAAGAGCCCGAGCCGATCTTCGTCCCGGCTGCGCCGGAAGGCGAAGAGGTCGTCGAGAGCGCCTGATCAGTTCGTCATCGAATCATTCCAAGCCCGGCCGTGCGAGAGTGCGGCCGGGCTTTTTTGTGGGGTCTTGGTTCTCTGCTGCTGGCCGCTGCGTTGACATTTCCCGCTTCGCCGGGCTTGTTAGTGGCATGCTCCGACGCTTGGAAATTCTCAATCGCCGTTTGTCGGAGACGGATGCGGAGGATGCGCGGATCCTACTCTACGTTGCGCCGGATGAGGCGGAGCGGAAGTATCTGACGGATGAGCTTGGAATCGATCCCCACACGCTGACATCGGCGAGTGACCCGGATGAGCTCGGGCGGGTCGAATTCGAGCCCAATCACGCGGCGATCATTTTCAAGCGGCCGAAGCAGTACTGCGCGGACGACAACTTCTTCTTCAAGATCAGCTCGGTGGGGATCTTCCTATTCCGGGAGCGGCTGGTGTTCGTGGTGGCGGAGGACAACCTGCGCTTCGAGGGGAAGCATTTCCAGCAGATCAACAGCCTGGAGGAACTGCTGCTAAAGGTGGTCTTCCGCTGCATCTGGCACTTCGAGGAGCACCTCAAGGTCTTCAACATGATCGCCGAGGAGCTGGAGCACAAAGTGAACCTCTCGATGGAGAACAAGCACCTGCTGCACATGTTCACGCTCGAGAAGAGCCTCGTGTACTACCTCAATGCAATCAGCAGCAACGGGCGGGTGATCGAGAAGCTGAAGGCGCTGGCGACCCGGTTCCGGTTCACGACCGAGGATGTGGAGTTCCTCGATGACCTGACGATTGAGAACGCCCAGTGCCACGAAATGGCGAATACCTACAGCCAGGTGCTTGCCAGTCTCGTGGGTGCGCGGGTCAGCGTGGTGAGCAATAATCTCAACGTGCTGATGAAGCGGCTGATGATCGTGACGATCGGGCTGATGCTGCCCACCGCGGTGTTCAGCCTCTTCGGCATGAACTTAAAGCTGCCGATCAACGAGAGTCACGGAGCTGTCGGCTTTTGGATCGTGATCGTCCTGGCGATTCTTTCGGGAATGTCCGTGTTCGTGATGGTCCGGTGGAAGAAGTTCTGAGCTGGCCGGTCACCGCGAGGCGGTCTCGACGCGTTCGCCGGCTTCCTTGGTCAAAAGCTCGGCGATCGCCCAATCAAACCAGTAGGGACGGATGGGTTTGCCACGTTCGAAGTCCTTGCCGTCGCAATTCCTGACGATGTCGCGGGCCTTGCGGAGAGAAATTCCTGCCAAGTCGGCATGGCCCGCATTGGCGTGAGCCATGGCGGCGACGGCTTCAAGGGATGCCTGGCAGGAGCTCTTGCACTCGGGGCTGGTGATGCCCATTTCGCAGGCATCAAGAGCCTCATCGTAGTCGCCGTTCCGGAGGCAATAGAGCGACAGTGATAGTGAAGACCAGGCAGGGCAGGGCGTTTTACGGGGATCGCCCATGGTGTCCACGTCCTTGCGTAGCTTCTCCAGAATGGCGGAGTCCGCAGGCTGGAGGAGGCAGACTTTCAGGAGGTGCTCCGCCTTCTGTTGCCCTTCGGCGGGAGTGTAGCGATCCATCATTTCATCGCGAAACTCCCGGTATTGTGCTGCATCTTCCCGCAGCAGTGCGGCGGAGATGGCCATGAGGTCGTCACCTTGCAGGATCTTCTGCGCGTTATCCTGGCGATTGGCCTGGCGAAGAAGCTGAAAGCATTGGTGGGATTGATTCCAGCGGCCGTGCTCGGAATTCCAGTCACCGAGGGAGCGGAAGACGGCGGCGGCTTCGAGCGAGGGCTCGATGGATTCGAGGGGGTAGTCTCGTCGCAGGGCGTCCGCCTCGTCGATGCGTCCCTGATCGAGTAGGAAGGCTGCACGGGCGACATTCGATCTGGCATCCGCCTGTTTGCGGAGCCGGCTTTCCTGATTGCGGGCGGCTTGGGCTTCGTTCTTCAGCCGGAGTTGTTCGATCGCGGTCTTTCGCTCGCTCTCGTACATGGCAGCCGTGATGGCGAGGCCGGTGATGAGTAGCATCACGAGCAGCACTCCGGCGCCGAAAGCGAAGCGATTGCGCTGAACGAACTTGGTCAGCACATAGGCACCCGAGGGTGGCCGCGCTGCGATGGGCTGATGGGTGAGGAAGCGCTTGATGTCGGTCGCAAGCCCGTTGGCGGTCTGATAGCGACGCATGCGGTTCTTCTCGAGCGCCATCATCACGATCCAGTCGAGATCGCCTTTCACGAAGCTCACTAGAGAGGAGGAGTCAGTGCTGCGCTCGGCGGCGAGCGTGCGCAGGTTCTCGGGCGGCAGCTTCGAGATGATCTCGGATGGCCGGAGCGTTTCCCACGTCAGCAGAGATTTCCGGATCTGTGAAAAAGTGGGTTCCGCGGTGGTGGAGCGATCGATGGGCGTGGCTCCTGTTAGTAGCTCGTAGAGCAGCACGCCGAGGCTGAAGATGTCGCTGCGGGTATCGACGTCGATGCCGGTCAGGGCGACCTGCTCGGGACTCATGTAGGCGGGAGTCCCGAAGAATTGGTCATGCGCCGTGATCGCTTCGCCTCGGGTGACGCCGGATGACTTGGCGATGCCGAAGTCGATGATCTTCGGGACGTGCGTGCCGTCCTGCAGGGTGACGAGAATATTCGACGGCTTGATGTCGCGGTGGATGACGCCTTTCTGGTGAGCGTGCTGGATGGCATTGCAGACGAGCACGAACAGCTCAAGGCGTGCGACGCAATCGAGCTTGTGGCGATTGCAATAGCGGACGATCGGCTCGCCGGTGACGAGTTCCATCGCGAAGAACGGTTTTCCCGACGGTGTGGTGCCGGCCTCGAAGACCTTGGCGATGTTCGGGTGATCCATCAACGCGAGCGCTTGCCGCTCGATGTCGAAGCGGACGAGCGCGCCCGGGTTCTCGGCATCCATGCGGACGATCTTCAGGGCGACCCGCCGGCGGATGGGATGTTCCTGCTCCGCCTCGTAGACCACACCGCCGCCGCCTTCGCCGAGGCGTGAGATCAGGCGATAGGGGCCGAGTTTCTCGGGCATGCTTTCCTCGTCGGGAAAGCGGGCTGGCAGCGTCGAGGGGGGCTTGGTTTCGGATAGGATATTCGCGGTGACCTGGGCTCGCTCTTCACGGGCTTCGAGGAAGAAGGTTGCCGCGCCATCGGTGGCTTCGAGGAGCCTCGTCATCTCGTGCCTGGCGGCATCACGGTTCTCGAAGACGCGATCGAGGAAAGCCCGGCGCGCATCCGGATCGTCCAACGAGAGGGCAACTTCCAGAATGGCGCTGCTGATTTCCTCGTCGTGGCCGTTCGCGTTCATGGGCACCGGAGGCTATTCCTTCTGCTGATCTTCCTGAATCAGGCGATAGAGCTTTGCCTTGGCGAACATCCATTGCCGTTCCACCGAGCGCATACTGCGGCCGGTGACCTCGCTGATCTCCTCGCTGCTCAGTCCGCCGTAGAACTTCAACAGCACGACCTTCGCGGAGTAGGGGTCGATCTTTTCCAACTTGGTCAGGCAGTCGTGGATCAGGAGGATGTGCGAGTCGTCTTCGAACACGCCGGCGTCCAGGTTCTCGGGGGGGCGTGTCCGCTTCTGCCGCGATTGGGCCCGGACGCGGTCCACGAGGATGCGTCTCATGGCCTGCGCGGCGGCATTGAAGAAGTGCTCCTTGCTCTGCCACATCTTCCCATCGATCTCGGAAAGCCGGATCCACGCCTCGTGGACGAGCGCGGTGGGCTGGAGCGTCTTGCTGGCGCTATCGCGATCCAGGCGGAACGCGGCCAAGCGCCGCAGCTCGTCGTATACGACGGGCAGCAATTCGGCGGAAGAGAAGCAAAACTCGTCCGCTCTGATTTCGGGACCTTGGGTCGTCGTTCCCATCCCTTGTTCGGGTAAGTCGCTGGGATTTCGGGCGCAAGCGGAATCGTAGCCCCGCTCGCGGGGAAGGGTTTAGTCGGGAAATTTCGTGCACTTCAGATTTTTTTGGCGGGTTTGGTAGCGGGATGGCGAAATCTTCTCATGGCCTGATGTCCGGGCCGGTCCGACGCGATGATCCCGAGTTTCCTGAAACCCCGTCTCTTGCCCCGCCCATGAATGGCAAGATTCTTTGTTCCGTGGCGATTTGCGGGGCTGGCCTTCCCTTGCAGGCGCAGCTGATCGGGACCGAGGCTTTCGCCTATCCCAATGGACCGATTGCCAATCGAGCGGGCGGCACCGGGTTCAATCGCGACCAGTTCGACAAGACGGTGACGGCGGGCACCTCGGACTGGGACAATGTCGTCGGCGTTCCGCTGGTCGTGGGCAACGTGCTCACAACCGAAAACAGCAGCGCGAAGCGCGAGTACAATGGCCCGGTGGAGGGCATCGGAAAGGGGGAGAACGATGGTCAGGATGATCACGAGCGCAGTGGTGCGATCCGGAACGTCGGCCGCGTCTTCTATCGCTTCACCATGACCCGCGGGCCGGAGACCACGTGGAGCGGTGCGAGCAGCTATGATTTTGGCGCCGAGAGGGTATTTTTCGGTGTGCCGGGAGGCAATGGTCCCACCACGGGATCCGTGGAATTCGGGTGTGTCGCGTGTGTCGGCAATGGAAACTACTACTTTACCGGGATCCCTGCCGACACGGCTCCGCACACGATCGTGACCGTGATCGATTTCGACCATGACTTCATCGGCATGTGGGTCGATCCCACTGCGACGGATTACTACGATTCGGTGGATGGCTCGAGCTCGGTGGATGCGGGTGGTCCCTATACCGCGGAGCTGTGGTCCACGGCGGTGCGACTCGGCTCGAGTCCCGGCGGTCCCACAGCGTGGGATGACCTTTCGGTAGCGCTTGATCCGATCTCGGTGGGTCTCAGGGATGGCAGCGATGTGGACGGAGACGGACTGCCTGCCTCATTCGAGGCTCTCCATGGTTTGGACGATCACGACGACGGGACCTCGGGGGAAAGCTCGCCCGGTGCGAAGGACGGCCCGAATGGTGCCTTGGGCGATCCCGATGGAGACAAAATCGGCAACCTGGTGGAATACGATGACGGCACCTTCCCGAACGAGGCTGATTCCGATTTGGACGGCTTGGACGATGCCCGCGAAAAGGCGTTGGGGACGGATCCGCTCAATCCGGACACCGACCGCGATGGGCTTACCGACAGCGACGAGGTCAATGTCCATGCGACCGACCCACTGCTCGCGGACAGCGATGGCGACGGCACCGCGGACTTCACTGCGATCGCATTGAAATTGGCACCGCGGAAGACGGGAGATGCTCCCGCGTCGCATGGGAACAAGGATCTCGTGGGGATCGAGTTCTTCGATGACTACACGGACGGGACGATTGCCGGTTTCTCGGGTGGCCGGGGCTGGGACTACGACAACGTCGCCCGTGATGAAACCTTCACCGGACATACCACTCTGAAGTCACCGTGGACCAACGTGGTCGGTGCTTCCGCCATCAAGTCGGGGGCCTTGTTGACTCGCACGGGTTCGGCGAAGCGCGCTTTTCATGGAGGCTCGGCCAACACGAAGGCGGTGGTAGGTGAAAGGTCCGGCTCGTGGCGGGAGGATGCCGCTGCCACAGGGATCAATGGAAGCAATGTGCTTTACGTGAAAGTGAGCCTCACGCGCCAAGAGGGAGTTTCGTGGAGCGGACTCAGCATTTACGAGTTCGAGAGGGAGCGGATTTTCCTCGGTGTGCCAGCGGCTGCCAATGTCCGGTCGGGCAAACAGGAATTTGCCATCGAGCAGACATCGACCGGGGCGCGTGCTTTCAGCGGAGTCGCCGCCGTCTTCGGGGCTCCCTTCACCCTTGTCGCCAAGCTCGATTTCGCGGACTCGCGGGTGGACCTCCGCATGGATCCCGATCTTTCGATTCCCGAGGCGTCTTCGCCCATTGCGGCCACGCTGCGAATCACACCGATACAGATGAATGCCACGGGTGTCCGTCTCGGGTCCGGTGGCACGGGCGCGGCCGTGTGGGATGAATTGGTGGTTGGGACGACTTGGGAGAGTCTGCGTGCGCAGCCTTCGGAGGGCGACTAAGCAACCTGCGATGTTGCGGCTGCCTGCCAATAGGCGGGGTCGTCAACGATCGCGAGCGCCTGTTCGGTGGTGAGTGACATTTGCACTGCCCGCTCGAGCCGTAGCTGGCGCTCTGCCCAGCGTTGGCGCTCCTGAGGTGAGACCGGTTGGTTTTTCCACGGCACGCGTTGTCCGACGAGTAGTGCCCACCAGCCTTCGATGCCGAATTGGGAGGCACGGGGCAGGAGCATATCGTGCGCGAATGAACTCGGGCCGTTCTCCTGGTAGAAGGTCACCATGCGGGCGGCGTCCGGCGACAGGGGTAGTTCATGGCAGTGCTTCCAGAACGGCGTGTCCATCAGCGTATTGAACTTGTAGTGGATCATCAGGAAGGAACGGATTTCCTCCCAGACGCTTGCAGAGAAACGGTTGTAGAGATCAGCCAAGGTTTGTCTCACTTCCAGCCGGCCCTCTAACAGACTGGCGGCCAGAGCGCGCAGCTCCATGCAGAGCACCATCAGCGCGGTGGCTTCCATGGGTTCCACAAATCCGGCGGAGTTGCCGACGGCGCAGACGTTTCCCACCCACGACCGTCGGTAATGACCGGAGATAAAGGGAACCACACGCGTCTGTTTCACCAAGGGATTCCGCTCCCGGAAGACGCGCTCGGCCTCCTCGTCGCTGGTGAAGGCGGAGGAGTAGACGTAGCCGCGGTTGACGTGGTGCCGGTGATCGATCCGCCAGCTCCATCCCGCGGGCATGGTCTCGGCCGTGGTGAATGGCTGGATGGGATCGCCCTCCTGACGTTCCCAACCGCCCACCACCGCACGGTCGCAGATCAGGCTGTCAGCGAAGGATTCGAAGGGCTCTTCCAAGATGCCGCGCAAGAGTTCGCTGCGGAAGCCTGAGGCATCCACGTAGAAGTCCGCCTGTACGGTGCCGCCATCTTCGAGCGTGAGATGAGTGATGTGTTCGCCATCCCGGGCAGCATCGGTGATTTCCGCATCGGTGATCGTCACGCCGGCCCGCTTGGCTTCGCCTTCCAGCCAAGCAACGAGGCGGGGATTCTCCAGATGAAAGCCGTATGAATCATCGATCCTGGGCTGGTTGTTTTCATCCGGCAGGAATACCTTTCGCTGCTGCATGAGACGGCCGATGAAGCCGGATTCGTAGGGCTTCTCCCACGAATAAAAGCCATTGGACCGGCTGAAGCCGGTGTCCGAGACGCTGTAGTGATTCCCGAAGGCATAGGGGAACTCACCGCGGGGTCCCCAGATGAAATGGATGCCGCGCTTCCAGACGGGATGCACTTCGCGAAAGAACCGCTCTTGATCGAGCTTCAGGTAGTCGAACAAAAAGGACGGGAAGTTCGGCGTGGTGCCTTCGCCGACGCCGATGATGCCGATGCGGGGACTGCGCAGAATCCGCACCGTCACCATTGCCGGCAGCTTCTTCTTCAAGGTCAAGGCGGCTAGCAGTCCTGCGGATCCCGCGCCCAGGACGACGATGGTGGAGATGGGTTTCTGCATGGCGTGCTACGGGAGGCGGCACGCCGGAGTCGCGGCAAGCACGGGAGGTGTGGGCTTCATGGGTTTATCGAAAAGAATCCGTCAATGGCGGGAGAAACCCGCCAAAGAATTTGCAATGATTCCGCTCAGCGCGAGAGAGCCTGAACCCTCAGGCCCGCTTCCTTGATCAACAGCTCCGCGATCTCCCAGTCGAACCAGCACGGGCCGACCGGCACTCCGCGCTGGAAGTCCTTGCCATCGCAGCGCTTCGCCAGATCGCGAGCGCGGGCGAATGCTTCCTTCGCCGGCCCGACGCTACCCATCCTCGCGAGGGTCAGGGCGGAGACTGCTTCGAGCGAGGCCTCGCACGAGCTCTTGCGTTCCGGGCTGGTTAGGCCGAACTGGCAGGTTCTGAGGGCATGGCCGCAGTCTCCGTTGCGGAGCTGGTACAGCGAGAGGGAGAGTGCCGTCCAAGCGGGGAATGTGGCGCTGCGTGGATCGCCCAGCGTGTCCACGTCGGGACGGAGAGCTCCGAGGATTCTTGAGTCCGCCTGATGAACCAGGCAGACCTTCAGCAGATGCTCCGCGTTGACGGTGCCAACGGCAGGCGCATAGGTCCTCAGCATTTCATCGCGAAACTCCGGATACCTGTTAGGCTCCTTCTTGAGCAGTGCCGCGGTGATGGCCATCAGATCCTGTCCGTTCAGGATCTTCTGAGGGGCCCCGGAAAGATTGGCCTGTCGCAGGAGCTGATAGCACTGGAGTGCCTGGGTCCAGCGGCCGTGCTCGGCGTTCCAGTCGCCGAGTGAGCGGAACACCGCCGCTGCTTCGAGCGATGGCTCGATCGAGGTGAGGGGATACCGCTGGCGCAGCGCGTCCGCTTCATCAATGAGGCCCTGATCGAGCAGGAAGGCAATGCGGGCGACATTCGACCTCGCATCCGCTTCAACGCGGAGGCGGCTTTCTTCATGGCGTGCCGCCTGGGCTTCGTTCTTGAGCCGGAGCTGCTCGACCGCGGCCGAGCGCTCGCGTTCATAGAGCGTGGCGGTGGTGGCGAGGCCTCCGACGAGCAAGGTCACGAGCAGAACCGAGGTGCCGAATGCCAGGCGATTCCGGCGGACGAACTTGGCGAGCACGTAGGTCTTCGATGGCGGATGCGCGGCGATCGGCTGTTGGGTCAGGAAGCGCTTGATATCGACGCCCAGGCCGTTGGCGGTCTGGTAGCGGCGCATCCGGTTCTTCTCGAGTGCCATCATCACGATCCAGTCGAGATCGCCTTTCACGTAGCCGGTGAGGCCAGCCGGCTGCGTGCCCCGCTCGTCCGCAAGCGAACGCAGCTTTTCCGGGGCGAGCTTCGCGAGGTGCTCGGAAGGGCGGAGCATTTCCCAAGTGAGCAGCGACTTGCGGATCTGGGAAAAGCTGAGGTCGGGACAGGTCGAGCGATCGAGCGGGGTGGAACCTGTTAGGAGCTCGTAGAGCAGGACGCCGAGGCTGAAAATGTCGCTCCGGGTGTCCACGTCGATGCCAGTGAGGGCCACCTGCTCGGGACTCATGTACGCCGGGGTTCCGAAGAACTGGTCGTGCGCGGTGATCGATTCGCCCGTCTCGGATTTGGCGATGCCGAAGTCGATGATCTTCGGGACGTGTACGCCGTCCTGAAGCGTGACGATAACGTTCGACGGCTTGATGTCGCGGTGGATGACGCCCTTCTGGTGAGCGTGCTGGATGGCATTGCAGACGAGAACGAAGAGTTCGAGACGAGCCACGCAATCCAGTTGGCGGTGGTTGCAGTAGTTCGTGATGGGCTCGCCGGTGACCAACTCCATCGCGAAGTAAGGCCTCCCCGAAGGCGTGGTGCCTGCGTCGAAGACCTTCGCGATGTTCGGGTGATCCATCATCGCGAGTGCCTGGCGCTCGATGTCGAAGCGTGCCAGCGCGCTCTTGTTCTCGACGTCCATGCGGACGATCTTGAGGGCGACACGCCGGCGGATCGGGTGTTCCTGCTCGGCCTCGTAGACCACGCCGCCGCCACCTTCACCGAGCCGGGCGATCAATCGGTAAGGGCCGAGTTTCTCCGGTGGCGCATCGCCATCGATGAAGCGGCGCGGTCCGGGTGGGCGACCTTGCTGTGTTTCGGAGAGGATCGTTGCGGTGAGGTTGGCCCGCTGTTCGCGAGCCTCGAGGAAGAACGTTGCCGCCTCGTCGGTCGCCTTGAGGAGGAGGGTCATTTCCTCCTTCTCAGCCTCGTTGTTCATGAAGACCCGCTCGAGGAAAGCCTGTCGCGCGGTCGGATCGTCCAGCGAGAGTGCGACCTCCATGATCGCCCCGCTGATCTCCTCGTCGTGATGGCTTTCTTCGTTCACGGGCTGCAAGCCGGGAATGGTTCCCTTTTTTCTGGGGTAGGCATCGGGGTTTCGTCGCGCAAGCTCAATCGACGGCGGCTCCGTTGATGACGAACCGTGGGGAGGAAAATTGTCAGCGCGGTGTTTTGTTGGCGGGAGATGCTGCCGGATGGCGGACTCATGGAGTAGATCCCCGGCGATCGCGTGGAAGCGGTATCGCTTTCGCGCGAGCGTCCGTGCACTGGATCACGAGTTTCCCGCGTCCGGCAAATTGGGTTCTGCCAGAGGTCGGGCGGATGCGCGGGCGGATCGGGTTTCCGCCCGCGCATTCACCTTCGGATTCCGCAAGGCGGAGGGTTTCTCAAAGTTCCCGCATTTTTTTGGCGGGGTTCTTTCCGAAACGTCGGACTTCGGAATGGACGCGCACGACCCATGCGCTTTCCCGGGCACGCGGAGACGCGTCTGGTCCGGGCCAACCCAAGTTGAACGAACCCAAGTGAAGAACCCTCAGCTCCCCACCTTGATCATCTCCGGCCTGCTGCCCGTGACGAGTCAGGCCGTGCCGTCTGCCACCGTGTTGGTGACGAGTGATCATGGCGCGCACCGCGGCCACATGGCCATGTGCCGGCGCATTTGAGCCGACTTTCCGTCACCGCTCCGCCGATCGCCCGCTTTGGGTGCGAAGGGTGGCGGTGGCTTTCCCTCTCTCTCCCAACCCCGACCCAGAACCTTTGAATCGCATGAAGCCCACGAAAATAAACCGCCGAGCAATCCTTTCCGCGTCCTCCGTCGCCATCATTTACACCGGGATCTCGGCACCCGTTGCCTTGGCTGCCAACTGGCTCAATACCGGCACCGCGGATTGGAACACGGCGACCAACTGGAGCACGGGCCGCGTGCCCATCAAGACCGGCTTCAACGATCAGGCGGTGATCATCACCAACACGGGTGCGATCGCCACCATTTCAGCGAACATTTCGGCAACCCCGACGGACATTCTGGTCGGCAACGGCGCCGGAATCAGTGGCCGGGTGGACCACACTGCAGGCACGGCGCAGAGCGGTACCGGGAACTGGATCAAAGTCGGCAACAATGGCGGCACCGGCGTTTACAACCTGGCCAATACCGCCGTGGTGGGTACGGGCATCTCCGGATTCGCCCAAGGCACCGGCAGCTTGACGGCGGGTGCCACCGGGAATTTCGGCCAGATCCGCGTGGGGGCGGGAGATGGTGGCACGGGCAATACCGGCACCTTCAACATGAACACTACCGGCTCCATCACCGCCGCTCAGGTCCATGTGGGTGCAACCACCAATAGCAATGGACGCTTCAATCTCGAAAGTGGCACGATCACCAGCAACGGCGATATTTATGTGGGCAATGCTAACGCCGGTGGCAGCGGAAGACTTGATATCTCGGCTGGCACCGTCACCAGCACCGGCTGGATGAAAGTGGGCCACAATGGTGGATCAGGCATCATCAACCTCGCCAACACCGGAACGACCGGCGGCACTCTCACGGGATTCGGCCTGAGCTCGGGAAGCATGAATGTCTCGGGGAACTACCGTCTCGGCGGTGGTGATGCCGGCTCGGGCGGCTCCGGGACGATGAACATGAACACTTCGGGAACGCTCACCGTCACCGGGCCGCTCCATGTCGGCACCCAGGCTAGCACCGGTGTGCTGAACCTCGATAGTGGCACGATTGCCGTCGCCAACTCATTCTTCATCGGCAACGCCGCCAGCGCGACCGGAACGGTCAACATCTCGGGTGGTACCCTGAACAAGACGAACAACGCCACTGCATTTGCGGTGGGGAACGGAGGTGGCGGCACCCTGAGCCAGACGGGCGGGGCGATCACCGTGAACGGCGAGTTCTGGGTGGGCTCCACCTCGACCGCCACCTACACCATGAGCGGAGGAACGCTCAGCTCCGACACGTGGTTCGTGGTCGGACGCAACGGAAGCGGCGTGGGAACCCTCAACATGAGCGGCGGGACGATCACCAAGGGTGGATCGAACAACGTGGTGATCGGTGCCGATAGCGCCACCGCCAATGGAACCGTCGCGATGACCGGCGGCCTGTTCAATGTGACCGGTGGTATCACGGTGGTCGGTAACAATGGCGGGATCGGAGCCTTGACCCTGTCGAACACGGCGGAGTTCCGCACCACCCAGCTGGTCCTTGCGACGGGCACTGGTACGGGCACGGCAAACTTCAACGGAGGCACCCTCGAGGTGGGCACGATTACCCGAACCGCCGGCACCGGAAATGCCTATTTCAACGGCACCAAGATCGTGCCCAAGGCGGACTCCGCCACTTTCATCAGCAACCTGTCCACCGCTGAAATCCAGGGCGGCGGCCTGAAGATCGACAGCAGCGGCAAGTCTCTCGTGGTTCCCCAGGAACTGAGCGGCACAGGAACTCTCATCAAGTCCGGCGCTGGTACCCTGGCACTCAGTGGTGTCAACGCGGCCTTTACCGGCAGCGTCTCGGTCAACGGTGGTACGCTGGCGATCGAAGCCGCCAAATACGGCGGTGCGAACTACACGGTCGCGGATTCGGCTGCACTCAAGGTTTCCTCCATCACCAATTTCGACGTTCGCGAATTGAACTCGCTGACCTTGGGCTCCAGTGGAGCTACCACGCTGAGCTTCGATCTCGGGAACGAACTCGACAATCCATACTATGCTCCGCTCAAGGTGGCATCGCTGGCTCTCAACGGCCCGGTCACGATCAATATCGCGGACAGCAACATCACCCTCGGCAGCATCCCGCTCGTGGAGTATACCTCCAAGTCCGGCTCCGGAAGCGTCTTGGTCACGCCCGGCTCTCTTCCCAATGGAGTCACGGCAACCGTGGTTGATAACGGCACGGGTCTGATTTCGCTGCAAGTCACCGGCCTCGCCCAGCCCAAATGGGATGCCACCGTCAACGGCATCTGGGACACCTCCACGGTCAACTGGCTCAACGCGGGAAGCCCGACGGCCTACACCAACGGACGGGTCACGCAGTTCGACGATGGTGTCACCGGCCTGACCCAAGGCGACGTGACCCTGAACATCGGCGTCACGCCGACGTCGCTGACCTTCGACAACACCCTGGTGCCCTACACGCTCAACGGCACTGGAAGCATCAACGGCACCACGGGAGTCCTGAAACGGGGAACCGCATCCCTGGTGCTCAATACCACCAACGGCTACACCGGCGTCACCGAGCTCAAGGGCGGCACCACCTCGATCAGCAGTATCGCCAACGCTGGCAGCCCGAGCTCCATCGGTGCGGCTTCCGCGAGCGCTGCCAACCTCCTCCTCACCGGAGGCAGCCTCACCTACACCGGTTCCTCCACCACCACCGATCGCGGCTTCACGCTCGGGGCGATCGACACGGCCATCACCACTACGGCTGACATCCGCTTCGATGGTGAGGTCGTTTCCAATCCGACCTCCAACCTGATCAAGACCGGCGCGGGCAAGCTCGGCTTCGGCGGCACCGCGGCGAAGGCCATCGGCACCGTCAACAAGGGTCTCCGGATCTATGAAGGCACGGTTTCCTTCACCGGTACCGGCGCGAACAGCGTGGCGGCCGAGCTGTGGCTCGGTAATCCGGCTTCCACGATCAACTCCGCGCTTGAGGTCACTAACTCGAACCTCACCACTGGAAACTGGATCGCCATTGGCATCGGAAACGGAAGCACTGGACTTCACTCTGATGTGACCTTTACCGGCTCCACCATCACCGCCAATGGCGGTGGCATTTCGCTCGGATACGACGGCGGGGTTGTTGGCTACTCGGCGATCTCCTCGCTGACGATGAACAATTCCACGTTCAGCGGGCCGACCGGAAACTTCGGCGAGAGCAATGGTGCCACGATCAACGTGACCCTGAACGGAACTTCCGCCCTCAACCTCCAGCAGGTGAACGTCGGCATCAACAGCGGCTCCATCGGAACGATGGTGATGAAGGACAGCTCCACGGCCACCGTCACGAACCGTGTGTATGTCGGAGGAAATGCCGGCTCGGTCGGCAATCTGACCGTGCAGGACTCGGCTTCGATCACTCTCCCAGGCGAGCAGGAATTCCGGGTCGGAAGCGGGGGTCAGGGAACCGTCACGCAGACCGGCGGCACAATCACCGGCAACGGCTGGATGGCCATCGGGCGCGTTGCTGGCGGCAGCGGCACGCTTTCGATTTCCGGCGGCACGTTCACACAGGCTGCGGCCGCTCGTTTCATGCACGTCGGCGAATTGGGAAGCGGCACGCTGACCATCTCGGGCACCGGTTCCTTTGTCGCGGCATCCACCACCGGTCTCCTGATCGGGGACGCAGCGGACAGCAGTGGCACCGTGAACCTCAACGGCGGCACGCTTACCGCCAATGCCATCCTCGACAGCGCCTCGGGCACCAGCGCCTTCAACTTCAATGGAGGACTGCTCAAGGCTGGCTCCGCGGCGAACGCCGTCTTCATGAATGGCGTCGACACCGTGACCGTCAAGTCCGGCGGCGGGGTCATCGACTCGGATGGCCATGACATCACCATTAATCCGTCACTGCTCGATGGCGGCACGGGTGGCGGGCTGACCAAGCAGGGGGCGGGCATCCTTTCCCTTGCTGGAACCAACACCTACACCGGGAACACCACCGTCAACGGTGGGACGCTCACCCTGTCTGCTTCAGGCCAGCTGCGATTTGTCATCGGGGCGAACGGCGTCAGCAACAAGGTGACGGGAACGGGTTCGGTGCAATTGGATGGCAGCTTCAACATCGACACCACCGCGGCCAACACGACCGCTGGCAACAGCTGGACGCTCGTGGACGTGGGATCGCTCACCGAAACCTACGGTGGCACCTTCAGCGTCGCTGGCTTCACTAATAGCTCCGGCGTCTGGACCAAGACTGCCGGTGGAAACCTGTGGACCTTCACCCAGAGCACTGGCGTCCTGACCGTCCAGGTGGCGACTGGCGGATACAGCTCATGGGCTGCGACCAATGCCGGTGGGCAGACGGAAAGCCAGGACTATGACGGCGACGGGGTGCAGAACGGCATCGAGTACTTCATGGGTCAAACGGGATCCGGGTTCACCGCGAATCCAAGCGTGGTGGCTGGTCAGATCACCTGGCCGAAGTCCGCGGGCTTCAGTGGCACCTACCGCGTCGAAACCTCCACCAATCTCACTAGCTGGACCGACGTGACCGGTTCCGCGGTGGATAATGGAAGCTCGGTTTCCTACACGCTGCCCACGGGCAACGCCAAGCTGTTCGTTCATCTCCTGGTGACTCCGAACTGAGCCGGTGTCTCTGCTCGAAGCCGGGCCGTCGCTGGCGGCCCGGCGTTAAGGCAAGGTGGATCATCATAAGTTTCCCGCTTCCGGCAAATTGGGTTCTGCCGGAGGTCGGAGCGGATGCGCGGGCGGATCGGGTTCCGCCCGCGCATTCACCGCTGAGCCTGCGGTTATGAGGGTTTAGCAAGTTCCTGATTTTTTTTGGCGGGGTTCGTTTCGAAACGTCGGACTCCGGATGGGAGACGCACGAACCCACGTGCCCTCCCCGGCATGTGGAGACGTGCCGGATCCGAGAAACCCATTCCGAACGAACCCGATGATGCGCCGTCGCGCCTGATCTTCCGTTTCCCTGCCACCGTGCGGTCGCCCTTTCCCGGCGCCGATGTCCGCGGTGGCTTTTCCCATTTCCTCCCAAAAAACCCCGAAACCCAAAACCCATGAAAAAAACGATCCTTCCCGTCCTCCTGTCAGGGGCGGCGGCCGTTCCACTCCACGCCCAGGTGGTCGGAACCGAGAACTTTACCTACGCCAACGGCAACATCGCCAACCAGACCGGAGGCACCGGCTTTGACTTCAACAACCTCACCAAAGCCCACACCACGATCAAGTCCGACTGGGACAACACCGGTGGAACGCCGACGGTCGCCTCGAATGCCCTGACCACCAACAACAGTGGAGCGAAGCGCGAATATAACGGCACGACCGAGGGCTCGGCTGGTGGTGATGGCAATGAGACCGAGCGGGCCGGTGCGGTGCGCGGTGCGGGCCGGGTCTTCTACCGCTTCACGCTGACCCGTGGCGCGGGTACGACTTGGGCCGGTGCCAGCAGCTACGACTTCGGCACCGAGCGGGCGTTCTTTGGATCACCCGGTGGAAACGGTGTCTCGGGGCAGATCGAATGGGGCTGCCAGATCGCCGGAAGCACGACTTATCGCAGCGGGATTCCTGCCGATAACCTGACCCATACCTTCGTCGCGGTCCTCGACTTTGATCGCGATTACATGGGCCTGTGGGTCGATCCTTCCGCCACGGACTACTACGATCCGGTGGATGGCTCCAACTCGGCCGATGCCGGCGGCGCCTACACGCCTAACAACTGGTCGACCGCGGTGCGCCTTGCTTCCAGCAATACCTGCACTTGGGACGATCTTACGGTGGCTCTCGATCCGGTGAGCATTGGCCTCAAGGATTTCGTGGATGCGGACCAGGATGGTCTGCCAGCATCGTGGGAAGCGCTCTACAACCTGGACGACCATGACAATGGGACCGTCGGGGAAACCTCGCCGGGTGCCAAGAATGGCCCGAATGGCGCCTTGGGCGATCCCGATAGCGATACGATCGCCAATTCGGTCGAGTTCACTGATGGGACATCTCCCACTGCCGGGGATACGGATGGAGACGGCTTGGACGACAAGAGGGAAAAGACCGCCGGCACCAACCCGACCCTCGCGGACACGGATCGCGACAATCTCACCGATGGTGAAGAGGTCGACGTGTATTTCACCAACCCCTTGAACGCCGATACCGACGGTGGCGGGACCGCCGACTCGACGGAGATCGCGCTCGGAACCTCGCCCTTGACGGGCCACGCCGGCGATGATCCGACGACGAATGGCAACATGGACCTGATCGCACTGGAGTTTTTCGACACCTACGCCGATGGCCCGGCCAATGGACTCTCCGATGGCTTGGGCTGGGACTACGACAACAGCGCGCTTGGTGAAACCTTCCTCGGTCACACCACGATGAGCAGCAGTTGGACCGCATTTGCCGGGAATCCGATGATCCAATCCGGCACGCTGCTGACCCAGGAGAGTTCCTTGAAGCGTGCCTTCCACGCCGGCTCTAACAGCAATCTGGCTGTGGTGGGGGAGAAGTCCGGCTACTACCGTGAAGACGCGGCCGCGACAGGAGTCAATGGCAGTGATGTGCTCTACGTGAAGGTGAACATCAACCGCCAGGCGGGTGCCTCGTGGAGCGGCTTGAGCCTTTTCGACTTCGGTGCTGAGAAGATCTTCCTCGGGGTGCCTAACGGAACGAGCCCGATCTCGGGAGTGCGTGAGTACGGCGTCGAGCAGACAGGAGTCGGCACGGTTTATTCCGGAGTCGCACCGATCACGGGAACCCCGGCGACGTTGGTCGCGCGATATGACTTCGTGGCGGACCGCGTGGACCTTTGGGTGAATCCCAATCTCAATCAGCCGCAGGCCTCCTCTCCGATCCTGGCCACCTTGAACGTGACGCCGGCCGGAATGAGGGCGACGGCCCTCCGCCTCGGCTCCGGTGGCACCGGGACGACCGGCTGGGACCAACTCGTGGTGGGTAACACCTGGAGCACGCTGACTTCGCTGCCTTCCGACAGCGATGGCGATGGCATGCCGGATGCCTACGAGATCCTGTGGGGCTTCGATCCCAACGTGAATGACGCTGGTGCGGATGCGGATTCAGACGGTAGCACGAACCTCCAGGAGTATGTGGCTCAAACCAATCCCACGGATGACGACAGCGATAACGACGGACTGAAAGACGGTGCTGAAGCCGCCGCGGGAACCTCTCCGCTGAATGCTGACACCGATGGCGACGGAGTGAACGACGGAGACGAAGTCCTCACCTACCACTCCGATCCATTGAAGGTGGATACCGACAATGACGGTCAGACCGATGGTGGCGAGGTCCAAGGAACCGGTGGCAATACCTCCAGCCCCACGAATCCGAACGCGACGATCGGCGCACCGCTGGGACTCATCGGAATCGAGAACTTCTCCTATTCGGATGGAGCTGTTGGTGGTCTCACCGGCGGCACCTATTTCGACTACGAGAACGCGGTCTTCAATGGACCCTTTTTCGGTCACGACTCGACCCCATCCGACTGGGATGGCACGGCGACAGTCACGGGGGGCAAACTGGTGACGCGCGAAACCAACGCGTATCGCGACTTCAATGGTCCGGAAGAAGGAGCAGGCTCCAATGCGTCTCCCACCGGAGCACGATTGGGCGCATTCATCGATGACGCGGCGAACTTCAAGTCCGCGGTCGTCTACTTCAAGACGACGATGACCCGGCGCGCGGGAGCGACGCTGAGTGTCTTCGGTCCCGATGACTTCAATCAGGAGCGCCTGGCCTTTGGCATCGTGGACAATGCAGGAGTCCCGCAGTGGGGTATCCGCGAAGGAGCGGCAGTGAGCACCGATGGTGGCGCGCTGGCGATTGCGACGGATCAAACCTACACGGTGGTGGGCAAGCTGGATCATCCCGGAAACATGCTGACCCTCTGGGTCAACCCGAGTCTGACAACACCAGAAGCGTCCAACGCTGCCCTGGTCACCCGAACCTATGCGGGCACCAACTGGGCCACGGGCATTCGCCTCACCTCCACGGGCACCGGCGACACCGAGTGGGATGACGTGGTGGTGGCGACGACCTGGGGGCAGTTGATTGGCGAGCCACCCAGCCCGGTCCATCTCTCGGTCGCAAACCTGAATGCTGGAGCCGGTACGATGAGCATCACGGCGACGGGTATCCCGGCGGGCAAGACCTACCATCTGAGCAGTTCCACGAACCTGCAGTCGTTCGTGCCGCTGGTCCCGGCCTTCAACTTCGACAGCACCACGCCGCAGCCGTTTGTGATTCCGGTGACTCCCGGCACGACGCCGAAGGTGTTCTTCCGCGCGGAAGACGGTCCGGCCTCGCCGTAATCAAAGCGAACGGTTACTTCATATGGCCCGCCTTGCTCGATGCAGGGCGGGCCTTTCGTCCAAACGTCACGTCTTCCCGATATGCCTTGCCTGCATCCGATGAGATTCCTTCTTTTGCCGCTGCTTGTTGCCGCGCCGGTTCACGCGCTCGAGATCGGCAAGGAGGATTTCGCCTATCCAGACAACAGCGCCATCGCGGGAAAGACCGGTGGCACGGGATTCAACCGTGATCTCTTTCAAGGAACTGCCACCGCGTTTCCGTCGGACTGGGACAATGTCGTCGGCGCGCCGGCCGTTGTTTCGGGAAAGCTCGTGACGGCGAATTCGGGAGCCAAGCGTGAGTATAACGGGACCATCGAAGGAGCAGGCAATGCTTCCAACGATGGCCAGGACAATCACGAGCGCAGCGGCGCGGTACGCGCGCAGGGGCGGGTGTTCTATCGCTTCAATCTGACGCGTGTTTCCGGTGGTTCGTGGAGCGGCGCCAGTTCGTATGACTTCGGCACGGAACGGGTTTTCTTCGGCGTTCCCAGCGGAGCCACGGAATATGGTTGCGAGATCACCGGGGCCGGGACGCGCTACTCCAGCGGCATTCCTGTCAGCAATACGACGCGCACCATCGTGACGGTGCTTGATTTCGACCGGGACTTCATCGGCCTGTGGGTTGATCCCGACGCGAACGACTTTTACACCGATGCGACGGGGGCCAACTCGTGCGACGCGGGTGGCGCGTACACGGGAACCAACTGGTCGACCGCTGTCCGTCTGGCCTCGGGCGGCACGTGCCAGTGGGACGATCTCACCGTGGCGACATCGTGGAATGATTTCCAGTTCACCGATCCTGATACGGATGATGATGGGATGCCGGATGCGTGGGAGGCCACGCATGGCCTGGTGGTGGGTACGAACGATTCGCTCCTCGATGCCGATTCGGACGGCCTTTCGAACATCGACGAGTATCTCCGCGGGACAGAGCCGCAGGACCCGGATTCCGATGACGACGGCTTCTCCGATGGAGCGGAGGTCACGGCCGGCACAAATCCGCTCAACCCGATCATGTACCCTGGTGCCGTCCATCCGCCGGGTCTCGTCGGCGGGGATCGGTTTGACTATGCCGATGGTCCGATCGCGGGGAAGAGCGGAGGGCTTTATTGGGATGCCGACAATTCCACCGAGAACGATCCCTTTCTCGGTCACGCGGGTGAGCCCTCTGATTGGGATGTCACTGCGGGTTCGCCACAGGTGACATCGGGGGTGCTTGTGACTCAGGAGAGCGGTGCGAAGCGGGAATACAATGGCCCGGTCGAAGGTGCTCAGGCGGGATCGGACGAACGCGCCGGTTCAGTGAACCAAGAGGGGAACTACGTGTCTCACGTGGTCTACTACAAGTTCGAGATGACCCGCTCGGCGGATACCACGTGGAGCGGTGCGAGCTCGTATGATTTCGGTACGGAGCGTTATCTCTTTGGGGTTCCCGGCGCGACGAACCCGGTCTCAGGTGTCCGCGAATTCGCGATTCACGATCTTAATACGAACCAGTGGTCTTACTCCGGCATCGCCCCCGTTCCCGGGGTGAAATACACGCTCGTGGGCAAGCTGGACTTCGACGCGAATGTGGCGGCGCTCTATTTGAATCCCAATCTCGACCAAGGAGAAGGATCGAACACTCCGATCGCGAGCTATCCTCATACGAGTGACAATTGGTCCTCAGCCATCCGGCTCGCTTCCGGGGGAACCGGGGCGGTGCAGTGGGACAATGTGCGCGTCGCCTACACGTGGGCGGACCTTAACGACGGTCCGCCGGTAGCGAATGACGACAGCGCCACGATGCATCACCTCGGCAAGGCGCGCTTTAAGGTGCTGGACAACGATACGGGTCTCATTGCGCGCCCCTCGCTCGCCATCGATTCGCCACCCGCGCACGGCACGGCCACAGTGAATTCTGACGGTACGATTCTCTATCAGCATCTCTCCGGGACGCCTGCGACGGATACATTCACCTACAAGATCCAAGGTGCGGGGAGCACGCTGACCGATACCGGCACGGTCACGATTCACTTCACCGCGAATCCCCGCTTCGATTCGGCATTCGTCTCGATGCCCTCCACTCCTCCGGTGGGTGAGCTGCGGCTGGTGGATGCTTTTCCGGGCATCACGTTCGATTCGCCGCATGGATTCAGCACGGTGCCGGGTGACAACAAGAAGCTGTTCGTTTCGGAAGGTGACGGCCGTGTTTTCCTGATTCCGGACATGGCGGCGCCGACCAAGGTGCAGGTGCTGGATATCAGCGCTTCGGTGAATCACGACAACAACGAGCAGGCCTTCAAGGGAATCGCCGTGCATCCGAACTGGGCAAGCAACGGGCAGATCTACGTCACCTACAATTCGAATGCCCACTCGGTGCGTTTGTCGCGCTTCACTTGCCAGACGACCGCTCCTTTCACTGCCGGTCCCGAGGAGATCATCATCGAGCAGGATTGCGACGATACGATTCACAACATCGGCAGCTGCGAGTTCGGTCCGGATGGCTACCTCTACGTCAGCTTCGGCGACGAGGGCACGCAAGAGGACGGCCACAATAATTCGCAGCACGTGGATCGAAACCTGTGGTCCTGCATCATCCGCATCGACGTGGACAAGCGTCCCGGAAGCCTGCCGCCGAATGCCGATCCGGGCGCGGACACGGATCCCAATGGAAACGACGCGGACCTGATGATTCCGCGGCCGGGTGGTGTTGCCCGCTATGCGGTGCCTCCCGACAATCCGTTGGTCGGTGCCACCACCTTCAATGGTATTGCTCTCAATCCCGGACAGGTTCGCACCGAGATTTTCGTGATGGGTCTTCGCAATCCGTGGCAATTCTCCGCCGAGGACAACAACGGCGACGGCAAGGTGGATGAAGTGTGGGTGGGGGATGTCGGCCGCAGCAACCGCGAGGAAGTCGATGTCTTCCATCCCGGCAACAATGGTGGCTGGGGCTGGCGCGAAGGCAGTGCAGCGGGGCAACGCGCGGGGGATCTCCTCAATGGCGCACCGGAGTCGGCTGCCACGATCACCCCGCCATTGTGGGACTACGGGCATGGTGGCGGCAGTTTGGAAGGGGCCTCGATCACGGGTGGTTTCGTCTATCGCGGCACCTCTCTGCCCGATCTAACAGGAAAGTACATCTGTGCCGACTACGTGTCCGGAAACATCTGGAGCGTGCAACGCACGTCCGGCGCACCGGTGATCAATCGCCTGGCCGGAGAGGTTGCCATTGTCGGACTGCTGCCCGATCCGCGCACCGGCGATATCTTGCTACTGGACCGTGGTAACAATGGCACCAACCAGGGCACCGGCGGGATCAAGCGCCTCACGATTGGAACCGACGACAGCAATCTTCCCCCGACGCTGGCTGCGACGAACTTCTTCGCCGACCTCACCGACTTGTCGCCGAACCCCGGCGGGCAATACTACCAGCCCAATCTCCGCTTCTGGTCGGACCGGGCAGAAAAGAGAAGGTGGTTCTTGGTCAACGATGCGACCAAGACCATTGGCTACTCGCAGGATAGCCCATGGAGTTTTCCCAGCGGGATGATCTGGGTGAAGCATTTCGACTATCCTGTCGCGTGGGAAACCTTCACCCGCACGATTGACGGTCAAAGCTACATTGACCGGCGTCCGGTCGCCGGTTCGCCACGCCGCCGGCTGGAGACGCGCTTTCTGGTGAAGAACGACAGCGGTGCCTACGGCATCTCGTATCGATGGAATGCCGTCAACGGCGGCAGTCAAACCGACGCGGTCCTTGCCAACGACAATGGTGAGAACGTGCCGGTGAGCATCACCCTCGACGGTGCGCCGACGAGCGTGACCTGGGAGATTCCCTCGCGTGCGGCGTGCATGACCTGTCATACGCCGGAGGCTGGTCATGCGCTTTCCTTCACCATGCGCCAGCTGAATGCCCCGGGAAGTATCTCAGGCGTGTCTGGCAATCTGCTCAGTGCGCTCTCGTCCACCGGTTACCTCACCGGCTTCAGCGGTAATCCCGCGAGCCTGCCGCGGCACTACCGGCCGGATGAGACCGCGCAGTCCCTTGAGACGCGGGTTCGCTCGTATCTTGATGTGAATTGCGCCTATTGCCACAAGGCCGGTGGGACGGGTGGGGGGAATTGGGACGGCAGGGCTCATCTGTCGCTGCTTGAGACGGGGCTGCTCAATGGCGCTACGGTGGATGCGCCCTTGCATCCCGACGACCGTCTCGTGGTAGCGGGCAACGTGCCTCATTCGATCATCTTCAACCGCATCACCGGAGCGAACGGCTACAGCCGCATGCCGCCGCTCGCGACGACGGTGCCGGATCTTGAAGCAGCGGAACTTGTGGCGGCATGGATCCACCAGGATGTCCATCCCTATGCGACTTATGAAGAGTGGCGTGAGGCGGAGTTTGGCAATGTGACCACACCACAAGGCGATCCTGCCGCGAACCCGGATGGCGATGGAATCGATAACCTCGGCGAGTGGGCTTTCGGCACCAATCCGGGGCTCGCGGATGACTCCCGCGCCACCCCTGTGCTGCTACAGGTGAAGCCTTCGGCAGGTCAGTTCCGTTTCAGTCACCGGCGGCTGCGCATGCATGGCACCGCGGGACTTCACTATGAATATCGCGGCAGCGAGAACCTGGTCGACTGGGTGCCGCTTTCCGTGACCGAGGAAGCCTCGGTCCCCGATGCGGATCCCGCTTACGAGACCGTCACGCTATCGATCAGCCCCGGTACCTTGGCCGGGAAGTCGAGGCTGTTCCTTCAGCTGAGAGTCCAGCCATGACATCACCCTTCTCCCGTTTTTTCTTTGCATGACCACTCACCCAGGTTGCCCGTCGACAACACCCGTCGAGTTTGAAGAGTTGCTCATTTCGCATCAGCGATCGCTCCTGCTTTACATCAAATCGCTGGTCACCAATCACCATGAAGCGGAGGACCTGTTGCAGAGAGCGAATATGATCCTTTGGCAAAAGAGGGCAAACTTCGAGGCGGGTTCGAATTTCAAGGCGTGGTCGTTCACCATCGCTCGTTTGGAAGTGCTCAACCAACTGAGGCAGCAGCGTCGTGATCAGCGGGTATTCTCCGACCGGCAGAACCTTGATCTATCACCGGTGTTCGACCCTGCTGCCGAGGTGGACGACGAGGCGATGCTCCATGTCTTGAAGGACTGTCTGGAGCGACTGTCATCGCGCGATCAGGAGCTGCTCTTCGTGAGGTATGCCACGGACAGGCCGCTGAAGGAGTATGCGGAGAATCTCAGCCGGAGTCCCGGCACGCTCAAGGCGCGCCTCTTTCAGATCCGCGAGAATCTGAGGAAGAGCATCGAGGCGCGATTGAGGGAGTCGGACATGGCAATGGTCCGTTAGCCAGTTGCCTTGGCGTCCTGCTCGGCTTTCGAGGCCTTGCGTGCTTCGGCTACGAAGTGATTGCAGGCCTCGCGACACAACAAGGGGATGGCTTGCGATCGATCGATGTCTCCGGTGACTCCGTCGAAGCGGCTGGCCTCGCTGTCTTCGAGTGGCGTGTTCGCGTCGAGTTGCCAGAGGATTTTTTTCACGCAGCAATGGCCCGGTCCGCAGACCTCGCTCACCAGTCGCTGGGCACCGGCATCGCTGAGGGTGCGGGCGAAGCGATACATGCCGGTCTGGCGGTTGAGCTTGTCGCGCAGGTGTTCGATTTCGAGGCGGCCGTCGTGCTGAGCAAACCATAGGCCGGCGGCGGCGGGGTAGAAGTGATCGAGCGCTTGCCGGAGTTCTTCGGATGAGGAGAGCTGGAGCAGCCAGCCGCGCTTGAGCGAGAGCTCGCCCTTGGTGAAGCGATAGTGGCCATCTTCCGCCCACGTGGAGAGATCGCGTGCAGTGGCAGAGCCCTCGAATTTTTCTAACAAGGAGGCGTCGCTGTTCTCGTCGTCGATGTGACACAGCAAGTAGACACCGTCCTGTGGACGGATGGCGATCTGACCGATGCGGCGGATGCCTCCGGCGACGGCGGCGGAAAGGCGTTCAGCGAGCTTCATGATATTTCGCGTCGAAATCGGCGACCTGATCGAGAATGACATCGGCAAGGTGCCGCTCGGTCCCGATGGCGGAAGAGTAGTAGAGGGTCTTGCCACGCACGTGATGTGGATTGTGGCGGAAGACCTCGCGCTGGCTGGCGGCTTCGCCGGGTTCTGCCTCGATGCCTAACAGCACGGGGATGTCCTGATAGCTGTGAAGGCCATCGGCGATGAAGAATGGCACGACGACGACATTCGGCGTGGTGGCGAGGGCGGCCCATTCGGCGATGAACGGCTGCTCTTCCATGTAGGCGTCGAGCACTTCGGCGTAACCCGCGCCAGAAGCCTTGATGAGTGCGGCCTGGTCTTTGATGGCCTTGGTCGAGTTCTGATTCAACCCGGTGCCGTGGCCGACGATGAAGAGGGTGGTCTGCGCGGGATCGGCATCGGGCGCGACTTCCCTGGCGCGGCGGAGAAGCAGGCCGGTCATCGAGGGATGCACGCCAACCGGCAACGTGTAGTGCCAGGTTTTTCCGGCGCGACTCGTGGTGGGGCCTTCGAGCTGCAGTTCCCGGGGAATGACGTCCTGGGTGAAGTAGCCCTCGCTGATGAAATCCGGCACCACATAGACCTCGTCGGCGTCGATGAGGTATTCCGCCTCACGCATGGAAGGCTCTTCCTTCCAAAAGCAGCAGTGGACTTCGCCGAAAGCACCCAGCCGGCGGATCTCGTCGGCGTGGTCGAAGTAGGGCGTGGAGGAATCCGGATTCTCGGTCGAGCCGTGGCCGACAATGAGCAGGGCGGCGTGCGGCTTGGGCGTGAAGGGCATGCCCCGAAGGGTGCGCGGGACGGGGCCTCAGGCAAGCCTGTGTTTCCTTGGCGCTTGGAAGTTCCCGCTGCGAGCCCCACGTTTCGCCCGTGCTTCCCCAGCTCCAGCTTTGGCTCGATCCCGTCCCGCGTGACGGGCCGGAAAACATGGCCGTGGATCAATGGTTGGCGGAGAACTGCGAGGTGCCGGTGCTGCGGAGCTACCGGTGGCTGCCGGGGTGGGGGAGCCTAGGCTACTTTGTGAAAACCGCTGATCTGCCAGCCTATGGGCTGCATTGGGTGCGGCGCTGGACGGGTGGCGGGATCGTCGATCACCGCGCGGATTGGACCTACACTTTATTCGTGCCGAGCGGGTTCGGTCTAGCGGAGGCACGGGGTGGGGAAAGTTACCGGGTCATCCATGCGGCGCTGGTTTCGGCGCTGCGGGATGCAGGGGTAGAGGCGCGGCTCTCCGGAGAGATGCCGCCGGCGATCGGGGGGGAATGTTTTCTCCAGCCGGTGGAGCACGATGTGATGGATGTGACGGGAAGGAAGATTGCCGGGGCTGGCCAGCGCCGGACTTCACGTGGCTTGCTACACCAAGGGTCGGTCATGGCGGAGGCTTGTCCGCGGGCTCTGGCAGCGGCGCTGGCGGAGCAGGTGGTGGAGGGAGAGCTTTTCCCGGAGGCTGCCTGGATCGCGGAGACGGCGGCGACGCGCTATGCCAGTGATGCGTGGCAGGAGCGGTGCTAAGGAGCATGGACGTGCCGCGTCGTGTCGACGGAACGTCGACACCCCCTTATTTAAGATACACTTCGCGGGGCTTGGCACCGTCGCCGGGGCCGACGACGCCGCGGGCCTCGAGGATGTCCACCATACGGGCGGCGCGGGTGTAGCCGAGGCGCAGGCGGCGCTGGAGGAGGGAGGTGCTGCACTTCTGCTCCTGACGTGCGACGTCGATGCACTTCATGATGAGCTCTTCATCGGCCGGTGAAATGTCGTCCTCGTCGTCGCCGTCGTCACCACCGTTGTCGATGGAGCGCTGGATATCGACCTCGAAGTTCGGTTCGGCCTGGGCGGCGCAGTGATTCACGAGTCGCTCGACTTCCTCGTCGGAAACGAAGGCGCCTTGCGAGCGCTCCAGTTTCGCGGAGCCGGGCGGGAGGTAGAGCATGTCGCCCTTGCCGACGAGCTTGTCTGCGCCCTTGGTGTCGAGGATGACGCGCGAGTCGAGCTGTGACGAAACCTGGAAGGCGATGCGGCAAGGGATGTTCGCCTTGATGATGCCGGTGACGACGTCGGCGCGTGGCGTCTGGGTCGCGATGATGAGGTGGATGCCGGCGGCACGCGCTTTTTGAGCGATACGCGCGATACACATTTCGACATCGGCCGGCGCGGTCTGCATGAGGTCCGCCAACTCGTCGATGAGCACGACGATGTAAGGATAGCGATCCGGGATCTTCTCTTCCTCGATCGGAAGCTCGTCTTCGTCCGCTTCGGGGCCGAGTTCGCCAGATTCGAGAGCTGAGGCGATGGACTCGATGGATTCCATGTCCACTTCCTCATCGGCATTCCAAGGAGGAGTGTCTTCCGCGGCCTCTTCGGCAGGGGTGTCGGTTTTCTCCGGGCGGACGCGGTTGTTGAAGGAGTCGAAATTCCGCACGCCGGTCTTGGCGAAGACGCGGTAGCGCTTCTCCATTTCATTCACCACCCACTTGAGGGCGGCGACGACTTTCTTCGGATCGGTGACGACCGGGACAACAAGGTGCGGCAGCTTGTTGTACATCTGCATCTCGACGACCTTCGGGTCGACCATGATGAAGCGCAGCTCATGCGGCCCGAACTTGAAGAGCATCGAGGCGATGATCGAGTTGATACAGACCGACTTGCCCGAACCGGTGGCACCGGCGACGAGCAAGTGGGGCATCGCGGCGAGGTCGCCAATGACGGTCTTGCCGTAGACATCCTTGCCGAGTGCGAGCGGGATCTTTTTCTTCGCCGAACTGAACTCCGGGTCTTCCAGGAGTTCGCGCAATGGGACGGAAACCTTCTGTGAGTTGGCGAGCTCGATGCCGACGGTGTCCTTACCGGGAATCGGGGCGAGGATATTGATGCGCTCGGCGCGGGTAGCGCGGGCGAGGTCGGCCTCAAGCTGCGAGATGCGTGAAACGCGCAGGCCGGTGGAGGGATAGATCTCGTAGCGGGTGATGGTCGGACCACGGGTGATGTCGCCCGCGGTCACCTCGATGCCGAAGGCGCGCAAGGTATCGACAATCGTGCGCTGGGTGGCGAGGAGCTCGTCGCGGTTCGTTTCGGGCGCTTCTTCTTCGGGAAGAGGATCCAGCAGATCGAAGCCGGGCCGGTCGTAGTCTTCGAAACCGGCGGTGGAGAGAGAGAGGTGACCGGCGGACTTGTGATCGAATGGCTTGGCACCCGGCTGGGTCGCTGCGATGCGGCGCTGGGAGGCATCGATGATCTGCGGAGCGGGTGTTTCGCGGAGCGGGAGTTCCGCTTGCGGGTTGGGCTCGGCTTCGGGTTCCGGTGCGGGCGCCGTCGTGTTGGACTTCGCGGCTTCACGTTCCTTGCGGCGGCGTTCGCGGTCACGCTCGCGCTCGGTGGTGCGGAGTTCTTCCTTGGCGGTTTCGAGGCTCGATTGCTGGCGCCGTTCGCGGAAGCGGGCGATGAGGTCGGCGAGCATGCGTGAGCAGCCCTTGACGAAGCCGATGGGTTTTTGGCCGGTGAGTAGAATCAGGGCTACTATGTAGGTGCCGCCGAGAAGGATCAGCGAGCCGACCTTTCCAATCAGCCGCAGGAACACGAACTCACCGAGCAGGTAGCCGGTGACGCCGCCGGGGCCGGTGAAGGGGCTCACCGCACCGTTGAGGACGTGCATGAAGGCGGCGCCGCTTAGGGCCAGCACGGCGAAGCCGAGCATCGTCCTAGGCCAAAGCCGGGCATCGAAGACCAGCTTCGCGATGCCGAACCAGATGAGTGCGAGGGGGACGACAAAGGCTGCAGAGCCGAACAAGCTCTTTTGCAGGAAGCCAAGCCCGACCCCCAGGCCTCCGATGAAATTGTGGCTCTTCTTGCCAAAAATATCGGTCCAACGTCCCCAGTCCGCCGGTAAATCCTCGGAGGTGTAGGAGATGACGGACAGGAAGGCGAGCAGCCCGGCGCAAATCAGGATGATCCCGATGACCTCATTGGACCATCGGGGGGCTTCGGGCACTTCGCCCCGCTTGCGGTTGTCACTCTTTGCCATTGCCAGATTTCTCCCCGCGCGAGCATCCCCCGCAAGGGACCGGGGGGCAAGATTGATTTCGTGGTCTGGAAAGTCTGGAAATCCTTAGTTTTGAGGCTGCTGACCCGTTTTGTGCACGACGTTCTTTGCGCCGGGGAGCTTGTCGGGGCATGGTCCGCGGCGTGGAACCGATCGTTTTCGAGCCCCTCTACATGCAGCGCGTCTGGGGCGGACGCGAACTGGAAAGGCAATATGGCCGGCATCTTCCGGACGATGCTCCCTACGGCGAGTCGTGGGAAATCGTGGATCGGGAGAAGGAGCAATCGGTGGTGAAGGGGGGCAGTTTTGCGGGAAAATCGCTGCATGAGCTGTGGACGGGGCACCGGGATGAGGTGTTCGGCGCCGGGTTGCCGGATAGCGATCGTTTTCCGTTGCTGATCAAGGTTTTGGATGCCCGGGATGACCTCTCGATTCAGGTTCATCCGCCGGTTCTCCTTGCGGCGGGGCTGGGTGGGGAGCCGAAGACGGAGATGTGGTACATCGCGGGGGCGGACGCAGGTGCGAAGCTCTACGTGGGGCTGAAGAGGGGCGCGACCCGGGGGAGCTTTGAAGAGGCGATCGAGAGCGGCGCGGTGGCCGGAAGCGTCCACGCGATCGAACCGAAGGCGGGGGATTCCATCTTTATTCCTTCCGGGCGGCTTCATGCGATCGGCGCGGGTTTTCTGATCCACGAGATCCAGCAGAACAGCGATACCACCTACCGGGTCTTTGATTGGAATCGTATGGGGCTGGATGGCAAGCCGCGGGAACTCCATGTGGCCGAGTCGCTGGCGAGCATCGATTTCGAGGACTTCGAGCCGGGGATGGACGAGCCGAATGGGACGGTTATCGCGGAGTGCGAATACTTCCGCGTGGAGAAGCTGACGCTGGCGACGAGTGAGACCGCGGGCAACCGGGATGTGAGCCGGTTCTCGATTTTCTCGGTGGCCGAGGGGGCGGTGATTTGTGAAGGAAGCCGGTTCTCCAAGGGGGACTTTTTCCTGCTGCCGAAGGGCGCGGGGCAGCTCCGGGCGGAGATCGACTCGGTGGTGCTGCGGACGACGCTGCCGTCCTGAGCGGTCACCCGACGTGCAGTTCCCAGGCGGCGCGGATCGTTTCCACTTCGGTGGGGCGGTAGGCCTTCTTCCCTTCGAAGCTCCAGACGACGCCGGGCCAGGCGGGATCGTCGGTCGAGCGGCCGACGACGTGGATGTGCATCTGGCGGACCTGATTGCCGATGCAGGCGACGTTGAGCTTTTCCGGGTGAAAGTGGTCGCTGACGAACTGCGAGACGAGACGGATGGCGATAGCGACGTCGCCGTATTGGTCGGGCGGGAGTTGGTGAAGATCTTCGATGCCTTCTTCCAGCTCCGGTACGATGAGGATCCACGGGAAGATCGCGTTGTTCTTCAGGAGCACGCGGCAGCCGAGAATCTCGCCCAGTTCGAAGGTGCCGGCTGCCAGGCGGGGGTGGAGGGTGAAGGACATGCGGAATCGAAACGCCCTGCGACGGCTCGCGGCAAGTCTGGCCCGGACCATTTTCATCGCGCTGGCTTCCTGGTTCCTCTAGATCCGCCGCGTGCCCGTCGTCCCGTCCAGCTATCGAGCCCCAGTCTGGCTTCGTGGCGGGCATCTGCAGACGATCGTGCCGGCCTTGTTCCGGCGGGTTCCGCAGGTCACGACGCGGCGGGAGCGCATCGAGCTTTCCGATGGCGATTTCCTGGATCTCGATTGGGCGACGAGTGGGAGTGATCGCCTCGTGATCCTCTCGCACGGGCTGGAGGCGAATTCGCAGGCCACCTATATCCAAGGGATGGCGGGTGCCTTGCAACGTCGTGGTTGGGACGTCCTGGCGTGGAATTACCGTGGCTGCGGTGGGGAATCGAACCGGCTGCTGAAATTCTATCACAGCGGGGCCTCGGATGATCTCGATCATGTCGTGCGGCACGCGCTCGAAGTGCATCCGGCGTCACAGGTTGACCTCGTTGGCTTCAGTTTGGGAGGCAATATGACGCTGAAGTATCTCGGTGAGCGCGAGGCTGTGCCGCGACTCCATCGGGCTGTGGCCTTCTCGGTGCCGTGTGATCTCGCCTGCTCGTCGGAGCGGTTGTCATCGCCGATCAATCGCAATCTCTACATGCGGCGCTTCCTGGTCTCGCTGAGAAGGAAGCTGGTGGAGAAGAGGCCGCGGTTTCCCGATCAGATCGACTTGCGTGGCGCCTGGCGGATCCGCGACTTCCGTGGCTTCGATGATCGCTTCACGGCACCCCTCCACGGTTTCAGGGATGCGGCTGATTACTGGGCTCGTAGTAGTTCGCGACCGTTTGTGAGTCGGATTCCGATCCCGGCGTTGCTGGTGAATGCGGCGAATGATCCTTTCCTCGGTCCAGGTTGCTTTCCCAGGGAGGAAGCTGAGAACAGTGCGCTCTTTCATCTGGAAGTCCCTGAAGGCGGTGGGCACTGCGGCTTTTCCAACGGGGGCGGGGAGAGCTGGGCAGAAGTTCGCGCCGCGGAGTTTCTCGCAGGCGATGCTTGGCCAAATCCGTTGAACGGGTGAAACTGCCATCGTGACCGACGACATCGATGCTGTGTGCCGCCGCGCCTTGGGTTTCCTGGAACTCGGGATGCCGGAAGATGCCTTGGCGGATCTCGATGAATTGACGGCTACGAATTCCATCGCCCTCCACCTGAGGGTCGACGCGCTCTTCCGCCTGCAGCGCTGGCAGGATGCCTCGGCGATTTGCCTGCCGATGACCGAGCAGGAGCCGTCCGATCCCGGCTGGTGGATCCAAGCTGCCTATGCCCAGCGAAGGGCGAGTTCGATCCAGGAAGCCGAGATGATCCTTCGCGCCGGACTCACCCGCCACCCGGCGAATGCGCTGATGTTCTACAATCTCGCCTGCTACTCGTGCGTCCAGCAGAAGATCGAGGAGGCGCTGCGGTTGCTAGGGAAGGCGGTGTCGATCGATCCTGAGACCATGCTGGCAATGGCCCGCACCGATTCCGACCTTGAAGTGCTCCGCCCGTGGATTCTCGAGCAGCAGGCGGCACGGCGGGAGCGTTCTGGTGCTTCCTAGCCATACTACTCAAACGGGACCTTGCTGAGGTCTGGAAGTGAAGTTAAAGGCGGGTTTGATCGTCTCATGAAAATCCACGCCGCCACTTTTTTCGTAGCCGTCGCCGGACTGTCATCAGCCTGGTCCCAAGCGGATCGCCATGACTTTTTCTATGCCGGGGAGGCCAAGACCCAGGACATGTATGTGGTGAAGGGTGGGAAGATTGCCTGGGAGTTTCACAACCCGGGCAGCCGCGGCGAGATCAGCGACGCGGTTTTGCTCTCGGATGGCAGCGTGCTCTTCGCCCATCAGTTCGGTATCACGTGGATCGATTCCGCGAAGAAGGTTCTGTGGAAATACGACGCCCCGGAAGGCTGCGAAACCCATACGGCCCAGCCGATCGGCAAGGAGCGCCTGGTCTTCATCCAGAATGGTCCCGAGCCGAAGGCCTGTGTATTGAACATCACCACCGGCAAGACCGAGCGTGAATTCCCGCTGGAAGTCGGCAACAAAAAGGGGACCCACGGCCAGTTCCGTCATGCCCGCCTGACCACTGCCGGGACCCTGCTGGTCGCGCACATGGACCTCGGGAAAGTCATCGAATACGACGAGAATGGCAAAGAGGTGTGGAGCGTGAAATTTCCGGGTGCCTGGTCGGCCTCGCGCCTGCCAAACGGCAACACGCTGATGTGTGCCTCCAAACTCGCCCGTGAGGTCAATCCGGCGGGTGAGACGGTGTGGGAATGCTTGCCAGGCGATCTGAAGGGTCAGGAGATCCGCAGCTTTCAGATCGCCACCCGATTGCCCAATGGCAGCACGCTGATCAACAACTGGGTCAATTCTTGGGATGGGCCGATCGATGTCGAGACCGCTCCGGCGCAGGCATTTGAGGTGACGCCGGCGAAGGAAATCACGTGGACGCTCCGCGAGTGGAAAGCCCCGCTCGCCCTGGGACCGTCGACCACCATCCAGTTTTTTGACAAGGCTGTCGTTCCTGAAGACGTGCATTTCGGCAGCATCCGGTGAAAGTGGGGAGGTCGTCCCGATGACCTTCCGCAATACATTCGTCCGCATCGCTGCCGATTGCCCGGAGAGCGCTGGCATCGAGCCGGCCTCTCGCGGGGGAAAGAAGCCGGTGCATCTCATCCAGCTGGAGCTGTTGCGGTCGGCACCGCATCACTTCACCCACGAGTCGTTGGTGGTGGAAAGCGAGCTGCTGCGGGAGCCACCGACCGGTGAGACCCGTGCGGAGATTCTTTCCCGCATCCGTTCGAAGCCATTGCCTTGCCTGCGTTGCTCGCCGCTCGCGAAGCGCTATGGCTGGGGATTTCACTTCGATGATGACGGGAAGATCGGGGTCCATTCCGCGGGTTCGGCTTCGTATGCAAAACTCGCTGCCGATTCGCGGCTGGATCAAGTGCTGGCCATGCGCAACAAGAGGGCCTCATGAATCGCCTCACTGCAGTCACCCTGGGCGTCGCCGATCTCGAAGCATCCGCCGGCTTTTACTCGGGGATCTTCGACACGCCGCCGAACCGTGACCACGACGGTGTCTGCTTTTTCCCGCTGCCGGGCTGCTGGATCTCGCTCTTTCCGCTGGGTCATCTCGCGGAAGACATTTCACCGGAAGTGCCGAAGACCCGCAGCGGCTTCAGCGGCGTGACCCTCGCCCACAACGTGAAGACGAAGGACGAGGTGATCGCGGTGCTCGAACGGGCGAGGGCTGCGGGTGCGGCGATCGTGAAGGAGGCTCAGGATACTTTCTGGGGCGGCTTCAGCGGCTACTTCGCCGATCCCGATGGCTATCATTGGGAAGTCGTCTGGGGGCCGATGTTTGACTTCACCGACGACGGGGCGCTGCTTTTTGGAAAGGGCTGAAGGGGCCTTCAAGGTGCCGCAGAACGATACGCGGCGTAGCGGGCGCGTTGCTCCGCGGTGATCTTCATAGGGTCGAAGCGTTCGTCGGGTACGGCATTGATCTTCGCGTGGATCACGTTTGCCATGTCAGCGGCGCAGCGCTTGATGTGGGCGGCATTTTCGCCGGTGAAGAGTTCATCCACGGTTTCTTCGAAGAGGGCGAGCCAGCAGTCGAACTGCTCGCGGCCCATGGCGGTGAGGGGGACGAGTCGGGCATGCTTGCCAATCGGGTCACCACGGAAGCCGCCGTCGCGAAAGAGCACCGTTTGCCAGAAGGCATACATCTTCGGCAGGTGTGAGGGCCAATCGATGGCGGCGACCTTGTCGAAGATGAAGCCGAGGGTTTCGTCCTCGCGGACCTTTTCGTAGAAGCGATCGACGAGGCGGACGATTTCCTCGCGGCCGAGGATGTCGGTGGTGGTCATGGCGATGGGAGCCGTGGTGGCTCGCTGACTCTTCTTAGCAAGGGTTACGACTTATTAAAGAATAAAGTTTCTTTATTTGGGAATTGAGTCGACCGAAGGCCGCTTTGCGCCAAGCATGGCGGACACGAGACCCGATGTTCGGCTACGGAAAAATGAGCGGTTGCGCAGTGGCGGCGATGAGTGCGCTGGCGGAATGCCATGCGGACGAACTGCAGCTCAGTTCCCACCAGATCGCCGAATCGCGGAATCTCTCGCAGCCGCTGGTGGCGAAGGTGCTGACAGTACTTTCCCAGGCTGGCTTGGTCCTAGGCACGCGCGGGCCCGGTGGTGGCTACCGGTTGGCGCGGGCGCCGCGGGAGATCACGTTGTTTGACGTGGTGGATTTGTTCGAGGGGCATCGGGACCCCAGCGCTTGCCCCTTCGGGCCGGGTTGGTGTGGGGTCGGCGATCCTTGTCCGATGCATCACTTGCTTGCCGACATGAGCGAGTCTGCGGCGAGCCAGCTCAAGGGAGCGAATTTCGGAGCCTTCGTGGGGCATGGAAAGCCTTTGGAGAAGGGATAGTTTTGCCGGTGGGAGAGTCAATTTTCCTTCGGCCACGAGACCTCTACCCATGGCACCTGGTTAGCTTCCAGGATCCGGATTGCCGCCTGGCGCTGGCGTTGGCCTTGAAAGGCGAGCCACGCTTCCCTCTCTTCGGGGAAATCAAACAGGGTGTCCTTGAACGAGCGAAAGGGCTTGGGCAGCCGCAGCACCCGGGCGAGGGCGCGGCCGGCCTCGCCTGCTGGCAGGCCAGCCACGTAGTCTTCCATCACTCGGAAGCCGTCGCGCGAGGAATGGGGCTCGATGTAGAGGAAGATCTCGAGCGGGCTCGGCGGTTTCGGCCCGACCGACTCCATCGGGGACTACCATGACCTTTTTGAAGGCCTTCCATCGCCGGCGAAGCCGCCAGCCGCGACCGGTAAAGTCGGGCGAAATGATCCGTGTCCCTGCGGGAGCGGAAAGAATACAAGAAGTGCTGTCTCTGACGACCGGGTCGGTGTCTCCCTGAGGATGGATACCGGCATGTACCTCCTGAAGGGACGGTCCGGCTAACGATCCTCCGGCAGGGCGGGAAAAGGATTGCGCCAGGTATAGGAGAAGCTGTCGCCTTGGGTTCCGCGGTCCGAATCCACCTCATAGCGCCCATCCCGAATGATCAGGTCGAAGCTGGTGGGCATGATGCGGGGACCGTACCATCCGATGTATCCGGTGACGGGAAAACGAGGAGGCGGTGCGGCCAGAACAAGCCCCTTGAGGTCGTGCGCGCTTTCGCGAAGCCCGGAGAGATCGTAGCTGAAAGAGATGGTTTGCACGTGAAGAGGCGGAGGATCTGCCTCAAGTGGCCACGATCCATCGACGGCATCCTCTTGGGAGTAGAGGTACCAAACGCTAAGGGTGGCGTCGATTTCCGGGACCTCCGCGATCCGCTCCAACTTGGCCGGTTCCGCTCCGGCGGGATGATATGTTTCACGGATCGACTCGAGGATCGCGGGTTTCCCTTCGATGATTGAAACCTTTGCGTTCCAGCGCGGACTCACGGGAGGCCTCCCGAATCCAGATGCCCCCACCATGCTGTCGGCGGGAAATACCATCACTTTCGACTTGGGGTAGCGGGGTGGGAACAAGGTCATGAATGCATCCAATGGGGCTTTTCCGCGACCTGCATGTTCCAATACGCTCGCCACATTGACCGCGTCCCGGATGGATCGTAACCGCTTCCACGATGGTGCCACTCCCTTGTAGGCTTCCGGTGGTATGGCTCCGGTCTCCCCCCAGATGACTTCGCGGTAGGTCGTGCCGTCCCGGAGATACATCGGTGATGCGATGACGATTCCCTTCGCTTCCGGCTTCCAGTCCTTCGCCGTGCCTTCCTGAAGCCGCACCGTCAGGCGAAACGGGGAGGGCGATTCGGAGCCTGTAGGCTGCTCGAATTCCTGACGCAGGGTCTGCCCTCCAGGCAGATCGAGAGGGACGGTGTCCTCCGGGCGCCACTGGGGTGTGCCATCCTTCCATTTTCCCCAGTAAACAAGCTGCGTCGAATAGTGGACGCAGCATCTCGGAGGATCGGTGCGTTTTGGGTAGTCATAGCCGGTGCACGAAAAGTTACGGTCCGAGCGATTGACGATGACGAGCTCATGCCGGCCTTCTTTTTTAGTGGACTTTTCAACCCGTAGGGTGACTGCCGCTTCCGGCGTTTCCGCGGCAAAGCTGGTTCCGAGCGACAGGCAAATGGACAGCAGGAATTTCTTCATGAAGAGAACCTCCTGACGGAAAAGCCGCCGGAAAGCCCGATTGTCGCCGATTTCGCGAACGGGCCGGTTGCGGGCCGGCGTCTCCGGGGCTACACCTCGGCCGGATGCCGTTCCAACTTTCCAGCGAATACTCTCCCCAAGGCGATCAGGCCCAGGCGATTGCAAAGCTTGTGAAATCGATTCGTGCCGGGAACACGCACCAAACCTTGCTGGGGGTGACGGGCTCAGGGAAAACCTTCACGATGGCGAACGTGATCGAGCAGATCGGGAAACCGACGCTGATCATGAGCCACAACAAGACGCTGGCGGCGCAGCTTTACTCGGAGTTCAAGAATTTCTTCCCGCACAATGCCGTCGAGTACTTCGTCAGCTACTTCGATTACTACCAGCCCGAGGCCTACATTCCGCGGACGGACACTTACATTGAGAAGGATTCGTCGATCAATGATGAGATCGAGCGCTTGCGGCTCTCGACGATGGGTTCGCTGCTGACGCGCGAGGACACGATCGTGATCGCTTCGGTGTCCTGCATCTACGGCTTGGGTTCGCCGGATGACTACGAGGGGATGATGGTGCCGGTGTGGGTGGGGCAGCAGATCAGGCGCGATGATTTGTTGCAGGCGCTGGTGGCGATTCTGTTCGAGCGGAATGACATCGCCTTTGGCCGCGGCAAGTTCCGGGTGCGTGGCGATGTGGTCGAGGTGCATCCGGCGTATCTCGATGAGACGGCGGTGCGGGTGGAGTTTTTCGGCGATGAGATCGACCGCATCACCACGATCGACACGCTGACGGGCAAGACGATCGATCGAGTGGACAAGCACACGTTTTTCCCAGCGAAGCAATTCGTGACGCCGGGGGACAAGATGAAGAAGGCGATCGTGGAGATCCGCAAGGAGGCGGAGGCGTCGGTCGCGGCCTTTGAAAAGGAAGGGAAGCTGATCGAGGCGCAGCGGCTGCGGATGCGGACCGACTACGACATCGAGATGATGCAGGAGATGGGCTTCTGCCAAGGGATCGAGAACTACTCGCGGCACCTGACGGGGCGTGCGCCGGGGTCGCGGCCCCACACGCTGCTGGATTTCTTTCCCGACGACTACTTGCTGATGATGGACGAGAGCCACGTCACCATCCCGCAGGTCGGCGGGATGTATGAGGGCGACAAGAGCCGGAAGACGGTGCTGGTGGAACACGGCTTCCGCCTGCCGAGTGCGCTCGATAACCGTCCGCTGCGCTTCGACGAGTTCATGCACATGACGAAGCAGCGGCTCTACGTTTCCGCGACGCCGGGGCCGTTCGAGATCGTCAATTCGCGGCCGGAGAACCGCCGCTTCATTCCGGTGAAGGGACGCGGTGATGATCGCGGCTTTACTCACATCGATCTGAAGCAGCTCCGCATCACTCCGAGTGGGAGTGCCGAGCCGGTGGGAAGCTTCGATCCCGAGAAGCCGGGAAAAGCATTGGTGGTCGAGCAGATCATCCGGCCGACGGGATTGCTGGATCCCACGCTGACACTGCGCCCGCTGAAGCATCAGATCGACGAGACGATCGAGCTGTGCCGCCAGCGGGTGGAGGCGGGCGAGCGGGTGCTGGTCACCACTCTAACAAAAAAGACCGCGGAAGATCTTTCCGAATACCTGCAAGGCACCGGCCTGAAGGTGCGCTACATCCATGCGGATATCGATACGGTGGAGCGGGTGGAGATTTTGAGGCAGTTGCGCGCTGCGATGTTCGACATTCTGGTGGGGATCAATTTGCTGCGGGAAGGGCTGGATTTGCCCGAGGTGTCGCTGGTGTGCATCCTCGATGCGGACAAGGAGGGCTTTCTGCGTAATGAGACCAGCCTGATCCAGACCGCGGGTCGCGCGGCGCGTCACCTCAATGGGCATTGCGTGCTCTTCTGCGACTCGGTGACCGATTCGATCCAGCGCCTGATCGACGTGACCGAGTATCGCCGCAGCCGGCAAATGGAGCACAATGAGAAGCACGGCATCACGCCACAGAGCGTGAAGCGCGCGGTGCAAGAGAGCCTGCAGCTTTACTCAAACCAACGGGAGCAGGCTGACAAGCTGGAGCGCTCGATGGTTTCCGAAGACGAGGCCGTCTACAACAAGGTCAAGGTCATCGCCGAGCTGGAGAAGGAGATGCTTGAAGCCTCGTCGAGACTGGAGTTCGAGCGCGCGGCTCACCTGCGCGACCAGATCAAGGCGCTGAAGGACGGAACGCCGGTGGCGGCTGGCGGAGGGGCCGAGCGGAAGCCGGTGAAGTATCCGAAGGGCGGCGGGCGACGGAAACGCTAGGCGTTCGCCTCGCGGTTGGCGGCGAAGTGGTAGCGCGCGCTTTCCAGGATACCGCAGGCGATTTCTTCGGTCTCCAGGCCCGCTGTCTCCAGCTCTAGATCGGCGATCTCGTGGTAGAGCGGGCTGCGGTCGGTGAGGAGCTTTTCGATTTTTTCGCGCGGATTTTCGGTCTGGAGCAGCGGGCGGTCGCGGTTCCGGGCGGTGCGCTGGAGGATGACGTCCACGGGTGCCTGGAGCCAGACGACGTAGCCCAGCTTCGAGAGCAGCTTGCGGTTGGCTCGGCGGCCGATGATGCCGCCGCCGGTGGCGATGATGCGACGCGGCGTATTCGGGGCGGAAAGCTCGTTGAGGACCGCGCTTTCCAGCTCGCGGAAGGACTGTTCGCCGCGCCGGGCGAAGATCTCGTTGATCGTCATCTCGGCCTTTTCCTCGATGAGGTGGTCGGTATCGACCAGCGGGTAGCCGAGCAGGCCCTGGAGTTTCCGGCCCACGGTGGTCTTCCCGCAGCCCATCAAGCCGATCAGCACGATGTTCTTGGGAAGGCCGTCGGCGGGTTGCATGGCAGAAGCGTAACCGTGGCGGGCGGGTGCGAAAAGGTCCAATCCTGCAAATGTAAATACGGGCTGGCCCGTCCCGCCGGTCGTTGCCAAGCTCGCGCCGTGCCCGAGACCCGCATCCTGTCCGTCGACGAAGAAGACATGAAGACCGCCGTGAGCGAGGCCGTCGCCTTGCTCGCCGCCGGAGAAATCGTCGCCGTGCCAACCGAGACCGTGTATGGCCTCGCGGCCGATGCCTTCAATCCGGACGCGGTGGCCAAGGTCTTCGCGGCCAAGGAGCGGCCGGCTTTTGACCCGCTGATCGTTCATATTTCGTCCCTTAAGGAGTTGGCCGAGGTGGCGGAGCTGCCGGAGGATATTGCCGCGGTGGTGAAAAGCCTGGCGGGAGCCTTTTGGCCGGGGCCGCTGACGATCGTGCTGCCGAAGACGGACAAGGTGCCGGATATCGTCACCAGCGGCTTGCCGACGGTGGCGGTGCGGCAGAGTGGCAGCGTGATTTTCCGCCAGATCGGCAAGGCTCTCGGCCGTCCGATCGCCGCGCCCAGTGCGAACCGCTTCGGCCGGATTTCACCGACGTCTGCGGGTGCGGTGATGAAGGAGCTGGATGGGCGCATTCCGCTAATCATCGATGGCGGTGCCTGTAGCGAAGGGCTGGAGAGCACGATCGTGAAGATCGAGTCGCGCGGTGAACAGCGTCCGCTGATTCACGTGCTGCGGGCGGGGCCGGTGACGAAGGAGGACCTGCAGAAATTCGGCAAGGTGGTCATCGAGAAAAAGCGGATCACCGATCAGCCGGATGCGCCGGGACAGCTCGAAAGCCACTACGCGCCGCTGACGCCGCTGCTGATGTTTGAAAAGCCGGAGGATTTCCGGCCCGAGCCAGGGAAGAGGTACGGGCTGCTCAGCTACCGGGGCGACCCGAAGGCCGGCTACATCGACCGCCACGAATGGGAGGTGGTGGAGGAGCTCAGTCCGGGCAGCGGCAAGCTGATCGAGGCGGCGGTGCGGCTGTTCTACGTGATGCGCCACCTGGACGAGCAGGGGCTGGATGCGATCGTGGCCGAGCCGGTCAGTGAGACCGGTCTCGGGGTGGCGATCATGGACCGGCTGAGGCGGGCTTCGTCTCCGCAGGCATAGTCTGAAAGGGTTGGCTGCTTGCGTGTGTTAGGATCCCGCCTAGGCTGTGATCCATTCCATGCGCCGCAACCGCATACTGCTCCAGACCGTCCTGCTGCTCGCCTTGATTTGGGGTGGTGTGGCCGCTTTGCGGGCTTTCGCAGGGTCGAAGCAGGTGACTGCGGAGAAGGTGGCCCATGAGATCGAAGCGGCCGGGTTAGATGACTGGTCGGGCCGGAGTGGGACGGATGCGAAGCGGGAGAAGAAGCTGCGCGAAATCGCGGGCCTCATCAACCGGCTCGATTTCGCAGAACGTCAGAAAACCCGGGATGACCAACCGACCGAGGAGCTTTTCCGCCGCTTGAGCGGGGATGAGAAGAAGCTGTTCATCGACCTCACGGTCCGCGAGTCGATGGGCAAGTTCATGGAGGCGATCGATGCGCTGCCGCCGGAGAAGCGGAAGGAATTCGTGCAACAAGGGCTGCGCGAGATCAAGAGCGGCAAGACCGGAGCGGATATGTCCAAGGCGCAAGAGCTGGGGGACGATCTGCTGGAGACGATCGCTGGCGAAGGCATGCGCGCGTATTTCGAAAAGGCCAGCGCCGACACCAAGCTGGATCTGGCACCGCTGATGGAGTCGATGAACGAGGTGATGCAGGGGCTGCGAGGGCAAGAATTCGGACAGCCGCCGCGATGAAGCTTTTCCCTCATCACCGGTGTCCGGGCTTCACTCTCACCGAGGTGCTGATCGTGCTCGCCATCATTGTGGCGCTTGCAGGCATCGCGGTTCCAGTCGGGAGATCGGTGATGGCGAGATCGCGCACCGCCACTTGCCTATCGAACCTCCGGCAGATCGGCACCGGACTGGAGACCTACTTGCAGGATCATGCGCAAACCATGCCGGAGATCGCTGCGGGGCGGAAGGGCAAGAACGAGGACACGCCGGTGCTGGAGACCGAGCTCGCGAGCTATCTTTCCAATCCGGAATCCTTTCATTGTCCTGCCGACGGCAAGTGCTTCGCGGCGTCCGGCTGCAGCTATATTTGGAACTCCAGCCAAAGCGGTCGCAATCGCTTGAAGCTCGCCTTCTTCGGCAAGGAGGGCGATGACCGGCGGATTCCGCTGGTCACTGACAAGGAGGCCTGGCATCCCGGTGAGTCGGGCGTGAATTTCCTCTATGCGGATCTTTCCGCATCCAGCAGGGTCGACTTCGGAGTGAATCGTTAGACGCTCATGCTCACTGTCACCGGACTTTGCAAATCCTTCGGCGGCAAGCCGGCGTTGCACGATGTCACCTTCGAGGTGAAGCGTGGCGAGATCCATGGATTGCTCGGCCACAATGGAGCGGGGAAGAGCACCACGCTCGGCATCATCCTCGGGATGGTAGAGCCGGATCGCGGCGAGGCGCGGATTGGCGGAGTGTCCGTGCAGGAGAATCATGCCGAGGCCTTGCGGCAAGTCGGCGCGATCTTTGAGAGTCCCGCATTTTATGACTACCTGAGTGGCTGGGAGAATCTTCGCATCCTAGCGGGTTACTCGGGGCGCTTCGATGAGAAGGCAGCCGTGGAGGTGGTGGAGCGCGTGGGGTTGACGAAACGCATCCGCTCAAAGGTCGGCAGCTATTCGCACGGGATGCGGCAGCGCTTGGCGCTTGCCCAAGCATTGCTGCCGGAGCCTAAGGTGCTGCTGCTGGACGAGCCGACCGATGGGCTTGATCCAGAGGGCATCAAGTGGTTCAGGGACTTCGTTCTCGATCTGCGCAAGGACCGGGGAATGACGGTGCTTTTCAATTCGCATCTGCTTGCCGAGGTCGAGCAGATGTGTGATCGCGTGACGATCCTCCGCGAGGGCCGCCTGGTGCACGAGGGATCACTGGATGAGCTGCGCGAGGAAGCGCCGGTGTATGAGGTGGATCTGGAGCCATGGGGGCACGCTAAGACCTTTCTGGAGCTGAATGGCGTGCAGATCCTTTCTCCGGGGCGCATCGCGTTGCCGTCTGATGCCGATCCGGCAGTAGTGGTCGCTGCTTTGGTTGGCTGTGGAATCCGCGTGTCCGCCTTCGCTCCGGTGCGCCGGTCTCTGGAGGATTTGTATTTGGAAATCACGATGAACCGCTCCGGCACATGAATTTTCTCCGTCAGCTCCGCGGCGAACTTTCCAAGCTTTTCGGGCGCCCGAGGACGTATCTCGGGTATGGGGTCTTTCTCGTGATGGAGGCGATCATCCTGTTCGTCTTCAAGTTGGAAGGCAGCCAGCGGAGCATGCGCGAACTCATTGAGCGGAATGGCTTCGGCTTCGATAGCTACTACAGTTCGCTGACCGTGACCTATATGGTGATGGGGCTGAGCATGTTCCTGCTCGGTTCGATTTACTTCGCTTTGGTGGCGGGGGACATCGTCGCCAAGGAGTCGGAGGATGGGAATTTGCGGCTCGTTCTCGCTCGGCCCGTTTCGCGGCTGCGCATCCTGCTGCTGAAGTATTGCGCAGTGTCGATCTATACGATGACCTTCGTGCTCTTCGTGGGGGTCACCGGATACGCCATGTCAGTGGCAGCGCTTGGCTGGGATGGCGGGCTTTTCGTGTGGAACTACAAGATGAAGGTGTTCTCGGCCTTTCCCACGTGGGGAGAGGGGATTGGGAGGATTGGGCTTTCGGCGGTGGGAATCGGGTTGAGCATGATCACGCTGTCGTCGATCGCCTTCATGTTCTCCTGCTTCAAGATGAAGCCTGCCGCGGCGACCATCATGGCTCTGAGCATTCTGTTCGTGGACATGGTCCTGCAGGAGTTTCCGTTCTTCAAACCGTACGAGCAGTACTTCGTCACGTGGCGGATGAGCTCGTGGGTCTACCTGCTGGAGAGTGTGATCTCGTGGCCGAAGCTGGCGGGGAGCTACGTTTTCCTCTTCGGCTTGAATGCCACGCTGTTCTTGATTGGCTACACGGCGTTCCGGCTGCGGGATTTCAAGACGTGACCCCGGAAAACACAGCGGGCGACCGGCATCCATCCTAGGGGTCGCCGTCCCTGGGAGTCGCCGATCGCCCGCAGAGAGGGAGATCTTTTTCCGAACTGGTTCGTTGCCGAACGTGGACAGATTCGCACGCTCCCCTGGTTTTCGATATTCCATGATCGCGTAGGTCCCGAACTTTGCTTTCCAGCCGGTCATTTGCGCCCGAAACTGGCGGCGATGCGCGACGACACCCGACGCTGGATCGAGGCCGACAAGAAGCACTGCTGGCATCCTTTCACGCCCCAACAAACGTGGGTGGAGGGCGAGCCGCTGGTGCTCGTGCGCGGCGAGGGCGCATGGCTGTGGGACTCGGAAGGGCGCAAGTATCTCGACGGGAATTCCTCCATCTGGACGAACATCCATGGCCACAACCATCCGGTGCTGAATGCGGCGATCGTCCGCCAGCTCGGTGAGGTGTCCCACACGTCTTATCTCGGTTTCGCCAATCCGCGGGCGAGCGAACTGGCGGAGCGGCTGTGTGGTTTCTTCCCGACTGGCACGCTGGAGCGCGTGTTCTTTTCCGACGACGGCTCCACGGCGATCGAGTGTGCGATGAAAATGGCGATCCAGTATCGCCAGCAGACGGGCGAGCCGGAGCGGATGGGATTCATCGCTTTCGATCAGGCCTACCACGGCGATACCATGGGCGCGGCATCGCTCGGTGGTGTATCACGCTTTCATGAGCGCTTCCGCCGCCATGGTGCGCCGGTGACATTTGTCTCCGGGATGGAAGCGTTGCGTCACTTGCCCGCGGAAACGATCAAGGACTCGGCAGCCGTAGTGATCGAGCCGCTGATCCAAGGGGTGAACGAGATGTGTCCGTGGCCGGCTGGCATGCTGCGGGAGCTGCGAGAATGGTGTGATGCCCAGGATGTCCACCTGATGCTGGACGAAGTGATGACCGGCTTCGGGCGCACGGGGAAAATGTTCGCGTGCCAGCATGAGGAGGTGATCCCGGATTTCCTGTGCCTCGCGAAAGGGCTGACCGGCGGCTATATGCCGATGGCGGCGACGCTGACGACTGCAGCAGTGTATGAAGCCTTCCTGGGCGAAGCTGACCGCGTCTTCTACTATGGACATAGTTACACGGCGAATCCGCTGGGGTGTGCGGTGGCGCTGGCGAGCCTCGATGTGTTCGAGGATGAGAAGACCTTGGAGCGTCTGCAGCCGAAGATTGCCTTGGTGGTGGAGCTGCTGGAGGAATTGAAAGCGACCAGTTCGAAGGTTCGGGCGGTGCGCCAGTGCGGCTTTGTTGCCGGGATCGAAGTGGACGACGGCGGTGCTCAGGTTTGTCTAGCCGCACGCGAGCACGGCCTGCTCACGCGGCCGATCCGTGACACGATCGTGCTGATGCCGCCGCTTTGCATCACGGAGGATGAATTACGCTTGGCGGTTCGCGCCATCGCGCTGGCGGCGGGGTAGTTGCTACCCGCGGATCGCGTAAGCTTCTGCCGGCTCCACGTCCCAGACGAGGTGCTTGAGAGAGAACTTCAGCAAGCTCCGTCCGTAGCGACTGCGTGTTGCCACGCCGGAGAGCAGGCGGGTGATCTGCGTGGTGAGATGGCGCTCCATCAGCCTTGGCAAGGCGGCTTCACCGTATTTCTCCGACAGCTGCACGCCCGCGGAATGAAGGGCGTACATCCGGCCATCGTAGAAATACTCGATGAGTTCAGCCCATGCTTCGTGCCAGTCCTGCAGCTCGGCGAAGACCTTGTCGAAGGCCTTCGCGAGCTTGGCTGGCTGGTCGAGTATGCCGGCTCCTTGAGAGAAGGCGTGCCGGTCGATGAGGTCCGCAGAATGCATGGCCATGAACAGGCCGGGCGAGAGCATCGGATCGACGAAGCCGAAGGCATCGCCGGTTGCCACCCAGCCGGGGCCGTGGCCGCGGTTGGAGATCAGCTGATAATTGGTATAGGTCATCACCGGGGTGACACGGCGGCGGCCTTTTCCGGCGGCGGCGAGGAGGGGTTCCTGGTCGATGATCGACTCCAGTCGTTCTTCCGGCGTGTCGCCGTGACCCTTGAGTGATGCTTTGTTCACCACCACACCGACCGAGAGGCGGCCGGGGAGGGGGATGCGCCAGCTCCAGCCGTGATTGAGGGTGGTGATGACGACCTGGCCTTCCTTCATCGCCTCCACGTCGAAATTCTCGAAATGGGCGAAGTAGGCGACGTCATTGCGGTTTCCCCGCTTGGCGCCGATGTCGAGGATCTTGGCAAATGAGCGTGCCCGGCCGGTGGAGTCGACCAGCAGCTTGGGATGCACGCCGCCGAGTTCGGGCACGGAGGCCAGACAGTCGGCGGTGAGCTGGATTTCCCGGCCATCGGTCCCGCGTTCGAGCTGGGCGCGGCCTTTCACGAAGGTCACACCGAGCTCCTCGGCGCGGGTACGGAGCAGGTTGTCGTACTCGGGGCGGGGAATGTTGTAGGCGTAGTTGGGCATCCCCTTGATCGCCTTCTGCGGGAAAAAGAAATCGAGGCGGCTGCCGTCGCGGGAAAGGAAGCCGACGCCGGGCTTGTGCTGCGAAAATTGCTTCACCCGGTCCTCGATGCCGAGGCGGCGCATCAGCTGGATGACTGTGGGCAGCAGGGATTCGCCGACCAGCAGCTCCGGGCGCTTGTCGTCGTCAAATACCAGGGCGCGGATGCCCCTGAGCGCGAGCAAGGCCGCCAAGGTGCAGCCGGCTGGTCCGCTGCCTACGATCGCCACTTCGATCTTTCCGTTCACGCGCCCTGATTAACCGGCCTTCCCCCGACGCGCAACGCCCTCTTTCCGCTTCCCGACATCGGTTTTCCCGTCTTTCCTCCCGGCCATGCGTAATGCCCCGTTGGGCTTCTTTGATTCTGGCGTCGGCGGGCTGACCGTCGTGCGTGCCGTGCAGCAGCTTTTGCCCGCCGAGGACATCGTGTATCTCGGCGACACAGCCCGTGTTCCGTATGGGTCGAAAAGCCCGGAAACGATCCGCCAATTCGCCCACGAGGACGTCCGGTTCCTGCTGGATCAAGGGGTGAAAATGGTGGTCGTAGCGTGCAATACCGCCACTGCCCATGCGCTACCGTCGCTGATGGAGCGCTACCAGATCCCGATTATCGGGGTGATCGAGCCCGGCGTGGAGGCGGTGCTGGCGGATCCGGGGGCGCAGCGGATCGGGATTATCGCCACCCGGGGCACGGTGCGGTCGCACGCCTACCAGCATGCGCTCGCCCTGCGGCGGACGGGCCTGATCATCCATGCGACCCCGGCTCCGCTGCTGGTGCCGCTGGTGGAGGAGGACTGGCTGGACCATCCCTCCACCCATGCCGCGCTGCACACTTATCTGGACCCGATGCTCGACCGCGGGATCGACACGCTGATGCTGGCCTGCACGCACTACCCGCTGCTGATCCCGGTGCTGAAGGCGTTTTTGCCGGACGGGGTGCGGCTGGTCGATTCGGCCACGACCTGCTCGGAGCTGGTGAAATCCCGTCTGACCGAGTTGGATCTGGTTTCGGAGAAGACGGACCCGGGATCGCTGCAAATCCACCTGACCGACCTTTCGGACCAATTCGAGGATCTCTCCCGGCGGTTCCTTTCCCGCTCGCCGGGGCGGATCCAGCGGGTCTCGCTCTAACGCAACAATCTTCATTCGAGGTTCGACGTCCGGCGTCGTTTGTTGGAGATTTCCTCCGATGACCGCCCCGGCCCTGCGTCGCCTGTTGGATGAGATCGGACCTGTCGATGCCGTTGGTGTCGAAGAGCGGGTCGCCAAATACACCACCCGCTCGATCAAGAAGGGCTCGAAGGTCTTCGGCCTGAAGCTGGCGGCGTCGATGGTCGATCTGACGACGCTTGAGGGGAAGGACACGCCGGGGAAGGTTGCCTCGCTCTGCCAGAAGGCGCTTTCTCCGCATGAGGGCGATGTCCCGCGAGTCGCTGCGGTCTGCGTTTACCCGTCGATGGTGAAGCATGCGGCGAAGCATGTGAAAGGCAGCGGGGTGAAGATCGCCAGCGTGGCGACCGCTTTCCCGTCCGGCCAAGCGCCCTTGAAAACGCGGCTCGCTGAAGTTCGTCAGGCCGTCCTCGATGGGGCGGATGAGATCGACATGGTGATCAACCGCGGCGCTTTTCTCGAAGGCGAGCTGGCGCTGGTGCAGGATGAAATTTCGCAAGTCGTGGAAGCCTGCGGCGAGGCCACGCTCAAGGTGATCCTGGAGACCAGCGAGCTGGAAACCTACGACAACATCCGCGCTGCCTCCTTCCTGGCGATGCGTGTGCTGCGGCGAGGCGATTTTATCAAGACCTCCACGGGCAAGACCAATGCCAATGCCACGCTCGGCAACAACCAGGTGATGATTGAGGCGATCCGCGACTTCTACCTGGCCACCGGCACGGAGATTGCGATGAAGCCCGCAGGTGGCATTCGTACGGCGAAGCAGGCGCTGCAATTTCTGATTGCAGTGAAGGAGACGCTCGGGGACGCGTGGCTGAACAACGCGCGCTACCGCTTCGGTGCTTCCTCGCTTTTGAATGACCTGCTGCGGCAGTTGGAGACGCAGCGGACTGGAGCTTACCAAGCTCCCTACACGTTCAGCGATGATTCCTCGGGCTACTAAACGCGATTCAAGCGAATGAAGAAAATCACGGACAAGCATTTCTCGTTCAAGTGTCCCATGGACTTCACGGCGATGGCGCCATCGGCGAACGGAGTCTTTTGCAGCAAATGCAGCAAGGAGGTGTTCGACCTGACCGATTGCTCGATCGATGACGTGATCGCCTTGCAGCGCAAGCATGGCCGCATTTGTGGGTCGATCCGGATCATGCCGCTTGCCGCGACGGCGGTGGCTCTGTCTGCGGCGGCGTGTTCTTCACCGGGATCTCTGGGCTCAGCACCGGTGTCCTGTCCTGCCGAGCCGACGGGAAACTACAGTGTCGATGCAGACGGCCACCGCAACTACGAAGGAGTGTCCGGAGGAGAAGTCTGCGATGCGTTTGAGTTGATCAAATCCCAACAGTAGTTGGCTCGCTTGTTGCCTGACCTATTTGCTCCCTACCATGCCCGCCAAGAAAGCTCCCGCCCGCCCCCGCGAACTCCTGTTCGGCGATCTTTGGGAATACGATCCTGCGCCCGAGTCCGCGGAGCCATTCCTCGACGCTCGCTACGGTCTTTTCATCGACGGCAAGTTCACCGCGCCGAAGTCGAAGAAGTATTTTGATACAATCGCGCCACGGAATGGAGAAAAACTGAGCGAGATCGCGCTGGCCAATGCTGCTGATGTCGATGCCGCCTATGCGGCGGCGGCAAAGGCGTTTCCCGCGTGGTCGAAGTTGCCGGGCAAGGAGCGCGGCAAGTATCTGTTCCGCATTGCCCGCCTGTTGCAAGACCGTGCGCGCGAGTTCGCGGTGGCCGAAACCCTCGACGGTGGCAAGCCGATCAAGGAGTCGCGCGACTTCGATCTGCCGATGGCGGCGGCGCATTTCTTCTATCACGCCGGTTGGGCGGACAAACTCAGCTACGTCACTCCGGGCCGCACGTTGTTGCCGCTGGGGGTAATCGGGCAGGTCATTCCGTGGAATTTCCCGCTGCTGATGCTGGCGTGGAAGATCGCGCCGGCGCTTGCGACCGGGAACACGGTGGTGCTCAAGCCGGCCGAGACCACCTCGATCACCGCGCTCAAGTTTGCCACGATTCTCCAACAGGCCGGGCTTCCGCCGGGCGTGGTCAATATCGTCACTGGCGCGGGTGAAACCGGGGCCGCGGTGGTCAACCACCCGACTGCCGCCAAGATCGCTTTCACGGGGTCGACCGAGGTCGGCAAGATCATCCAGCGTGCGCTCGCCGGGACCGGCAAGAAGCTCACGCTGGAGCTTGGTGGCAAGGCGGCGAACATTGTGTTCGAGGACGCTCCGCTCGATCAGGCGGTGGAGGGTATCGTCAATGGCATCTTCTTTAACCAGGGACACGTCTGCTGTGCCGGCTCGCGCTTGCTCGTGCAGGAGAGCGTGGCTGAGCTTGTCCTGGCGAAGCTCAAGCGCCGCCTGCAGGTTCTGCGCGTCGGCGATCCGCTCGACAAGAACACCGACGTCGGCGCGATCAACTCGGCCGAGCAACTCGCCAAGATCAAGAGTCTCGTTGCCAGTGGGGTGAAGGAAGGTGCGGAGCTGCACCAGCCTGTCTGCAAGCTGCCTGGGAGGGGCTTCTATTTCCCGCCGTCGCTGTTCACCAATGTGACGCAGAGCCACCGCATCGCCCGGGAAGAGATCTTCGGGCCGGTGCTTTCCATTCTCACCTTCCGCACACCGGAGGAAGCGATCGAGAAAGCCAACAATACGCCCTTCGGCCTCAGTGCCGGTGTATGGACCGACAAGGGCAGCCGCATCCTCAAGATGGCGAGCGAACTGAAGGCCGGTGTGGTGTGGGCGAATACCTACAACAAGTTCGACCCGAGCAGCCCCTTCGGCGGCTACAAGCAGAGCGGCTTCGGCCGCGAGGGCGGCAAGCAGGGGCTGCTGGACTACGCGCAGCTAGGCTGAACCACACCTAGAAACTATAAGACTTCTTGGACCCATGGCTTTGAAAATCACCAAGACCCCCAAGTGCTACGTCGGCGGCGCCTTCATCCGCTCCGAGTCCGGGCGCGTATACGAAATCCGCAGTAGCTCGGGCGAATTCTTCGCCAACGTGCCACGCTGCACGAAGAAGGACCTGCGCAATGCCGTGGAAGCCGCCGCCAAGGCCGGTGCCGGCTGGGCGAAGCGCACGCCCTACAATCGCGCGCAGATCCTTTATCGCCTCGCGGAGATGCTGGAAGCCCGTGCGCCAGAGATGGCAGAGGTCACCAGCGAGAAGGAAGTCCGCGCAACCATTGACCGCATCGTCCACTTCGCCGGGTGGGCCGACAAATACGAGCAGGTCCTTGGCAGCGTGAATCCGGTCGCGAGTCCTCATTTCAATTTTACGGTCACCGAGTCGATGGGCGTGGTCGGCATTCTCGCACCCGAGGAAGCGCCTTTGCTCGCGCTGATGACTTTGATCCTGCCCGCCATCACCGGTGGCAACAGCGTCGTGGCGCTTGCTTCGCAGTCTGCGCCTTACGCCTCCATCTTGCTCGGCGAGATGCTCGCGACCAGTGACCTCCCGGGCGGCGTGGTCAATCTGCTCACCGGGGAGCGGAAGGACATGCTTTCCACCTTTGCCACCCACGAGCACCTGCGCGCGGTTGCGGCGGTGGCATCGCAGGCGGAGGCTGTCACTCTGCAGCAGGGCGCTGCCGAAAGTGTGAAGCGGGTGAAGCTCCACGACCTGAAGAGCGACTGGTATTCCGACAAGCACGACAGTCCCTACGCCATCCGCGACTTCGTGGAGGCGAAGACCGTGTGGCATCCGATTGGCTCGTGAGGCGGTTGCCGTCTGGCGAAGAGGTGTCCATATTCTCCTCATGAAGGGGTGCTTGACGTTTCTCGTTGTCCTTGGTCTCGCTGCCACCGCTTTTGCCGGCCCGGACGAGCGGGTGGCGGAAATCCGGAAGTGGTACGACACCGTCCAGAAATCCAAGGCAGCCACCGAGCGGAAGATCGCCTTCGAAGCGGAGAGCGAGCCCATGAGTGGTGATCTCACCGTCCGTGATTTTGACGGCGGCTGGCAGACCCTCGTCGTCTCCTACGGAGGCGAGCACGTCGGGATCGACGAGCAGTACTACTTCAAGGATGGGGCGCTTTTCTTCGTCTATGTGGTGACGAGCTACTGGAGATTCCACCCGGATTCGACAGATGAGAAACCCAAGACCGTCGATACCCGGACGGAGGATCGTTACTATTTCGACGGCAAGACCTGTGTCCGTCGTCTGACGCGGAGTGCCACCGACGATGCGGAGAAGGTGCCAGCCGTGGTCGCGAAGCTGGAGCAGAAGCGGATCGAGCCGGGCAAGGAAGGGGAGACCCATCGCGAGCGTGCCGGGAAGCTTCTGGGCGCAAAGGCGGCGGCCGATGTGCTGGCCGCGTTCGGGGTCAAATGAGCCTGCGGGCAGGAGGGTATGGGCGGCAAATCGCACCGCTCCGAAAAAAGGCCTTGCAAACCCACCCCTAGTGGTATGAATTCCGCCCGCGGTCGTCAGGCCGCCCCGTTTACCCGCACCGAGGGCGATGGGAATCGACGGTGACCCCTTTCCAGGGGAGCCAGCATTTCGGGAATGGATGACCGTTCAACCGCGGAGTCCGGAGTTCCTGAAGCCAAGCCGAGACATTTTATCCTCCCGTCCGACGTCGTTCGTCGCCCGGTTGGGGTCTGAAAGCGTCTTGGAAACCCCGCTGAACCAACGATTCCAAGCATGAACCATCCCAAGCTCTCCTCCTCGCGGTCCGGTCGTGTCGCCCTTTTCGCGGCCTCCTGTTGTCGCTGAGTCCTCGCGCATTCGTCATCTGGTGCCCGCTTCTGCCGGGCTGTCGTTGACGATGGTCCCTCGTCTGAGCCCGTCCGGCTCGGCTCCCCTCGTGAGTCATTCTCTCCGCTTCTATTCTATACCATGAAATTCGCCTTTCCAAATCTTCTCCACTTTGCGGTCCCGGCGCTGGTTGCCGGGATTCTCGCCCCGGTGGCGAACGCGGCCCAAGTCGTCCAGGCGGCGCAGGGCAACGTGCTGCTTGCCTTCCGGGATACCTCGAACTCCTCCATCGGCTCTTACCTCGTGAACGTGGGAGCGGTTTCCCAGTTCGAGTCTGCTGCCGCCAACTCCACCACTGCGGTCGCGACCATCGGCGCTCTCGGCGGCGATCTCGATGCCTTCGATCTATTCGACGAAGAAACCCAGACGCTGAAGCATTGGTACGAACGCAGCCAGGTCGTCTGGGCCGGCTTCACCCGGAACGCCAACGACAACGATGCCGTTTACATCACTCGGCCGCGTCCCTCGATCGCCCAGCAGAGCACCCCATGGGGTGCCCGTACCGGTGCGGTCCAGAATACGGCCTCCAGTGAGATCGGTTCAGTCATCGTCAGTGGCTACAACGTGCTGACCTCGACCGTGGGTGTCTCAGGCTCCGCTTCGAACTCCCGCGGGGGCTTCCAGTTGGCCTCGGTGGACGGAAATATCAGCTACCGCTGGCAGGTCGCTTCGGAAGGTCGTCCGGACTTCGGCGTTTGGACCTCATCGGTCGAAAAGAGCTTCGCCACCGGCGCGGCCACTTCGGCGCTCGATCTCTACGTCCACCGGAAGATTGCAGGAGCTTCGCTCTCCGATCCCGGAACGGTGACTTATCTCGGCTACTTCTCCATCACCACGTCCGGCGTCGTGAGCTTCACCCGTGCAGGCACCAATCCCCTGGCGGACGACGATCACGACGGCTTCAACAATGGCGATGAGGCGCTTGCTGGAACCGATCCGAACAATCCCACGTCGTTCTTCAAAATCCCGGCTCCGGTGGTGGTGCCTGGGACTTCACGGACCTTCGGTTTTCCGACGATCGCTTCGCGGAAGTACACCATCGAATACAGCGCCAACCTGTCGGGCGCTTGGCAAGAAGTCTACGTGCACCTTTCGGGAGCTGGTGCCACGCCGCTCAACTGGGTCGATACCGATCCTGCCCGCGTCGCCCTGCCGCACGGCTTCTACCGCGCCAGCGTGACCAATCCCTGATTCCTCCCCATTCCGTTCAATCGATTCTCTAACAAAAATTTTCCGCTGATATGAAACTTTCCCAATCCGCCCTCCTTGGTTTCGCCAGCCTGGCCTCGATCCTCACCGTCAGTGCCGATCCCATCACCATTTACTTCTCCGCTTCGAACGGTGACCGCAATGCGACGCAGGTCGCCATCTCCCGCCTGCTTACCAGCTGGAGCTACCAAGGAACGAGCGGACGCTTCCCCGCAACCTCCGGCACGCTGAATCCCGATGGCAGCTACACGGGAACGGACAATACCTTCCGCCAGTCGAATTTCGGCACGTGGAATGGCACTTGGAACGGTCACAACGTCATCATCAAGACGAACTTCGCCGGCGCCCTTTCCGGTATCGCCGCCGTGGCCAACTCGACGGTGCAGGTGCGCTATGACGTGACCAACGGCCAAGGAACGACGACCGTGCCATCGAACCTGCTCACCGTCTCCGACACGAACCAGTTCGCCTTGCACAAGGTGGACTTCGGCTTGTCGACGAACTTCCAGACCACCTCGCCCTTCAACGGCGAATACAATGGCCTGCAGTACTCGACGATCAAGGAAGTGCCGGTGGGCATCTCGCAGCTCGGCTTCTATGGCAGCCCTGGCATTCCGATCGACAACATCACCAGCCAGCAGGCGAAGCAGCTGTATGATGCCGGCGCGCTGCCGCTCTCGTTCTTCACGGGTAACTGGACCAATGGTGACGAGCACAAGTGGATCTATGCCCTCGGCCGCAACACCGATGCAGGTCAACGCTTTGCCGCCCAGCTTGAAATCGGCCGCAGCGGTCTTGGTGATCAATATGCCTACAAGTCTGCCACCGAGCCGCTCACCGCGGGTGGAACTGGAAATGCGCCGCTGATTGAATCCCCGGCGGCCTCCGGAAACTGGATTGCGAACCCTTCCTACAATGCCGACAATTCGTATCAGATCGGTAGTTCGGTGATTGGCGGCAAGGTCTATTCCCACGCCAACTGGCCAACCGAAACGTGGTCCGGCATCACCTCCTCCGGTGGTCACACCAGTGGTGCCAACCTGGCCACCGCCCTGACCCGCACACTCGCGGATACTGCCTACAAGGCGGCGGACTCGAATGCGACCGCTGGCTGGTATGTCGGCTACGTGACGCCCGGCGACGCGGATGCGACGATCCTCGGCAATGGCCAGGGGCTTGCCCGTCCGGCCAATAGCAAAGGCGTCGCGCTCAAGTTCAATGGCATCGATAACACCGTGGCGAACGTGCAGAGCGGCCGCTACACGCTTTGGGTTTACAACCGCATCGTCGTGCCGCAGCCCTTGGACGGCCAAGGCACCTTCTCGGGCGTGGTCGACGTCTCCGGAGACCCGGCCGGATTCCGCGCCGCGTTTGTGGAAGCCCTTGCCAACAAGATCAAGACGGTCGTCGCTTCGCAGCAAGGCGTCGCGTTGGACTCCAGCTTGAAGGTTTACCGCCTGGCCGATGGCGGCACGGTTTACGCCGGCACCCTGCCAACAGACTGATCCTTATCTGATGCCCCGGGACCGGACCGCGCTGCACCTCTTCCTAGCGCGGACGTTCCCGGGGTTTTCCTCCCCCGGTATTTTCCGCGGTCCGCAAGGACCACCTATTTGTCCCATCTTACCCGCGAGCAGGAAGTTCTTCCGACCTCGGGGCAGCATCGAGACAGCCCATTGTGAAAACGTCCCCGTCATTTTTCCCCCCGCGCCTTTCCCGGCCGGCCCGTGTGGTCGTGCTGGGAATCTCGCTTGCTGTCGCTGGGATGCTTCCGGCGCTCGCTCAGCAGCAGACTTTGCTCGTCCGCGAGTATCGCGTGCAGGGATCGAAGCTGCTGTCGGCGCTGGAGATTGAAGATGCGGTGTATCCCTTCCTCGGTCCGGGCCGCACGGCGGCGGATGTGGAAAGCGCGCGTGCCTCTCTGGAGAAGACCTATCGCGACAAGGGCTATCAAACGGTGACGGTGCAGATTCCATCGCAGGATCCGCGTTCGGGCATCATCCGCTTGCAGGTGACGGAGGGAACGATCGGCAGGCTGCGCGTGACAGGAGCGCGCTATCATTTGCCGAGCAAGATCAAGGAGGAGATCCCGTCGCTCGCTGAGGGCAATGTGCCGGATTTCGAGAAGGTGAAGGCGGAGCTTGTCGCCCTGAACCGCCTGCCGGACCGCACCGTGAAGCCGCAGCTCCGGCCGGGTGCCGAGCCCGGCACCTATGACGTGGACCTTGAGGTCGAGGACGAGTCTCCGCTGCACGGCTCGCTGGAGGTGAACAATCGCTACAGTCCGAACACGACGCAATCGCGACTGAATGCCTCGATCAGCTATGGGAACATGTTCCAGCGCGGTCACACCCTCGGGCTGGATTTACAGATTGCGCCGGAGAATCCGGATGATGCGCTGGTCTACTCGGGCTACTACATGGCGCGTGTCTCGGACGGTGTCAGCCTGATGCTGCAGGCGACCAAGCAGGACAGCGACATTTCTACCCTGGGCGGTGCTGCTGTGGCGGGTCGCGGGGAGATCATCGGGCTGCGTGCCCTCTTCGATCTGCCTCGGACTGACACCCTCTATCAGACTTTTTCGCTCGGCATGGATTGGAAGTCCTTTGACGAGGATCTGACCACCGCCGGCGTTCCTACCAACACGCCGATCGAGTATTATCCGATCAGTGCGAATTACGGGGCGAACTGGGTTCACAAGAACTCATTCACCCAGGCGAACCTCTCGCTGAACCTCCATCTTCGCGGCATGGGCGGCGATGCGCGGGAGTTCGACAACAAGCGTTACCAGGCCGATGGCAGCTTCATCTACCTGCGCGGTGATGTTTCCCACACGCACGATCTGGAGAATGGCTCGCAGCTTTTTGGCAAGGTGCAGGGCCAGCTTTCCAGCCAGCCGCTGATCAACAGCGAGCAACTGAGCGGCGGCGGTCTCGGCAATGCGCGCGGCTACCTGGAAGCGACCGCGCTGGGCGACAATGGCCTCTTTGGCACGGCTGAGTATCGCACTCGCTCCTTCATCGGAAAGAGGGATGACAAGGGGAACCAGGCCGACGAGTGGCGCCTCCATGCCTTCGTCGATGGCGGCACGCTCACGGTGCTGAAGCCGCTGCCCTCGCAGAAGTCCTTCTACAATTTCTTCAGCGCCGGAGTGGGCACGCGCCTCCGCCTGCGCGACCACTACAACGGCTCGCTCGATATCGCCGTGCCCCTCACGAACCAGACCGACGCCGAGTCCGGCGAGGTCCGCGTCACCTTCCGCGGCTGGGCCGAATTCTAACAAACCTGACCATGATCGCACGTCACGTCATCGCCTCCCTCTTGCTCCTCGCTCCGCTTCACGCCGCTGAAGGCTGGTGGAACAAGGACTGGACCCATCGCCAGAAGATCACGATTAACACCGGCGCGGACGCCGCGAAGCTCTCCGGGCCGGTCGAGAATGCTGCGGTGCTGGTTCGTCTGCACGAGGGCAATTTCCAATTCGCTCATGCAGCCACGGATGGCAGCGACCTGCGCTTTGTTACGGATGACGGCACGGTGCTTCCGCACGAGATCGAGAAGTTCGATGGAATGGTCGATGGCGGATTCATCTGGGTGAAGGTGCCATCGCTGGCTGCGGGCAACACCACGGTGAATCTTTACTACGGTGCCGCGAATCCTTCCGCAGTGCCCGCGGCAAAGACGACTGATGTCCATGATGAAGCGCTGGTCTGGCACTTCGCCGACCGCGGTGCTGCGCCCGCGGATGCCACTGCGAATGGCAACAACGGCAGCATCGCGCTGACCACATCCGAAGGTGCGATCATCGGTAGCGGAGCGCGTTTGCTCGGCGCGGATCCGGTGACTGTGGTGGCTTCTCCTTCGCTGGACTTCGGTGGTGGTTTCACATGGTCGGCGTGGGTGAAGCCGAATGCCTTACAGGCTGGCGCGGAGATCTTCCGCCGGGGTGATTTTCGCATCGCGCTCGATCAGGGCGTGCCGGTCGTGACCGTGGGCGGGCAACGGAGCACGCCGGGCCAACCGGTGGCCCCGGCAAGCTGGACTCATCTCGCAGTGACGGCCGAGGCCGGAAAGGTGTCGCTGTTTGTGAATGGCGAGCCGGTCAGCCAGTTGGTTGCGGCCTTGCCAGTGCTCGATGGTCCGCTGACGATTGGTGGTGCTGAAGCCGGTTCTCGTTTCGTTGGGGAAATCGATGAGCTTGAGATCTCGAAAGGCGCGCGTTCTGCCGATTGGGTGAAGTTTGCCGCGATCAGTCAGGGTGGCACGGATGCGGGGCAGCGCACTGTCACCCTGGGCGAAGTGGAGGGCGGCGAAGGTGGCGGTGGTCACAGCAATGCGCTGGAGCACATGATGCTCTTCGGCGACATCGCGAAGAACATGATGTTCGACGGCTGGATCGCCATCGGTGTCTGCGTGATCATGATCGTGGTCGGCTGGACCGTCGCATTCCAGAAGTTCAATTACCTCAATACGGTTCAGAAGGGGACGCGAGCCTTCCTCCAGCAGTGGGAAGAACTTTCGGCGGATCTAACGGCCTTGGATCACAATGATCCTGCCGGGATCGAGTCATTGGAAGGAGGTGCTGACGACCGCACCCGCAACCTGATCAAGAGCTCGCCGCTTTATCAAATTTATCACATCGGCTCGAAGGAAATCCGGCATCGCCTGGACCGCGACAAGGATCGCACGAAGGGTCTTTCCGGGCGCTCGATTCAAGCGGTGCGGGCCGCGCTTGATCGCGGTCTGGTCCGCGAAACCCATCGCCTGACGAAAGGACTCGTGTATCTGACGATCAGTATCGCCGGTGGTCCTTATGTCGGCCTGCTTGGCACGGTGGTCGGGGTGATGATCACCTTCGCCATCATCTCGAAGAGTGGCGAAGTGGATGTGAACTCGATCGCGCCAGGCATTGCCTCCGCCTTGCTCGCCACCGTGGCCGGCCTGGTCGTCGCGATTCCCGCGCTGTTCATCTATAGCTACCTGAACAGTCGCATCAAGGAGACCACGAGCGACATGCACGTCTTCATCGACGAGTTCGTCGCGAAGATGGCCGAGTTTTATCCGCCAGCGGGGGAGTCTTCACCCTACGCGCCTACCAACAACGACAAGGCCGCCTGACCCATGGCTTCCGCCGACGACAAGTCCTACGACGACATCAACGTCACGCCGATGGTGGACCTCTACCTGGTGCTGCTGTTGATCTTCATCATCCTTACGACCGCAGGCGTGCAGGGGATGAAGGTGCAGTTGCCGAAGTCGGCGGCGGCGATGGATCTGTCGCAGCGGAAGATGCAGGCCATCACCGTGAATACCCAGGGCAAGATCGCCCTCAATACCTATCCCGTGAGCCTCGCCGAGCTGGAATCCAAGCTCGGCAAGCTGAAGGCCACGACCAAGGACCTGCCGGTCGTCATCCGTGGCGACCGCAAGAGCCAATACCAAGGAGTGATGGACGTGCTCGAAGTGCTCGGGCGCGTGGGCATCGATAACATCGGCCTCGCTGCCGAGGGATCCAACTGAATCCAGCCATGCAAGCCGGAGACGGAAAAGACTACGACGACATCAACGTCACGCCGATGGTGGATCTCTACCTGGTGCTGCTGTTGATCTTCATCATCATGACCACGGCCGCGGTGAAGGGGATGAAGGTGCAGCTTCCCAGTGCCAGCAAGAGTCCCGCTGCGGCGAATCCGAACGCACCGAAGGTCCAGGCCATCCTCATCGATGACAATGGCAAGATCGAGCTGAACCGCGAGCCGGTCACGCTCGGCGAGCTGGAGCGCCGCCTGGCTTCCTTGAAGTCCACCACTCCTGATCTTCCCGCCGTGGTTCGCGGCAACCGCGCCACCCAATACGAGGTGATCATGGGTGTCCTCGATGTCCTCGCACGGCTGAAGATCACCAAGATCGGTCTCGCCACCCAACCTGCAAAGTCATGAGTGCCAACTATCTTCAGACTGAAGGCCGGGTGAAGCGCTACGTCATCGGCTCGCTGTTCGTGGCGGCCGTGTTTGGAGGCGCGACGACCTGGGTGGTGATGAGTCCGTCGACACCTGCCAAGAAGAAGCCCAAGCCGCCGGAGATCGTGGCGATCACGCCGCTTCCTCCACAACCTTTGCCTCCGCCCCAGCAGCCGCCCGAGCCTGAGAAGGCTCCGGAACCAGAGCCCGAGGACTTGGTGGAACAGCCTCCCGAGCAAGCCGAGCCGGAGCAACCAGGTCCGGAAAGCCCGCCTGATGAGGGGCTGGGGACTGGCGTCACTGGCAATGGATCAGGCGACTTCAATCTTTCCAACCGGGGCAATGGTCGTCCCGGCGGAGGCGGAGGAGGTGGCGGCACGGGTAGCGCCCGTGCGGCGTTCCTTCGTGGAGTGAGCACCACTTTGGAATCGGAACTGAAGCGCCATCCAACGCTCAAGAATGCGACCTACAATGTGACGCTTAACGTGCGAGTGAGCGCGGAGGGGCGCGTCCTCGCGATCACTCCCGAGCCATCGACCGGCGATCCGTCGATCGACCGCATCCTTTCCAACGATTTCGTCGGCGTCCTGTTTCCGCAGCCCCCGCCAAGCGGCAAGCCCGGCGTCGTCAAAACCCGGGCCAAGAGCGTGAAGCCGCGCGCCTGATCCTTCCTTTCTTTTTCAAGTAACCGCCATGCCCACCAAGCACGCTTATCGCCCGATCCTTGCGACGGTCGCCGCAACCCTCGCGGGAGCTGCGATCACCCGCGCTGAGGAACCGCCGGATCTTCCGCCGGTCACGACGCCGACCTCGCAGGAGCAGTATAACCACGTTTTCGATCCGAACATCGGAGCGCCTGAACTTCCACCGCAACCGGCACCGCAAGCCTTGCCGCCACCGTCACCGAACATGGCGGTGAACCTCGTTGTGCTGCTGGTGAAGAAGGGCCAGATCACTCAGGAGGAGGGGCTCGCCTTGATCGAACAGGCGGAGTCCGAGGCAAAGGCGACGCAAGCCGCGCAGGCGGCTGCTGCTCCCGCTGCACCGCCGCGGCAGGAAGGCGAGGTGAGCGTGAACTATGTGCCGCAGACCGTGCGCAATGGCATCCGCGATGAGATCAAGCAGGAGCTGATGGCCGAGGCACACGAGGAAAACTGGGGAGCCTACAAGTCTCCAGACTGGACCTCGCGCATCCGCCCCTTCGGCGACATCCGCGGTCGCTATGAATCGATTTTCTTCGGCAATGGTAACGACAACACTGGTGCCTTCCCGAACTTCAACGCGATCAATACCGGTGCGCCCTTCGATACGTCTGGCACGTTGTTTTCGCCGCAGTATAACGTCGACCAGGATCGCAACCGCGCCCGCCTGCGTGCGCGAATCGGGGCAGACCTCATGCTCGGCGACGGCTTCACCGGTGGCTTGCGAGTAGCGACGGGCGATAGCAATTCTCCGGTCTCGCCGAACCAGTCGCTCGGCGGCTCAGGCGGCAATTTCTCAAAGTATCAGATCTGGCTCGACCGCGCCTTCATCGCCTACGACGCAATCAAGACTGATGACTATGAGTTGTCGGCGGTGCTGGGTCGCTTCGACAATCCGTTCTTCAACACCGAGGTGATGTGGGACGATGATCTCGGCTTCGATGGCCTCGCCTTGCGTGGCAAAGCGAGGGCGAGCGATCGAGTGACCGTATTCGGTGCCGCGGGCTTGTTCCCGGTCTACAATACCGATCTCAACTTTGCGTCGAACCAGCCGTCCAAGTTCGAGAGCCAGGACAAGTGGCTGTATGGCGCTCAGGTCGGAATCGATTGGAAGATCGATGATCACCTGAAGGCGAAGTTTGGCGTGGCGTGGTATGACTTCCAGAATATCGAGGGCGAGCTTTCGACGCCATTCGTGCCGCTGGGGCCAAACGATGCGGGGAATACCGATGCGACCCGCCCATCCTTCGCCCAGCGCGGCAATACCTACATGGCGCTGCGCAATATCATCCCGACCGCGGCCAACGGCTTCGGAACCACGAACCAGTGGCAGTACTACGGTCTCGCGACGCCTTTCCAAGTGCTGACGCTGACCGGACGCCTCGAATACGATGCGTATGATCCGGTGAAGTTCGCGCTGACCGGGGAATTCCTGAAGAACCTCGCGTTCGATGCGAATGACATCGCGCCGAAGGCCGTGAACAACCGCATCGGTGCGGGCACGGGCACCTTCGATGGCGGCGACATGGCTTGGAATACGATGTTCCAATTCGGCAAGACCGCGATGGACAAGAAGGGCGATTGGATCGCAGGAATCGGCTACCGCTATGTCGAGTCGGATGCCGTCGTGGACGGCTTCACGGACTCCGACTTTGGCGGCGGCGGAACCAACGTGCAGGGCTTCACCCTGGGCGGTGCCGTGGCGGTTTCTCCCAATGTGCGGGTCGGCGTGAAGTGGATGAGTTCGGACGAGGTCTCCGGCCCGCCGCTGAGCACGGACACACTGCAATTCGACATCAACGCCAAGTTCTGATCATGAAAGCACTCCTTCTAATTGCCTTGCTGATCCCGATTTCCGCGATCGCGCAAGAGGACGATGGTGCCCGGTTGCGCGAGGCCTTGAAAAACACAACGCTGCAACTCCGGACGGCGCAGGGCGAAACCGCGACCGCCCAGGCCGCGTCGATTGCCGCCGAGCAGAAGGCGAAGGCGCTGGAAGCCAAGGTTGCTGACCTGGAGAAGCGGAATGCCGCGCTCGCCAAGCAGTCGAACGAGGACAAGGCATCGTCGGAGAAGAACATCGCCACGCTCAGCAATCGCCTAGCCGAACGCGAAAAGCGCTTAGCCGACTACATCGCCGCGCTCGACAAGTGGAAGGCTGCCTATCAGACGGCCGCTGCCGCAGCGAAGAAGGGCGATGGAGAACGCGAGAAGCTGGCCGGTGAAGTGGTGTCCTTGAAGAACACCGTCGCCGACCGCGAGCGGAAGAACATCGCGCTCTTCAATGTCTCGAACGAGATCCTTGACCGCTACAAGAACTATGCGCTCGGGAAGTCGCTCGCTGCGAAAGAACCTTTTATCGGCAACGCCCGCGTTGAGATCGAGAACCACGTCCAAGGCTATCAGGACCGGATTCTCGACCAGCGCCTTGCCGCACCCAAGAAACCGTAACTCGACCACGAGAACATCATGAAACTCCGATTGCTCACACTCATTGCCGCCGCCACCTCCGCGGCCCTCCATGCCGAAACCGTCCCGCTTGGGAAGATCGGCGATATTGAACTCAAAACTGAGGAGATCCGCGAGGCCATCGCGGGCCTTGAAGCCGGCCAGGATGCGGTCCTTGCAAAGGATCCGGCGGCGCTTGGTCAGTATGTCCGCGCCCTGCTGATCCAGCGCTTGGTGCTGAAGGAGGCGTTGGCGCAGAAATGGGATCAGGAGCCCGATGTCGTCGCGAAGCTGGTGCGTGCCCGCGAGTCCGCTTTGACTGAGAGCTTCCTGGAGAAGTCCTCGAAGGTGCCCGCGGATTTTCCGACGGAGAGTGATCTCCAAACGGCTTACGAGGCGGCCAAGCCGTCGCTGCAGGTGCCGAAGTCGTATCGCCTCGCGCAGGTGTTTGTCGCGCTGCCGAAGGATGCTGACAAGGCGGCAACCGACAAGGCCAAGGCGAAGCTCGACGCGGTGTCCAAGAAGCTGAAGGAGAAGAATGCTGACTTCGCCGCGATTGCGACTGCCGAAAGCGACGAAGCTGCAAGCAAGGCAAAAGGAGGGGAGATCGGCTGGATCGCCGAAGAGCAGGTTCAGCCCGGCATTCGCGAAAAGCTGCCGAAGCTCGCAGCAGGCACAGTGTCCGAGCCAGTGAAGCTGGACGATGGCTGGCACATCCTCAAGGTGCTCGATTCCAAGGAAGCGCACACCGCAACGCTGGATCAGGTGCGCGATCAATTGACCGTGCAACTCCGTGCAGAACGCGCCCGCCTGAACCGTCAGGAATATCTCGCCAAGCTATTGAAAGATCACCCTCTCGCGATTAACGAAATCGAGCTCGCGAAGATCCTAGGGAAGTAACCCGGCCCGGGACGATGGATCGTTTCACAATGATAGAACTGCTGCCATGATCACCGACCACACCCTGCGCACTTCGCTTCTGAACACCGCCTTTCGCATGACCTTGGGCATGTCGGTGCTCATGTCTCAGGCGAATGCGGACATCTTGCGTGGCGGTGGCAATGGCGGAGCTGCGCCGCCGCAGGCGAATGCAACGCCCTCGGGTGGCACCACGCCCTCGGTGACGAATCAGGCGCGGACGAATGCGCAGGACTCGCTTGCGCGGACGACCCAGGCGATTGCCGCGGTGCGCGCGATGCAGCTTGCCGCGCGCAACAATGCGATCGGCGGCGCGAACAATCTCGGCAATCATCCGACCACGGGAGCGCCCTTGCCGAACGTGCCGAATGGGCTCGGCAGCGGGGGCTTGAAGGTGGATAGCCATGTGGGGACGGATGCTTCATGGTGGCAGGGAGCGGAATTGCCCACGCAGACGACGAATGGCAGCGAGACGACCGTGACCATCAAGCAGACGGCCCAACAGGCACTGCTGAATTGGGAGACGTTCAACGTTGGCAAGAATACCACGCTGACCTTTGACCAGTCCGCGGCGGGATCGAGCGCAAACCAGTGGATCGCCTTCAACAAGGTCAACGATCCGACGGGAAATCCGACACAAATCCTCGGTTCCATCAAGGCGCAGGGACAGGTCTACGTCATCAATCGGAATGGTATCATCTTCGGTGGCTCCAGCCAGGTGAACACCGGCGCGCTCACCGTTTCCGCATTGCCGATCAATGATGAGTTGGTCGCCAATGGATTGCTGAACAATCCCAGCCAAGCTTTCCTCTTCAATGGACTTGGGCAAGGACCGATCGGTGACATCACGGTCCAGGCAGGCGCGCAGATCAAGACGGCGGTCAGTGCGGATGGGAATGGTGGCCGAATCTTTCTGGCCGGGGCCAATGTCACGAACAACGGCACGCTGACCTCACCCTCGGGACAGGTCATTCTTGCCGCCGGCTTGCAGGTCGGGGTGGTCGCGCACAATTCGGCGGATCCGTCGCTGCGAGGACTCGACGTGTACGTCGGTGCGGTGGTCGACCCGGCCTCGGCGCTTGCGCCGTATGCGGGCACAGTGACAAACAATGGCCTGATCGAGATCGCGCGTGGCAGCGCGCTGCTGACCGGCAAGACCATCGCGCATAATGGTGCGATCGACAGCACGACCTCGGTTTCGCTCAATGGTCGGGTTGATCTGCTGGCGAACTACGACGCGGTGAGCAATCCCGGCTTTGTGGCTTCGAACCCGAATACCGGCTCTGCCTTCGCCTGGAAGTCCACCGGGAACATCACGCTTGGCGAGGACAGCGTGATCCGCATTTTGCCAGAGACCACGAGCACGGCGACTTCGATCGGCACCGAGCTGGCACTGCGCTCGCAGATCAATCTCCAGGGAAAGAACATCCATCAGGCCGAGGGATCCATCATCCTCGCGCCGAATGCGAAGGCATCGATCCAAGCGGGCACGTGGGCGTTCCTCGATTCTGCAACGCTGCCGACCTCGACCTTTGTCTCTACCGGCGGGCAGGTGTTCATCGACCATGGTGCGGTGATCAATCTCGCAGGCACGACCGATGCGACGGCCTCGGTGCTGCAGAATATCATCGAGCTTGAGTTGCGTGGTTCGGAGCTTTCGGTGGCTCCCGTCCAACGCGATGGCGAATTACGTGGAGAGACGATCGTGGTGGATCTCGGCCAGACCGGCACTTATGAGGGACGCGAGTGGGTGGGCACGCCGCTCGCGGATCTCATCGGTTATCTCGGACTGGTGCAGCGCGATGTCGCCCAGCTCACTACGGCAGGCGGCTCGCTCACGATTTCCGCGGGCGATGCTGCGGTTGTGCGCGAAGGCTCGATCATCGATGTCTCCGGTGGCTGGACGAATTTCCAAGGCGGCACCGTGGCGACCACGCGGGTGGTCAGCAATGGCCAGATTGTCGATATCTCCCAAGCCACACCGGACCAGGTGTATTCAGGAATCTATACCGGCAGTTCGTCGGTGGTGCATTCGAAGTGGGGGGTGGTGGAGAATTTCAACCGTGCCCTCGCACCGGCTGGCACGCGCTATCAGGAAAGCTACACGCAGGGTGCAAATGCCGGGTCGGTCACGATCACCGCACCGTCGATCGTGCTCGATGGATCCTTGCGCGGGAACACCGTGGCGGGAGCGAACCAGATCCGTAATGAATCCGGCTCGAGCTCTCTGCCGGATGCCGCGACGCTGGCGCTGCATTTCCGGGGACGGGAAAATCTCGCGCCGAATTACTTCATCACGTATCCGGACGGGCTCGATATCGTTTTCAAGGAAGGTGTGGAGCAGGAGGACGTGGCGGACTTCTCGCTGGATGCCAATGGCAATGCCGCGGGTATCTCCGAGGCGCGCAAGAACGACGTCTTCCTCTCGCCCGATCTGCTCACCTCGAGTGGCTTTGGGAATCTGGTGGTCACGAATGAAAATGGCACCATCACGGTCGCGGAGGGCCAGCACCTGACGACCTCGCCGGGTGGATCGATTTCGCTAACGGCGTCCAACATCAACATCCTGGGCAACGTAACCGCGGCGGGTGGATCGCTGTCCTTCACGGCGCTGAATGCTTCTCCCTACGATGCCGCGGTCGGGCTGTCGCAGAATCCGCCGGTGGTCCCGTCGGTGAGGGCGGGGCGCGGTATCTTCACCTTGGCCGAAGGCGCGACGCTGAGCGCGGCGGGACTTGTCACCGATGACCGCTATGCCGCATCCTACTCGACGCCGGCGATTCGCGACGGCGGGAGCATCCGTATCGAGGCCTATTCGGCGGACCTCGGAGCTGGCAGCCTGGTGGATGTGTCCGGCGGCTATGCGATGAACTCGGACGGGAAGGGGCACTACGGCAATGCCGGATCGGTCTCCATCCTGACCGGCAAGGATCCGAACATCAGCTCGAATCTCGGCGGAACCTTGCACCTCGGTGGCACGCTGCGCGGCATCTCCGGGGCGAAGGGTGGGACGCTCACGCTGCAGGCAGGAGCGATTCAAGTCGGAGGTGCCACAGCTCCGGCCGGCGTCTATCACCTCGATCCTTCGTTCTTCAGCGAAGGTGGCTTCACGAAGTTCAATATCCAAGGGCTGGGCGGCCCCGGCCTCACGGCGGTCAGCGTGGCCCCGGACACGATCCTCACGCCAGTTGCCAAGCGTCTGGCGGTGGTGGCGAATGCTTCCGGCGGTGGACTTCAGATCGGCGAATACTCCGAAGTTTACGGCCGTGATCCGGATGTCTCCGAGCGCCAGGCAGTGAGCCTGAGCTTTACCTCCGATGGCGTGCGCGATGCTGCCACCGGCTTCTTGCTGAATCGTGGAGATGTGGTCATCGGCGAGGGCTCGGTGATTCGCACGGATCCAGGTGCATCGGTGGAAGTGAGGGGCAGCACCGCCACGGTGCTCGGGTCAATCCTTGCTCCCGCGGGCAGCATTCGCATTTCCGGGAGCTCCAACTCGGGCAACGTTTTCGGCGATCCGAATCAAGCGGTCACTACAACTTTCCTGGGATCACATAGCGTGCTCTCCACCGCGGGCACGGTGGTTCTGAAACCGGATGCCTATGGGCGTCGCATCGGCAGTGTGCTGGGTGGTGGAAGCATCAGCGTTTCCGGTAACCTCGTCGCAGCAGCAGGCGCGGTGCTGGATGTCTCCGGCGCGAGCGGCGTCCTTGATGTGGATCCCGCATTTACCACCACGCCGGTCGCCTCGCTCCCGAATACCGGCCTGACGAACCGGCCGCGCGTCCAGCAGACGGTGCCGGTGCAGGTGGATAGCAATGCAGGGTCCATCATGCTCACGGGAGGCCAGTTCCTGCTTTCGGATGCTACCTTGAAGGGAAATGCTGGCGGTACTTCCGCGACCGGCGGGACGCTCACTGTTTCGTCGAATCGCTTCTACAGCCCTGCTGAGGTCCCATCGCCTTCCGATGTCACGTTGACGGTCACGCAGTCGGGCCCGGTCATTGCGAGATCGCTTTCCAACAATCCGATCGGGCAGGCGGTCACTGGCACGCTTGGTTCCGGGCACGGGTTCTTCGCGGTGGATTCGTTCCAGAATGGTGGCTTCGATTCGCTCACCCTCGGCGGCGTGATCAAGACGAGCGGGACGGTAGCCATCGACGCGCGCGGGCATGTCAGCCTCGCGAACCAAGGAATTCTCTTCAATGACTCCGCGCTGACCGTGAAGGCGGGCGCGGTGTCGCTGGGCATGGCTTTCCGTCCCCCGCAATTGCCAACGGAGGAGACGAGCCCAATCGTTCTTAACGGTGCTCCCTTTGTCATTCCCGCGACCTATGGCAGCGGGACCCTGGACATCGATGCGGGCCACATCGACGTGGGTAGCCTGAGTCTGCAAGGGACAGGTCGCACGAATCTCATCGCGAACAATGGCGACGTGCGTGGCAATGGCACCTTCGTCATGGCCGGTGATCTCACCATTCATGCAGGCCAAATTTATCCGACCACGGCGAGCGAGTTCAACCTGATCGCCTACGACTACCAGAATGCCTCGGGTGCCAAGAAGGGCTCGATCACCATCGAGTCGTCGGGCACGCGAAGCCTGCCGTATTCCGCGGGTGGCAAGCTCGGGATTTATGCGTCGACGATTCATCAGGGCGGTGTCCTGAGGGCACCTTTTGGCACGATCACGCTGGGTTGGGATGGCACCGGCACTGCGCCGCGCGACTGGTTCACGGGCGGAGCGAAGCCGTTCCCGGTCACCACGGATCTCACGCTGGAGTCCGGCAGCATCACCTCGGTTTCCGGCGTTGATCCGGTGACGGGCAAGGGGCTAGTGCTTCCTTATGGCTACAGTCCGGATGGAACCGTGTGGATCGATCCGCGTGGCGTTGACATCACGGCGGGTGGGTTGCCGGAGAAGTCGATCACGCTTTCCGGTGGGAATATCACGCAGGAGGCCGGCTCGACGATCGATCTGCGCGGTGGTGGTGATCTCTATGCGGACCGGTGGGTTTCCGGTCTCGGCGGGCCGGTCGATATCCTGGCGAACTCCAATAGCTTCGCGGTGATTCCTTCGTACGGTGCTGACTACGCGCCGTATGCCGCCTATAACAACTCCACTTCGGAATCGAACCTGATCGAGGGAGCTTCGGGCTACACGAACTCCACGCTCTCGGTCGGTGACCGTGTCTATCTGCAAGGCAGCAAGACGCTTGCTGCCGGTTGGTATACCTTGCTGCCCGCACGCTATGCGCTCCTGCCGGATGCGGTGTTGGTCACGGCCAGCAATGCCGGCGGCTATGGCACGCTGGAGGTTCCCGGCGGCGCGAGCGTGGTGAATGGCTATCGCTACAATTCGCTGAATGATGAGCGGACACTGCCGACCGTTACGACGCGCTTCGAGGTCGCATCTTCGAAAGTGGTTCGCCAGCGCGCGCAGTACTTCGATTTCTTCGCGAATACCTTCATCAAGCGGAGTGCGGCTACGCTCAATGCGCCGGTGCCGGTGCTGCCAACGGATTCCGGCTACCTGCGCTTCCAGGCCACGCAGTCGATGGACCTCGCCGGCACGGTTGCCTCGCAATCGATCGGCGGCGGGCGCGGTGCCTCGATCGACATTAGCACGCAGCTCGACACTTTCATTTCGAATGGCACCACCACGGGCGGCGCAGGCTCGATCACACTCGACTCGGCAGCACTGAATGCCTTCGGCGCGGAGAGCTTGCTCATCGGAGGCACGCGCACACGCGGCACCGATGGCACGACCACGGTCACCGTTTCCAGTGGCAAGATCACGGTGGACAATGACGGAGCACCACTCGGCGCGGAGGACTTGATCCTGGCAGCGAAGAATGAACTGGTGCTCGCGCCGGGTGCGGAACTGGCCTCGACAGGCGATGCCAAGTCCAGCGCCGACACGCTGCGGATCACGGGTGATGGGGCGCTGGTCCGCGTCTCGGGAAATCCTACGGCCACCGTACTTCGCAGCGGCACGACCACTTCGACCACTCCGCTGCTTTCGATTGGTGCGGGTGCGAGCATCACCGGCGGCGGGATCTTCCTGGATTCCTCCGCGCGGCTTTCGCTGGATCCGAATGCCTCGCTCACGGCGAATACCTACACCTTCGGTGCCGGGCGGATCAGCGTGATGCTGGATCCCGCGCTTGCGGCACCGGCCGGGGGAAGCCTGGTGCTGGACAATGACTTCCTGACGACCTTTGGTTCTGCCGCATCGCTCGGCCTGCTGAGCTATTCGTCGATCGATTTGTATGGGGCGGGGCAATTCGGGTCATCCTCGTTGAAGAATCTCACACTCGGTGCTTCTGAGATCCGGGGCATTGGCCAAGGCGCCGGCACCGCCCGCTTGGTCGCCAATGACGTATTGCTGCAGAATCCGAATGCCTCCGTCGCGACCACGCCGGGCACGGCCTCCGGTACGCTGGAGATTTCTGCCGGAACGATTCGTCTGGGAAGCAACCAGATCGCGCTGAACCAGTATACAAACGTGCGGCTTGCCGCGACACGGGGAATTCTCGGTGAAGGAACGGGCGGGCTCTCCGCTCAGGCCGGGCTCACGCTCGATACGCCGCGTCTGACCGGTGCGGCCGGAGCCGTGCGCACGATCACTGCGGGCGAGAATCTGGTGCTGACCTCCACCACGAGTGGCACGCCGGCTGGAGGTTTGCTGGCAGGCGGTCCGGGGTCCACTCTCACCTTGACGGGCGCCTCGATCACGGCAGGCAGCGAGGTGTTGTTGAAGAGTGGCAATCTTGCGCTACGTGCCACGACCGGCGATGTCACGGTCACGGGCACGCTCGATGTTTCGGGGGATCGGAAGGTGTTCGGGGATGCGATCCGCTATTCGTCCGCCGGCAGCATCCGCCTGAGCGCCGATGCTGGCAATGTGGTGGTCGCGCAGCCCGCGACGCTGGATCTCTCTGCGAATCCGGGTGGAGGGAATGCGGGCTTGCTTGCGATTTCGAATCCGGCCGGCTCGTTTACGCTTGCGGGCACTTTGCTGGGAAGCGGAGGACAAGGGGGAAATGACGGCAGCTTCTCGCTCGACACCTCGGCTCTTCCTTCGCTTGCGGCGCTCGCGTCTCGCTTGAGCCAGGCTTCGTTCACGAATGCTCAGGAGTTCCGCGTGCGGAATGGCAGTGTGACGCTGGACGGAGTTTCGGTGGCTCGTGACTTCCTGCTCTCTGCCGACCAGGGAAGTATCAATGTCACCGGCACGGTCGATGCCTCCGGAGCCACCGGCGGCAGCATCCGTCTCTCGGCGAATGGAGGCGTCACGCTTCTTTCGGGCTCGAAGCTCGATGCCTCCGGCGATGATTTCAGCAGCGCTGGCAAGGGCGGTGCGATCACGCTCGAGGCCGGGACTTCGCGCGATGGCGTGGCGGGCACCGGGGCTCTCGACTTGCGCAGTGGCTCGTCGATCGATCTATCGGTCGCTTCCAACAGCGCGAATAGCGCCGCGCAGGGCAAGTTCACCGGAAAGCTGCACCTTCGCGCGCCGCAGCTCGCGGGTGATGTGGCAGTGACTGCGCTGGACTCCACCGTCACCGGTGCGTCCTCGATTCTCGTCGAAGGTTACAAGATCTACGATCTCACCAGCACCACGGGCACGATCACCACCGCGATCCAGAGCCAGATCAAGACGGACGGCGAAAGCTTCCTCGGCACCGCTGGCAACGCGAGCGCCGCCTACACCTCGATCACCAACCGCCTGCTTGCGCACAATCCGGGCCTTGCCTCGATCCTGGTGCTCGCTCCCGGAGCAGAGATCATCCATCGCACCGGCAACCTGACGCTAGGCACGAGCACCTCCACCAATACTTCCGACTGGAACCTCGCGAGCTACCGTTTTGGCGCCAAGAGCGCAGCCGGCGTGCTCACGCTGCGTGCCGCGGGAAACATCACGCTGAACAATGCGATCAGCGATGGCTTTGTCTCCAGCGCCTACAACTCGATCTTGCTCGGGGATAATGCGCTGTTGCCGGTGAACACCCGCAGCTATTCCTATCGTTTCATTTCCGGCGCGGACCTCGGCGCCGCGGACTACGGGAAGACCAAGGCGCTCGAAGCGCTCGCCGCCAACACCGGCTCGCTGCTGCTCGGCAAGAACAACACCAACAACTTCTCCAACAGCAACGGTTCCAACAACAACCCGGGCAACAGCGCGACGACCGCGCTGGCGGTGGGCAACCGCTTCCAAGTGATCCGCACCGGCACCGGCGACATCGACGTCCGCGCAGGCCGCAGCGTGCAGCTCCTGAACCAGTTCGCGACGATCTACACGGCCGGCACAGTGGTGGCCGATCCGACGATGGGAGGCACCTTTGACGTGCCGATCCTGGATCAGACCGGCGGCAGCGTCACGTTGGGCGCGAACCAGCAGAGCCCGTCTTATCCGGCGCAGTATACGATGGCCGGTGGCGATGTCTCGATCTTCGCGGGGCTCGATATCGAGCACATCACCCGCACGAACCAGAACGTGGTCATCGCGGACTCGCAGCGGGAGCTTCCCAACAACTGGCTCTATCGCCGCGGCTACGTTGATCCGGTGACGGGCCAATTCGGCACCTCGCGCTTCGGCGATACCGCCTCGACCACGTGGTGGGTTGATTTTAGCAACTTCTTCCAAGGTATTGGCGCGCTCGGAGGGGGTGATGTGAGTCTCGTTGCAGGGCACAACGTCAACAATGTCGATGCGGTCATCCCGACCAATGCGCGCATGCCGAAGGGCACACCGAATGCAGCCAAGCTCGTTGAGCTCGGCGGCGGCGATCTGCTGGTCCGCGCGGGAAATAACATCGATGCCGGCGTCTACTACGTGGAGCGCGGCCACGGCACGCTGGATGCCGGAGGAAGCATCGTCACGAACTCGACGCGCTCGCCGTCCATCCCGCAGCTGACCGGCGCTGCCAATACCTTCGACTCGAGCACGTGGCTGCCGACCACGCTGTTCCTTGGCAAGGGCGATTTCGACGTCACCGCGCTCGGCGACCTGCTGTTAGGCCCGGTTGCGAATCCCTTCCTGTTGCCGCCCGGCATCAACAACACCTACTGGCAGAAGTCCTACTTCAGCACCTACTCGCCGGACAGCAGCGTGAGTGTTTCCTCCGTTGGCGGCTCGGTCACGCTGCGCGAGAACACGACGCTTCCGGTTGCCGGAGCCGGCAGCTCCACGAATATCCTCTTCGCGTGGATCGACCGGGAGCAGATCCTGCGCACCACGCCTGCCTCGGCGTCCTATTATCAGCCATGGCTGCGGCTGGCGGAGACTTCGGCGGCTCCTTTCAGCACGCTCGTTTCGCTGCTGCCGCCGACGCTTGATGTGACGTCCTTCAACAGCGACATCAATCTCGCCGGTAACCTGACGCTGTTCCCCTCGGCCACCGGCAACCTCGAGCTGCTGGCCGGCGGAGCGATCAACGGCCTTCAGCGGAATGGCCGCGTGACCTTCAATGGCACCAGCACCTCGTGGGGTAGCTCGAAGATCAACGTCTCCGACGCGGACCCCGACTCGATCCCGGGTGTCACTTCGCCCTTCGGTTACACCGCGCTGGTTGGCCTCGACCAGAGCCTGGCTCGCTCGACTCGCAACGGCTTCCTGGACTTCGTCAACAAGCTGTTCCGTGAGACGGGCGCGACTCAAGGGGCGCAGGCCATCTTGCAGGTCAAGCAGGCGCTTCACGATGCCGGCTTGCTGCATGAGGATGACGACGAGCCGGTCCGCCTGTATGCGGGTGAGGGCGATATTTCCGGCCTCACGCTGTTCTCGCCGAAGGAGACGTTGATCTATGCGGGTCGCGATATCACCGACGTGTCACTCTACCTGCAAAACGTCCGTGCCACCGATACCAGCGTGGTGGCTGCGGGTCGCGACATCATCCCCTCGAATTTGAATTCGCTGCTGCGTCTGCTGGCGAATGCCACGGGCAACGTGGTGAACAACGACAGCCCTGCGAATGGCGGTGACATCCAGATCGCCGGGCCGGGCACATTGCAGGTGCTCGCGGGCCGCACGCTTGACCTCGGCACCGGGGCGGAGCTTGCCGATGGCACGGCTGCGGGAATCACGAGCATCGGGAATGCGCGCAATCCCGCACTGTCTGCCACGGGTGCGAATTTGATCATCGGAGCCGGAGTGAAGGATTCGACCTCACTGGCTAACAGCTCGCTCGATTTCGACGCCTTCATCACGAAGTATGTCACGACGCCGGAAGGTGCGGCGTATCTCAAGGAGCTTGCTCCCGGTGTGGACTTCGCGACGCTCAATGAGGAAGACAAAGCCCGTCTTGCGCTCGGGGTATTCTATTTGATCCTCCGCGATGCGGGTCGCCACTATGCGGAGAATGGCAACTACGATACCGCGCTCGAAGCGATCAAGGTGCTCATGGGTGATGAACCCGCACCCGGTGACATCCTCACGCGCGGACGCAGCATCCGTACCACCCGCGGTGGCGCGATCAATCTGCTCACGCCGGGCGGTGGCCTGACGCTCGCGAACACGGCGATCGGGAATCCGCAGTCGCCTCCGGGAATCATCACGGAAAGCGGTGGAGACATCTACACCTTCGCCAACAACGACGTGAACATCGGCATCGGTCGTATCTTCACGCTGCGCGGCGGCGATCAGGTCATCTGGTCCACAAAGGGCGACATCGCGGCCGGTTCGTCATCGAAGACTGTCACCTCTGCGCCGCCCACGCGCGTGCTGATCGATCCACAGAGTGCCGCCGTGCAGACGGACCTCGCTGGTCTTGCGACGGGTGGTGGCATTGGTGCCTTGGCGACGGTGGCGGGTGTGCCGCTCGGTGACGTGGACCTGGTGGCACCGGAAGGCACGGTCGATGCTGGCGACGCTGGCATTCGCGTCTCCGGCAATCTAAACATCGCCGCGGCCCAAGTGCTGAACGCAGGCAACATCGCCGTGGGAGGCACAAGCGCCGGAGCTCCCGCCGCTCCATCCGCGCCGAGCGTTTCCACGGTCACGAATGCATCGACTGCAGCCGCAGCTGCGGGAGATGGCGCTGCCACGCCGCAATCGAACACGCCGGCTCCGGTGACCGAACCGACCATGGAAGAGATCGAAGCCGTGGTGACGGTCGAGGTCCTTGGTTACTCCGACGACGAGGAAGAAGACGAGAAGGACAAGGAAAAGGCCGCGCCGTAGCGCCTTGGAGGGGATCGTTTCATGGGCGATTTTCGGGAATTTTTCCTCGACGTATTAAAATACACCATTAAGTAGGAGATGCGTTCGGGCATTCGGCCGGCGCCGTGAAAACCAAAACCTACCGAACCATGCACATCACGACCTTGCATCCCGACCTGCGCAAGAATCTGCGGAACCTCGTCCAAGGATACGTGGAGCATTGCGAATTCTCCGAGCACCTCACGGGCAGGATTGACTTTCCTCTCTACTACCTCGGCTTCAAGTATGGCGCGCCCGTCTTCACCCACGTCGGCCCCGGGCACGAGCGGGAGGACCGGCCGGTAGTGGGTCTCATCGGCTGGAACACGCCGACCTCGCAGCTCGCCTCCCAAGTGCTGCTGCAATTCATCGAGATCCTGACCCAGCATCCGAAGGTGGCGGGAAATGCGATCCTGCGGCTGTTGCCGGTGGCGAATCCGGTGGCACTGGAGCTCGACGAAGACGCGCCAAGCCATGAAGAGTGGGACCTGCTGGGCCATCTGGCGGGGCAATTCAAGAACCAGGCCTCGCATGGCTTGATTGAGATCGAATCGGCTGATGTGAAGGAGTTCTCCCTCTCCGGCGAGATTCCTCCGGCGATCTATCAGGCGCTGGAAACCGTGAGCGTGATCATCCCCGCGATCCGCGGCCGCATCGCGGTGCCGACGGCGATCAATGTGACGCCGGTCGAACCCGATGAGCGTTGGCAACTCCGCTTGACTGTGCCCTCGGATTGGAGCGACCCGCGCTCGATCCATGCGGTGGCTCGCTTCCTGGTCCGGCTGCTCCAGACGCAGACCCGCATCACCCGCCGCGCACGTACGCTGGCCCGAATCTTTCCTTGAGCTGTGGAACGGATAGCTGCCGGCTGTCTCTCGGGATCGCCGGCAGCTTTTTCACGGAATACTCTATCAGATTAACTACTTTTATTGCTGTGAGCCATATTCAAACCCCAGTGGCCGTCATCGGAGGCGGCTTCAGCGGCACCTTCACTGCCATTCATCTCGCGCTGCGTCTGCCGGATCGTCCCGTGATCCTGTTTGAGGAGAGCGGTGACGCGGGACCGGGACTTGCCTATCGTCGCGATGATCCGCATGCGCTGCTCAATATCCCCGCGCGACGGATGAGCGGGTATCAGGATGAGCCGGATCACTTTCTCAAATTCGCCCGCCGAGTGCTCGGTGACCATGTTTCGCCGGAGGATTTCCTGCCGCGCCGCATTTACGGCGACTACATCAAGCACTGTCTGGAAGAGACTCAGAAGCACTGTCCCAACCTGCGCGTCGATCATCGCGCGGTCATCGATGTGCAGACGAACCCGGGCAGCAGCGTGGCGGTGCTGACCTTGAAGGATCAGACGGCGCTGATGTGTTCGCGGGTGGTGCTTGCCACCGGCAATCAAGGCTCGGCCTTCGATGGTTCGATCTGGGCGCAGCATACCTTGCCAGCCCGCAAGACCTCGAGCTTCGACAAGGTGAAGGCGGGCGAAACGGTGCTCGTGATCGGCACCGGGCTCACGATGATTGATGCGGTGCTCGAGCTTGAGCGTCGCGGCACGCCGGCAGCGATTCATGCGATCTCCCGCAATGGCCTGCTGCCGCGTCCTCATGAAAATGCGTCGCCGGTGCTGCCGCCGGAACTCGATGATCTTCCGGACTCGGACCTGCGGCGGAGCCTGCGGCTGTTCCGCCGGGCGCTTGCTTCCCATATCGCGGAAGGTGGCGATTGGCGCGACGTGTTTGCGGCACTGCGGCCGGCGACGCCGTCGTTGTGGCAAGAGATGTCCTCAAAGGATCGCCGCAAATTCCTGCGCTTCGTCAGCCCCTTCTGGGAGGTGCATCGCCACCAGTGCGCACCGGCCACTTTCCATGCCTTTCAGACCCTCATCGATGAGGGCAAGCTGGACCTGAAACGTGGCACCATCGTTTCGGTGGAGAACAAGGATGGGCGCCTGCGTTTGGGCCTTGCGCCTCGGAATCGTGCCGCGGTCACGCGCTGGCTGGACGCGGATCACATCATCGATGCCACTGGACCGGCACGCGACATCACCACGATCAAGCAGCCACTGATCACCAATCTCCTGCGCCGCGGCTTCCTGGTGCCGGATGAATTCCGCCTCGGTGCGGAAATTCATCCCAACTACCGCGCGATTGGCCGCAATGGCTTTCCGCTGGAATGGCTGTATGTCACCGGCCCGATGCTGCGCGCCCGCTACTACGAAGCGACCGCGGTGCCAGAGCTCCGCCTGCATACCGCAGCATTGGCAGCGCGGCTGGTGAACGAGCTGGAAGCCAGCTCGCCTGTCGCGGTTGCCGTCTGAAACTTTCCTTGGTTGTGGATGCATAAAAAGAACCAGGGGTGCCTGAGCGAGGCACCCCTGGTCTTTTTTTGTCCGGTGATGACCACAACCTACCACGGAAGGGCTCAGGCGAAAATCTCGGTGGCCACTTTGCCAGCCACGTCGGTGAGGCGGAAGTCGCGGCCGCCGTAGGGGTAGGTGAGCTGTTCGTGGTCGAGGCCCATCAGCGCGAGCAGGGTGGCATGCAGGTCATTCGTGTGCATGCGGCCTTCGGTGGCCTTGACTCCGAACTCGTCGGTGGAGCCGTGGGTGTATCCTGCCTTCACGCCAGCGCCTGCGAGGAACATCGAGTAGCCGGTGATATTGTGATCACGGCCATCCTGGCCCTGCGCCATCGGCAAGCGGCCGAACTCCGATCCGAACAAAACGAGCGTGTCTTCCAACAGGCCGCGTTGCTCCAGATCGGCGAGGAGTGCCGAGGTCGGCTGATCGACGTTGCCGCAGCGCTCGATGAGTCCCTTGTGCAGGTTGTTGTGGTGATCCCATCCGGGCTGGCAAATTTCGACGAAGCGCACGCCGGCCTCGCTGAGGCGCCGGGCCATGAGGCATTGCCGCGCGAAGGCTCCACCAGGGCCGTCCTGGATACCATAGGCTTTCTGCACGTGCTCGGGCTCCTTCGAGATGTCGAGCAGCTCCGGCACCTTGTCTTGCATGCGGAAGCCGAGTTCGTAGGAGGCGATGATGCCGTCGACAGGATCGGGTGCACCCTTGGTTGCCGCATAGTCCCGGTTCATGGATTGCACCAGGTCGAGTTGCTGGCGCTGGAGCCGGCCTTGCTCGGCAGCCTTGAGGTTGGCGAGGAAGCCGCTGTCTGTGATACGCGTGCCTTGGAAGTGCGCGGGAAGAAAGGCGCTGCCGTAGTTCACCGCGCCGCCAAAGTTCGGCGAGGGATTGATGGTGATGTAGCCGGGCAGATCCTGATTGTCCGTGCCTAGGCCGTAGAGCAGCCACGCGCCCATGCTCGGGCGGGTGAGTGCGGCATTCGCGCTGCCGGTGTGGAGCTGCACCACGGCCTGCGGATGAGCAGGCGTGTCGGTGTGCAGGCCGCGGAGCCAGCAGAACTTATCCGCGTGGCCGGCTATATTCGGCAGCAGCTCGGAGAACCACGAGCCGGTTTCGCCGTACTGCTTGAACTTGAACTTGGAGGCGGTGACCCGGCCGCCGCCGGGGCCGGTCTTGCCGTCGTTGTTCTGGACCTCGGGCTTGTAGTCGAAAGTATCGATGCCGGACATCGCTCCCTCCATGAAGATGAAGATGATCTTCTTCGCCCGTGGGGTGAAGTGCGGGAGCTTCGGCAGCAGGGGATTGGCGGCAAGGCGCTGCTGGCCTAACAAACCGGCGAGCGCAAGGTGGGCGAAGCCCGCGCCGGCGGACTTGAGGATGGAGCGGCGTGAGTAGGGAATCATGGTGTTTTCAAAATGGATTCAGCGGATGAAACGGAACTCGGCGGAGGCGTAGAGGGCTTGGATGTAGTTCATCCACGAGGCGGTTCCGGCGTCCTTCGCTTCAATGGCGGTGGTGACAGCCGTGAGGTCGTTGCGAGGGATGTCATCGGGATTGGCGGCGCCATTGTCCGAAGTGGTGCCCCCGGTATTCTCGGCGAGCTCAGCCTCCGGCGACTCCGTCTCGGGTGATGAACTCGACCATCCTTTCTCGAAGTGCTCGATGAAATCCACGGCTCGCGCCACTTCCGATTCGGAGGCCGGCCGGCCGAGGATTTTGAGGTGAAGCACGCGAACCCTGTCCCGCACGGTTTGAGAATTCGCGGCCAGCAATTCGGCGAAGCTCAAGGCTTGGCTCCGGACGAAGGACGAGTTCAGGAAGAACAGGGCTTGACCCGGCACCGTGGTCGCATCGCGCTGTCCCGTGACCAGCGTTTGCGACACAGGATCGAATGCATCGAGCGACTTCGGGATCATGCCGCGGAGCGCTGGCAGGTAGACGCTGCGGCCCAACTCGCGGTCCGCCTGGTCATAGACGCCTTTCGCTTCCGGGCCATTGTCGCGGATCTCGACCATGCGGAGCTTGTTCACCGCGGGGTCTTCCTTCGGATGATCGAGGAGGCGGCCGTTGGAGGCGAGGATCGCATCGCGGATTTCCTCAGTCGCCATGCGTCGCGGCGTGTGACGCCAGATGAGGCGGTTCGAGGGATCCTTCAGGCGATGACCTTCCGGGGCATCCGAACCGAGCTGATAGGCGCGGCTCAAGACGAGCGTGCGAACCAGTTTCTTCGTGGACCATCCTTCCGAGACGAAGCGTGAGGCGAGGTAGTCGAGCAATTCCGGATGTGACGGGCGATCACCGGTGGTGCCGAAGTTATCCACCGTCGTGACAAGGCCCTGGCCGAAGAGGTGATACCACGCGCGGTTCACGATGACCCGCGGTGTGAGCGGATTGCCGGGACTGGTCAGCCACTTCGCGAGTTCGAGGCGTCCGCTTTGTCCCGTATTTACCGGCGGTGCTCCGGGCACCTCGAAGGCCGTGAGGAAGCCGCGCGGCACCGTCGGTCCCAGGCGTTCCGCTTCGCCGCGGATGCGGACATTGGTGTCGGCGACTTTCTCCGCATCGCGCACGCCGTGAACCGCGTAGCCGCGAGCAGCCGGGTCGGTGAGCGCGAGGAGTTCTGTTTGGGCGCGTTCGTAGCGAAGTCGGAAGGGGCGCTGGGTAGGCTGGCCGTTCTTGCCTGGCTTCAGGCCCTCTGGAGTTCCGCGAATCCCATCCCATGCCTTCTTTGCCTCGGCTACCTTCGCTTCCAAGGCAGCCACCTCTTCGGCAGGTGGTGGTGGCACTTCGGTGGAAAGCCGGATCAGATTCCTGGAATCATAGTAGTCCAGGCCATTGCCGCCCATCTTGTTGCGCACGCCCGCGCCGTCTTCGGTCGAGGTGAAGATGCCAGCGAGCGAGTAGTAGTCGGTGGTCGGGACGGGATCGAACTTGTGATCGTGGCAACGAGCGCAACTCACCGTGAGGCCCAGCACCGAGCGGGTGACGGTGTCGATTTTCTCGTCCACATTGTCCATCTGGAAGCGGACCTTGAAGCGTTGGTTCACGTCCTTGACTCCCAGTGCGAGAAAGCCGGTGGCTGTTAGCAGGCGATCCTTCTCCTCGGCGGTGCTTGCGGGCAGGAGGTCACCGGCGATCTGCTCCTGCAGGAAGCGATCGAAAGGCACATCGCGATTCACAGCATCGAGGACGTAGTCACGATACTTCCACGCGTGAGGGTAGGGGATGTTTCTCGATGGTCCGGTGGATTCGCCGTAGCGGGCGACATCCAGCCAATGGCGGCCCCAGCGCTCGCCGAAGGAAGACGAGGCGAGCAAGCGATCAACCTCCTTCTCGTACGCTTGCGGTGAAGGATCGCGAACGAAGGCTTCAATGGCTTCGGGCGATGGAGGCAAGCCCGTGAGGTCGAAGGTCAGCCGCCGCAGTAATGTCGCGGGATCGGCATCGCTGACCGGTGGCAGCTTCTCCGCTTCAAGCTTGGCCAGGATGAAATGGTCGATCTCTCCTTTCGGCCACGAGGGATCGCTGACTGCCGGCGTGGCCGGTCGCGACAGCGGTTGCCACGCCCAGTGCGTTTTACGGAGATTATCGTACTTCGCGGCGGTCTTGCCGGAGTCGCTCGGGAGTGCTTCCACCGGCCATGCCGCGCCATCGGAGATCCAGGTTTTAAGATCGGCAATCTGGGTCTCACTGAGCGGATCGCTTTCCTTCGGCATCAGCAGACGTTTCTCCGTGTGGACAATACGCTGGATAAGCAGGCTTTTCTCCGGGTCGCCGGGCACGACCGCGGGTCCGTTGTTGCCGCCGGCAAGCAAGCCATTGAGGTCGTCCACACGCAGGTCGCCTGCGGCCTTGGTGTCGGCGGAGTGGCAACCGTAGCAATTCTCCGACAGGATCGGACGCACACGTTTCTCGAAGAACTCGAGCTTCGCGGGATCGGGCGTGCTTTCTGCGGAAAGATGGGAGGTGGCCAGCAGCGGCAACCAAACAAGAAGTCGACGGGGCATGAGATGAAGAGAGTTGTTGGGATCAGGGCACAGCTCACGCAGGAGCCGCCTTTTCAGAAGGCGGAGGGCCGGGAAAATTGGGCGCGGTCCGCGGAGACCGGTGCGGACCGCGCCCTTCTTAGCCGCCACCGGCGGTTAGAGAGTGGTCACCGTGACATTGGCGACCTTGCCACTGAAGGTGTGCGGAGCGGCATATTCGCCGACCGGAGCACCGCCGTCGTTGCCTACGGTGAGGCCTTCGCCGGGACGGCGCTCAATCAAGCTGGCGAGCTTGCCTTCTCCGACTTGCTTGCCGTCCACACTGAGCTTCACTTGGCCGGCCGCATCGACCGCGGCTTGCACCTTGTGACTGCCAGTGGCCAAAGCTTCGGTGGCAACAACCGAGGACAGTTCGCCGCCGTTGCGCGTCGAGAAGACCAACTTGCCTTCAGCGAGGTGCAGGGCGTAGCCGCGAGCGTTCCCTCCTTGGGCGACGATCACACCGTCCTTGGCGTCACCATCGATCTCTGCGGCGACGGTGAAGCCCTTGCCTTCGATCTGGGGCGAGTCTTGGCCGGCCAATACGTCGCCGGATTTCCATGGCCCAGTGTGCGAGGCATTGCTGGTGACCTGCTCACCACGGTTGGCATTGCGACGAGGGCCGGCACCGGGCGTCCACTTCGGATCGACCAATGTGGAATTCCATGCGTTCCAGGCATCGGAGAGTTCCTTCACCTTTTCGGGATGATTGGCGGCGAGGTCGTTCTTCTCACCGATGTCGTTGGCGAGATTATAGAGCTTCGCGCCTTCGGTGCTGGCGGCTCCCGCTCCACCCCGTGCATTCTCATCGGCAACGGACTTCACCAGCTTCCAGTCGCCCTTGCGGACGGCGATCTGCTGGCCGAAGCGCCAGAAGAGGGTTTCATGCGGTGCCTCGGTCTTGCCGTCCTTAATGTAGGGCAGCAGGTTTACGCCATCGAGCTTCCACCCGGGATCGACTTCCACGCCGGCGGCAGCGAGGGTGGTCGGGAGAAGATCGAGCTGGATAACGGGACGATCGTCCACTCTGCCGGCAGGGATCTTGCCTTTCCACTGGATGGCGAAGGGCACGCGGATGCCGCCCTCGGAGGTCTGAGCCTTGTAGCCTTTCAGCGATCCGTTGCCGGAGGTCGTCGAAGGGGTGGGGCCGCCGTTGTCGCTGATGAAATAGACGAGCGTGTCTTCTTCCAGCTTCAGATCGCGGACCTTGTTTAGCACGGTGCCGACGGAGTCATCGAGCGCCGACAGAAGCGCGGCGAACTTGCGGCGCTTCGGATCGGAGATCGAAGTAAAGCGACTCTCGTACTTCTCGAGCGTCTCCAGGGGCGCGTGAACCGCATTGAACGGCAGGTAAACGAACCACTGCTCATCCTTCTTCTTCTCGATGAAGGACGCGGCTTCGCGTGCAAAGGCCTCGGTGAGATAGCCGGGATCCTTCACCTGCTCGGTGCCGTGGAAGATGCCGTTTGGTCCTTGCCCGGTATTCACGTAGCTGTGAGCTCCGCCGAGGAATCCGTAGAACTCATCAAAGCCACGCTTCTGCGGATGGAACTCGGGCGCACTGCCGAGGTGCGACTTCCCGAACCAACCGGTGGCGTAGCCAGCGGACTTGAGGCGATTGCCGATCGTCGTTTCCTGCAGTGAAAGCCCCACGGCCTGATTCGCCTCAGTCGGCGGCCCCGGATTGAACTCGTGGCCGAAGCGCTGCTGGTAGCGGCCGGTAAGAAGGCCGGCACGGGTCGGGCTGCAATAGGGGCCGCTGACGTAGCCATTGGTGAAGCGGATGCCATTCGCCGAGATGCTGTCGATGTTCGGCGTGGGGATGTCCTTGGTGAAACCCTGCGAGGTGAGCTCGCCCCAGCCGAGGTCATCGGCCACGATGAGGAGGATATTCGGCTTCCGCTCCGCGTGAGCGGGAAGGGCGAGGGCGGCCAGCAGGCCGAGCAGCATGTAGTTCGATTTCATGGTAGTGAATGTTGGAGAGAGTTTCATTCGGCAATGGAGGCTGTCGCGGTCGGAGCGGTGACGGGATAGTCGCGGTCCGGAATGCTGCGCAGGTTGATGCGCTGGGTTGATGGGTCCTGATAGACGCAGACCAACCAACGGCGATCACGACGGACAGCGGCACGGGATTCGGTGAGCCGGTTCCACTTGCCCTTTTCATTGAACTCGAATTTGAGCCCTTGAGTTGCGCCTTCATCGCCTTGAAGTTCGATGCCGGCGACGCCGCCGGGGCTTACCTCGGCGTAGCTGCGTCCGATCGCACCGCGCACCGGGTGCTTCGAGACATTCACCAGCCGGTAGGTGCCGAGCGGGAAGCGATCACGGGCATAGTCGAGGGCGAAGCCGCGGTAAGGCTCCGGGCTGCCGGCGGGAGCTGGAATCAGGACGATGAGTGCCTTGCTAAGTTCGCCGGGAATCGTCACGCGGGCTGCGGGCTTGGTCTTGTCACCGCTGGTGAAGACGAGCGCGTCACTACCGGTGAGTGCCAAGTTCACGGCAGGCGTGATGTTCGCGGTGGAGAGGCGGATCGACTGGCCGGCTGCGCCATCGGGCACTTCGATCGACTGGATGCCCGGGGCATACTGGAAGCAGTAGAAGGATGCCTGGATGCTCCGGGTTTCCGGAGCTGCATGGAGTGATGAGGCTAGGGCGATGAGGACGGCGATGTGTTTCATGGCGTGTGTGAGTGGGTGTTAGATTTCCTCGGGCTTCAGCCAGCGGAACGAGACGAGCTCGAAGCGGCGGCCAAAGGTTTGGTTGATGATGGAAGATGGGGCGGCAGTGGCTTTGTCCGTGGGATCGACGAACTCCGGCACGCGCTGGACGACGGCCTCGGCCCAGGCGCGGACCTTCGAGCCGTGGCCGTCGGCGGCCTCGCCATAGGTGCGGATGCGGAAGGTATCGCCGCGGACGACGAGTTGGGGAGCGAGTGGTGTGAGGAGGTCGCCTTGATTGATTACGGCAGGAGCGCCGTCGGCGGTGTTGCCGTTGCCATCGAGGTTGTGGGTGGCATCGAGCACGGCGTCATTGAGCCCCGCGTGCTCGAGTGCGGCTTGCAGGGCTCCGCTGCGGGCGAGGTCGCCGCCACCCGGCCGGCGGTTCACGAACTCGGCAAGCGACGTGAACGGGCCACGCTGCTTGACCTCGGTGACGATCTCCTTGGCAAGCTTCTCGATCTGTTCTTCGGTCAGGCGACGATAGCCATTCCACTTCGCGTGGTCCGCATCGATGCCGGAACCGGCGGATTCATAGTCGCCCGCGTCAACGTGCGAGTGGCGCGATACGGGTAGGCCTTCACCATCGTGAAGCTTCAGCGAGCCGTCATCGATGAGCGGCACTGACGCACCGAAGTTCGAGGCGAGCAGCGCTTGCCAGGCCGAGACGCTGGTCGAGTTCACGTTGAACGGTGCATCGATCAGAAGGTGAGCGGCGATTTCCCGATAGGCTTCGTTCGAGCCTGAGAGACGCTGGATCAGATCGTCCTTCTCCTCGCCACCGGCGTAGGGTAGGAAGCGCCGGTTCGGCAGTGGCTTGCTTTCCGTGAAGAAGCTTTCGAGCAAGTCCTCCGGTGTCCGTGCTGCGGCTCCGGGAAGTGCCGGATGATTCGCGACACTGGAAAGGAACCAGGAATCGAACAGGGCATTGTTCGCCAGATACGAGTGGTCGAGGTAAGTGCGGCTGCCTGCGCTCGATCTCACCTTGCCATTTTCAAGCAGTGGTGGCGCGAAGGAGTTTGCAACGACCTGGCTGGTGAGCGGGAGCTGACCGCCGGCATTGAGCGGCGCGTGGCGGAGCTGCGCCAGCGAGTGCGCGGGGCCGAGCGGCAGGCTGGCGAAGGTGGCGAACTCGGAGCCGCTCTGCGCGTAAATTCCGGGACCGCCGTAGCCGCGATTGTTGGTATTGCTGATCTCGATCGTGGGGCTGTTCGGCGGCCAGTCGGTCATGACTTCCCACTTCATTTCATACTGGTGATGTGAGAAGTCCTCGGTCTGATCGATGCCCTCGGAAGCGTAGAGGTTCACCGGTGCGTTGTTGATCCACGAGCGAGAGGGGAAGCGCGAGTCGCGCTCGGTTTTTTCCTGGAAGGATGCGATGAGGAAGGGCTCCTTGAAGCGCAGGGCATGGCGGGCGGGATTGAGGCCAGCGGTGCTGCCCTTCGGGATGTCGGGATTGACCACGATGGTCGGCAGATCTTCCTTTGGGTAGTACTGCAGCAGTTCGCCTTCGCGGTCGCCGTAGTCGAGTTCCACGCCGCCTAACAGACGCGAGACATTGCCGCCGCCGAGGTAGTATTTGAGGAAGCCGGTCACTTCCTTGCCGCCGGTTTCCTTGAAGTTGTCGATGCCCGCGCGCTCCGCCTTTACTTCAAGCTGGATGCGGTCACCGCCCTTCACGGCGATGGTGCGGACGGTCTTGCCGTAGTCCTTGCCGGAAGAGACGCCGTTCGAGTTTACGAAGATGTTCTGTGTGGTGACGCCACCGACTTCGAGATCGCTGGCATTTCCGGCAGGCGGGTGAAAACCGGGACGAAGCGTGACACCCGTCAGGTTGTAGTCATGCCCGCCGTGCATTTTGTGATTGTGCGCGGTAAATACGACATGTTCACCCGGTTCGAGAATGCGCTCGTCCGCGCCGTCCTCAGGCAAGATGTTCAGGCGATAGAAACGTGCCTGGCGGGTCTTGAAGTCTTCCACCGTGTGGGCATTGGTCAGCTTCGTGTACTCGGTGTTGATGAGCTGGCCGTTCTTATAGATCCGGAAGGCGAGGGGGATGCGGTAGAGCTCGACCCGTGCGCCGGTGAAGCGCATCGGCACGTTGTAGGGATTCCACAGCGTGATGACGGGATCGATGACGAGCCAGGTGATGTATTCGTCGCGTTGGTTGACGGGTGTCTTGCGGGCGCTGCCATCGGCCCACATGTTGTCCAGGGTTTCCCCATTGTACCCGAAGGCGAGGCTGAAGACGAACTGGGCCTTGGCGATGATCGGGGCGAGCTGTTGTTCGCTGAAGGCCTTGTGGCGCAGCAATTGCGAGGCCGCGGTGCTCGCGGTGGGTCGTGCCGTCACGGAGGAAACGGAGGCATCGATCGCATTGTTGGAAAGCTTGGTGAAGGAGCGATAGTGCGAATGCAGCAATGACCACGATGGATCGGGGCTGGGCAGCGGGTTCGCACCAGTGAAGCGGCCCGGCAGCGGGACCAGCGGGCTGTTCTGGCCGGAGTAGAGAAAGCGCGACGCAAACTCGGTGGGTAGCGCGGGTGCATCGAACAGGCGGGAGAGATCCTGTTGCCAACCTCCGTCTGCGGAATTGGTGAGGAGTCCGAGGCTGCCGGTGGTCAGGTCGTGGAAGCTGGCATCCTTTTTTTCAAGTCCGGCGAGGCGGGCTTGTCCGGTGGTGACAAGCTTTGTGGTTTCCGTCTTTTCGTCGGCCAGCGTCTCCCATTTCTTCACGGCTTTGAAGCCGAGTCCGGCGGCGGAACCGTTGCGGTCATAGGAGTCGGCGAAGGACTTGGCATCATCGTGCGGCAGCGAGATGGATGCTTTTTGGGATTCGTCGAAGACTCCCCAGGCGAAGCGCTGGTCCTGTGAGCCTTCTACACCCACCAGCTCAGCCTTCACATCATCGTCGCCGCCGATGAGCTTGATGCTTTCGCTGTCAGGCTCTTGCTCAACGTAGGTCTCCTCGCCCGTCCGCTGCGGGTCGGGCGAGGAGATCAGCCAACCACGGAAACGATCGCTCTTCTCCTTCTTCCAGTCCGGTGCGCTGCCTTCGCCCTTCCACTTCCAGCCGTCCCACACGCCGGTGAGATGCGGCTGCTTGCCCTTGTCATGCACCGCGGCGGTAGCGGTGACGCGCTGGTCCGGGCCAGCGCTCGCCTGCAACTCGCCGATGGCGAGCTGCAGGGCGAGGCGGGCATTCGCACGGGCCTGCTGAAGCAGGACATCGTGGGAGGAGGCTCGCAGGCTGATCGTGGACAGCGAGAGCAGTCCGACCGCCAGCACGAGCAGGAGCACGAGCAGCATCATCGACACCACGAGGGCAAAGCCCTTTTCGGCGGACGGTCTTGGAAGAGGCGAAGTCATGTCGAATTGGAAACGGATGGGCTCACGGGAGCTCCTCGATGCGGAAGAAGCGGGCTGCGGTGGCACCCGGCGTGATCGGAATGGTCACGGTGCCTGCGCCGCTGGCATTGGTGGTCACCGTGCCCAGGTCTTCATTGAAGGTCGCCAGCGTGGCGGATCCGCGGACGGCGTAAGTCTTCGAAGGAGCGCCGGTGAAGTTCAGGACGAAATTGCCACCTTGGATCGAGCTGGAGGTGATGGCCGGCGGCGCAGGGTCGGCCACGGTGACTGTGACGGTCTGCGTGAAGGTGCCACCGGGACCGCTGAAAGTGATCGTATAGGTCGTAGTGGCGGTGGGATTGAGGGGAACGATCGCATTGCCATTCACCAACGGGACATTGCCGATGCCGTGGTCGATGCTCGCCGAGGTGATATCGGGGCCCACCTTGATCGTCAGATCGGTGGATTGACCGGGATTGATGGAGGCTGCGGCAGTGCTGAGCTGGATGATGCCGGACGTTTCGCTCCACCACGCTGCGCGGTGGGCAGCGATGTGGGAGTCGGCCTTGTCACCATCTGCATCGGGGTCATCGAGAAGGGTGTTATAGATGGCGACCTCATCAATCTCGCCACGCCACAGGTCGGCGGTGAGTGTCTTCTGCACGCCGATGTTCCATGCGCCTTCCGAGGCTTCGAAGATGAAGTTCGGATCGAAGGTGCTGCCGTCGGGATTGGTGCCGTCCTTGGTGGATCCGACCAGCTGGCCGTCGAGATACCAGCGCACTTCAGTGTGCAGTGCATCGACCACGACCGCGAGGTGGGCCCACGTTTCCGCTGCCACGTTGGCGTCCGCATCCTTGCGCACGCCTTGACCGAGATAGGTGCGAGGCGTGCCATTGGCGTCGGAGAGGGACAGCAGCACGCGGCCGGTGCCGTTGAGATCCGCTTGGCTAACGATGGCGCGGTTCAACGTGTTGATGGCGGCATCGCGGCGCACCACGGTTTCGATAGTGAAGCCGGGATCGAGTTGGCCGGGGTTGAGGATCAGATCGGTGACCACGCCGCCGTTCGCATCGAGCGAGATGGCACCGTCCACGACGCCTGCCACGCCGCTCACCGGGGTGCCGGTGGCGCGGCCATTATGCGGTGCGCCGTTGTCGGCGGAGTCTACGAAGAGTTCAGTGCCCGCTGGCTCATTGAAGCGGTACCATGCGACAGGCGCATCCGCCCGGACTGCCGCGGAGAAGTTGTTCTCGGCATCGAGAGCGGTATTGGCGTTGGTGGTGCCGGTGGCGTTGACCGCTGTGAGGGTGAAGGCGTTGGCTGAACCGGCGTCGACATCCGCGAAGCCCTGGAGTGCAGTGGGGACGTGAAGTTCGGTCGCGCCTGCTTTGATTGACAGCGTGGTCGGATTCGTGGCTTCACCTTGGGAGACTTTCCAATGCAGGCGCACCTGGCCGGGCGTGCCGAGCTTGGTGACGGCGAAGCCTTTGACGATCGGTGCCTGGTATTGCAGGGCGGTCACGCTCACGCTGCTCGTGACGTTGCCACCGGGGCCGGTTGCGGTGACCTGATAGGTCGTGGTGACCGCGGGGTTAACCGTGATGGTCGCGGTGCCGTTCACCAGGGGCACGGTGCCGACGCCATGGTCGATCGTGACGGAGGTGATGTCTGGTCCCACCTTGGTGATGAGCTGGACGGGATCGCCGGAGTTGACCGTAGTCTTGGACGCGCTGAAATCGAGCAGGCCGGTGGTTTCGCTCCACCATGCATTGCGGTGTTCATCAACGCGTGAGTCGGACCGGTCCGCGTCGCCATTCGGATCGTCGAGCACGCGGTCATAAACGGCGATCTCGTCGATGTTGCCCTTCCAGTAGTTTCCGGTGAGCGCTTTACCCAGGCCGATGATCCACTCGCCAGTTGCGGACTCGACGGTGAAGTTGGGATTGAAGGTGGTTCCGTCGGGATTCAATCCGTCGGCGCTGGAGCCGGCGAGGACACCATCGATGTACCAGCGCACCTCCGTGTGCAGCCGATCTACCACCACGGCGACGTGAGCCCACTGATTGTCGTGAAGCTTGCCGTCGGAGTGCTTTACTTCGCCGCCACCGATGTCGGTGAGCAGCTTGCCGTCGGCAGATGAGGTGAGATGGAAGCGTCCAGTCGTGCCGCGTTGCGCCAAGACCACCGGGTTCGCTCCGATTACTCCCGGAGCCCGGCGGATGACGGCTTCCACGGTGAAGCCGGAAGTGAGATTGGCAGGGTCGAGGATGGTATTCGAAATGATGCCGCTGCCACCGTCGAAGAGTGCGGCACCATCGACGAAGCCGCTGCTGCCGCTCACCGGTTGGCCAAAGATCCGGCCATCGTGGGGCGCGGCATTTTCAGCGGAGTCGGCGATGAGGGATGATCCAGCTTGATCATTGAAACGGAACCAAGCGACAGGCGAATCTGCGCGAACCTCTGCGGAGAAGGCAGTATCCGCCGCGACGCTCGAGTTCTTCGTGGTCGTGCCGGTGGCATTGGTGGCGCTGATCGTGAAGTTCGTCGCTCCGCTTGCGTTCACGTCGGCGAAGTTCTCCAACGTGGAGGGCGTATGGATAATGGTTTCACCGGACTTGATCACGAGGTTGGTAGCCGCGGGTGCACCGCCTTCAGTGACCCGCCAATGAAGCCGGACCTTGCCCGTGGAGGGGAGGGAGGTTGCCTCGAAGCCAAGTACGACGGGTGCCGTAGCTACCGGCGGCGTGACGGAGGAGGCGTTCCAGAACAAGGCCCGGCTCACGGAACCGGCGAAGCTGAAGGCATTGTTAACGTCGAAGGGCGGGCCGAAGACGTTGCCGGCGTTGTTTCCTGCCAGGCCGCCGGCGTTCGCCGCCGAGATTGTTTTGACCGAGAGCGTGTCGTTTCCGGACCAGTTGCCGGGCGTGCCGGAGATCGCGTGGGAAGAGACCACCGCGCTGCCACCGTCCGGTTGAACCTTCAGCTCCAAAGTGCCGAGGTGATTCCATGATGCGGAGAAGGTGTAAGCAGTGCCCGCGTTCAGCTTGCCGATCGGGCTCTGCACCGCGATCGCATTGAGTGAGGTGTCGTTGAGTGAAGCGGGCAGCGTTGCATCATTCGAGCCTTGCTTCGACAGGACGGTCGGCACGCCATCGATGAGATAGAGGCCGAAGCCATTCGAGGTGCCGCCAATCTCAATCAGCAGCACCGTGCGTGCATCGGCCGGCACGGCGCGATCGAGGTCGGCAGCTGTCGGGGTAAAGGCGATATTGAAGGTGAGGCCCTTCACGTGCTCGGTATCTCCGAGGACCGGAATACCGGACTGGCTGCCAGCGGTGCCGCCGTCATTTACGATGCCTTTGATATTGCTGTCGTAGAGGGCCGTCGATGGATCGAGGCTGACGAGGATGGCTCCATTGGAAAGGCTCGTGCCGAGGCCAGCGGCGAGGATGGCGAGGCGAAGACTGCGGTTTTGTTGCGTGGGGTACATGAAAAGAGAGGGTTGGAGGTCAGGGGAGTTTGGGGTCGCGCTTGGCAGGCACGCCGGTGGCGTCCGGTTGATGGGGGGAGCGGACGCGCGCCACGAAGGCGTCGGGCCGGGCACCAGCGACGAGCCGCGCGCTGAGGGCGCGGCGTGTCGATTCGCCCGGAGTGAGAAAATGAAGTTTGTAGAGTAACATGGTAAGGAATCGGTTTTGGCCAAAAAAAGGCCTGGATGCAGGAGATGAAGAGGTCCGGAGAAGACCCGGGATCGCGAGAAAGGCGCGAGCTGTCGCTCAATCGGTTGTCCTTCGGTGGACTACCACGGCGGGCTCGAGAGAACCCAAGAAACCCGAGCCCGCCGTGGCTTCGAAGCGATCAACTGGCGATGAAACCCAAAACATCGCCGGTCGACCGCGAATCCATCCGATGGATCACCGGAAAATCGCGACAGCGCCTATCAACAACAGCAGCAGGCAGCCGATGCCTCGAAGGAGGATGCGGCTCGGCTAACAGGTGGCGTCGGAAAAGATTTCATCGTTCGTGCAGGAGAGTGTGTTTCGATTCGCCGCTACGGTCGGGGCCTCATCCCGTCCCGCAAATTGCGGCACCATGCCAACATGCTCCCCTGCTAGGGGTGGCCGAATCGCTTGCAGGAAGTCCGTCAGGAGGCCTGCTTGCGGCTGACGGACGGACTAATGCCGACTGAGTGGTGGGAGTTCAAGAAGTTTTTTGCGAAAGTTGGATTTGGAGTGGCGCGGTGGCGGAGAGGAATAAGCGATTTTACAATCGGTGCCGTGGATTTCCTTTATTCTATAAGGAATGAACGCTGGTTTTCCGAATTGGCCCACGTTGGCTTCCTCCGGAGAAGGCCCGTCGCGGGATCGCTCCGAAGTGTCATTTCTGTCAAAAAGTAGGAATAAGAAGGCGCAAGGCGTTGACAAAGGAACCCCGCTCTACTGAGCTACCCGTGCAACCCCTTTCGCGAGAGCCGGAGAGTCCACGAGGATACACGGCGATCACAGGCGGAAGGGCCGCCGACCAAACTCTTGGAGGCGAAGCAAGGCAGCGAGCCGCATCCGTCCACGGGCGGCCAAGCCTTCCCTTACCAAGCGAGCCGACCGGTTTCCGGAGGTTCGCGCCATGGTCCCGCGAATTTCGCGCGGCCGCGTCTCCTTTTCTAGCAACACCTCTCCCCGCATCATCATGCCCGATCCCGTCGATCTTCCCGTCCGTCTCAGCGTCAGCGCCGAAGCCGCGCGCAATCTGGCCACCGCCACCGTCACCCCGCCACAATGGGATGAAATCACGCCACGCTGGCTGCATCTCCTGCTTCCGTGGGTGGATGTCGATGGTGGAGTGTATCGCGTCAACCGCGTGAAGCAGAACTCCGAGGGTGTCACCGTCGACCTGCTCACCGTGGACGATGGCGAGCCGGAACTGCCAACCGATTTCATCGATTATGAGCAGGACCCCCGCGAGTATCACCTTAGTACGATCCAGACCGTACTTCGCACCCACACCCGCATCACCGACCTCTATAGCAATGCGATCGACCAGCTCCGCGAGCAGGTCCGCCTGACGGTGGAAGCGGTGAAGGAGCGCGAGGAGCACGAGCTGGTGAATCATCCGAAATTCGGCCTGCTGAACTCGGTCAATCCCGCCCAGCGCATCAAGACCCGCAAGGGTCCGCCGACGCCTGACGATTTCGACGAACTGATCAGCCTGGTTTGGAAGAAGCCGGCTTTCTTCCTCGCGCATCCCAAGGCGGTTGCCGCCTTCGGCCGTGAAGCGACGCGCCGTGGCGTTCCACCGCCAACCGTGACGCTGTTCGGTTCGCCCTTCATCACGTGGCGGGGCATTCCGCTCATCCCGAGCGACAAGCTTCCGATCAAGGATGGCAAGACGAGCATCCTGCTGCTGCGCGTGGGTGAGAAGCAACGCGGCGTAGTGGGCCTGCAGAAGGCGGGCGTGGCCGGCGAGATCGAGCCAGGTCTGTCGGTGCGCTACATGGGCACGAATGAGCACTCCATCGCCTCGCACCTGGTGACGCGCTACTTCTCGCTCGCGAAGCTGGGTGAGGATGCGCTGGCTGTTCTCGAAGACGTCTCGATCGGCAACTACCACGAATATGTCTATCCCACGGCTTGAGTCAGCGGCTCTGCCGGTGGATCTCGGAGCCGATGACTTCGGGACGGCGCTGGTCTCCCGGCTGGCCAATGAGTTCTTTTCCGGATCCGCGGCGGAATCCCAGGTGCCGTCCGTGCCGGTCTCGGTTCCGCACACCGTCGCGGGCCTGCCGGCGGATGTGCCGTTGTCGAGCCCGCTGGGATCATCCGGTCCCTCGAATGGCGGACGGGATATCTCGCTTTCCGGCGGTTTTCCGCATGCTTCATCGGCTTCCGCTCCGCCCGTGCATCCCACGGTGGTAGGCGCGGAGCCGGAGCCGGTCGCGAAGAGTGATGAGCCGCCGACCGGCACGCATCGGCCGGGCGACCATGCCTCGCATGAGTTCGGCGAGCCATCGTTCTACACCCAGGGTCTCGGTTCGCGGGTCTCGCCGGCACCGGCGAAGGCGCCGCATCACCACGGCCTGCCGGGAAAAGGTGCCGAATCGCTGGAGCCGGACTTTTATTTTCTGAAGGACCTGCCGGGCCTGCGCCTCGCATCCCTCGGCACGCAGCCTTCGCCGCTTGCGGGGCTGCCGGAGTTCAATATCGATGGCGTTCGCAAGGACTTCCCGGCGCTCCAGCAGCACGTGAACGGAAGCACGCTGGTGTGGCTCGACAATGCCGCGACGACGCACAAGCCGCAGTCGGTCATCGATGCGACCTCGCGCTTCTACTCGCGTGACAATTCGAACATCCATCGAGCGGCACATACCCTCGCAGCACGTTCCACCGAACTCTTCGAAGGAGGTCGTGAAAAGGTCAGGCAGTTCCTCGGTGCAGCGGACGCGAAGGAAATCGTATTCGTGCGTGGCACCACCGAGGCGATCAACCTCGTTGCGCAGAGCTGGGGGCATCAAAACATCGGCCAGGGCGACGAGATCCTCGTCAGCCAGCTTGAACACCATGCGAACATCGTGCCGTGGCAGTTGCTCGCGAGTCAGGTTGGAGCGAGCTTGCGGGTGATCCCGATCAACGATCGCGGCGAGCTTTTGTTAGATTCGCTGCCGAGTCTGCTGACCGACCGAACCAAGATCGTTTCCGTCACCCATGTGTCGAACGCCTTGGGTACCGTGAATCCGATCGAGGAGATCATCGCGATGGCTCATTCGCGCGGGATCCCGGTGCTGGTCGATGGTGCGCAGTCGACGCCGCATTTCCCGATCAACGTGACGGCGCTGGATGCGGACTTCTTCGTCTTTTCCGGGCACAAGGTCTTCGGTCCCACGGGAATCGGCGCGCTCTACGGGAAGTCACACCTGCTCGAGGCGATGCCGCCATGGCAGGGCGGGGGACACATGATCAAGGATGTGACCTTCGAGAAGACGATCTACAATGCGCCGCCGGAAAAATTCGAGGCGGGCACCCCGGACATCGCGGGCGTTGTCGGCCTCGGGGCGGCGATCGATTACCTCATCGGCCTCGGCATCCCGGCGCTGGCTGCGTATGAGCACTCGCTTCTCGAGTATGCGGAGGACGCATTGCGTTCGGTGCACGGCGTCCGGCAGATCGGCTCCGCGGTGAACAAGGCGAGCGTCTTCGGCTTCGTGGTGCCCGGCATTCCGAATGACCGCATTGCGAAGGAACTCGATCGTCAGGGTATCGCCGTCCGTGCCGGCCATCACTGCGCCATGCCTGCAGTGCGGCACTTCGGCGTGGAGGGCACCATCCGCCCGTCGCTTGCGTTCTATAACAATCGCGCCGATGTGGATGCACTCATCCACGCGCTGCATGGCATCGTGAGGCGCTGAAAAATCACCCTTGGTAGAGATGATCGAGATCGACATTCCCGGATTCGACCGGCTGACGCTGGAGCACCTTGTCATGGATTACAACGGGACGCTCGCGATGGATGGTGCCATCCATCTCGGTGTCCGCGAGGATCTCCGGTGCCTGGCGAAAAGCTTCAAGCTCCATGTCCTCACGGCGGATACGCATGGCCTTGCCGCCTTGCAACTCGAGGGACTGCCTGTCTCGCTGACGATCATTCCAGGCGAAGCACAGGCGGAAACCAAGCTCGAGTATGTCCGCGATCTAGGGGCGGACCGTGTGGTCGCCATTGGCAACGGGCGCAATGACCGCCTGATGCTGGAAGCTGCCGCGCTGGGAATCGCCGTGATTCAGAAGGAGGGAGCCTCGGGTGCCGCAATCCGGAGTGCCGACGTCTTTACGACCAGCGTTCTTGACGCCATCGATTTGCTGAAGCATCCGCTCCGTCTCATCGCCACCCTCCGATCCTGAACGCTCCCCATTTGCCATCATGAGCCAAATCGCTCCCACCGACCTGAAGCGCCTGCTTGATCAGGATTCCTCTCTAACGGTCATCGACGTCAGGACTCCGCTGGAGTTCGGCGAAGTCCATGTGCCGGAAGCCCGCAACGTTCCGCTGGATGCACTCGCTCCGAAGCGGCGGATCGAGAATGGTGAGCTGTCTTCCCAGGAGCCGATCTACATCCTCTGTCACTCCGGAGCACGCGCGCAAAAGGCTGCCGACCAGTTCCAAGCCGCAGGCTATGAGAATGCCGTGGTCGTTGAAGGCGGGACGCAGGCGTGGGTCCAGGCGAATCTTCCTGTCACTCGCGGGCAAACCAAGGTCATCTCGTTGGAGCGGCAGGTTCGCATCGCTGCCGGGGCACTGGTCCTGACCGGAGTCTTGCTTGGGTGGTTCGTACATCGCGGATTTTTCGGCCTGTCCGGCTTCGTTGGTGCGGGCCTTATCTTCGCCGGCATCACCGACTGGTGCGGCATGGGCCTGCTCATTGCGAAGGCTCCGTGGAACCAGCGTTCCTCCTCATGAGTGACTCTTCCCTTTCCGTTTCGAAGTTCGAAACCACCGGCAATTCCCCGTTCGAGATTCCTTACGGCGAATATGTGCCGAAGCTGCTTGCTTCGTACGAACGCTTTGGCGGTTGGAACAATGCCGAGGCGCTCAACCTGCCCTCGAAGAACAGCGTGGGCGAGGTCTGCGAAGATTTGCTCAAGCTCTTGTTTCCAGGCTTCCTTGATACCGATGTGGTCCCGAATGGCACGCTCGCCGAACTGACCGCACGCAGGCTCTGGGACGTCATCTCGCGGCTGGAAGACCAGGTGAGGAAGAGCGTCCGCGTCGGCAATCCCAATGTGCCGACCGGCAAGACGCCGCCGATCATGCAAAAATTCTGCCGCGCCTTGCACATCGTGCGCGAGGTGCTGCGCACGGACATCGAGGCCGCCTATGCGAATGATCCATCGGCACGCAGCCGCGAGGAGGTCATTCTCTCCTATCCTTTCATCGAGGCGATCGCGATCCAACGTTTGGCTCACCGGCTCTATCGTGCCGGTGCCCCCATCATTCCGCGAATGATGACGGAGTGGGCGCACTCGCGAACGGGAATCGACATCCATCCCGGTGCCAGCATCGGCTCGCATTTCTTCATCGATCACGGCACTGGCGTGGTCATCGGGGAAACCTGCTACATCGGCAATCACTGCAAAATCTACCACGGCGTCACACTTGGCACGCGCACATTCATCAAAGACGAAGACGGCAACGTCGTGAAAGGCCTCAAGCGCCATCCGAATCTCGGCGACAACGTCACGATCTACCCGAACTCGACCATCCTCGGCGGGGACACGATCATCGGCGAGAATTCAACGATCGGCGCGAACGTCTTCCTGATGCATAGCATCCCGGCGAACTCGCTGGTCATCTACGAGGAAAAGAACCTCAGCATCAAGACCAAGCCCGGACGCAAAGGTCGCGGCCGGGATCAAGCGGACTTGCTCTGGTCCATCTGAACCTGCCAACTTGTTACCATGAGTCGCCCCCAGTACCACGCCGTCGATTCGCACGTCGGCAAGACGCCGCTGATCCGCCTCAACAAACTCTCGGAACTCACCGGCTGCGAGATTCTCGGCAAGGCGGAGTTCATGAACCCGGGCGGCTCGGTGAAGGACCGCGCCGCTTATGGTCTCATTACGGATGCGGAGAAGCGCGGCGTGCTGAAGCCGGGCAGCACGATCATCGAGGGGACAGCAGGGAATACCGGGATCGGTCTCACGGTCATCGGTCATGCACGCGGCTACCAGACGGTCATCATTATTCCCGAGACCCAATCGCCGGAGAAGCTCCAGTATCTTCGCACCTTGGGAGCGGAGGTCATTCCCGTGCCGGCCAAGCCTTACAGCGACCCGGACAACTACAACCACATCGCCCGTCGCATGGCGGAGGAACGCGGGTGGTTTTGGGCGAACCAATTCGACAATACCGCCAACCGCCAGGCTCACTACGAGACGACCGGGCCGGAGATCTGGGAGCAGACGGCTGGCACGGTGGATGCCTTTGTGGCGGCCGTCGGCACCGGCGGCACGCTGGCTGGCACCTCGCTCTTCCTGAAGGAGAAGAACCCGGAGGTGACGGTTGTTTGCGCGGATCCCTACGGCGCGGCGATGTGGTCGTGGTTCACCCATGGCAACCTCGACAACGATGACGGCGACTCATTTGCCGAAGGCATCGGGCAAGGCCGCGTGACGAGGAACCTTGAGGACATCACCGTGGACAAGGCCTACCGCGTCGACGACCAGACAGCGCTGTCGGTGGTTTATCAGCTTCTCCGCGAGGAAGGCCTGTTCCTGGGGCTTTCCAGCGGGATCAATGTCGCGGGAGCGGTGAAGTATGCCCTCGATCATGGTCCGGGCCTGACGATCGCGACCATCCTGTGCGACTCCGGGGCGAAGTACCAGTCGAAGCTCTTCAATGGCGAGTGGCTGCTGGAAAACGGACTGGATCCGGGGCTTTCGGTGGAAGCGGCATTTGAGCGGAATTCCGCGTGAAATCGGGGCTGATTGCGGTTCCTGATTCCTGCGTCCAATCCTGATCCGGCAATACCCGGGTAAAACCCCCACTGGGCGGGGGTTTTGGCCGGAAAAGATTCCTTGGTCCCAAGGGGATTTCGGGACTATTCTGTGGCGGGAAAGAGTGGGATCTTTCATTAACTTACTTTAAAACAAGTGGTTATGACGAATTTCAAAAACCCTCTTGACCACCCGCATTTAATTCCTACTCTCAACTCCACATTCGCCGATGCACCTTTCCAAGAAAGCCGAGTATGCTCTGCGCGCCACCATCCATCTGGGTATTGCCACTGAAATGGGGCTGCCGGTCGTGTCTGGTGTCGAACTCGCGGATGCAAACCGGCTGCCCCTGAAATTCATCGAGCGCATCCTCCAGGAGCTCCGTGAAGCAGGGATCGTCGAAACCAAGCGCGGCAAGCTGGGCGGCTACACGCTCGCCACTGCAGCCGACAAGATCCGCATCGGCGATCTGGTTCGCCTGATGGACGGCCGTCTGGCTCCCATCTGCTGCGCCAGTGAATTCGCCTACCAGCGCTGCACCTGCCCGGATGAGGACCACTGCGGCCTGCGGATGCTGATGATCGACGTGCGCAACGCCATCGCCAACATCCTCGACCGCTACACCCTCGCCCAAGTGGTGGAAGTCACGCTGCGCAAGATGCGCCGCGACGGCATCGCTCCACCATTCTCCACTCACCCCGGCGTGAAGAACAGCGCCACCCCCGCCCGCGGCAAAGCCAACCCCGCGGACGGATTCCTCCAAGGACTTTCCCAACTTGTGACCGCCCCGAGCGATGAGCACCAAAGCAAATGACCGTCCGAAAACGGACACCGCCGCCCTATCAGCCGACTGGCTGGAGGTCGTGAGAAAGAAGGTCGAAGACCTGCGCTTCGGCTCCGTCCAGATCATCGTCCACGAAGGACGCGTGACCCAGGTCGAGAGTCTTGAAAAGACCCGCTTCCCGGCCAAATCCGACGAGCCTGGCTCGGCTTCTTAAACTGAAGTAACCCCATTTCCCTCCACATCGCGGGTTCCATCCGAACCCGCCACGTTTCCTGATCCAGAGACCCAACCGGACCACCGGAGGAACTCGGCGAACGGACCCAAAAGCGGTGAGAGCGCCTCGATGCGCATCCCCGTCCCGTTCCCGCATTCCTCATCGATGGTCTCTTTTTTTGCCTGCGCGGCAGCTCCCCGAGTCCCGCAACCCCTTACCAGGGGCACCGAGCCTCCCCATAGGAGCCATTTCCCGATACCATGAAAACCAACACCACCCGAACCCCGGGAGTGCGGATGATCTCCGTCGCTGCCCGTGCACCCCAATCACCGAAGACTCTGCTGCTGGCCGCGGCGGGCTTCCTGGCCTTGCCCTCGACCAGCCTTGCCTTCGACTTCTCTCCCTTCAGCGAACCTTCCGCGGAAGAGACGGCGACGTTCGACAAGCTGTGGAGCAATTTTGTCCTCTACAAGAACGACAAGAATCCGCTGCTGGAAGAGTTCAAGCTGATCGGGAAATACCAAGGGCAATATTATTGGGTGGATTCCGATCAAGGGGATGCCGATGCATGGGAGGATCGCCGCTTCCGCTTCGGCTTCGATGCGAAGATGTTTGAGAAGACCCTGGAAGTCCGCGCGACCTTCCAGAGCACGGACAATTTCGATCCCTTCTACAATGGCCTCGAGGACGCCTACGTCCGGTGGAAGCCGAACAAGAACTTCACGCTGACCGCTGGTCACATGAAGCCGCTGATCGGCTATTTCGACTGGCTCCAGTCGAGTGACCTGCAGCAGACTTTCGATAGCTCGCAGGTCTTCAACCAGCTCCGCGTGAACCGTATGCTCGGGCTCACGGCTGAGGGCAGGGTGGGGGACTTCACCTGGCAGGTGGGCGGTTATTCGAACGATAGCGACAAGGAGTTCGGCAAGTTCGGTGGTGCCTACAGCTACGGTGCCGGTGTCGGCTACGATGCCAAGGCGTGCTTCGGCTGGGAGAAGGCGGACTTCCGCTTGGATTGGATCCACAGCGATCACGACAAGGACGACCATCTCTTCACCCGCTACGATGACCTCGTGTCCGCCACCTTCTGGGCTGAGCAGGGACCATGGGCGCTGGTGGTGGAAGGCTTCAATGGCTCCGGTGGCGAAGGCAAGGACGGGGACGTCTTCGGCTTCTTCATCCAGCCGATGTACGATATCATCCCGAAGCGCCTGCAGCTTGTCGCGCGCTACAGCTACACCGATGGCGATGGTCCCGACAGTGTGATCCGCCAGACCCGCTATGAAAGCGAGGCGCCGAATCTCACCGGCGGCGGTCGTGGCGATCGTTACCAGGCATTCTATCTAGGCGCGCAGTACTTCATCTACGGCGACAAGCTGAAGCTCATGGCCGGTGCCGAATACGCCAAGCTCGATGGCGGCGGCAATGGTGGCGACTACGAAGGCACCACCTTCCTCACAGGCGTCCGCTTCTACTTCTGAAGTGCGAGCTGCTCGCCGGAACCCCCTTTCTCCAACAATGAAATCGCACGCATTGATTCCCGCCCTCCTCGCAGCGCTCATCGCTCTGCCGGGATGCAAGGAAAAGAGCCAGCAGCACGGTTCCGGCGCGGCAGCCATCGAGCTTCAGAACGTTTCCTACGATCCGACCCGCGAGTTCTACGAGGAGGTCAATGTGGCCTTCGCAAAGAAGTGGGCCGCGGAAGGCAAGGGTGAGATCAAGATCACCCAGTCTCACGGCGGCTCGGGCAAGCAGGCGCGGGCCGTCATCGATGGCCAGCCGGCGGATGTCGTGACGCTCGCGCTCTCGCTCGATATCGACATGATCGCGAAGCAGACCGGTCTGCTTCCCACGGACTGGCAAACCAAGCTCCCGAACAACAGTTCGCCCTATACTTCCACGATCGTCTTCGTCGTCCGCAAGGGCAACCCGAAGGGGATCAAGGATTGGGGTGATCTGGTGAAGGACGGAGTGGGAGTCATCACTCCCGACCCGAAAACCGGCGGAGCCCCGCGCTGGACCTACCTCGCCGGCTGGGCATGGGCGGAGAAGCAAAACGGCGGTGACCAAAAGGCCGCCCGCGAATTCATCGCCAAGCTCTACCATAACGTGCCGGTGCTCGACTCCGGCGCGCGCGGCTCCACCACGACCTTCGCACAAAACAAGATCGGCGACGTGCTCCTCTCATGGGAGAACGAGGCCCATCTGATTTCGAAACAGTTCCCGGGAGAAACCGAGATCGTCTATCCGTCATTGAGTATCCTCGCAGAGCCCCCCGTGGCAGTGGTTGAAAAAACCGCCGCAAAAAAGGGCAGCACCGAGGCGGCGAAGGCCTATCTTGAGTTTCTCTACACGCCGGAGGGACAGGATCTCGCCGGCAAGCATTTCTACCGTCCCCGCGACCCGCAGGCTGCGGCAAAGTACGCCGCCACATTCCCGAAAATCGAACTCGTCACCATCGACCACTTCGGCGGCTGGCCGAAGGCCCAGCAAACTCACTTTGCCGACGGCGGCGTTTTCGACCAGATCTACACACGATAACCCTCACCGATACTGAAACCATGAAAGCACGATACTTTATTCCGCTCGCCCTAGCCTCCCTGCTGGTGCTGCCGGGTTGCAAGAGCAAAGGAGGAGCCTCCGCTGGCGGCGAAATCGAACTCCAGAATGTCTCCTATGACCCGACCCGCGAATTCTACGAAGCGGTGAATGCCGCCTTCACGAAGAAGTGGGAGGCTGATGGCAAGGGTAAGATTAAGATCGTGCAATCGCACGGAGGCTCCGGCAAGCAGGCGCGCGCCGTCATTGATGGCCAGCCGGCGGATGTCGTGACTCTGGCGCTCGCTGGTGACATCGATGTCATCGCCAACAAGGCCAAGCTGCTTCCGGATAACTGGCAGACGAAATTGCCGGACAATAGCTCGCCCTATACCTCCACGATCGTCTTCGTGGTCCGCAAGGGAAACCCCAAGGGTGTCAAGGACTGGCCTGATCTCATCAAGGATGGCACGCAGGTGATCACGCCGGATCCAAAGACTTCGGGCGGCGCCCGCTGGAACTACCTGGCGGCTTGGGCATGGGCGGAGAAGCAATACGGCGGCGACCAGGCGAAGGTGCTGGATTACATCACCAAGCTCTTCAAGAACGTGCCGATCCTCGACACCGGTGCCCGCGCCGCGACGAATACCTTCGCGCAGAATAAGATCGGTGACGTCTTCCTGTCGTGGGAAAACGAGGCGTATCTCATTGAGAAGCAGTTCCCGGGTCAGACCGAGATCATCTACCCCTCGCTGAGTATCCTCGCGGAGCCTCCGGTGGCGGTGGTGGAAAAGAATGCGGAGAAGCACGGCAACGCTGCAGCGGCCAAGGCCTACCTGGAATTCCTCTACACGGATGAAGCCCAGGAGCTGGCCGGCCAGAACTTCTACCGCCCCCGCAAGGCGGAGATTCTCGCCAAGTTCAGCAGCAAGCTGCCGAGCATCCCGCTGGTCACCGTGGACAAGGACTTCGGTGGCTGGGCCAAGGCACAGAAGACCCACTTTGACGACGGGGGAACCTTCGACCAAGCCTACGGGAAGAAATAAGACGCAGTTTGCGGGTTTTCAGAATCGAGTTTTCAGCGAAAAGCAGCCAGACGACCGGGTGCCCCTGCTAAAAACTCCCAACTGAGAGCTGAATACTTAATGGCGAAGCAACGCGTTATTCCCGGCTTCGGCCTTTCGATGGGCATCACCATCTTCTGGCTGAGCGGCATCATCCTCATCCCGCTGGCCGCCTTGTTCATCAAGGCGGCCGGTTTGGGTCCTGCCGAGTGGTGGTCGATCCTGACCTCTCCCCGGACGCTGGCCGCCGCCCGGCTGACCTTTGGGGCCAGTGCGGCCGCCGCCTCCGTCAGCGTGGTCTTCGGCCTGCTGGTCTCGTGGGTGCTGGTGCGGTATGAATTTCCCGGAAGGAAGCTCCTCGATGCGATCGTGGATCTTCCTTTCGCGCTGCCCACCGCCGTGGCGGGCATCACGCTCACCCAGATCTACGCGCCGAATGGCTGGATCGGGAAGATCCTGTTCGAGTGGGGCATCAAGAGCGCCTACACGCCGATCGGCGTTTTCATCGCTCTGACCTTCATCGGCTTTCCTTTCGTGGTCCGCACCGTGCAGCCGGTCATGGAGGATCTGGGACATGAGTTGGAAGAAGCCTCAGCGAGTCTTGGTGCGGGTCGCTGGACCACGTTCCGCCGGGTGATTTTCCCGATGCTGGTGCCCGCGCTGATCACCGGCTTCACGCTGGCATTCGCGCGCGCCATCGGTGAATACGGTTCGGTCATTTTCATCTCGGGCAACTTGCCGATGAAGACGGAGATCCTGCCGCTGCTCATCGTGAAACAGCTGGAGCAATTCAAGTATGAGGCTGCCGCGGTCATCGCGTCCGGCATGCTGATTGTTTCCTTCGGGCTGCTCTTCCTCATCAATCTTCTTCAACGTCGCCTGAACTGGCAGACCCGCTGAACCGATGGCCTATCGTTCCGTCACCACTGAATCTGCCCCGGTCCGCTGGCTGCTCATCGGCGTCGCCTTCGTCATCCTCTCGCTGTTCCTGCTGCTGCCGCTGGCCGCGGTGTTCATCGAGGCCTTCCGCCGTGGCGCGGATGTGCTTGTGAAAGCGCTCACCGACGATGCCGCGCTGTCCGCCATCAAGCTCACGCTGATTGCGGCCTTCATCGCCGTGCCGCTCAATACGGTTTTCGGTGTATCCGCTGCATGGCTGATTACCAAATTCCGCTTCAAGGGCCGCTCGTTCCTGCTCGCGCTGATCGATTTGCCGTTCGCGGTGTCGCCGGTCATCGCGGGTCTTGTGTTCGTGCTGATGTTCGGCGCGCGCGGTTGGTTCGGGCCGTTCCTCCAGGAGAACGACATCCAGATCATCTTCGCCCTGCCGGGCATCGTGCTCGCCACGGTGTTCGTCACCTTTCCCTTCGTCGCCCGCGAGTTGATCCCGCTGATGGAAAGCCAGGGCAGCGATCAGGAAGAAGCCGCGGTTACGCTTGGTGCGACCGGTTGGCAGATCTTCCGTCGCGTGACCGTGCCCAATATCAAGTGGGGTCTGCTCTATGGTGTGCTGCTTTGCAACGCACGCGCCATGGGTGAATTCGGCGCGGTCTCGGTTGTCTCCGGCCACATCCGCGGCAAGACCAACACGCTGCCGCTGCACGTGGAGGTGCTCTACAATGAGTATCACTTCAGCGCCGCCTTCGCCTGTGCCGCGTTGCTGGCGTTGCTCGCCCTCCTCACGCTGGGCCTGAAAACCGCCGTCGAACATTTCACCGGTCACTCCGCCAAAGGCAGGCACTGACCCTTTTTTCGCTCTTCCAGCTTTCCGCCTCTTCCCATGTCCGTCTCGATCCAGTCCATCCACAAGACTTTCGGTAGCTACACGGCGCTCGATGATGTCTCGCTCGAAATTCCTGACGGCTCGTTGACGGCCCTGTTAGGCCCTTCGGGTTCGGGCAAGACGACCTTGCTGCGCATCGTTGCGGGACTTGAATACGCCGACGCTGGCAGCGGTCGCGTGCTCTTCCACGGCGAGGACGTGACGGACGTGCCAGCGGGCAAGCGCGGCGTCGGTTTTGTCTTCCAGCACTACGCGCTCTTCAAGCACATGACCGTGGCGGACAATATCGCTTTCGGCCTCACCGTGCTGCCCGGATCGAAGCGTCCCGCGAAGAGCGAGATCGATTCGCGGGTGAAGGAACTGCTTCACCTCGTGAAGCTCGATGGTCTCGACAAGCGTCGCCCGCACGAGCTCTCCGGTGGTCAACGCCAACGCGTCGCGCTTGCCCGTGCATTGGCCATCCGGCCGAAGGTGCTATTGCTTGATGAGCCCTTCGGCGCGCTTGATGCCCAGGTGCGCAAGGATCTGCGCCGCTGGCTGCGCCAGTTCCACGATGAAATCGGACTGACGACGCTGTTTGTCACCCACGACCAGGAAGAAGCGCTGGAACTCGCCGACCAGGTCGTGGTCATGCGGAACGCCCGTATCGAACAGACCGGCGTGCCGCAGGGGATCTACGATGAACCTCGTACCTCTTTCGTCTATGAGTTTCTAGGCGAGGTGAACAAGCTCGATGACGGTCGCTATGTCCGCCCGCACGAGATCGAGCTGAAGTTCGCCGCCGAAGAGGGCGTGAGCGTGGCCGGCCGGGTCAGCCATCTTTTCGTCGCCGGTCCCTTCGCCCGGCTGAGTGTGGTGCCCGAGAGCGGCAGTCGCCGTGAGATCGAAGTCTGGGCGACCCGCGAGCAGGTCGATGAGATGGCCTTGGAGAACGGCGACATCGTCGGCCTGCGTTTCCCGGAGCCGAAGCCTTCGGCCAAGGCTCAGAAGGCAGATCCGACCACTCATTCGCCGTGAAGCTGCTCCCCGGCGAGCTAGGGGAAGTGAAACGGAAACAGGTATGAGCGCTGCTCATTTTACCGCGCCTTGATGGCAAGCGGATGGGCTTTGTTTTTTTAAAAAATGGCAGTCTTCTTTTTTCTTGTACGGAGACGGATTCGCCGCACCTCACTTAGAGTATGCTCCTGTCCTTCAAAGCCTTGACGCGACGGGCAAGATCGTTCACGCCTCGTGCATGGCTAAGAAGCAAGCTCCCATCAAAGACAAGTACTCGAAGACGCAAATCCTCGATCAGATCGCTGCTGAAACCGGTCTCACCCGCAAGCAAGTGGGTTCGGTGATCGACGGTCTCGGTGCCATCATCGGTGGCCACCTCGACAAGCGCGGCGTGGGTGAGTTCGTCCTTCCCGGCCTGCTGAAGATCTCGACGGTCAAGAAGCCTGCCGTGAAGGCTCGCAAGGGCATCAATCCTTTCACCAAGGAAGAAGTCATGTTCAAGGCCAAGCCTGCTTCCACCGCCGTCAAGGTGCGCCCGCTCAAGGCGCTCAAGGACATGGTGCTCTGAGAAGCCTGAAGGCGATGGGCCACGATCGTGGCCCGTGGCATGCATCTCTTTGAGATCAATTCATGGACGGGCTTCGTTGAAGCCCGTCCAATTTGTTGTACGGCCGGGAGGTCGGCCCCAACAGGAGTTGCTGGAAAGCGATGCTCCTGCTCGTTCGCCAGTGGATGCGAGAGGGCAGTTGATGCGGGAAAGGGAGAACCGCACGGAAAAGCGCATCGTGCTGGCATCCGCGACCTCGTCCGACTTGGGCAAGAGATACGCATGATCCTCTCAGAGAGAGGATGGTGGGTAGGGCTGGATTCGAACCAGCGTAGGCGTAAGCCAGCAGATTTACAGTCTGCCCCCTTTAGCCACTCGGGCACCTACCCATTTGTATCGGCGGGGGGCGAAGAACTATGGGGCTGCCCGGCCTTTGGCAAGGGAAAATCCGCAATGTTCTTCGGGGCACCGAAGTTCTTCACCAGAGCGTGCGTCCGCCGTTCACGACGAGCGTCTGACCGGTGAGGAAAGAGGCTTCCTCGGAGGCGAAAAAGGTGACCGCGTGGGCGATGTCCGAGGGCTTTCCCCAGCGTTCCATCGGGACGGTGGCGAGGTAGCCGGCCTTGTCGCTTTCCGGCACGTCGTCGTGGCGCTCCACGGGGATCCAGCCGGGGGCGACGGTGTTCACGGTGATGCCGTGCGGCGCGAGTTCGTTGGCCATCGAGCGGCTCCAGCCAATCTGGCCGCCCTTGGCCGCGACGTAGGCGCTGAATTTCGGCATGCCGGCGTGGAAGACCTCGCTGGTGATGTTGATGATGCGGCCGGTGCGGCGGTCCTTCATCGAGGGCAGCAGCCTCTTGGCGAGCAAGAAGGGGCTCTTGATGAAGGCGTCCACCATCGATTGGTGTTCCTCCCAGGTGTAGTCTTCCAGTTCCTTCATGGGCTGGAAGGGCGTGGCATTGGCGACCACGATGTCGACCGGTCCGAACTCGCTTTCGATCTCTCCGGCCATGCGGTCGATCTCAGTTTCGTTCATGGCATCGCCCGCCACGAGCATTGCCTCGCCACCCGCGGCGAGGATGCCGGCCACCACGGCCTCGCCTTGGTCGCGGCTGGCGAAGCAATTGACGACGGTCTTGGCACCGGCAGCGGCGAGAGTCTCGGCAATCACACGTCCGAGGCCGCGGCTGGATCCGGTGACCCAGGCGACGCGACCGTCGAGGCGAAATGGCTGGTGGGAGGCGGGCATGGAAGTTGTCTAGAGACGAAGTTAGGCCCGGCCAAGTTTCAACCGTGTTTTAACCATGGAACGACATGGAATACTTTCCCAATCAGTGGGAACGGAAGGTTTGATTGCAAAATAGAACAAGGAGATGGCGAAAAATATCCAGCTTTTGAAGGGGTTGAACGCGGGTTTTGCGCCGAGATGTCTGACAAATTCGATTCGGTTTCGGGGTATTTTGCGGATGCCGTTTTTGATGCGTTTGGCCGCCATGGCGGTGCTTCTGGGGAGCTTGCCGGCGGCGGAGAAACCCAATGTGCTGTTCCTGTTCGGCGACGACCTGACGTGGAAAGGGGTCCACGCGCTGGGTCACGAGGACATCGACACGCCGAACTTGGACCGGCTTGCGGCACGCGGGACGACCTTCACCCATGTCTATAATCCCGGCGGCTGGCACGGAGCGATCTGCGTGGCGAGCCGGACCATGCTAATGACCGGCAAGCAGCTCTGGCGGGCGCGCGATGCGGAGCCGAAGCTGAATCAAGACTACGTGGCCGCCAACAAGCTGTGGCCGCAGCGGCTGGCGGCGCAGGGATATCGCACCTGCTTTTCCGGGAAGTGGCACATTGAGGCGGATCACAAGAAGGTCTTCGCAGAGATCCGGCACTTCCGGCCTGGCGGGATGGCCCCGGACGGGAAGAATGCCTATTTCCGCCCGGTCGAGGGAAAGCCGGACACGTGGAGTGCGAGCGATCCGGAGGAAGGTGGCTTCTGGACCGGCGGTGAGCACTGGAGTGCGGTGGTAGCGGATGATTTCGCGGAATTTGTGGGGGAAAAGGATGAGCGGCCGTGGTTCATGTATCTGGCCTTCAATGCCCCGCACGATCCCCGGCAGTCGCCCGGCGAGGTGCTGGATCGCTATCCGATGTCGCGGGTGAAAGTGCCGGCGAATTTCCTGCCGCTCTATCCCTACCGCGAGGCAATGGGCGCTGCGAAGGGACTGCGGGATGAGAACCTCGCGCCCTTCCCGCGTACGCCGTTCGCGGTGCAGACGCATCGCCGTGAGTATTACGCGGCGATCACGTATCTGGATGCCCAGATCGGCCGCATTCTCGACACGCTGGAGAAAAGCCCGGCGGCGGCGAATACCTACGTCTTCTTCACTGCGGACCACGGCCTTTCCTGCGGCGAGCACGGGCTGCTGGGGAAACAGAACCTCTATGACGCCAGCGTGCGGGTGCCGTTCCTCGTGGTCGGTCCCGGCGTGCCGGCGGGCAAGAAGATCGACGCTCCGGTTTATCTCCAGGACGCGATGCCGACCGTGCTGAAGCTCGCCGGCGCACCCGTGGAAGCGGACATCAATTTCCAAGACCTGCGCCCGCACTGGGAAGACAAGGGGACGGCGCGTGATGCAGTGATCGGCGCGTATATGGATCTCCAGCGGATGATCGAGCGGGACGGCAAGAAGCTGATCCTCTATCCGAAGGCCAAGGTCGCACGGGTCTTCGACCTCAAGGCGGATCCGGATGAAATGGAGGACCTGTTCGCCACGCCTGAGGGCAAGGCGCTTGCGGTGCCGCTTTTCCAGCGGCTGCTGGAGATCCAGCGGGAAAGCGGCGATCCGCTCGATCTAACGAAGGATTTCCCTGAACTCGCGGCCGGAGGAAGTGGCGAAAAATCCCGTTAATCCGGCGGTTTTCTGGTTTTCACCGCCGGGATCGGCCCTCTAGCGTGCGCGCTATGGCCATTGATGTCGCGCTCCTTTCCCGTATCTGTGAAGCCCCCGGCGCGCCGGGATTCGAAAAGCTGATCCGCGAGCTGGTGCTCAAGGAAATCAAGGGTCTCGCCGATGAGATCCGCATCGATAACATGGGCAACGTGGTCGCCTTGAAGAAGGGCCGATCCTCTGCCAAGCGCTCGATGGCTGCGGCTCACATGGACGAGATCGGCTTCATTGTCACCCACGTCGATGACAAGGGCTTCATCCGCTTCAATCCGCTCGGTGGCTTCGATGCGAAGGCGCTGACCTCACAGCGCGTGATCGTCCACGGCAAGAAGGACCTCCTCGGCGTGATGGGCGCGAAGCCAACGCACATCATGCAGCCGGAAGACCGCAACAAGCCGGCGAAGATCACCGACTACTTCATCGACACCGGCCTGCCGAAGAAGGAAGTCGCGAAGTATGTGGAAGTGGGCAATCCGGTCACGCGCTGGAGCCCGTTGTTGGAGATGGGCGAATGTGTGAATGTGAAGTCACTGGATAACCGCGTGTGCGTCTTCCTGCTGATCGAGGCACTGCGAGCGCTGGTGAAGTCGCGCAAGAAACCAGCCTACGATTTCTACGCCGTGTTCACTGTGCAGGAAGAAGTCGGCCTGCGTGGCGCGAATGTCTCCGCGCTGGAGATTAAGCCGGACTTCGGTTTCGGGCTCGATACGACGATTGCGTATGATGTTCCCGGCTCGACGCCGCAGGAACGTTGCACGGCGCTCGGCGAAGGCGCGGGCATCAAGATCATGGATAGCTCGGTGATCTGTGACTATCGCATGGTGGCCTACATGAAGCAGACTGCCGACAAGCACAAGATCCAGTGGCAGCCGGAGATTCTCGCCGCGGGCGGCACGGACACCGCCGGTCTGCAGCGCATGGTGCCCGGTGGTTCGATCGCCGGTGCCGTTTCGGTGCCGACGCGGCACATCCACCAGACGATCGAGATGGTGAACAAGAAGGACCTGCAGGCGTCGATCGACCTGTTGGTCGCTTGTGTGTGTGAGCTGGACAAGGGCGACTGGAGTTTCTGAGAAGGACGTTCCTCCCTTGCTTCCCGTGTCCATAAACTCACCTCGCCCTGCGCCTGTGACTGACGAGATGGTCGCGCAAGCGGCGGATATTCTCGCGGCCGAGGGTGCAGAAGAGGACGGAATCGGGGCGAGGGTCCTCGACCTTGCAGGGGACGAGTTACTTGCGAAGCGCTTGCGGGAATGGATCCGGGAAGTCTTCGGTCGAGTGATGTTGCTGGATGCCGGGCACCGGATTCATTTTCTGGATACCTTCTCCGTGTACACGAGCGACAGGAAGCCGGTCAGGATTCCCAATCATGCCGAACCGATCGTGGAGATTGCCACCCGCTTGGCGCAGGACCACCTCAGGCGTGGGCGGAAGGAATATGTCTATCGCATCGCGGAAGGAAGCGCCCCCGTGCGATCCGCCCTGCCGGCGATCGAACAGGGCGTATCTCTGGACGGCGCGGTGTCAGCTTCCGCCTTCAACGGGATTCCAGCCGAGGCCTATCCGGACTATCCCAAGTCGTTTTGGAAACGTCTGCTCGGGCGCTGAGTTGGCTCGAGAGATGGCCTCGCCCGGCGTTTGACCAGTTAGCAGGATTCCGCTTTGATAGCTCCACGCATGAAATCCGCCTTACCGATCTGGCTTGTTGTGATGTCGCCCTTGGCGGCGTCGCCGCAGCTTGATTTCGCGCTGGGGATCCTGGCCGAGCAGCGTGGAGACGGAAAGGCGGCGGCGGAAGCGATCGAGAAGGCACGCGCTGCCGATCCGGCCGCGTATCCGCTGGTGACCCGCGTGGCGGAACAGCATCGCGCGAATGGCGATATCGAGGGTGCCTCCACGCTTTATCGCGAGTTTGCCGCCGGCCAGCCGCAGCGGCTGGATGCGCAGTTCGCCTACGCCGATTTCCTGCGCGAGGCTTCGCCGGACGATGACTTCGCCGGGAAGATGGCGCGGGAGACCTTGGAAAAGGCGCTCGCCCGGTTTCCCGGCCAGCTTTCGATCCAGCGGCGGTTGTTCCGCATCTACGAGTCGCTGGATCAGCGCGACCGCTCGACGGCCATTTTTGAGTCGATCGCTTCATCACAGCCGGGACCGTCGGAGGTGCTGGCAGCGGTGGACATGGCCCGGACGCTTTTTCCCAAGGACGATGAGACGGCTCGTGCCAAGGTCGATGAATTGCTGAAGGGCGCTTGCCTGCGTGAGCCGGAGGACCCGGTGTTGGCGCGTGCGGCTAGCGAGCATTTCCGCACGACCGGCCGGCTGCCGGAGGCGATCGAAATGCTGGCGAAGCACGTGGAGGCGGTGCCGTCGTCGCTCGCACTGCGGACGCGGCTCGGCATCCTGCAACTCGCTGCTGAACGGGACAAGGAAGGCGAGCAAACGCTGCTCGATGTGGTCGCCATCGATAACAACCAAGGGCTCGCGCACCAGTCGCTGGCCAAGCTCTACCGGAAACAGGATCGCGCTGCGGAAGCCCGCGAGCACGGTGCCCAAGCGCTCAAGGTGAAGGGCGGTGACGTGGCCCAGTTCACCGAGCTGGCGGATGAATTTCTCAACGCGGATTTGCCCCGCGACGCGCGCCTGCTCCTGGAGAAGGCGATGTTTTACCATCCCTCCGACGCGGAGGTGGCGGTGAAGCTGGCGGTGGCGAGTCGCCGCGATCCGGAATCGCGAGAGAAGTCATCGCGGCTCTTCCGCGAGGCGGAGAGTCTTTCCGGGGAAAAGGGCCCGGCGACGGATCCCGTCTTCCTCACCGAGTTCGCCGAGTGCCTGCTGGAAAGCAAGCAGACCAAGGCGGCCGAAGACCGCCTGCGGACGGCAATCCGCACCTATCCGCCCGACAAGAAAAAGGAAACCGCCACCGCGCTGCGCCGTCTCGCGGCCATCTGGCAGGGCGAAAAACGCAACGAGGAAGGTGCCAAGGCCCTGCTCCAGCGGGCGGACGGTCTCGATCCTCGTTAGGGTTAAGGGGTTGCGGGACGCGAGGAGGTAAGGTATAGACCCGCCGCCCAGCCAGTCCCATGAAGTATTTGACGTCCCTTTTCCGCGTTCTCGCCAGCGTTTTGGCGCTGTTTTTAGCCAGTTGCGCCCACAAATCCGTGGCCACCGGTCCCGATGGCAAGCCGATCGAGGGCCAAGGCAAGTCGACCAATCCTTTCCCGCCGGGCACCTACGATCACTTCAAGGCCGAGCCGGACTACCCGAAGACGATGAAGGTCTGGAAGAACGAGGACGTGCTCGCCAAGACCAACGAAAGCAACTCGCACATCGTCATCTCGCTGCCGATCCAGCGCGGCTTCCTGATGAACGGCGACGAGGTGGCGATGGACTATCCGGTTTCCAGCGGCGTGCCTTCTCGTCCGACGCCTCCGGGCGACTACAAGATCCTCGAAAAGCTCGTCGACAAGTCCTCGAACTCCTACGGCCGGGTCTATGACGCGGCGGGCGATCAGGTGGACGGCGAAACCCCGAAGGACGTGCCGGAAGGCGGCAAGTTCGTCGGCGCGCCGATGAACTACTGGATGCGCCTGACTTGGGACGGCGTCGGCCACCACATCGGTCCGATCCCGCGCTCGCGTCGCGCGGCGTCCCATGCCTGCGTTCGCGGCCCCAGCGCCGTGATGCCGATCGTCTATGGCAAGGTGAAGCTCGGCACCGATGTGTCGGTGAAGGAGTGAACTGAGATTTCCTTTCTGAAGAAAGCCCCGTTCGCGTGAGTGAACGGGGCTTTTTCGTGCCGGCGAGCGAACTCCAGTAATCCAGTATGTATAGATACTGGAATTACTGGAGTGGCTCCTGAGGTGAGTTCAGGCCGTGACCGTTAGGAGTCCGGCGCCTGAAAATTCCGCTTTTCCGGTATGCCTAGGGAAAGCGGAAAACCGGAAAAGCGGACTCGGGTCATTTTCGCGAAAAAGGCCCCGTCCGCGGGAGCGAACGGGGCCTTTTCGTTTTGGGAAATCGCTGGGATTACTTGTCCTCGTCTTCCATGAACTCGTCGTGGCCCTTCTTCTTGGCGGCCTTCACGGCATCGACGAGCTTGGCGACGCCGGGCAGGTCCTTGGCGACGAAGGCGGCTTCGACTTCGCAGAAGGTGACGAAGAGCTGGCCGATCTGGGTGCGGTAGGCGACGAGGGCCTTTTCCTTGGCCTCACCGGCGGGCATTTTTTCGATCAGCGCCGGGGTGAAGGCGAGGGTCTTCAGAAGGGCATCCTGCGCTTCGCGAGCGGCCTTGGCTCCCTTCACGGGATCGGTCTCGCGGCGGAAGCCCTTGAATGCCTCATCCACCTTGCCCATTTCCTTGGCCAGAGGGGTGTCGTCCTTCTCCTTGTCCTGGGCGCGCGCCGGGGTCGGCAGCATCAGGGTGGAAGCCAGCAGCAGAGCGGGGAAAATCAGTTTCTTCATACGCGACGGCATACAGCCCGCGCCGCCGCGACCTGTCAAGGGACTCCCACGGCGGCGGCCCGCGGTGCGAGCGAGGCCAGGGCGTCACCGATCGGCACGTTCTGGCGCTTGCGGTCGATGAAATAGCTGACCTCGGAGTAGCCTGCTTCCAGGAGCAGCCCGAGCGCCTCGCGGTAGCCATCGCCGACCCTTTCCGCGAGGTGGGCGTCGGCGCCGATGACGACCGGGATGCCGCGCTCGCGCATGAGGATGAGCTGGGGCAGGGAGGGATTCATTTCGGAGAGGCTTTTGAGCTTTCCGCTGGTGTTCAGCTCCATGGCCACTCCGGTGGCGGCGATGCGGTCGAGCGAGCGGCAGATGTCCTCGCGCAGGCGGGCGAAGTCCCACTCGGCGGGGGACTCGTTTTTGATGAGGTCGGGGTGCGCCAAGGTGTCGAAGAGGCCGGTCTCCGCGGACATGGCCAAGTGCTCGAAGTAGAGGCGCTGGTAGGCCGGCACGTCGTTGCGGAAGTAGGCTTTCCGGTAGGGGGCGAGCTGGTAGTGGACGGAGCCGAGGATGTGGCTGAGCGGGGCGCGGGCGTGGAGTTTTTCCAGCCATGGCTCCACGCCGGGGAAGTAGTCGCTTTCGATGCCGGTGCGGACGTCCACTTTGCCCTCGTAGGCAGCGCGGGCGGACGCGATCAGGTCCAGATATTCGGGATACTGCTCGGGGGACATCCGCACGTGGGCGGAATTCCCGTCGGGAAGCGGGCAGTGGCAGGTGAAGGTGATGCCCTTGAAATTCCGCTCCAAGGCGACCGCGGCGAATTCCTGCGGGGTCCCGTGGGCGTGCTTGCAGAGCGGGGTGTGGCAGTGGGATTCGTAGAGCAGGGGCGCGGGAATCGAGGTCACGGCGGGAGCTTCTCTTTTTGAGCGCCCATGTGCCAATCGCATTTGGTCATCTCCGTGATTCCACGGGGTTATTTGAGGTCGAAACTTGGCCTTTTCGCCCCGGCTCCGGCTCCCCAAGCTCCGGGCAGATGTCAGCTCCGACGCTCACTCCGATGATGGCGCAGTACCAAGCGATGCGCCGCTCGCTGCCCGACGACGTGCTGCTGCTCTACCGGCTGGGCGACTTCTACGAGATGTTCTTCGACGACGCGAAGACCGCCGCGCCGATCCTCAATGTGGCCCTGACCAAGCGCAACGCGATCCCGATGTGCGGGGTGCCGTATCACGCTGCCGACGCCTACATCGCGAAGCTGGTGAGGGCGGGTAAGCGGGTGGCGATCGCCGAGCAGACGAGCGAGCCGTCTCCGGGGAAAATCGTCCAGCGCGAGATCGCGCGGATCATTTCCGCGGGCTCGATCATTGAGAGCCACCTGCTGGACGACCAGCGGCCGAATTATCTCGCTGCCGTTTTCCATCTGGGGAAATCGCGGGGGCTCGCGTGTGTGGATCACTCGACGGGCGAGTTCACCGTGGCGGAGTTTTCCGACCAGGCGCAGCTGGATGACGAGCTGGCTCGCCTCACGCCGTCCGAGCTGTTGATTTCGGACGAGCAGCTTTCGGGCTTCGGCCATCTTCATGCCGCGCAGCCGTATGATGGCTACGCGTTCCTGCCGGATCCCGCGCGGCAGATGTTGTGCGATCATTTCGGGGTGCATTCGCTGGATGGCTTTGGCTGTGCCGATGCTCTCTCGGCGGTGGCGGCTGCGGGTGCGATCCTGCATTACCTGGTGCATCAGCTTCGCCGGCCTTGCGATCACCTGCGGTCGTTGCGGATGCGGGAGAATGCCCATCACGTGCTGATCGATGCGGCTTCGCAGCGGAATCTCGATCTGATCGATTCGCGTTCGGGGAAGAAGCACACGTTGCTGGGTGTGCTGGATCGTACGAAGACGCCGATGGGCGCGCGGTTGCTGCGGGATTGGATCCTTCATCCGCTGCGTGATCGCGATGCCCTGGCCAAGCGCCATGATTTCATCGAGGCGTTGTTAGCGCAGCCGTTCATCCTGTCGAAGTGCCGCGAATCGCTGCAAGGGATCCGCGACATCGAGCGGACGGTGGGACGTCTTTCCCAAGGTGCTGGCAATGGTCGCGATCTCCAGGCGCTGGCGGTTTCACTCGGGCACATTCCGGCGCTTCAGGAGGATCTCGGCTGTCTTGGCGTTCCCCACGCGGAGGGACTGCGAGCCTTTCCCGATCTGGTCAATCACTTGGAGGCGTCGCTCGCCGAAGAGCCGCCGGCGAATCTGAAGGATGGCGGGATGATCCGTGATGGTCATTCGCCGGAGCTGGATGAACTCCGCTCGCTTTCGCGCGATGGCAAGTCGTGGATCGCCAAGCTCCAGGAGGACGAGCGCAAGCGCACGGGCATCGACTCGCTTAAGGTGAAGTTCAACAACGTCTTCGGCTACTTCATCGAGATCACCTCGTCGAAGCTGGCCAAGGTGCCGGACGACTACACCCGCAAGCAGACGATGGCGAACTGTGAGCGCTATATCACGCCGGCGCTCAAGGAGATGGAGAACAAGGTGCTGGGTGCCGAGGAGCGCGCGAAGCAGCTGGAGTATGAGCTCTTCCTCCAGCTTCGCCTGGAGGTCTGCAAGGAACTCGAAGCGCTCCAGCGCACGGCGGCTGCGATTGCGGAGATCGACGTGCTTTGTGGTCTCGCGGAAACGGCGCAAACTCATGGTCACGTGAGGCCGATCCTTGAGGATTCGCGCAATCTGGTGATCACCGATGGCCGCCATCCGGTGCTGGAACAGACGCTGGTCGAGGAGAAGTTCGTCCCGAATGACAGCAACTTCGATCCCGCCGAATCGCTGTTGCAGATTCTAACAGGTCCGAACATGGCGGGCAAGTCGACCTACATCCGGCAGGTCGCCTTGATCACGCTGATGGCGCAGACGGGGGCTTTCGTTCCAGCCGAGAGCGCGCTGGTCGGCATGGTGGACCGGATCTTCTGCCGCGTCGGTGCGTCCGACGATCTCTCGCGCGGGCAATCGACCTTCATGGTCGAGATGAACGAGACTGCCTTGATCTTGAATCATGCGACCGATCGTTCGCTGGTGATCCTGGATGAGATCGGGCGTGGGACGGCGACCTTCGACGGCCTCTCCATCGCGTGGGCGGTGGCGGAGCACCTGCATGATGTGGTCGGGTGCCGGACGCTGTTCGCGACGCATTACCACGAACTCACGGATCTCGCGAACACGCGGCCTGCGGTGGCGAATTTCAACGTGGCGGTGAGGGAGTGGAATGATGAGATCATCTTCCTGCGGAAGATTCTTCCGGGCGCTGCGGACAAGAGTTACGGGATTCAGGTGGCAAGGCTCGCCGGCTTGCCGAAGCCGATCATCGAGCGCGCGAAGTCGATTCTCTCGCACCTGGAGCTCAATTCGGCGAAGCCGGATGCGAAGAAGCAGGGGCCGAAGGCGAAGAATATGAAGCAGGATGAGATGCCGGTGGCGAATGCGCCGCAGCTGGATCTTTTCGGGGAATTCTAGCCGGGAAACCGCTCTGGAACGGGTGAATTTCGGGGGTTGATTGATGGGGCAGGCTCCTGCTAGAAGGGGAGTGCTATGAAAAGATCCATCATTGCGTTCATGTTCGTCGCCGGCACCGCAATGGCCGGAACCACGTCGAAGGAGGTGATAGCTCCTTCTCCTGCTCCCGAGCCCAGCCTTTGGCAATGGTTCGCTGGTGGCAGTGTCGGCTACCTCTTCGACACGGAAGAGGAGATGTATCACCTGCACGTGGGAGTGGATACCCCGTGGAACTGGGGTGGCTGGCGTCCTTCCATCTTCCTCGAAGCGGGCTATACCGAAAACGAGGAGTCGGCGGTGATCATCGATCCCACCGGGCCGCCGACGGCGGTTTTCACGACCAGCTTGAACTCGGAGTTCTCGATGGTTCCGGTCACGCTCAACTTCAAGCTGGAGCGGGAGCTCGTGCATCACCTGAGCTTCTACTTCGGCGTGGGTGCGGGTGTGGCCTTCACCGAGTTCGACGCCAGCGCGCTTTATTTCAGCGGTCCGGTGGCCGTTTCGGAAGACGACGAGGTCTTCTACGCTCAGGTTTTCGCAGGCCTGAACTATAACGTGACCGATTCCTTCGAGATCTACGGCGGAGCCCGCTGGCTCTATCTGGATGACTCGGACATCTCGGGTCTTCCTTCGGGAGTCGCCGGATTCGACGATGACTTCCTCGGTGAGCTCGGGGTTCGCTTCAACTTCTGAAACGAAATCGCCTTTTTCCAAGCCGGTGTTCCTTCACGGGATGCCGGCTTTTTTCGTCAGGTGGAGGTGATGCCGGCGCATGGCGCCCATTCTTCTTTTGTTTTCCGCCAGAAAAGCGACGCTCCGCCATCCTCCCCCGGTGAATCCGGAGGCTCCCATTCGAGCCCCCTATGAGCGTTTCTGTCATCGTCCCTGCCCGCAATGCTGCGGCTACCCTGCCGCGTACCCTGGAATCTCTGCTGGAGCAGACCTTTGCCGATTGGGAGGCGATCGTAGTGGATGATGGGTCGACTGATCGCACGGCGGCGATTGCGGGAGAGTTCGCGGCGAAGGACAAGAGGTTCCGACTGCTGCGTCAGGAGAATGCGGGTGTCAGTGTCGCACGCAATGCCGGGATCGCGGTGGCGAATGGTGAGTGGCTGCTGTTCCTGGATTCGGATGACTGGATCGGGCCGCAGCATCTCGAGCTCATGACCGGGGTCTTGAAGGAACGGCCGGAGCTGGATGCGGTGCTTTGCGGTTGGGTGCGGGTGCTGCCGGATGGCTCGCTGTTAGGGAAGGGGAACTTTCCGCCTGAAGGTGATCTGTTTGAGATCCTCGCGAGCCGCTGTGCGCTGGCGATTCATGCGTGTCTGGTGCGGCGATCGCTGGTGCAGGCGGTGGGTGGCTTTGATGCGACGTTGGCGACGTGTGAGGATTGGGATCTCTGGCAGCGTGTCGCGCGGACGGGGACCAAGTTCGCGCTGCTTCGCGAGGTACTGGCTTATTACCGAATGCGGCCTGCGTCGCTCACGACGGATGGCTCGCGGTTTTTGGCGGACGGGCTGCAAGTGATCGAGCGAGGTCATGGGCCAGACTCGCGGGTATTGGAGCCGCTGCCGGTTCACGCGAAGGGCCTGTCGCCGGAGCGCTTGGCGGGAGCGAAGATGCGCTTTGCCTGTTGGCCGGCTGCGGTGGCGCTCGGGCAGGGACAGGATGCCCGGCCGCTGCTGGAGATGCTGGGCGATGCCCGCGATGCGGTGCTGGATCCGTCTTTCGTCGCCGCTTCGATCTTCGAGGCCGCGCCATTGCCGACCTGCCGCTGCTTGTCCGAGTGGCATGCGCTGTGGCCGATGGTGGTGCATCGACTCGATGATCTTCTCAGAGCGCTTGAAGAACGTTCGAAAGTTCCGCGGCTGGCCCGGCGGGCGCGGCGTGCCTTGGAGGCGATGATTGCCGAGCAGACTGGGTCTCCGCGTCCCTTGAAGGCAGGACTGACGCATGCGGAGGTCGTGGAGGTCACGAAGCCGCTGCGGGATGTCATTGCGGCGGGTGCGGAGCGCCTGGTCTGCGACTTGATCATGGAGGGCAAGCCGCTGGGGCGTGTCCGGTTGCCGGTGTGTGATGGCATCGTGCCGGCATCGGTCCTCGCCGATGCGATCGTGGCGGAGCATGCATGGCCTGTTCTCGGGGCATTCTTCGAGCGGACGCTTTATGGTGATCTCCGGGTGGAGGAGAGCGAAGAAGGCGTTGCGATTTTCCGTGGTGATCTTTGTTTGGCGAGCGGGCTGCACGCCGCGGCGAGCACCGACTGGTCGACGGCTCATGACCACATCGGATGGACCGTGTTTCTCCAAGAACTCTGGGGTGCTCCGGAGTCTCCGGAGGCAGCCTTCTATGAGCCTTATCCGGGCGAGGTTCCGGAAGTGGCGACGCGATTCGATGTCGAACTGGGTGGCGAAATCCACGATCGCGAGCTCGATGTGAATGCCGCTGAAGTGGCGGTGACGATCGGTGGGGCTGGGATCGGACTGATGGGCGTGGCGGTGGAGGAAGGATGCCTGAGCGCGGCTGCATTGCGTGCTGCGATCAATGCGGCGGGTGGGTTCGAGCTTTGTCGCGTGGCGGTTCGTGAGGCGTTGTTAGGGAGGTCGTTTGATGCTTCCGGGACGCTGCGGGAGCGGCTCGCGGAACTGGCCGGCAATCAAGGACAGCATGGCGCGGGAGTGACCTTCGGCCCGCGGCCGGTGCAGCCGATTGGAACCAGTGCGTCGCGCCGTGCGGCATTTCCTGCCGCGGCCTTGGCGGAGCTGAGTCATGCCGCGACGATCTCCCGCCAGCCGGTGGGGCATTTCTATCAGACGAATGGCACGCGGCGACTGGTGCTTCACGCGCCCGGGATTGTCGCGCCATTTGGCATCGAGCCCTTCAAGCGAACCTCCACGACCAGCGAACTCAAATCGGGCGTCCAAGCTCATGATGGGCATCACTTCGAAGCGCTGTTCGCTTCCGGCGAGGACCCGTGGGACTACACCAACGACTACGAGCAGGTGAAGTACGAGCAGACGCTCTCGCTGCTGCCGGACGGGCCGATCCCGGACGCGCTGGAGCTGGCCTGCGCGGAAGGACATTTCACCGTTCAGTTCGCGGGGCGCACGGGCAATCTGTTAGCCATGGATATTTCGCAGATCGCCTTGTCGCGGGCTGCGAAGCGCTGTTCCGCGTTTGATCACATTCGCTACGGGCACTGTGATTTGATCAGGGACGAGATCCCGGGCATGTATGATCTCGTGGTGTGTAGCGAGGTGCTCTACTACGTCGGAGAAACAGGGAACCTGGAACGGGTGGCGGAGAAGATCGCCGCAGCGATCAAGCCCGGCGGTCATTTCCTCACCGCGCACGCCAACCTCGTCGTCGATGAACCGGACAAGGCGGGCTTTGATTGGGACGTGCCTTTTGGCTCGAAGGTGATTGGCGAGACCTTTGCCCGGACTCCCGGGCTTCATCTGGTGAAGGAGCTCCGCACGCCGCTGTATCGCGTGCTGCTTTTCCGACGCACGGACGATGCTTCGACGATTGTCCCGGAATTCATCGAGGACGACCGGCTTGGTGAGATGCCAGAAGCTGTTTCCCGCCATGTGCTGTGGAATGGTGGCGAGGTTCGCCGGGTGGAGGCGGCGAAGCTGGCGAGCACCTATCGCCTGCCGATCCTGATGTATCATCGGGTGGCTCCCGAAGGTGTGGAGGCGACGTCGCGCTGGAGGGTGACGCCGGAGGCCTTTGAAGAGCAGCTCCGTTACTTGCGCGATGCGGGCTTTTACAGTGTCACGCTGGAGCAATGGCGTGAGGCGGCGCAGGCGAAGAAGCCGCTACCGGGGCGAGCGGTGTTGCTGACCTTCGATGATGGTTATCGCGACTTTGCCGAACACGCGTGGCCTTTGCTGAAGCGCTACGGTTTTACTGCGATCATGTTCCTCGTGGCGGGGAGAATCGGCGGGACCAATGAATGGGACCGGGCCTTCGGTGAGGAGGTCGAGCTGATGGACTGGGATGAGATCCTGAGGCTGCAGAAAGAGGGTGTGGAATTCGGCGCGCACACGGTGACGCATGAGCCGCTTACCGGGCTGTCGCCGACCGATCTTGTTCGTGAGCTTGTGAGGTCGCGGGCTATGCTTGAGGCGAAGCTAAAGTATCCGGTGGATGCGATCGCCTATCCCTATGGCGATCAGGATCGGGCGGTGCAGCACCTGACCGGTGCGTGTGGCTATACCTTCGGGCTGAGTTGCAAGCCGGGGACGTGTCGTTTCCAAGACTCGCTGCTGGAGTTGCCTCGCATCGAAGTGATGGGTGGGATGACCCTGCCGGAATTCGTGGTGAGCTTGGGGTCCTAGGACCCGTCTACGCCCTTCCGCAACGCCGTTGGCGTAGGGGACTCGGGCATGAGTGGACCCGGGGTAGCCTCCTGCGTCGGCAACCCCGGGCTTTGGGACGTAGTCCCGTTGGGACAAAGAGTTCGCCGCCTTATCCGCCTTATGTATCAAGGTCAGGACTCAGGAGGAGCCGGGAGTTTCTTGCGAAGGCGCTCGAGTTCGACGGGAGTGATCCGGTCGGGGTTTTTCAGGATCCAGCCGGTGCCGCCGCAGTAGTCACAGGAGCTTCCGGCGATCTTGCCCAGCATGTTGCAGGAGTGGCAAGGGACGGCGATGCGGAGGTCGGTGCTGGAGCGCGGAAGATCGAGCATGGGGGATGACGAAAGGCGGGATCATTGAAGACGCAAGTTGCGTGGAGGGGAAGCCCGCAGGTTCTTCGTCTGCCAAACGTCAGCGCTACTCCCACCAATCGGTGATCCAATTCGTCAACAGACGGGCGAGCGCCAGCAGCGCGATGATCGCGATGATGCTGATGACCGTGGCTCCTATGCCTCCCATCATGACGGGGAGAATTTACGGCCGAACCGGGAGTGATCAATTCAACACGTGCCACTGCCGGCCGATCGCTGCGGTCAGGGGAGCCGGAGGTTGGCCGCTGGCCTGGCGCAGCGTCCACTCGACCGAAGGCGTGTCCATCGCGAAGGAGTGCTCCCAGCGCGTGGGAAACATGGCCAGCGCGTAGCGGTGGGTGACCTGGACCCTGGCTTGAAGGATGAATTTGCCTTCGTGGCGGGTGATTGCGGTGACGAGCAGCTTGCTGCCGTCCGGAGTGAAGTAGCTCTGGCCCACGGCCGCGTAGCCGGGATTGCGCGCCATTTCGACGGAAACCTCATGCCAGCCTTCGGTCTGAAGGCCGACTTCGGTCGAGACGTAATAACTGCCAGCGATGAGGGTGCCGGCACCGAGGGCGACGAGGGCCGGTTTGAACAACGAGACTGCCATTTCCCGAGGAAATAGCAGCCGGTGTTCCAAATCATGCCGCTTCCCGGGGCGATACTGTTGAATTTGCGCGGACCAACTGAGATTCTAGGATGATCAGGGCTTCTGGATGTAGTTCCAGATGGCGTCGAATTGCTTGGCGGCGTCGCCATCCAGCTCCGGCCGCTGGGATTTACCGTCCTCGCTGTAGCGCGGCATTTTGGTGGCCGGGGTGACCGAGGGCGGATTGTCCATCCAGCGCTGGAACCACTCCTTGCGCAGGCGCTCATGGGAGAGGGCGAAATTGACGCCCTCGACCTCGAAGGCTGCGGTGGGCTTGGCGGTGCCGACGCCGTGGCAGGTGATGCAGCCGAAGCCATCGGCGCTGATGATCTTCTTGCCGATCTCGGCGAGGGCGGCGTCCACCGCCGGTGCTTCCGGCTTGCCGGGTTCGACGCCGTGGATGCGGGCGAGGCCGGTGGCGAGGCCATTCGAGTAGGCGTGGAAGGCGGGCATCCGCATATCAAGCCATGGGCGCGGGCGAATGCCGGTGCTGGTCGGGTTACCATTGATCATGCCCTCGATGAACGAGGCATGGAGCATTTCGCCGATGTAGGTGAGCTGCGGGCGCGATTGATCGAGCTTCTCATTCTCGCCTTTGACGTGCTCGACCAGCGACTTGGACTCGAGATGAGTGGCGTCCAGCCTGGAGGGGTGGCCGTCCATGCCGTGGCAGCTGGTGCAGCGGAGTTCCTGAAGCTTGGCAGTGGCGTATTCCGCGGGAACGTTGCGGGTGAGCGGGGCAGTGCCTTTCTTCGAGAAGGCGACCAGCGCGGCGCGATCGTCGTCGGACAGGTTGAGCTTGGGTGCCTTGGGGCCGGGATGGGCGGAGACGCAACCGGTGGCGGCCCAGTCCTTCGCGAAGATGGCGTCGGTGGTGGCCAGGGCGACGTTCGGGGCACCGGCGCCGGCGTGGCAGGCGGCGCAGTTCAGCTCGGTGGCGATCGCCATGCCCTTGGAGGCATCGCCCTTCGGGAAGTCCGAGGTCTTGTGCTCCACCTTGCCCGAGGCATCGAGCAGGAAGGCGGCGATTTCATTCGCTTCGGCATCACTGAGCGAGAAGTCCGGCATGCCGATGTGGGCATACCAGGCGTCGGGCTTCTTCAGGAAACCGGCGAGGGCGCCGGGCTGGAACTTGAAGGCGACATTGGCCAGCGGGACGCGCGTCGGATCGGCAGGAGTGCCGGCCTGGGTGTGGCAGGCGACGCAGCCGAGGCGATGGAAGTGCTCGCCGCCTTTTTCAGCGAGTGCCTTGTCCGGAGCGGCGGGGACGTCCCCGACCTTCTGGCTCATCAGCCACGCGGCGAGGTCGGCGGCCTTTTGTTTTCCTTCCGGAGTCGACTCGTCGATCAGGTCGGGCATCCGGGTGTCCGGCTTGAGAGCCGAGGGATTGGCAAGCCACTGGGCGATCCAGGCTTCATTCAGGCGGGAACCGGAAGCGACGAGAAGCGGTGCAAACTCGGTGAGCTCGGTCATGCCGGCGGCACCCATGTGGCACTTGCTGCAATGGTTTTCCGCGAAGAGGAGGCGTCCGTGGCGGGCAGGATCGACGGTGACCTCCGCCTTGAAGACGGTGGGTGGAACGCTCTGCTTCGGGAACGATTGTTCCTGCCAGAACAGGCGGAAGCGGCCTGAGCCGTCGGCCTTGGAATGGTAGGCGATGGAGATGTCGTGCTCGCCCTTGTTGAGGCGGGTGCTTTCGGAGGCCTTCGTGCCAAACGTGCCATCCTCGGTGACCACTTCCTTGCCATCGATGGTGAGCGTTGCCTTGCCCTCGCCCTCGAAGGAGAAGATCAGACGCTGGCGCTCGGAGAGCACCAGCTTGCCGGTCCAGGTCACGCCGAACTCTCCTGCGGGCAGGAAGGGCGTGGGGGACTCGCCGGCCTTGACGAGCAGGGCGGGCAGGCGATCGGAACGGGTGTCCTTGGCTGCTCCGGATTCGAAGGTGGCGGCAAGCTCGGCGCGGGCGGCACCGGCGGTCAGGGCAAGGACAGGGAGGAGGGAAAGGGCAGTTCTCATCTCAATCAAGAAAGCGGGGAGCCTACACCACGCAGGCTCCCCGAGCGAATCAGTTCAATCGGAGTTCCGGCAGATTACTTGCCCATCGCGCGGACGGTGCAATGGACGTCGCCCTGGAGGACTTCGCCGTCCTTGTTCTCAAGATCAAAGCCGACCTTGAGCGACATGGAGGGCTTGTGGCCTTCGAGGTCGATCTCGACGGTCTTGCCATCGGCCAGCAGGCGAGCGGCGCTGATCTTGATGTTGTCGCGCTTGTGCTGCTCCTTCGACTCTTTCTCGACGGCGTTCTTGCGGGCTTCGGCCTCGACATTGTCGACCGAGAATTCGCCGGAGCCATACTGCGGGCCGCGGACGTAATCCCAGCGCTGGGCGGAGTAGCTTTCCGGATCGGTGGCGGTTTCCTTGTCGAGTTCGGTCTCGAAGTGGAGGCGCACGCCCTTCTCGGTGATCTCGAGCTTGTCCGGCACGGGGATGGTGGCGCCAGCGTTGTAGCGGATGCGCTGGACGGCGCACTCGTTGGCGGCATTGGTCTGCCAGCCGCGGAAGCCGGCGACATACATGGAGCCGTCCTTGTGGAAACGGGCGCGCATGGCGGAGGAGCCGAGCTTGATCGGCAGCTTGGTCACGCCGCCTTGCAGGGTGTCGCCGACATTGGCGAAGAGCACGCGGAAGACCGAGGACTGGCCGTAGGAGAGGTGGATCAGCTCGCCTTCCTTGAGGCCGAACTTGGCACCCTTCGGCACCCAGACCTGGGAGCCGCCGGAGTTGTCGACGTCCATCGGCAGGTAAACGAGCGGTTCGGTGTAGGGAGCATCCTTCAGGCCCTGGCGGCTTGGCTCGGTGCCGAAGAACTTCGGACGCTCGTTCTTCGCCATGTAGTTGATCTTGCAGCAGGGCTGCCACGATCCCTCGTTCTCACCGGTGGTGATTTCCCCATTCGGGCCGACGCCGAGGCCGCCGGGGGCGCGCAGGCCGGTGGCGATGACCTCGAAGCTGGAGGCGTCCTTCGAGAGGCGCATCACGGTGCCGTGGTTCGGGAAGATGGTGTCGAAGCCGCGACCGCCGGGGCGGACCGGGGCGGCCTTCGAGAAGTAGAAGTCACCATTCGAGTCGGTCTGGAGGTCGAAGGCGAACTCGTGGAAGTTCGGCGAGACGGCGACGCCATTGAAGAAGCACTCGTATTGGTCGGCCTCGCCGTCCTTGTTGAGATCGTGCAGCTTGGTGATCTGGTCGCGGCCGTGGACGTAGACGGTGCCGTCCACCACCTTGATGCCGAGCGGCTGGAAGAGGCCGGAAGCGAAGCGCTTCCACTCGAGCTTGCTCCAATCGCCCTTGAGGCCCTTCACGGTCCAGACGTCGCCATTCCAGGTGGAGATGGCGGCGGTGTCTTCATCGATGAAGTCGAAGCCGGCGAAGCGGATGTTCGAGTGCCACGGATTGTTTTCCGGGAGGGTGAGGGTGTCGGTGACCCACGGCGACTTCTTGTCGGTGGAGACCTCGCCCTTGGTGGTGATGACGTCCTTCCAGATGCCTTCGCCGCCCTTGGTGGCGCCGGTCACATTGAAGGGAGCGACGGGCTTGGCGGTGCCGCCGCGGACGTAGGAAATGGTGAAGGTGGTGGCTTTTTCCGCAGGAGCGAGATTGGCGATCAGGCGGGTGGCCTTGTCCGCGGCGGGAGCGAGCACGGCACCGGAGCCGCCGGTAGCGACGGAGAGGCCGGAGCCGGACTTGGCGCTGCCGTTTTCGGTGGTGAAGGCGGAGGCGTCATCGGCGGCGAGGAGCGCGAGCGGCTTGGCGTGGGCGGCGACTTCGAAATGGCGGACGAAGCCGTCCTTGCCCTGCTCGAGGTGCTCCAGCACGCGGGTGCCATTGACGGTGTATTCGAATACGATGCGGGTGCCGTAGCGGTAGAAGCCCTTGTACTGGGCGTTCGGGATGTTACCGCAGGCGGCGGTTACCTTGCTGGCGTCGCGCTTCGCGGTGTAGAGCGTGAAGTCCATGCTCGTGCGCTTGTCCTCGAAGCTGCCGGCTTCGTTCGCCCAGCCCGGACCGGGGACGGTATTGAAGACGAAGTCCTTTTCGTTGGCGGTCTTGACCAGCTGGCCGTGAGCGCCGGTCCATGGGGTGCCGCCCCAGTGGACGTCGCCCTTGTAAACGGTCACCACGCGCAGGGTCTCGGTGTCGAAGAGGGCGCGGGTGCCATCGCCGAGATCGAGGAGCACGCCTTTCACGGCGGCGACTTGCTCCTGGCCATCGAAGGTGCCGGCGAAGGACTCGGCCCAGGCGGGACCGATTTGCATTTCCTGATACCACTCCGCGGCTTTCAGGGGCGCGGTAATGGCTGCGGCGGCAAGAACGAAGGGTGCCAATTGATACGGGTACGGGCGCATGAGTGTGGAGTTACGTCGCTGGTGCGGATCGGGTTTACGGGTATGGCACGGAAAGCCGCGAGTCAAAAGGGTAGGACATACGGGTAGGCGGCCGCCCTGCCGGGGCCACTACGTCAGCTTCCAAACGCGTTTGACAAGAAATCCGTGCGGCTGGGGCGATTCGGGGAATTCCTCGACCGTGCGGGTTTCCTGATTATGGTCCGCCGCGATGTGGGAGGGAATCACGCACTGGAGCGAGGGAATCATGCATTGGGGCGGCTGGGGCACGGCGGGGACCGGGCTGGCGTGGGTGATCACGTCCTGCCTGCTGATCGCGGGGCTGGTCGGCTGCATCGTCCCGATCCTGCCGGGGCACCTGATCGTGCTGATTGCTGCCATCGCCCACCGGCTGATGTTGGGGCGCGAGGGATCCGGGATGGAGTGGTGGTCCTTCGTGATCCTAACCGTGCTGATGGCGATCTCACAAGCGCTTGAGTTTGCGGCCGGTGCGGCAGGCACGAAGTGGTTCGGCGGCACCAAGTGGGGCGCGTGGGGCGCGCTGGTGGGCGGGATTGTGGGGATGTTCTTTTTTCCGTTCGGCCTGCTGCTGGGGCCGCTGATCGGGGCGTTCATCCTCGAAAAATGGGGCGCGAAGCAGGAGCTGAAGCCGGCCGCGGTCTCCGGGGTGGGGTCGGTGGTGGGCACCGTGGCGGGGATGGGGATGAAGTTCGTCATCGGCGTCGTGATGATCGCTTGGTTCTTCATCGATTGCTTCTGGGTGAAGTGAGGTGAGGGTAAGGGCTGAAATTGGCGCTTTCCACGGGGGTCGATCCGCCGCAGGTTCCCGCCGCCGCTCTCCGGACGGTCGCGGTCTTGCTTGCAAGGTCGAGGAAAGTCCGGACACCACAGGGTAACGCGCCTCTCGAAAGAGGGGGACGGCCGTTTCAAGACGGCTGGACGGAAAGTGCAGCAGAGAGCAAACCGCCGATGGCCCGCGAGGGATCAGGTAAGGGTGAAAGGGTGGGGTAAGAGCCCACCGCGTGTCCGGGTAACCGGCGCGGCACGGCAAACCCCGCGTGGTGCAAGACAGAACAGGGGAAGGGTAGCCCGCCCGTCGTATCCCCGGGTATTAGTCGCATCCCGCGCAAGCGGGGGCCCGCTTCGGCGGACAGAGAAATGACCGTTACTTCGGAACGCAGGGTTCCGGGGGAACAGAATCCGGCTTACAGGAGAGCGGCCCGATCCTTCCTTTCAACATCGTTTCGGGAACACACGCCTGAATTGCAGCTTTCCCGGTTCCCCAAATACTCAGAAAATGCCCTTCTCACGAGAGGTCGCCGACGAGGCGTTGGTGCGGTGTGCACAGACATGTTGTCTGTGTCGAAGGTATTCAGGCACCGCCATGCAGACGCACCACATCATTCAGGAAGCTAGCGGCGGATCGAATGAACTTGAGAACTGCATTCCACTTTGTTTGCTCTGCCATGAAGAGGTGGGTTCATATAACCCAGCGCACCCGATTGGTCGTAAGTTTACCCCGGAGGAGCTCCGCGGTCATCGGGACATTTGGTTCCAATTTGTGGCAGCCCATCCTGAAAGGATCGGAAATTCCTCTGAAGCCCTATTTAGGTCCCTCAAGTCTAGTCAGGAATCAACTACTGAGGTTCGCGCAATTGTGGAGCCCTACTGGCGTGAAACTATGGTGTGGTCAAAAGAAGGCGGATCCCGGATGGAGGAAATCTTCACCGCCAAGGTCCGCAATCAGGGAGCGCAACCAATTTATGTGGACTCCATTGGGTTCACAGTTGGAGAAAGAAAGTATCCGGGACGATTTGCACCACGGTCAACAAAGTCGCATGACGAATCACGCGAGGTGCTACCTGGACGTTTTCAAATTTTCTCCTTTTTTGAGGTGAAGATGGAAAGTGAAGATGTCCCGCTTATTGATGGGATGTATCTTGTTACCGGAGCAGGTCGCACGTTTGAGAATAGGGGCATCGATTTGCGGCGCCTTATAGAGCAATTTCAGGACGAACCCTCCAGCTAGCGCTTACGAAAGACTTTGGCAGCCTAGCCGCCCGAATCTCGACGGCTACTTGCTCCAAGAAACTGGTTTTCACCGCAGCTCCCAGCGTTCTTCCTGATGCTCGGCGGAGCGGGGTTCGAGGTGGGTGATGACGCGGACGTCTTGGCCTAGCAGAGTGGCGACTTGGCCTTCGAGTTCGGTGGCGATTTCGTGGGCGTGGTGGAGGTCGGTTTCGTCGGGGAAGACGAGGTGGAACTCGACCCAGTGGGTGCGGCCGGAGTGGCGGTGGCGGAGGTTGTGGTAGGAGAGGTGGTGAGTGGCGCAGCCGGTGTCCAATAGGTCGCGGAGTTCCTTTTCCACGGTGAGGTCGGCTTCGTCCATGAGGCCGCCGAAGCTTTCGCGCATGAGGCGCCAGCCGGTCCAGAGGAGTTTGCCGCCGGCGAGTGCCGCGCAGATGGGGTCCCAGCCTCTCCAGCCGGTGAATTGGACCAAGGCGAGGGCGGCGAGTACGGCGACGCTGGTCCAGACATCGGCGAGGACGTGTTCGCCATTGGCGCGGAGCACGGGTGAGTTGCGCTTCTTGCCGACGCGCAGCAGGGACAGGCCGAGCACGAGGTTTACCCCGGCGGCAGCGCCGGTGAGGATCATGCCGATGGCCATGCTGTGGACCGCTTCGCTGGCGAAGGCCTTGTTCGCCGCATCATAGAGGATGAGCAGGGCGGCCGCGCTGATCATGGCGCCCTCGAATCCGGAGGAGATGAAGGCGACCTTGTCGTGGCCGAAGTGATGGGTGTCGTCGGAGGGCTTGTGGGCGAGTCGCAGTGCCCAGGAGGCGAAGGCGACGGCGAGGACGTGGGTCACGGATTCGGCGGCATCCGAGTAAATGGCGGATGAGCCGGTGATGGCTGCTGCCGCGACCTTCGCGACGAGCAAGATGATGGCCACGACGAGTGACAAGGTCATCACCCGGGACTGGTCTTCGGACAGCGTCGCGCTCACGGGGGAAAGCGTGGGATTTCCCGCGAGGAGTGCAACTTCACGGGAAATTCATTGGTCGGCGGGTGCGTAACCGGTTGAAATCGAAGCATCCCATTGAAGAGGTTTCTCCTAACAATCTTAGCCACGGCAGGAATTGTTTGCGCCGTCTGCTGGCATTTCCGTGATTCCCTGCCCGCCGCGTGGCGCAAGGTGGCGGAGCCGATGGTGACGAAACCCACCCCGGATGCGGCGCGCTATGCGGAGCTGAAGGAAGAAGCCCAACGCCGGCGGAGGGACCTCTCGGCGAAGTACGCCAAAGCTCGTACCAAGGAGGAGAAGGACCGGGTGATGGCCGAGACGCGTGGCTACCTCGAAACGCTCTTGCCGGCGATGATGCGCTGCTGGCTCGGCACGACGTGGGATTTCCATGGCACGGCCGACACGCCGGGCCAGGGCAAGATCGCGTGCGGCTACTTCGTGGCAACGGTCTTGCGCGATGCGGGTTTCGAGGTGGACCGCTACAAGCTCGCGCAGCAGGCTTCGCAGAATATCATCCGCACCTTCCTGCCTTCCGAGGCGATGACCCTGCGAGTGGGCGTGCCCTACGAGAATTTCGCGAGTGAAGTGGCAGGCGCGGAGCCCGGTATCCGGATCGTGGGGCTGGACAGCCATGTCGCCTTTCTCGTGACCGGCCCTGATGGATTTCATTTCATCCACTCTTCCGGCTGCAAGCCGTGGTGCGTGGTCGATGAGGGGCGCGACGATGCAGAGGCACTGCGTCGCTCGAACTATCGCGTGCACGGGCTGCTCACCAGTGATCGCACGGTGCTGCTGCGCTGGCTGAAGGCAGAAAAAATCGCGGTGAAGGAAACCTCCACCGCGACGGCATCGGCGAAGCGCCGGTGAACCGAATCACCGGCGCTCGCGTTGTCAGATGATTCAGGCGACGCCCGCCACCGAGCCATTGAGCTCGGCGGTGATCTCGTCGGCACGGGTGAAGAGGCCTTCCTCGCGGAGGAAGGCGCAGTAGTTCTCCGCGACGGCGACGAGGTCATCGGCATACTCCACGCCGAGATCCTTGAAGCCGGCGATGGACTTCTCAAAGTGGCGCTGTGCCCATGCCTTGTCGCCGGTCGCGAGGAGCGCCAGTGCGAGGTTGTTGTGGGATTGGGCGGTATCGTGGTGAATTTCGCCAAAGAGCTTGCGGCGCGCATCGAGTGCCATCAGGTGCATCTCGCGGGCTTGCTCGAAGTAGCCTGCCCACTGGTAGAGAGCGCCGATGTTGTTGGAGACGGCGGCCGTTTCCTCGTGATCGGGGCCCAGTTCCTTGTGGAGGATTTCGAGGGCGCGCAGGAAGTGTGCTTCGGCACCTTCGACGTCGCCACCGGCCTTCTTGAGGTAGGCGATATTGTTGGACATCGAGGCGATGTCGAGTGACGCGGGCGGCTCGGCGGCTTCGAAATAGTGGATGGCTTGTTGCCAGAGTTCGGAGGCGCGCTCGCTGTTGCCGAGTTGATCGTGCACGGCACCGTAGCCGGCGTAGAGGCGGCCGAGCTGGACCGCGCGGTCGGGGCGGTTGTCGAGCTGGTCGATCGCCTGCTTGTAGTCATCGCGCGCTTCCTCGAGGCGGCCGAGCTGACGGTAGACGTCCGCCCGGACTTCCAGTGAGCTGGCAAATTCGTCGACGCTGTCCGGGTCGTTGCTGAGCATCTGCTGCGCCTTGAGAACGGCGGCGGTGGCGGCGTGAACGGCCTCGTCAAGGTCTCCCACCGCGACGAGCTCATCGACGCGGCCGCGGAGGATTTGAATCAGGGTAGCTGTTGGTGAGTCCATGGCGTGTATTTACTTTAAATCACCGGTTTCGGTTTCCGCAACGGGTAATTCCGGCGCGGGTGAAAGTCGTTCCAACAATTGGGCCCGCTGCGGGGGGAGGCTGCCGAGCGTTTCGCGGAGGGCTCCGGCGGCCTGCTTGCGCTCGCCCATAATGCCCAGATTTCGCGCGAGTTCCTGCTCGAAGTGGTGCATCGCCCGCACGGTGGCTCCTTTTTCGGCGACATGGTCCAGCGCGCGACGCAGCAAGTCTGCCAATTCGGGCTCCGGATGGTCGCGTTCGATCAAAAGTTCTAGCAGACGGCACCAATAGCCAGACAATAGCATTGCATTGTAATCACCTCGGATGGGCTCCCGGGTGCGGCTCACGACTACTTCGCGCAGGCTGTGGAGTTCGCCGGTGCGCGCCTTGGCCCAGGTGATTTCGGCGTCGAAGAAGAGGTCCAGCTTGCCGGCGAAGGCGCTTTTCGGGCTGCGGGCGCCCTTGGCCACGGTCTTGATCAGCCCGTGGCCGGCCGTGAACCAGTGGACGATCCAGCTCGTGTCAGTGAGCTTGGTCAGCCGGATCAGGGTGCCGTGGCAGTGCTCCATGGTGGGGTCGCTAGGGGGTAACCCGGGAAGTGCGAGAACGTTTCAGGATGATGGGATTCGCGGAAGATTCGGGAAAATGGGATCAGGCCGAGGGGAGACGGTGTCTCCAACAGATCGCATCAGAACAGCTGATCGTCACTCGCCGGTTTGGCGATCAATGGAGGTTCCTCGAATGCGGGCAGTGGTGCGACGAGGTTCGCGGGTAATGGGAACTGCTTCTCGTAGATGCCGTCGGCCAACTCGCCTGCTTGTGAGTAGGCGTCCTTCATCATTTCCAACTTTGCATCGAGGTTGTCGATGTAGTGGAGGGCGATGGCTTCGGGGGTGCGTGGCAGGGTAGGAGAGCCGAACTGGTATTCGCCGTGATGGCTGGCGATGAGGTGCAGCAGGTGGAGGCGGACGGTTTCGGTGGGTGGCTCCAGGGGGAGCCAGCCTTTCGCAACGGGGCTTTCGGCGACGTCGCGCCAGAGCTTGTTGACGAGTTCGATGCCGAGCGGGATGTGGCCTAACATTTCGCCGTGCAGCGTGTAGCCCTGTGCGAAGCCTTTCTCGGGATACTGGTTTTCCCACAGCTTCCCGCAGTCGTGGAAGAGCACGCCGACGAGAAGCAGGTCGCGATTCAGGTAAGGGTAAGCGGAGCAGACGAGATCCGCGGTGCGCATCATCTGGGCGACGTGCTCGGTGAGTCCCCCACGCCGCGCATGGTGGTTTTTCCGAGCCGCGGCGGCACGACGGAACTTCGCGCCGAGATCATCGATGAAATGCTTCGCCAGTGCGCTCAGACGCGGGTCCTTCACGGAAGCGAGCAGCGTGAGGATGGTGTCCCAGTCATGGCGCTGCTTTTCCGCAGTGGCCGCATCTCCGGCGTAGAAGGCCTCGAGATCCTCGCCGGTCAGTCGTTCCCAGGAAATGTTCGCGGCATTGAGGCCATATTGATTCTGCGTCCACTCGGAATCGAGGCGCACCACGGTGCCATCGGGCATGCCCTGCGCGGCTTCGAAGAGCGGTGCGTCCGACCAGGCGTTGAGATTGAAGCTGCCGGTGGCGTCGGCGAAGGTGAGGACCAGATAGGGCTTGCCCGCCTTGGTTTGGCGCTGGCTGCGCGACTGCAATTCGCAGGCGATGACTGCGGCGAGGGCTTGCTCGCCCGCCTGTTCCTTCAATGCCGAGATCGTGAAAAACGTCACGCCGCCAGCATCGCCGGTCGGCGGCGGCTGTCACGAACGGAACTCCTCCCGGTCAGGCTGCGACGCAGAGGGCATCCCGCACCGAGTCCATGAAAACCGCGTATTCGAAAGGCTTCCTGAGCACGGTCTGGGCTCCGAGCTGCCGGGCCAGCGGAAGGAAGTCGCCGCCAGCGGAGGATACTCCGCCGGACATGGCGATGATGCGGATGCCGGGGTGGACGGCGCGCAGTTCCAGAATGGTCTGGATGCCATCCATCTCCGGCATGATCATGTCGGTGAGGACGAGGTCGAAAAGCTGTCCCTTGGCTCGCTTTACGGCTTCGATGCCGTTCGCGGCGGTTTCCACCTCGAAACCCTCGGCGAGCAGAGCTTGCCGGAGGACTTCCAGAATCGCCGGTTCGTCGTCCACGAGCAGGATCCGGGTGGTTTCCTTTGCGACCTCGATCGTTGTCATCGTGGCAGCAGTCTGACTGAAGTCCGGCCGCGTGGTATCACGCCATCGCGGAAGGCGATGGGTGTGAGATCCGGCGTGGCAACTTGCCCGGTGTCACCAATGGCCGCTTGCCTGAGACTGCAATCCATGGTTTCGAGTAGCTGCTTGGTCGTCTTTTGAGATGACCGGCCGTGGCCGACATCGGTCTCCACCGAGTCCGGGTGATGAATCCACCAGATCCCAGCCCTCCCCAGCAGATGGCACGCCGTCGCGCGTGGCGCATCGTCGCGGGCTATGGAATCTTTGCCGCCTTGTGGATCGTGCTTTCGGATCATGCGCTGGCACCGCTGATGCCGAGGCCCGAGCTGATGATGCACTGGAGCATGGTGAAGGGGCTGGCATTCGTGGCGCTGACCTCGCTGCTGCTGTGGATCCTGGTGCGGCGCACCTATGGGGCGATCGAAGCGGGATACCAATCGCTGCAGGTGAGCGAAGGTGAGCAGCGCGAGCTTGCCAGGCAGCTCGCGGCGGAACGGTCCCGTCTGGTGGAAGCCCAGCGGGTGGCGGCAATCGGATGGTGGGAAGAGGATTTGAAGAATGGCGGGGTGGTGTGGTCGGACGAGATGCACGGGATCTTTGAAACCGATGCAGCGTCTTTCGTTCCGAGCTTCGAAAGGGTGCTCCGGCGAATGCCGGATGATGACGGCGGTCGGATCAAGAAGGCGGTGGAAGATTCGCTGGCGGGCCATGGTTCCGGTGCCGTGGATCACCGGATCCTGATGGATGGGGGGCGCGTGAAGCACCTGGAGGTGAGCTGGAAAGTATTCCGCGATGATGCGGGAAGACCCTGTCGCATGTTAGGGATCTGTCGTGATGTGACGGAACGCCATGCGGCGCAGCAGGCCCTGCGCGACAGCGAGACGCGTTTCCGGGAGATGGCGGACAATATAGGCGAGATTTTTTACAGCTACGACATGATCCAAGGTCGCCTGCTCTATGCCAGTCCCGCCTATGAAAGCATCTGGGGACATTCCAGAGAGGAGATCTTTGCTGATCCGGGCTCTTACCTGAAGCATGTGCTGCCGGAAGACGTTCCCGCCATGAACGAGGTTGCCCGGCGCAAGCTTGCGGGTGAACAGACGGAAATCGACTTCCGCATTCGCTGGCCGAAGGGGGAAGTCCGGTGGCTCAGTGATCATGCGGTGCCCATCATCGATGCCACAGGCAGGGTCGAGAGGATTGTCGGCACCGTCCGTGACATCACCGCGGCGAAGGTGGCTGAAAGCCAACTCGCGGAGCAGGCGGCTCTCATCGAGAAGGCCCGGGACGCGATCATCGTGCTCGGTTTGGATCAACAGGTGATCTATTGGAACCACGGTGCCGAGCTTCTCTATGGCTGGAGTGCGGGAGCGGTTACGGGGAGGTCCGTGCGCGAGCTTCTCTATCAGGATGAGACCGCATTCATGGATGCCATTCGCACCGTGCTGAAGGAAGGCGTGTGGGCTGGCGAGATCGGGCAATTCACGCGGAGCGGGCAAGCCGTCACCGTGGATGGACGCTGGACACTGCTGCGCGATCCGGATGGCAAGCCGCGGTCGATCCTTTCGATCAATACCGACATCACCGGCCGCAAGCAGCTCGAACAGCAGTTCCTGCGCGCGCAGCGGATGGAGAGCATCGGCACGCTGGCCGGTGGCATCGCCCACGACCTGAACAATGTCCTCGCGCCGGTGATCATGTCGGTGGATCTGCTGAAGCATCGCCTCGCTGATCCCGCTGATCGTGAGATCCTCGACATCGTCGGTGCGAGCGCTCGCCGTGGAGCGGACATGGTGCAGCAGATCCTTTCCTTCGCGCGTGGGATGGAGGGGCGGCGGGTGGAAGTGGATGTGAGCCGCATCCTCCAAGAGGTGGTGCGGATCATCGGCGACACGTTTCCGAAGTCGATTCGCGTGGAGCTTGAGATGGCTACGGGGCTTCATCCCGTGCATGCCGATCCGACGCAGCTGCACCAGGTGCTGCTGAACCTGTGCGTGAATGCCCGGGATGCGATGCCGGAGGGCGGGGTATTGCGGCTGCGGGCTGCGAATGCGAGCAATGAGGAACCGCTGGTGAGGATCGAAGTGGAGGACACGGGGACAGGGATTCCCGCTGGCCTGTTAGACAAGATCTTCGACCCGTTTTTCACGAGCAAGGAGCCGGGGAAGGGAACGGGGCTCGGGCTTTCGACGGCATTGGCGATCGTGCGGGGTCATGGTGGTTCGCTGGAGGTGTCCAGCGCTCTAGGGGTGGGGACGGTGTTCACGGTATTCCTGCCGGCGCTGCGGCGGGCTGGGGAAAAGCCGGTCACGACGGTCAGCCCGGCGCTGCCGCGCGGCCGGGGGGAGACGGTGCTGGTGGTGGATGATGAGTCTTCGATCCGGCTCATCACGCGGCAGACGCTGGAGGCGTATGGGTATGAGGTGCTGGATGCGGCGGATGGAGCGGAGGGCATCGCGCTGTTCATCGGTCGTCGTTTTGAGATCGATGTGGTTTTGACGGACATGGCGATGCCGCGACTCGATGGGCATGCCTTGATCCGTGAGTTGCATCGGATCGATCCGGCGGTGCCAGTCATCGGGGTAAGCGGAGTCTCGTCGATCCAGCCGCTGGACGAGGAGAAGGAGACGGTGCGATTTTTGCCGAAGCCATACACGACCTCGGCGCTTCTAACAGCACTGCGGGAGGTGCTGGATGTGGCGGTGCGGTGAGTGTTTCACCAGCCTTGGGCCGCTTGCCGGTTTTCTTCGGCAATGCGTTCTTGCAGGGCATTGGGGAAGGTCTTGCTGGTCCACGAGGGGAACAGCGGGTCCTTGGAAAACCAGTAGCGCTCAAGGGCGGTCGAGACGGCTACACTTGCCAGCAGGGTGACGACTCCGGTCATGGCCCACGGCAAGGTCGCTCTCATGACCAGGTTCGGCCGGAGGGCACCGGCGCGGGGGGTGAAGAGGGTCATGATGCCCTGCCACAGCAACCAAAGCCCTCCACACGCGGCCATGCCGGTGACTCCTGCCAGAAAGACGCCCGTTTCATTGTCGGTCATGGAGCCGAGGTAAGGGAGAACTCCGGCAACGGGGATGGAGAGTGCTGTCAGGGTGGCCACGCCCCAGCCGATCCAGGGAAGGGGCACGCCGAGTCCGAGGAATCCGCCGTGAACGCCCCAACGCCAGCGCGCGGTCTGGAGCAGCATCACCGCGGCAAAGACAACGCCGGCGGAGGGCTGGATGAGCCAGACGATGGATGGCCAGGGCTTATCGAAATCTCCATCACGCCAGCCGAGAGGAGTCATGCGGGTGATGGTCCACCACCATGCCCAAGGGAGAGCGAGTCCGAGGCCAGCCATCCAAAGGTGATCTTCCTTTCGGAGAAGTGGCACCAAGCCGCGTGCCATGTTCTTCACGATCCGCGAGCGGCGGCAGGTTTCGAAGGCGACGAGGCCGGCGAATACCAGCGCGAGAAATGCGAGGGAGGTGGCAAGAATGCGGTAGAAGAACAGGAACTCCACCCGCCGCGAGGTGAGGGCTTCTTCCACGGTGAGATTGGCGGGAACGCGGTTTTCCGATTTCAGTCGAGGTCCGAGCGCCTTTGCGACCTCCGGCGGGAGATTGGAAGAGGTGAAGACAAGCCGGTCCAGTATCTTCAGCCTCTGCTCCATGTCGGCCTTTTCCACGGCCATGCCGAGGCGGTCGAAAGCGGACTCCAGGGAATTTCCGATCTCCTTCAGTTGATGAAAGATGTCGTTGTATTCGGACTCGCCGGATTGGGTGGAACCGATGATGTGTCCACAAAGCTGTTTCCATTCCCGGTGAAAGTTCGCGAGTCCCTCCTTGTCAGCCGCCGCGACCAGGCGTTCGCAGTGAAGATTTCCCAGCGCACTGAGATTCGCCGAATAGTAGCTGAAGGGCGAGGAAACCCATCTCGAGAATCCCGTCGCGACCATGCTCTCGGCAAGTGAGCGGGAGGGTGGGAAGGCGTCGAGCTGGCGGCGCTTCAGGGATGTCGAGTGGTCTGAATAAGATGGCTTCGCGGCCGCTTCGGAAAAGAGCTTCAGGGCCTGCTGGAAATCGGGCTCGGAAGTGATCTGGGATCCCATGTAATAGGTGCCGAAGCCGGTGGTGGCGCCCGTTGCCTTTGCGAGATGCAGATTGATTTGAATCAACGGCCACAGCGCGTTGTCCTGGTCCAAGCGATTGATGGATGCCTGTTCGTCGCTGGTGAATCCATTCGACCCATGCGACTGGCTGACCTCTCGCATCTCGCGGATGACGTGCTCTTGAAGCATCGCGATGTCGTCCGGATTCTTCGCGAGTGCTGCTGCCGTTTCCTCCGATTTGCCTGAATGGGGATGGAGGCCCAGGGGTAGATCCGGCGCGATGGCGCGAACGCGATCCATCATCATCAAGTAGTCCTTCCCGAGGCCGGGGGAGATGCCGTAGCGACTTTGAGAGGACGCCATGTTCGCCTGGCTTATCAGAAAGATCTCCCAACCCAGCATCGCAATTGTGATCGCCACCGATGCCGTCAGAAGGACTGCTCCGGTCAAAAGCAGTGACCGCCGCAGTGCGTTCTTGGGAGGCTTCGCTCCCGCCAAGCGATCCAGTGGCTCGGCGAGATCCAACATCTCATAGGGCACCCCGCCGTGCGTGATGCGCGACATGAATTCGCCCTTTGCTTCCTCCCGTTCGTTGGGAGTGGCTTCGAGCGGTCGCGTCGCCAGATTCAGAAACCGCTCCACCTCCGGGGTCATGGTGGGCGGTTCTAGCAGAACATTTCCTTTCGCAAAGGAATTCCCGGATCAGCCGAGTTCCCAAGGTTCGGCCATGTGCGGTTCCTCGGCGGTGGTGGTGGTGGCGCGTGCTTCCTCCAGATGCTTCTCGATGCAGCTGAGGATGGTGCCGAATTCAGAGGTCTTGCTGACGAAGGGCAGGCCGCCGGTCTGGGTCTCGCCGTCGGGGGTGTCTGGATTCTCTTCGACCAATGCGGTGAGCATGAGCACGGGGATGCTTCTCAGCTCGGGATCGGCGCGGAATTGCGCGACGACGTCGCCGCCATCGAGGCCGGGCATCACCACGTCGATGATGCAGAGGTCGGGCATGAACTCCTTCGCGGTCTTCAGCGCGTGGGATGACTCGTTGATGTCGAGCACTTCGAAATTGCCCACTTCTTCCAGGTTGGCACGAAGCAGGGCGGTGAAATCGGCTTCGTCGTCGATGATCAAAATTTTGGTGGTCTCCATAATCGGGGTTCTATCGGAAAGTTCGGAAGTAATCAAGAATTGGCGAGGTGTTCTCGCGGTTGGTTTTCTCGCAGTCGGGGTGCCAAGTCGTCAGGCCTTCAGGGTGATGGACGCCCGAACGCCGCCGCCGGGAAGATTTTCGAGTTCGAGGATGCCATTGTGGAGCTCGACGATCTTGCGGCAGACGGCGAGTCCGAGACCGGTGCCCTGGCCGGTGGCCTTGGTGGTGAAAAAGGGATCGAAGATCTTCGACATGATCGCCTCGTCGATGCCGGTGCCGGTGTCATCCACCTCGATGCGAACGGCTTGATCGCCCTCGCGGAGGTGGCTGGCGGTGCGCACGCCTTCATCACGCCGGACGCCATTCAGTTCGCGGGCGAAGGCGCGCACCGTGAGCGTGCCGCCATCGGGCATGGCGTGCATGGCATTGATCATGAGATTGACCAGGACTTGCTCGAGCTTGGTGGCATCCACGCTGACGCGTGGCATGTCAGCCTCGATTTCCTTCACGAGCTTTACCTTTGCCTGGCGCAGCGGATATTCGACCAGGGCCAACGAGTCGCCGATGACTTCCGAGATGTCCTTCGGCTCCATCGAAAGCTGGCGGGCCGATGAGTAATCGACGAGGCCTTTGACGATCTTCTTCGCGCGATCGATGCCGCGCTTCATGCGCTCGATGGTTTCCTGGCCTTGGGCGTCTTCGGTAGGGACGCGGCGGGCGAGCAGCTCGATGCCCATGCCGATCATGGCGAGCGGGTTCTTCACCTCGTGGGCGACGCCGGCGGCGAGACGGCCGATGGATTCCATCTTTTCGGCTTGGATGAGTTGTTCCTGGGCGCGCTTGAGGTCCTCGTTGGCTTTGACGAGGTCTTGGTTGAGGTGATGCATGGCCTGCTCGGCGGCCTTGCGGTCGGTGATGTCGGTGCCGATGGTGCCGACGGCCTGGATCTTGCCATCAAGGTCGCGGAGCGGGAACTTCACCGAGAAGTAGGTGCGTGGCTCGTTGTCGACGTACAGCTCTTCATCCATCTGGAGTGCCTCGCCCTGCTGGGCGACAAGTTGGTCGTGCTCACGGAACTTGTTGGCGGCGGCTTTATCGGCGATGATATCGTGGTCGGTGAAGCCGAGGACGTCTTTTCTCGATAGTCCGAAGAGTTCTTCGAAACCGCGGTTCACCATTAGGAAACGGCCGTCGAGGTCCTTCATGGCGATGACGGCGGGGCTGTTGTCGATCATGGCCTGCATGCGTTGCTCGGCTTGGAGAACCAGCTCTTTCGCGCGGCGCTGTTCGGTCACGTCACGGTCCATGCCGACGATGCCCCACATCTTGCCGTCCGCGTCGAAGAGCGGGACCTTGGAGGTGACGAAGTGGTGGAGGTCGCCGGGTTTCCACTCGAGATCCCACTCGCGATTGAGCACGCCCTGGCGGCTTTCGATGATGCGGAGGTCTTCGGCTTTGCCCGCTTTCACGACCACTTCGGGGAAATAGTCGGCCGGGGTTTTGCCGATCATTTCTTCGGGAGAATCGGCTCCGACCCATTCCGCCATGGCGCGGTTCACGACGAGGTAGTGGCGGTCGAGATCGCGGGCGAAGATCTTGTCGGGGAAGGCGTCGATGAGGGATCGCAGGAGGTAGCGCTCGCGCTCCAGCTCTTGCTTGGCATGGACGAGTTCACTGACATCGCTGGACATGCCGAAGGTGCCGATGATGTTTCCGTCGCGGTCGCGGAAGGGCATCTTGTTGGTGAGGACCCAGCCGGTCTTGCCGTCGGGAAACACCTCGCGTTCGAGGAGGCCGAGAATGGCGTTGCCGGTGTTGACGATGCGGAGTTCATCGGCGCGGGCGGGGTCGGCGTGTTCGCGGCCGAAGAGGTCGTGGTCGGTCTTGCCGATGAGGTCGCGCGGGTGGCCTTTCTTCACGTAGGCCGCCATGCTTTGGTTCACGCGCAGGAAGTGGGATTCGCGGTCCTTGAAGTAGATGTTGGCGGGCACGTTCGCCATGAGCATCTCGAAGTAGTGATCGAGCTGGCGGTGTTGCTCGCGGGTCCGGTGGAGTTCTGCCTCCAGATCCCGGTTGATTTCGGCGAGGCGGTCGGAGGCGCTGGTGGCTTCCGGGATGGTGCGGAGGCGGCCGATGAGAAGGCCGGTGGAGAGTAGGATCACGGCGCTGGCGGCGACGCGGGTATTCAGGTCGCCTTTCCCCATCACCAGCAGGGTGGTGCCGAGCAGGACGAAGATCCCCGCCAAAATGACCAGCGCGCCGGAACGGCGCATGCGGGCGGGCGGGAGATCGCTTTTCACCACTACCATAGAATCACGCAATCCGGTGCGTGTAAATGGCAGCTTTGAACGGAGGTGTTAGTGTGCGGGGGGAAGCAGCAGGATCCGCTTGATTTCGGCGATGGCTTGGGGGTTGTGGAAGGAACCGTGGCCTGCGGGGACCTGGAGCGAGGATTCCGCGCCGGGGAGGCTGGAGCTGGATGGTGGCACGAACAGGTCGTGGGAGCCGGTGATGACGTGGCCTTTGGTGCCGGGGACCAGCGGCAGGCGATCGAAGATCTCCATTGAGCGGCCTTTCGGAGTGAGTGCCACGACGCTGGTGATTTTGCCCTGGGTGAGCGATTGATAGGCTGGCTGGAGCATGCCGGGGTTCTTCTTCTCGATCTGGCGGAAGAAGTCCTGGAACTTGTCGTCCGGCGCGACGAATCGCTGGCCGAGCTTTCCGATCCATGAGTTGGCCCAATTGCTGCCGCGGAAAGGCACGGAGCAGAAGATGATGCGATCGACGTGAGTACGAGGTTTCCAGTAGAAGGCCTCGTCGAGAGTCTTGTGTTCGCTGCGGGTGAGGTTCAGCGATGATAGCGGACGGGTGAAGACGGCATCCCAGAAGGCATTGCGGGGATCGACAGCAAGCGACTTGGCGAGCAGGCCGCCATTGCTGTGGGCGATGACGACGGTGCGCTGCATGGCGGGATCGTGGCCATCGGGATCGAGGAACTTCCGGAGTTCATCGAGCTGGCCGCGCATGATGCGGGCGGAGTAGAGAGCGGGGGAATTGGTGGGGTAGAGATACTGCCAGACCTGATAGCGGCGGCGGATGGCGGGATCGGCCCAGAGCTCGTTGGTGAGTTCGGCCCAAGCCAAGGGGGTGGAAAAGAGGCCGTGGATGCAGATGAGCGGGGTGCGATTTGGATCATACTCCTCGATCAGCGCGAAGCCGGCTTCGCGTGGCGACTTCCTGCTGATGACGGCGGTGATGCCGGAGCGGGCGAGCGGCCGGGCTTTCTCCAACAGTGCCGCGAAGGGGACGGTGAAGTCGGCGGCGAGGGGCTGGGGCTTTCCGCCGAGCGTGATCGTTTCGGTTTTCGCCCGGTTGTAGAGTCGGATTTCGACCGTGTGCCCTGGACCGGGCACGGCGACGGCGGTGACGGCGCGGGTGATGGCCTCGGGTGGATACCAGCGCTCGACCGGTTGCTGGTGGCGGTTTTCGCGATGTCCGATGAGCGGGACGCCGATGCCTTCCAGCTGGTGGGGAGTCAGGCCGGTGACCTTGTAGTGCGAGGTGGGCTCGAGGCGGTCGAAGTAGGTGGGGGCGAAGATGCCGTTACCACCGGGATGGAAGTGGATGGTGTAGCCGTCGAGGAGGCTTTGTGATCGTGGAGCGCTTTGGAGCCAGTCACCGAGTGCGTGCTTGGCGGCGGGATCGGTGGCACCTTCGAAGGCGCGATCCAGGTCGCTTTGGGAGGCGGTGGCGTGATGCGGCCTCTTCTCCGTGATGCGCTCGAGCCTCGCCGGGGCGCAGGTGGCCACGGCGAGGGAAAGGAGGATGATGGGAAGGTGGCGCATCGTGATGGAGAAGGGTGGACTTGTGGTCCACCCGTGTCGACAGGATGTCGACACTCCTTACTTCAGCTTCGCAGCGATGCCGGCGACGTGCTTGCCTTGGAAGCGGGCGAGGGAGAGTTCCTTTTCGCTGGGTTGGCGGGAGCCGTCGGCACCGGCGATGGTGGCGGCGCCGTAGGGGCTGCCGCCGCGGACTTCGCTGATGTCGGTGAGTTCGGGAGCCGAGTAGGGCAGGCCGACGTAGACCATGCCGTGGTGCAGCAGGGTCGGGATGAAGGTGAGGATGGTGGATTCGTTGCCGCCGCCGGTGCCGGTGCTGGCAAAGACGCTGCCGACCTTGCCGATGAGCGCGCCTTCCATCCAGAGCTTGCCGGTTTGATCGAGGAAGTTCCGCATCTGGGCGGCCATGTTGCCGAAGCGGGTGGGCGTGCCGAAGATGATGGCGTCGTAGTTGGCGAGTTCCTTCGGGTCGGCGACCGGGGCGGCTTGGTCCAGCTTGGCACCGTAGGCGGCGGCGACTTCCGGGGGCATGGTTTCCGGAACGCGCTTGAGGGTGACTTCCACGCCATCGACGGAGCGCGCGCCTTCAGCGACGGCGTTCGCCATGGTTTCGATGTGGCCGTAGGTGGAGTAGTAGAGGACGAGGAGCTTGGTCATGACGTGTTGGTTTTGGGGTAACGGGAGAGAGCGTGACAGAATTCCGGGAAGGCGGGAAATGACTGCTCGGAAGTCTGAGCATGCGTGGGGAGCATGGTCCTCCACCCCAAGGCGGATTCTTTCTGTGAAACGAATGTCACCAGTGAAACAAATTGATAGAATCGGCCGTAGCGGCTGGGCCACGGTGGCGCCGCCGCCGGGCGACTTTCGGGTGCGCCGGGGGTATCAGTTATTCAGCAGCATGCGAAAGATCGGACTATTGATGGGGAGCCTGGCGCTGCAGCCGGGGTTGGGTGACGCGCAGACGAGCCATTACGCGCCGTATGCGCCGGTGGAGCAGTTGGCGGAGGGGATCTCGTGGCCGAAGGGGCAGGCGCTGCCGACATTCGCGGCACCGGCGGCGATGCTAGACTCGCTGGTGGTGCAGGACTTGTCGAAGGACGAGCTAATCACGTTTTCCGCGTTGGCAGGACAGGTGAATCGCAAGCAGCCGCGGATACTGTTGCTCGATGATCGGGCGGGCGAAGGGCGGGATACCTGGGCGCAGACTTTGAAATTCGGGGTGTCGGCTCCTCTTACCCGCGAGACGAAGTGGGACTTGCTGAAGAAGTATGCGGGCGAGGTTTCGGGTGTGATCCTTTATGATCCGTCCAAGAATCCTCATTTGCGGAATCTTGCGGGAACCGCGGCGGGGATTCAGCGGGCCTTGCCGGTGTCGGTGGAGGTGATGGCTGCGATGAAGACGGCGGGCATCGAGCTGAAGGTGGTGGAAGATCTTACCCCGCTCAATTTCCCGTCGGCGATCGAGGTCTATGCCTACATGCACGAGCACTACTGGCCGAAGTGCGACAAGCGGCTGATCGTGAGCGCCAAGCCGCTGGATGAGCGCGGCGGTGGCGACTATCATCACGCGCGGGACATCGCGGCAGCAGCAGGCGCTGCGGTGGTGTGGCTGGATACGCGGAATGACAAGCAGCGGGATGTGCTACGGACTTTCTTCCGCGACATGAAGGCCGGAGAGGCGATTGCGATGGGTTGGTATGCAACCGAGCGCACGGGGATTCCGCTGGCGACGGAGTTCGGGATTGGGACGATGCCGGCGGATTTCTTTGTCAGTGGCACCACGTATGCGAGCAGTAGCCCGAAGATCCAGATCCCGCCGGTGCCGAAGATGCCGGCGTTGGAGAACAAGGTGTACGTCGCGGTGATCATCAGTGATGGCGACAACATCCAGTATGTCCAACACGCGATGCGGCAGGCATGGGATCGCTCGGCGGGCGTGCGTGGCAAGGTGGCGCTGAACTGGACGATCGCGCCCGGCCTGGTGGACATCGCGCCGGGGATGATGAACTACTATTACTCTAGTGCCACGGCGCAGGACTGCTTCGTGACCGGTCCATCCGGCATGGGATACCTGATGCCCTTCAACACGCTCACTGAGCCGGGAGCGCCGACGGGGGACAAGCTGACCGATCCAGTACGGATGGATGGCTATGCGCGGATGACGGAGACTTACCTCCAGCGCTCTGGGCTGCGGGTGTCGACGATCTGGGACGACATGACGCCGATGCAGCGGGCATCGTATGAGAAGTACTGCCGGAACCTGTACGGGTCGACGGTGCAGAATTTCAAGGATGTGCCGGCGGTGGCAGGTGGCGTGCAGAACGGGCGGCTGAGGTTTGACAAGCTGGTGATTCCGTATGCCGGTTCATTCGACCACATGCATGGTTCGCTGACGGAGCAGATCCGGAAGTGGGATGGGAAGTCGCCGCTGTTCCTGAGCTATCAGGTAGAGGCGTGGAAGATGGGGCCGGACAAGATCCAGGGGCTGCGGGACGAGCTGGCGAAGGAGTTTCCGGACAAGGTGAGCTTCGTGCGCGCGGACCATTATTTCAACCTGTGCAATGAGGCGGACAACGTGCCGTACAACCTGTGCATGGCACCGGAGACGACGGTGAAGGCGGGCGACGGTCCGGCCGAGGCGGCGGTGGACGGGACGCCGGTGACGCAGTGGTCGACGGCGGAGAAAGGGAAGCGCTGGCTCGGCTTTGACTTCGGCGCGCCGAAGGACATCCGCCGCTACGTGATCCGTCACGCGGGTGACGGCGGCGAGGAGCGCGGCCGGAATTCCCGTGCGTTCACCGTGGAGGCGAGCCTGGACGGGAAATCGTGGAAACGGGTCCACAAGGTGACGGGGAATTCACAGAACGTGACGGACGTGGATCTGAATCCGATCCGGGCACGGTATTTCAAGATCACGATCGACGATGCGGGTGCCGACGGCACGGCGCGGATCGCGGATGTCGAGATTTTCGGGAAGAAGTAGAGTCCGGCGACTGGCCCCGGGGGGCCAGTCTTTACAGGAAATTCACGTGTCGGGGACGCGGTGGCCGAGTATGCTTGGCGGCATGACTCGTACGTGGGCTTTCCTGCTCTGTGGAATGATGCCGGTGATGGCCGGCGAGATGCCGGGGAAGGCAGCGGGATACCACGAGGCGCTGCGCAAGCGGCCGGAAAGCGAAGCCCTGTTCACGCGCTTCCGGGATGCCTGGCTGGAGGAGAAGCCGGCGGCGGATCTTGATGCGGAGTTGCTTTCCCGCGCCGAGGCCGGTGAGGCGGGCGCGTGGGGGATCCTTGGCCGCGAGCGGCTCGCGGCGGGAAAAGAGGACGAGGCGCTGGAGGCCTTTGGCAAGGCGATCGAAAAGGAGCCGAAGGCGGCATGGCTGCGACTGGCGCGTGCGAAGCTGCTGCTGGCCAAGAAGGATTTCGCCGCTGCGGAGAAGGATGCGGTGGCGGTGCCGGAAGGAGACAAGTCGCGGCCGGAAGCGCTCAAGCTGGCCGGTCTCGCCTGCCTGCGTGGCGAGCGGGTGGAGGAGGCGCTGGCCCACTGGAAAAAGGCGGTGGATGGGGCGCCGGGCGACAAGGGGCTGCTGGAAGATCTCACCGAGCTGACCCGGCGGGAGGGCCGGTATGATCTGGCGCTGGATTTCTGCGGGAAGTGGCGGGACGCGACCGAGGACGCGTATGGGAAGGCGATGGCGACCTTGAAGCGGTCCGAGCTGTTGCTCGCCTCGCAGCGCTTCGACGAAGCGATGAGCGAGCTCGGCGAGGTGCTCAAGGCATCCGGTGATGGCTCGTGGCTGGAGCGTGAGGCGCTGGCGCGGGCGGAACAGTCGTTCCAGCGGCGGGGCAATGCCACCGGCTGGGTGGCGCAGATCACCAAGTGGGGTGACGCCAATCCGGTGCGCCTGAATTTCCGTCGCGCTCAGGCCCAGGCGCTCGCCGTGGCGGGCAAGCCGGCCGAGGCGCTCGCAGTGCTGGGTGATGTCTTGAAGCGGGTGCCAGGGGATCGCGAGGCGCGCTGGCAGAAGATCTCGCTGCTCGAGCGCGATCTGAAGGTGCAGCAGGCCTTCGACGAATGCGCATTGCTCGCGGCGGAAGAGAAGTCGGAGGAGAGCGGCTTGCGGTTGGCCGAACTCGCATTCCGTCTCGACAAGAAGGATGAGGTGAAGAAGGCGCTTGATGCGGTGATCGCGGCGGCCGATCCGGCCAAGCGTGTGAGCCTCGCTGGTCTCTATGCGCGCTATGGCTTGGCGGCGGAGTCGGAGAAGCAATGGCGTGCGCTGGCTGGCGGCGAGTCGGGTGGGCAGGCCTTGCGGGAGCTGGCGAAGCACTTGCGGATGGAGCGTCGTGAGAAGGAAGCGCTGGAGGTGTGGAAGGAGATCGGGCGGCGGGATCTGGTGCAGGATCGCATCGATGCCGCGCAGGCACTGGCGGCGGCGGGCGAGAAAGAGGCGGCCCATGATTTGCTGGAAGCGGGGCGCGAGAAGTTCTCCGCGGAGGCGGGCTATGAGGCGGCGCGTGCCGAGCTGGCGCTGATGCAGGGGCGGGCTTCGGATTCGCGGGCGATCTTCCGTGAGCTGGCGGCGCGGGCGAAGCGGGCCGATGAGATGCAGACAGCGGTGAAAGGCTGGCTGCGGGCGGCGGAAGACGAAGGGGAAGCGGCGGCGAAGGAGCTGGGCGAGAGTACGGGTGACCGATGTTTGCGGGCGGCACTGCTGGCGCAGTCGGATCAAGCATTGCCGGCGTTGGTGGCGGGCGATGAATTGGAGAGAAGCTCGCGATTGATCCTGCTGCGCGAGCATTCGAAGTGGCCTGAGGTGGTGGTGATGTTGGAAGCCTCGGGTGGAAGCGGGCCCTTGTTCCTGAGTGAACTGTTAGAGGCGAAAGCGGCGGCGGGTGATTCGGCCGGTGCCTTGGCTGCGGCGCAGGCATGGCGCGAGCGCGCTCCGGAGCTGCCGGGGCCGTGGATGAAAGAGGCGAGCCTTCTAACAGCTGATGGCAAGCTGGGAGCGGCAGAGGTTTTGCTGCGGCGGGCGGTGGCGCGTTTCGAGTCGGACGAAGACGTGGCGCGGGCATTGTTCGCATTGTTAGACAAAGATCACGACACGATGGGAGCGCTCGACCTGGCGTGGCAGAGGCACGATCAGGTGGACGATGCTGCGGCGAAGGCAGGCTGGCTGCGGGAAATCATCCGCGTGTCAAAAGAAGGGAGCCGCTTGGAAGACCTGCGCGCGCGTTTGGAAGAGCGGGTGCGTCGCGATCCGGCATCGCCCGGGCCGCTGGTGGCGCTGGCGGACCTGGCGAAGACGAAAGGGGATCTGAACGGGGAGATGGAACTGATGACCAAGGCGGCAGCCTGTTCGCCACGGGATGTTCCGATCGTTTCGCGGCTGGCGGCCCTGGAGGAGCAGATGGGGCGGCGCGATCGCGCCTTGCAGCGCTACACCGACCTAGCTCGGCTGGCACCCGGCATGGACTCGGCCCGTGCGCTTGCCCAAGCCAAGCTCCGCTGTGGAGACATCTCCGGCGGCATCCGCGACCTGCAGGCGCTGGCAGGTGATCAAGGGGTCGACGTCCGGGCGATGGAACAAAGCGTCTCCGCGCTGGCGAGCCGCGGCTACGTCGAGGAGTCGATTGAGCTGTTAGAAGCGATCGAGCCGTCCCATGTTGATGCGCGAGTTCACTACCTGCTGGGCTTTCTCCTGGAAGTGGATGGCCGGGATGTGGAGGCGCTGGATCATTTTCTCAAGGTGATGGCGGAACCCGCGGATCCGGCGGAGCAGCAGCGTTACGGGGCAAGCGATCAATCGCTGATGGCTTTCCTCAGGTCTTCCGGCGACGCGAACGCTGCGACGACAGGGCAATTCCGCTATGTGCCGATCCCGGGAAGCCTGGTCGAAGCGAAGGCATCGTTGATGCCGCGGGTCCTGCGACTGGCGTCGATGGCTGGTGGGGATTCGTGGGCGAAGGCAGGGGCCGTGTTGCCAGCACTGAAGCTTGCCACTCCGGAGCAGTGGCAGCAGGTCGACGCCTTCTTCAAGGAAGGTGATTACTCGGTCCACTGGTGGGACTTCATCCGCCGCTTTCCGGAGAATCCGCTGGGCCCGGAGTTCTTGCTGGAAACCCAGCAGGGGGAATTCACGCCAGGGCAAGTGGCGGAGCTGCTCAAGCGCCGGCCTCCGGTGTCGCCGAAGTTCGCGGCAACCTTGCGCCTGTCGAAGCCGGAACTTGATGCGGATACGGCGGAATGGCTGGTGGCGGTGGATCCCGCCGGGTGGCGGGACGCGATGGCAGCCGATCGGGTGCTGACATGGGCGGGGAGCCTCATGCGCCAGTTGGAGCTTGGCGCGGCGGCGGATCCGGAAACCGCGGGACGGATGAAGCGGGTGCTGGCGACGCTGGAGAAGGCGGAGTTTGGAAATCGCGACCTGATGAGGATCCGTCTTCTGCTGGCACGGCAGGCGTTGTTCGAGGGGAACGAGGAAGCCTTTCTCGCCGGTGTCCGGAGCGCCATCGAGGTGCGGCCGGACGATTCGAATCGATTGGTAGTGGAATACTATCGTAACGCTTGGGGGCTGGAGCAGTCACTCACGCGGTGGAAACTGGTAAAGGGAGAAGCGGCGGTGAACTCCTTGATCGACCGTCTGCCATCGCCCTCCATGCGATGCATCGCGATCGTCCAGGCGGGAGGAACGCCGGAGCGAGCGCGGGAGCGGCTCGTGAAGGAACTTGCGGACTTGCCGGCAGATGCGCCCCTCGATCAGAGGCGGGCGATGATCCGGCTGAAATGGGACCTGACCGATCGCAGGGAGGACCCGGCCGGGTTTCGAAAGGAGCTCGAGGCCAGCGTGGCAGACGACTCTGATCCACGGCTGGCGCTAGAAGCCCTCTTCCAGCTGATCGTCATCAGCCCCCGGGCAGAGCGCGGGGATATGGAACCCGAGAACCGGCGGCGGATGGAGCAACTCGTGAAGCGGCTCAGCTCTGGCAGTGAATCCGACCGTCAGTTTGCCGAGAGCATTGGCAATACATTCGGCGGCCAGCGCCGGGCGATCGCCTCGCGAACCTTCGGACGCTGGGGGCCGCCTTCCGGTCCCTACTATGGGAATAGTAATAGTGGCCTCTCCAACACGCAGGGAATGATCATCCGCAGGATCATGGGCTTGGAAGACCGCAACATGGCGGTGGCGGAAGCGGCGGACATGCTGGAGAGTTCGGCACGCGGCTCTTCCGAGTCGCCGGTGCCACTGAAGGCTGCGGTGGCTGCGTTCCGCAAGGCAGGCCTGCTGGACGATGCTCTCGCCAGGATCGAGATGCCAAAAAATCCGGGCCTCACCCGTGAGATGGCGATGTTTTCCCTGATGGATACGGCCGGGAAGAAAGCGGAGGCGCGAGCGATCCTCGCCAATCTCCGCAAGAACCGGTCGGTGGAAACGCACTGGGTCATGGAGCTTGCCGTTCGCTCCGAAGACCGGGAGGAGACCTTCCGGCTGCTGGATGAGATTGCGGGCAAGCCGGATTTCGCGAAGGAGATCCTCCAGGCGTTTTTCAGCAGTTCGAGTCCTGCGGATGCCGGGCGCTTCACCTTGCTGGCGGATTGGGCGGAGCGCCCCGGCTCGAACCGTGCTTGGCTCGGCGAGGCGGCTCTCGTCCTGAGCAACAAGCCAGCCACCACCGGCGAGGAAGCGAAGGAATGGACGGAGCTGTATCAGCGCTACTGGAAGCTGGCGCTGACGGATGCACGGAGCGCAGAGCTGGCCTTCCGCTCGATGTGCGCGGCGAGGCGGGCGAAGGAGCCCGCGGCGGTAGAAGATGCCGCGCGGCAGGCACTGCTGAGCGGCGCGTATGTGGTGGGCTTCGGCGAGCGGAACGGTGCCGCGAAGATGCCGATGCCGGAGGCCCCGGCTTCGCTGGAACTGCTGGTGAATGCCGCGGGAGAGAAGAGTGACGACGTGGTGTTTCCCCAAGAATTCCGCGACAAGCTGAAGGTGGCCGACCCCGAACTCGCGGGTTGGCTGACGACCTTGTTGGCGACGAAGCGAGCCCCCGACTTGCCGGAGATTTCCGATGTCCTGGCGATGTCGAATCCGCAGGACGGCGTGCGGCTGGCGAAGCACGAGGCCGCGATCCTGAGGGCGAAATTCCTCCCCGGGCGGGAGGAGTTGTTAGAGCAGCTGTGCCGTGACAAGAAACTGCAATCGGTATCCGGCAACGTGCTCCATGTGATTCGCGAAAGCCTGCGCGATGCGGCCAAGAACCAGAAGCTGGAGGCTCGGCTGCGACTGATGCTGGAAGCGGGTGCCGGACCGCAGAAGGGGTGGAAGCCGGGAGACGAGAGCGTGACCAATACCGGCAGCAAGATCCTCCAGGCGGCCTGCATTTCAGACAGTGCGATCTTGGTGACGGTGCTGAAGTTCTTCACGGCATGGCAGATCCAACCCATGGCAAGCGACGATACCGAAACCGCCCTCCGTACGCTGTGGAGCAAGGAACTGGGGATGCCGGAGCAAGGAAACTGGGAGAGGCTTCCGGGGACTGGATTGCGGGATGCGCTTCAGCTCGGATTCTGGCAGACCCATTCGTACAGCGCTGAGGGGGTGCCGCAACTTGGCTACAGGTGGATCTTTCCGCAGGCTGTCCGGTTTGGCGGTGGAGCAAATGGCGCGGATTTCCTGGAGGAGGTGCGAAAGAACACGAAAGCCACCTTCTTCGAGCTGATGCGTGCCGCGGCGCTCACCAGCGATCCTGAGTTCGACAAGCGGGCGCTCAAGCTCGCAGCACCGGAACTGGAGAAGCTGCCGAATGCCATCCGCACGGCGGTGGTCGAGTCCCTCACGAAGGACCTCACCGAGGCTGATCTGGAGGACTTGCCCAAGGCGGCGACCGCGAGCTTGCGCAAGCGGCTGGACAGCCAACGTGAGGCGCGGCTGGCGGAAGTTCGCATAAGCCTGGAGCAGATGAAGAAGACCGGCTGGGCGATTCAGAAGAGGCCGGAGGATCAGAAGAGGCCGGAGGACATGGGCCGGCTGGTGGGAAAAGCTGCCTCCGATGATCCCAAGCTTGCTGAAGAGATCATGAACCTTTGGCGCTCGGCGCCTTTGCAGAAACCGGGAGAGAAGGAATTCGACGGGTTCATGAGCGGGCTGTTGGACGATGATCATCGCAAGGACATGGATGAGGTGTTTGCCCGGCTCCTCCTCATGGAGCACCTGTGGGAGGGGGCAATTCCCGCATGCCGTTCCAACAGTGACGATCCCTTCGTCACCGCCTGGGGGCTGATGGCTTTCGGTCGCCTGCCGAGTCCGGATATCTGGCCGAAACTCAGCAAGCTTTCCCCACGCATGCAGGTGCGACTGCTGCTGGGCGCGCAGGTCCATTTCCGTTCCCAAGCGATTGACGATGACGAGTGGCTCAAGAAGTCGAGGGAAGCCGCCAAGGGTGCCTCCCTGACTCACCATGCCCTGGGATGGTTCGTAGAGATGAACCGCCTCCAGAATCATTCGAAGGATCGCAGCACCGGAATCGCACCGCTGGGTCTGCTGGAAGCCATGAAGACCGCCGGGGCCACGCCGGAGGAGCTGGCGATGGTGATGGAGCAGGTCTACCCGCGGCTGGCACAGATCGACAATGCGCAGGACATCATGAAGCGCACGCCCGGCCTGCTCGCGGGGATCAAGGAATTGCCGAAGGACACGGCGGCCGAGATGATCGAAGGAGTCGTCCGTCTGTGGAGCCAGGTGCAGAGGCAATCGCGGGAGCAGGGCCAGTCCAAAACAGGCGAGGACCGTTCACCCGCAGCCGTTCATCCCGCCGAGACGGCGGCCTTGTTCAAGCTCATCCTGGCCAAGGTGCCGGCCGGCAATCTTGAGCGCAATTTCTCCACGAGCCAGGTGACAGAGGTGCTGCTTGCCCTGAACGACGACGACTTGCTCGACCGCTGGATGGTGGTTTCCCGTGAGCGCCTCGCTGGCAATGCCCTGCTGATCCTTCATCTCTTGAAAAAGGACCGGATGAAGGATGCGATGGCCCTGCTGCCTGCCCCGGGGCAGGGAGGCCTCTCAAGTCGCAGCTCCTTGCCAGAATACTCGAAAGAGACGGAGGCAATCGCCGGCAAGCTGGCGGCGGAGGATTCGCCGGAGGCTTTCCGCCTGCGGGTGATGATTTCGAATGTGAGGGATGCCCGCGAAGCGGGTGCTCCTTCGGAGACCTATCAGGAGCGGATCAAACGACTCGCCGGTGAATTTGAGCAGCGTCGTGCGACGCTGTCGATCAACGATCGCATGGCGATGTGCAGCGACCTTGGATTGATCGCCAAGGCCAACAGCGAGCACGTGCCGGCGCTCGACGAGTTCGCCGGAGAGATGGCGGCGAAGGAATTCCAGGCCATCTTCAGCGGAATGCCCCGCGATGGCGGCTCATTCGCCGCGAACGTGTGCGCGGCTGCGGCGAAATCGCGTTTCCACGCCGGCGATGGCTCGGGGATCGAGGCTCTGGCTCAAGCGATCCGGCAGGCCACTCCGGGAGTGAATATGGATCAAACCGTGCGGCGATGGCTGCCTGGGATCACCCAGTGCTTCTGGCTGGCGGCCGCCCAGCATGATGCCAAGCTCCCGGAGGCTTCCGCCGCTGCGGTCCGCTCCTTCGCCGCCGCGCTGGCGACTCGTGAGGATCCGGAGATCCGGGCTGAGGCTTCGCTACTGGTCTACCTCGCCGCAAGCGATGCGGCCTCCCTCAAGGCGGGCTTGGAAAGGTGCAAGCTCGAAGGCGTGGCTCCGGGACGGCTGTCCGATCGCGAGGAGATGAGGATGCGAACGGGCTTCGACGGGCCTCTGCCATTCGTGGTGCGGGTCAGTTTGCTGCATCCGTTTTCAGCGGAGCTGATGAAGCTCATCGAGCGGCCCTCGGCATCGGCGAGCCAAATGGGGTCGTTCCTGTCCATCCTCGGCGATCCGCAGGTGCGAGCTCGGCTGGAGCCAGCGATGGTTCTCGACTGGACCCGCTACACGGTGCGTGCGGTTCCACAGGATTTGGATGGGGTGAAGGCGTATGTCTCCGAGCGGCGGGCTGACTTCAGTGAAGACCAGCGAGTCCAGCTCGATGCGCTGATCGGCCGGCTGGAGAATCCGGGCAGGGAGATGGACAAGGAACTCCAGCAGCGGATGATCCGGGAGATGAGAGATGAACGGGAGAAGGAAATGAACGACATGCAGCGCCGGCAGGAGATGATGCGACGCCGCTGATCTCCTGTTAGGCGGGAGGGACCACAATTCCCTTGGACGTCAGAGGATTATCGGGTTTGTTATTTCAAACTCGGTTGGTTGATGCAGAAAAAACCCCTTCTGATCTCCGGCTTCATCGCGCTCGGAGTTCTCGGCCTGTGGCCGTTTGTTAGCCGCGATTCTGGTTCATCGTCTCTTTTCTCCCCGGCGAGTTCTTCGGCCGCGAGAGGTGGGGAGAGTCGTGCGGTTGAGAGTTCGGACGCTGTGGATTCTCCACGGGCGTCCTTGGCTGCGGTGGTTCATGATCCGCTGCACTGCGCTGACTGTGCAGCGGGGCGGAAGCATGAGGGTGGCAGGCGCATGGTGGGGGTGGTGGCTCCGGTGGTGTTCACGGAGATGACTTCTTCCAAGTCGGTGGGGTTATCCCTGCCGGATGGGAAGGTGGGGGAGTTGGTGATCGAGCACTTCGAGGTCGATGCCGCGGGGGAGTGGGTGAGGGTGGAAGGTCGTCTGAGTGAACCTGCGGAGGGGCGCTTTATTTTCCTTCGTCAGCCGGAAGGGACTCCATCGGGTCGGTATGCGGGTGCGATCCGTTTTCCAGGGGAAGAGTATGGGTATGTCTTCAATGAGAGTGCGAGCGGTGAGCCGCAGCTGGTGTTTGAACATGCGGATGAGGTGAGCTGCGTGAAATTTGCGGCGCAGATTCCGCCGGAGGAGCTGCTGCCGAGTGAGCATCCGACGAATGTGCCGATCCCGGCGTATCAGAATGGGGTGATTCCGCTGGAGAGCCTGCCGGGGGCGACGGGTGTGGTTTACCTCGACTTCGATGGTGAGGAGGGGCCGCAGGAGGGCTGGGGGGACTTCGATGCGGAGCCGTCGGGGGCTAACAACGATCAGATCCGCGAGGTGTGGGCGCGGGTGGCGGAGGACTTCTCGCCGTATAACATCAACATCACCACGGATCTGCAGGTCTATCTGGATGCGCCGGAGACTTCGCGGCAGCGGTGCATCATCACGCCCACGACGAATGCGGCGCCGGGTGCGGGTGGTGTGGCTTACATTGGTTCATGGAACTGGAGCGGGAACACGCCGTGCTGGGCCTTCTACTCGACGGGCAAGGCGGCGGCTGAGGTGATCTCGCATGAGGTGGGGCATACGCTTGGACTCGGCCACGATGGGCAGAATCCGAACGTGGGCTACTATGGCGGACATGGGAATGGGGCCACGGGCTGGGCGCCGATTATGGGCGTGGGCTACTATCAGAACCTCACGCAGTGGTCGAAGGGTGAGTATCTCAACGCGAACGAAACGCAGGATGATCTGGCGGTGATCGATACTTTCAACAACGTCGATTTCCGCGTGGATGATCATGGCAACACGGCGGCGACTGCGAGCCCGCTGGAGCTGTTTGGCACGACGGTCAATGATGATGGTGTCATTGGCACGCGTACCGATGTGGATGTGTTCAGGTTCAAGACGACGGGCGGGACTTTGACGCTGGCGATAGAGCCGGTGGCGGATGGTCCCAATCTCGATATCAGTGCGGAGATCCGGAACTCGGCGAATGCGGTGGTGGCGAGTTCGAATCCGGATCTGGGGATCAATGCGACTTTCACGAACGTCAATCTGACGGCGGGGACTTATACGATCAGTGTCGATGGTGTGGGTCGCGGAAGCGTGACCGGGGATGGTTATTCGGACTATGGGTCGCTGGGGCACTATGCGATCGATGGGGTGATCAATGGGGCGATCTCGCCCGATCGTTTCGCAGTCGATGAGTTTCCGCCGAATGGCAGTGTGGTGGGGACGGTGACGCCGGATAACAATCATGGGGCGAATCCGCTGAGCTACAGCATCCTTTCGGGGAATACCGGTGGTGCGTTTGCGATTGGTGGTTCCACGGGGACGCTGACGGTGGCGAATCCTTCGCAGTTCGACTTCGATCTGCTTTCGAAGGGGTGGAATGACCCGGCGGACTTCGAGCTTCAGGTGCAGGTGACGGATGCGACGAATCCGTCTCTGAATGAAGTGCTGCGGGTGGTGGTGACGGTCAATGATACGGGAGCGACGGCGCCGGTGGTGCTGAAGCATCGGTATTCGTTTGTCTCCGGTGCCACTGATTCGATCGGGGGGGCGGATCTGACGCTGCTGGGAACGACCGCGGTGACTGGTGGCGCTTTGAATTTGCCCGGCGGGGCGACGCGGACGAATCATGCAACCGCGCAGGGAGCAGCGCTTACGAAACTGGCGGCGACGATCAATGGTGCGACCGCGATCACGATCGAAGCCTGGTTCAATCAGGACACGTTCCAGAACTGGTCGAAGATCTTCATGGCGGGGCTGCCCGATGGGAATGACTTCATGGACATTACGCCGCGGCGGAATGCGGACAATTTCGTGTCCAGCATGACGATCCGCAATGATGGGGATGCGGGGACGGTCGCGGTGGGTGGGGTGAATGGTGCGCCGCTGGTGAACGACACGAACTACTATGTTGCTGCGACTTGGGATGCGACGCAGAACCGAATGACGTTCCGGATCGGTGCGGTGGGTGGGACGCTTTCTACTTACACGGGCTCTATGGGTGGGAGGTCGCTGGCGAATATCTCGATCGGACAGTTCTTCCTCGGGTCTGCGGTGTTTTTCGGGGATCCGGACTTCGACGGGCAGATCGATGAGTTCCGGATTTGGAGCGGTGCGCTGAGCGAGGCGAAGGTGAATGCGGACTTCGCTGCCGGGCCTTCACCGGCGGGGGATACGGATCTAGATGGGTTGCCGGATGCTTGGGAGCTGACGTATGTGGCTTCGCTTGCCGATCTCAATGGCAACCTTTCGGCGGGAGGTGGGCCGGGTTCGGGGACGGGAGACTTTGATGGGGACGGGCTGTCGGACTTCGATGAATACCACGGTGGTGTGGGTAGCACGAAGCCCAACGATGCCGACACCGACGACGATACGTTCCCAGACTTGTTGGAACGGAATGAAGGGACGGATCCGAATAGCGCGAGTAGCACTCCGGCCCCGCGGTTGGTGCATCGCTATGCTTTCAAGAACAATGCGGACGATGCGATCGGTGGCGGGCATTTAACGCTGCAGGGGACGGCGACGATTGTTGGCGGGCAGCTGGAGTTGCCGGGGAGCGCGACGGCGCGGGTGAACAATGCGCGTGCGCAGGGGGCTGCGCTCACGGAGGTGGCTTCGACGATCACGGACTCGTATGCGCTGACGATGGAGGCGTGGTTCAATCAGGACACGTTCCAGAATTGGGCGAAGGTGGTGATGGCGGGCAAGGGGGTGGACTTCCAATACTTGGACATCACGCCGCGTCGTGGTGCGGATGGGAATGTCTCGAGCATTTCGATTGATGATGGGCCGAGTGAGGTTCGTGCGATCGGGGGTGCTGCGGGTGCGCCCTTGGTCAATAATGTGAACTACTATGTCTGTGCGACTTGGAATCCGCTGGCGGACCAGCTGGTGATGCGGATCGGCGCGGTGGGTGGGACGCTGAGCACCTACGCGGCGTCAATGGGTGGGAAGAAGCTATCGACGCTCACGATCAATGAATTCCGGATTGGATCGGCGGTGCAGTGGCCGGATCCGGATCTCGATGGGCAGGTGGATGAGGTGCGGCTGTGGCGCGGGGTGTTGAGTGCGGCGCAGGTGCAGGCGAATTTCGTGGCGGGGCCGGTTCAGCCGACGGGTGATCTGGATGGGGATGGCTTGCCGGACGAGTGGGAGATGTCGTTTGCGACGGTGAATCATCTGTCCGATCTTTCGCCGCTGGGGGATTTTGATGGGGATGGGCTGAGCGATGGGGCTGAACGTACGGCGGGGACGAATCCGACGAACCGTGATAGCGATGGAGACACTTATTCGGATGGTATCGAGGTGTCGCTCGGGTCGAATCCTAACAATTCCTCCAGCATTCCGGTGATCCCGCCGACGGTGTTGGCGCATCGGTATTCGTTTGCGGCGAATGCGAGTGATGGGGTGGGGCATGCGGACTTGTCGCTGGTGGGTACGGCGAGCGTGACGGGTGGGCAGCTGGAGTTGCCTGGGGGCACAGCGCGGTCGAATCATGCGACGGCGCAGGGGGCGGCGCTGACGGCGTTGGCGGCGACGATTCAGAATGGGGTGGGGGTTAGCATGGAGGGGTGGTTCAATCAGGATACGGCGCAGAATTGGTCGAAGCTGTTCATGGTGGGGAGGGGTTCAGGAGGGGAGTATATGGATATCACGCCGCGGCGCGGGACGAGTGGCAATGCGGCGAGTGCTTCCTTTAACGATGGGACGGATGAGAGCACGGCGATCGGGGCGACGGCGCTGGGTATCGATGCGAACTACTATGTTTGTGCGATTTGGAATCCGGTGACGGATCAGGTGACGTTGAAGTCGGGGCCGGTGGGCGGGGCGCTGACCACCTTCACGGCTTCATTGAATGGCAGAACCTTGTCGGCGGTGGAGATCAACCAGTTCTTCCTGGGAGCGGCGGTGCAGTTTCCGGATCCGGATTTCGATGGGCAGATCGAGGAGTTTCGCGTTTGGCGCGGGGCCTTGTCTGCATCGAGCGTGGCGGCGAGTTTTGCTGCTGGGCCGAATGCGCCTCCGGGAGACAGCGATGGCGATGGGCTCAGTGATGCGTGGGAGTTTGCCTATGCGGGCCATCTTGAGACATTGACGGCTGGGGGAGACGCGGATGGCGATGGGCTGACGAACCTGCAGGAGCAGAATAACAGCCATACCAGTCCTACCGATCCTGACAGCGATGATGATGGGTATTCGGACAAGATCGAATACAACGCGGGCTCGGATCCTAACAACCCGGGGTCAGTGCCGACCTTGCCGCCGGCGATTCTGGCGCACCGGTATTCGTTTGTGGATGGTGTTACCGATTCGGTGGGCGATGCTGACCTGACCTTGGCGGGGACGGCGGCGGTCGCTGGAGGGAAGCTTGATCTGCCAGGTGGCGCGCCGCGCACGAATCATGCGAAGGCTCAAGGGGCAGCGCTGGCGGAACTTGCGGGCACGATCAAGGGAAGCACCGCGCTGACGATCGAGGGATGGTTCAGGCAGGATACGAATCAGGACTGGGCGAAGGTGTTCATGGCGGGGCAGGGGTCCGGCTTCAGCTTCCTGGACATCACACCGCGGCGTTTGATCGATGGGAACGTCTCCAGTATTTCGATCAACAATGGTCCCGGTGAAAGCAATGTGAAGTCGGCCGCGCCGGTGACGAATGGGGTCGACTACTACTTTGCCGCGACGTGGAATACGCAGACCGATCTGCTGACGCTGCGGATGGGTCCGGTGGGTGGGAGTATCATTACGCAGACGGCGACGATGGGTGGGAAGACTTTGGCGGCGCTCAATATTGCCCAGCTTTATCTGGGGTCGGCGGTGCAGTTCGATGACCCGGATTTCGATGGGAAGATCGATGAGCTGCGGATTTGGAAGGGTGCGCTGACGGCGGTGGAGGTGGGCCAGCACTTTGCGGCGGGTCCGGATGACAACACGCTGGTGCCGAGCAACGGAATCGTTTCGATCAATGCGTCCAAGACGATGCTGACTTTCGGGGTGTCGAACTTGCGGCTTGGGCAGACTTACCACGTCGCTGCGGGCGTCACGCTGAATGACTTCGTTGCGTTGCCGGGGTCGCAGTTCGTGGCGAACAGCGGGACGGCTTCGATTTCGGTGCCGGTGACTCCGGGGACGGTGTCGAAGAAATTCTTCCGGCTGGTGGAAGGGCCGATTCCCTCACCGTGAGTCCGCGTCTAACAAGGCGCGCCGGCGGATGCGGTGGACGAGGAGCGGGTGCAGGAGGTTTGCGAGCAGGATGGTGGCGAGGCCGGCGTAGAAGAGCGGGTGGAGTTGCTTGTGCTCGCCGAAGAGCAGGGCTGCGGCGAGGATGCCGTAGAGGGGCTCGAAGTTGAACGCGAGGTTCATGGTGTAGGCGCTCAGGTGCTTCAGCAGGCTGATGTGGAAGCCGTGGGCGAAGACGGTGCAGACCCAGGCGAGGAGCATTAGCCACAGCCAATCGAGGTCCTTCCAGGCGAGGAGCGAGACGCCTCCGCCGACGAAGGGGAAGAGGAGCAAGGAGGCGGTGAGGGCTCCGGCCATTTCCCAGGCGACCATGGTGAGGGGATCGCTTCCGCCGGTGACGAGCTTGCGGTTCAGCACCGGGAAGACGGAGGCGAGGAAGGCGCTGAGCATGGCGACGCCGAGGCCTAACAGGTGTTCCTTGCCGACGAAGCCGGCGACCACGCCGATGCCGGCGACGACGAGCAGGCCGAGCAGCACTTCAAAGGGGCGGATGCGGCGTTTTTCCAGCAGGGGTTCGGTGAAGGCGGTGAAGAGCGAGATGGTGGCCATGCCGGCGAGGCAGACGGAGATGTTCGCGAGCTTTACCGCGCCGAAGAAGCAGATCCAGTGGAGGCCGACGATGAAGCCGATGGCGAGGTAGGCCTTTGCGGACTTTTTGCCGGGCCAGAGGGAGTGGCGGCGGACCAAGGTGACCCAAGCGGCTGCGCCGAGGGAGGCGAAGAGGGTGCGCCAGATCACCAGCCCCGCGGCGGGCAGGGAGATCAGCTCGCCGAGGATCGCCGTGGTGGCGAGGAGCAGGACGAGGAGGTGGAGTTGGAGGTAGTGTTTCAAAAACGTGGGGACGACGCTGCATGCCGGAACTGGGATGGCGAGCCTTTGGTGCTGAACTCCCGGGGCTTCATTGGTTGTTCGTCTGTAAAAACCGCCGATGTATGCCCCTGAGGTTCGATCTGGACACGCTTTCTTCTTCCCCCTCCATTGCATTTCGCTCTAACTTCTCTCGATCTTGTTGCTCGATGCCTGTCCAAAAATCCACCGCTCCCAAGACCGAAAAAAGCAAGTCCCCCAGATTTTGGTTTTGGGATCTTGTTAGGTCCATTTGCTGCACCTTGAAAAGTCAGATGCTAGGGGGGGCGGGATGAAAGCGTTCATATCGTATTCTCATCATGACGCTGAGTTTCTAACTTCGTTGCACCAACACTTGGCGGGGCTTCGACGTCAGAAGTTACTCGAAACTTGGACGGATCGCGAGATCGATGCCGGAGGTATCCTTGACCAAGAGGTCGCTTCGGCGATGGAAAAGGCCAATCTCTTCCTCCTGCTTGTCAGTTCCTCGTTCATCAATTCCGACTACTGCTATGAGAAAGAATTCAAGAAGGCTCTTGAAAAGCAAAAGGCAGGAAAGGCCCTAATCGTTCCTATCATAGTCCGTCCTTGTGACTGGCTGGTTCCTGAACTTCGCCAATTCAAGGCTCTACCGGAAGATGGGCATGCGATTCATAGCAAACATTGGCACAGCGCCGATGAAGCATTCGCGGACGTGGTAAAAGGGCTCCGAATCCTGATCGAAAATCGGAAAAAGAAGATTGAGAAGTTCACTCCCGATGAATCCCACGTCACCTCTGAGCAACGGGAAGAACTGAGAAACGTCCACGATGAGATTGTGACGCGACTAATTGCCAAAAAGGTGAATCAGGAGGACGACGTTGTTAAGGCCGAGTATGGCAAATGGGCCGGTATTGTTTGGGGCCAATTCCATGACGAGTTTGGTACCAAAACGCACGGCTTGCAGTCTCTTGATCGCTCGCGTTTCGCGGAAGCCAAGTCTTGGCTCCAACAATACCGAGCCAGCAACGACAAGAAGCTTAAGCGGGTCAATCCGCAAGCCTATCGCACCACGTTGACGAAAACGATATATAGCTTATTGAAGCCGTTGGGCTGGACGAAGGAGGCACTTTACGCGTTTGCTGCCGAGAAGCTCGGTTATGCCCAGTCGATCTCGTCCTTGAGTGATTTGGGCAATAGTCAGCTTGAATTGGTTCGCGACCGCGTTCGGTATGAAGCGACCAAGAAGAAGGCGAAGGCGGCACAGGCAAAGGCCAAAAGTGCATCCCGATTTGAAGAGCCCCACTCAACGTTCGCAAAGGAGCTCTTGGAACTCATTCTTCAGCATCCAAACGAGGATGAGCAAGGCCTCACTGAAATACTGCGAGATAGCCCGGTAGGTCCGCTTTATCGAGCGTTCATCCCAAATACAACGGCGGCAGGCGCGGCTCCGTCGGTGAAGAAGTCTCTATTTGCGCCTGCGGTTACAGAACTCATCCGCTTGGGTTGGTTGCTTCAACCGGAAGGGAATAATGCGCTCAGAATCTATGAGCTGAATCCGGAGAGCAAAAGCGGGGCGAAGTAAGTCTTTCGGCATTGGTCGCGCCTGTTTCCCCCGATCTTTGACAATGAAGCCCGACATATCAGAGTTTAGCTACGGATTTGCTCTGACCGATGAATTGATTCATTGGCATGGCTTGAATCTTACCGCTGCACCGGTATTCCCTTCCCTTTTCCAAGAGGGGCAGCCAGGTGGTGGATACGATGTTCGTTTGGATCGGCCTGGTATGCCGCTTTTTATTCAGTTCAAGCTCTCGCACAAGATGAAGCGGCGAAGCGCAGTGGAGGCCAAGAGGGGGCTTCTGAAAGTGCCATTTTACCGGATGCACTTGCGACCCGCGCGACACTCGTCACAGCACGAAATGCTTATTGACCTAGAGCAACTAGGACAGGAGGTGTATTATTCTGCTCCAGCTTTCCATACTCCTCAGGAACTGAATGAGGCCTATTTAAAGCACGAAGTGAAAATCAAGTCCCTATGGATCAAGCCATCGGTGATTGGTGCGCTTCCCGACGATGGTGAACATCACGTTGCTTTTCGTTTGGATGCGCCACCACCGCATATTTGCTCCGAACCCCGCCGTCTTGATTCATCAGGCAGCTTCGAGGAATTCCAAGGAAATGTGATCGGAGCATTTCGCAAAGCTTCGGAGTTTGGGTTGCATAAAGAGAACCTACTTCGGGTAGCGTCAGCAATGACCGATATTGCAGAGAAGCACCGGCATATCGCTTTTGCGTCGAAGCGATTATCGCAACGAGTTCTTGAGGAGCGGACTCCGTTAGAGCGAGTTGCGTTTTATTCGCATGTCTTTTTAGACTGTCAGCTGTTCGTTGTCCAAGAAAGGGACCTTGGGAAGAAAGCTGGGCTCCGACGATAGGTGACCGAGGAGTGGGCCTTTCACGATGTAGTAATCCTGATCAAGGGCGCGATGATGCTGATGCCACTACGTTCCGTGGTGCCCTCCGGGATCGCTCGATGTGCAGAGCGATCAAAAGAGAAAAGGCAGGAGATGCCCGTTAGAGCCTCCTGCCTTTTCTGTCTTTGAATTTAGCTCGTTTCGCGAGTTTCGTCGCCGCTTACGCTTCGCCGGCGATGATGTCGTCGAGGGTTTGGCGCTTGCGGATGATGCGGGCGGTGGAGCCGTCGACTAGGATTTCGGCGGGGAGGGGGCGGGAGTTGTAGTTGGAGGCCATGGCGAAGCCGTAGGCGCCGGCGCTGAGGAGGGCGACGGTTTCGCCGGGTTGGAAGTCGGGGAGCTCGCGGTCCTGGCAGAAGAAGTCGCCGCTTTCGCAGATGGGGCCGACGACGTCGACCTTGCGGATGCCGGTGTCGGCGGTGGGTTGCTTGACGGGGGCGATCTCGTGGTGGCCTTCGTAGAGGGCGGGGCGGATGAGGTCATTCATGCCGGCGTTGACGACCTTGAAGGTCTTGGCCTTGCCGCGCTTTTCGAAGAGGCACTTGGTGAGGAGGACGCCGGCATTGCCGACGATGAGGCGGCCGGGCTCGAGGAGGATCTTGAGGCCGAGGTGTTCGAGGCGGGGGACGAGGGCCTGTCCGTATTGGGCGATGGTGAGGGGTCGCTCGCCCTCGGGCTTGCTTTCCCACCAGCCGGTGTCGCCGGAGTCGAGGGAGCCGTGATAGACGATGCCGATGCCGCCGCCGATGGACCAGAACTCGATGCCGTGGGTGACCTTGAGGTGGGTGGCGAGGGGGGCGACCTTTTCGACGGCCTCGATGAAGGGATCGATGGAGGTGAGCTGGGAGCCGATGTGCATCTGGAGGCCGCGGAGCTTCACGTGGGAGAGTTCGCGGGCGGCGCGGGCGTAGAGGTCGGCGATGGCATCGAAGTCGACGCCGAACTTGTTCTCGGACTTGCCGGTGGAGATGTACTTGTGGGTCTTGGCGTCGACGTTGGGATTCACGCGGACGGCGGCGGGGGCGATGACGCCGAGGGCGGCGGCGACTTCATTGAGGTAGCGGAGCTCTTCCTCGCTCTCGACATTGAAGGAGTAGATGCCCTGCTTGAGGGCGTACTCGATTTCGGCGCGGGTCTTGCCGACGCCGGCGAAGGTGCACTTGGCGGGGTCGCCGCCGGCCTTGATGACGCGGAAGAGTTCGCCGCCGGAGACGATGTCGAAGCCGGCGTGGGCTTCGGCGAGGAGGCGGAGGACGGAGAGGTTCGAATTTGCCTTCACCGCGTAGGCCACCTCGTGGTCGATCGCGCCGAGGGCCTCATCGAGGCGGCGGTAGTGGTCGAGGATGGTATTGGCGGAGTAGACGTAGAGCGGGGTGCCGTGCTCATCGGCGAGGGTCTGGAGATTGACGTCCTCGCAGTGGAGCGAGCCCTGGCGGTAGGCGAATCCGTGCATGCGGGGCCTGTAAACGCTGGCGGCGCGGCGGGCAAGGGCGGTGTGAAAGGTGGCGCAGGTGCTCCGCGGGGACCTCCCGGGAGCGCGGGGTGACGGGGAGGAGCCCGGGAATGGTGGGCCGAAGGAGGGCTCCGTCGTTTGGCCCAGCGTGATCCTCGTTTTAGAGGCCGGTCATTTTCTCCAGCCGTTCCGGATAGCGGGTGCCTTGGACGGTGATGTTGGCCGCGGCGGTGTCGATGGCGTGGAGGTCATCGGCGGTGAGTTCGACGGAGAGCGCGCCGATGTTTTCCTCAAGGCGATGGAGTTTGGTGGTGCCTGGGATGGGGGCGATCCATGGCTTTTGCGCGAGCAGCCATGCGAGGGCGATCTGGGCGGGTGTTGCTTGCTTGCGTGCCGCGACGTCGGCGAGCAGATCGACGAGCGCTTGATTGGCGGCCATCGCTTCTGGAGTGAAACGCGGGAGGGTGCTGCGGAAGTCGGTGCTTTCGAGCTTGGTGTCCGGGGTCATGGCACCGGTGAGGAATCCCTTGCCCAGCGGGCTGTAGGGCACGAGGCCGATGCCGAGTTCCTCCAGCGTGGGAATGACTTCCTTCTCGGGAACACGGTGCCAGAGGGAGTATTCGCTTTGCAGGGCGGCGACGGGCTGCACGGCGTGCGCGCGGCGGATTGTCTGAACTCCGGCTTCCGAGAGGCCGAAGTGTTTCACCTTTCCCTGTTGGATCAGTTCCTTGACCGTGCCGGCCACGTCTTCGATTGGGACGTTTGGATCGACGCGGTGCTGATAGAGGAGGTCGATGACGTCGGTCCTGAGGCGCTTGAGTGAGCCTTCGACGGCGCGTTTGATATGCTCCGGGCGGCTGGTGATCCCGGCGGCGCCCGGGCGGTTGTCGGGGCCGGTGAGGTCGAAGCCGAACTTGGTGGCGATCACGACCTTGTCGCGGAAGGGCGAGAGGGCTTCGCCGAGCAACTCTTCATTGGTGAAGGGGCCGTAGACTTCGGCGGTATCGAAGAAGGTGATGCCACGCTCGACCGCGGCATGGAGCAAGGAGGTCATCTCCTGTTTGTCCTTCGGCGGGCCGTAGGAGAAGCTCATGCCCATGCAGCCGAGGCCGAGGGCTGAGACTTCGAGGCCGCTGTTTCCAAGGATTCTGTTTTTCATCGGGGAATGTGAGGTTGATCGGAAGCGATCGATCCGGCGGCGCTGTGAGCGGGAAAGCCAGAGAACGATCACGAGATCACCCTAGGCGCATTCCCCGGGCGCGTCTCACGGGTTCCTTCTCGCGCTGTCGCGATCTTGCGCAAATGCGCTTCAGAGCTCCCTGCGGAACTCGGTGGGGGTGACGCCGACCTGGCGACGGAAGACCTGAGCGAAGTGGCTGGGGCTGGTGTAGCCGACGTCCATTCCGATCTCGATGAGGCTGCGCGATGTTTCGCGCATGAGCTGCTGGGCGCGGGCGATCCGTTCGCGGGTGACGAATTGGAGCGGGGTCATGCCGGTCGTCTGCTTGAAGACCCGCGAGAAGTGGAAGGGGCTGAGCTCGACCACGGAGGCCATCGCGTCGAGGGAAACTTCCTCGTTCAGGGATTCGCCGACGAAGGCCTCCAGTTTCCGCAGTTTCCCGATCGGGAGCCCGCCGAGGTAGTCCGGCTTGGCAGCCGCCGCATGAGTGTATTTCTCTAACAGGTGGGCGGTCATGAGTGCGCCGATCGCGGAGACGCGTGGCGATGAACCCGGCACGCGTTGTTCGAGCATCCCTGCCAGGGCGTGGAACAGGGGCGTGGCCACCTCGTCGCGGCCGAAGAAGTCGATCACTTCGATCTCCTCGCGCTTTCCGGGAAACAACTGGTCGAGGACGGAAAGAAACCGGTCGACGGCGAAGTGCATCACGATGGTGTCGATTTCCTTGCCGGCGGGGGAGGACCAGGTGAGTTCATACGGCTCCTTGGAATGGGTGACGAAGAGGTCGCCGGGTGTCAGTTGCCGCTCGATCCAATCCTGGCCGGCGTCCCGTTCGCGAAAAGCCGCGGTACCGCTGAGGACGCACGAGAACAGCGGCTCCGGGGTGGCGGGGACGAGGAAGCGGTCCACTTGGCGGGGAAAGCGGAGGCGGCGCACGAAGATGCCGGGCCAGTTCAGCAGTTCGCTGTCCGCGACAATCCTTCCCGACGTGTAGTTGGGGAAAGCCTTGGCGGTGGATTTATCGGGCGTCATCGGCGTGTCGCAGGATTCCAGATGGCGTGTTCCGGTCAACTCTCCCGGCGTGTCTTGCTGCGCATGGCGATGCGTGTGGAGGCTTGGATTCCGGGGAATGCGAGCTATGGGTAGCGGAATGAAGAAGACCGTGCTGCTTCTCGTGCTGGCGCTGCCGGGGATTGCCTTGGCCTTGCCCAATTCGATCACGAGTCCGGTTTTCAATGCGCAGAGTCCGCTGAATGGGAAGGATCTGACGGCGGATCTGATGGCGCCGGGGATTTGGGATGGGTCGACGGCGTTGCCGGGGGAGTGGACGGAGGAGGGGAAGGTGGCGTCTTCGGCGATCTCTTATCTGATGGCGCGGCCGAAGTTGTTTGGGCGGGATCTGGTGCTGCTGCGTGCGGTGAAGCGTGAGGGGAAGCTGGAGTCGCTGGAGGGGACGTTTGTGGATGCGGGATCGTTTTTCGGATACTTCGACGAGGAGTTGCCGGAGGGGCTGAGCAAGCGGGAGACGCGCAAGGAGGTGGAGGTGCGGATGGCGGCGAAGCAGGAGGAATTCGCGAAAATTTATACGGATGCGCACGCGGATCTGCGGACGGCGATCGCGGCGTCCTGTGGGAATACGAAGCCGGTGGAGGCGAAGATCGGGCGGACGCGGGGGCTGAAGATGCCGGTGGAGGAGTGGCAGAAGGAGGGGAAGCACGTGCGGCTGCTGGCGGCAAACAACCGGCTGCTGCGGGTGAGCATCGCGGTGGAGGAGTCGGACCAGTGGCTGGACCCGGCGATCGCGGCGCTGCCGGAGCGGGATCATTTGGCGAAGCTGGCCAAGACCGTGACCCACGGGGAGGATGGGACGGTGAGCCTGGCGGATTTGCAGCCGATTCCGCAGGGGTATCGGCCGTATTGCGGGCTGAATAGCCTGGCGATGGCGGCCCGTCATTTCGGGCTGCACCTCGACGAGGACTGGCTGGCGGTGGCGGCGGGGTTCCAGAATACCGGGCGCGCGGATGGGGCGAACCTGGTGAAGGTGTATCACGCGGTGGCGGCGGAGGCGGGACTGGGGCTGGACCGGACGACGAAGTTCGATGGTGCCGCGGCCGCGCGGGCGATTTCGCAGGGGATGCCGGTGATTGTTTGGCGGCGGTTTTCGTTTGAGCGGAATGAGCTGCACACTCGGTTCATGCGGCAGCTGTCGCGTGATCCTGCGGCGACCTTGCCGGATCCGGCGAATGCGGCGGAGCGGGCGACCTGGCCGACGGAGAGCGCGCCTCTGCATGCCTCGGTGGTGGTGGGCTACAATCCGGAGCGGAAGGAGGTGTTGTTCCTGGAGAGCTGGACCGGCAGAGACAAGCCGCGGCGGATGCGGGTGGAAGAGATGGCGGCGACGAGCTACCTGTGCTTCGTTTTCAAGCCCTGAGGGACCCGGGAGTGCCGGGTTGCATGGGCAGATTGCAAGCTTTGAGCTTGGCTTGAAGGTCAATTTAAGCTAAAGGCCCCGCCGTGGCATCCCGTAAATCCAACGAAATCGCCCCTTGGGTCGCGCTCGCCTTGCGCGTCGCGCTGGGGGGATATTTCGCGTGGAGCGGGTGGGAGAAGGTGTTCCACACGGGGCTGGCGGAGTTCACGCGGGCGGTGGGGAACTACCGCATCGTCTATGCGCCGTGGGATGCGGTGGTCGCCTACACGATCCCGTGGGTGGAGATGGTGGTGGGGGCCTGCCTGATTCTGGGGCTGTGGAAGCGCGGGGCGCTGTGGGCCTTGGCGGGACTGGTGGCGTTTTTTGCGATCGGCGTCGGCCATGCGTGGAGCAAGGGGCTGAACATCGCCTGCGGCTGCCACGGGAACGCGGATGGCTCGCCGATGAACTACACGATGAAATTCGTGGAATTCGGCGGCTACTGGCTGGCGATCCTGATCATCTGGTGGATCGGCCGGCGGGGGAATGGCCACGTTTTCGGCGGGACGAAGATGAAGCTGCCGGGCTGAGCGGCGGGTTACTTGAGGAGGCGCTGGAGCAAGTTCTCCGGGGCGGGTTTGGGATTCATGGAGATTTCCCAGATCGTCTGGATGGTGCCGGCTTCCATGCCGGCGATTTTTCCCTCGAAGGCCCGTTTCAGGCGGATGGCGCGGAAGTGCTCCAACTGGGGAGACTCCTTGTTTCCGGGGACGGTCTCGACGACGAGCAGTTCGTCGGTGCCCTTCGGGTAGAGGCGGACCCGCACGCCATCGGTGCGGGACATGGCCGGGGTGCCGAAGATTTCCTCGGGATCGAAGCGGTCGCCGAGTTGCTTTGCGAAGCGCATGAGCTCCGTGTCGTCGAGCGCCTGCCATGGCAGGGTCTCGCGACCGACAGGTGCCGCCGGGAGGGCAGCGATGAAACTGAAGATAGTCAAATATTTCAGGATCATTAAGTATTTCTACCGGGTCGATGTCCCGCTGGCGAGTCCGGAATTTCGGGGCCTGTGGGATGGCGTGGGTCGGGGGTTGCCGCGGCGGGCTGCGGTGCTACAACCCGGGCATGCGCTACCGCGAACGTTTGCAGGCGAGGATTGCGGCGACCGGGTCCCGCCTTTGTGTGGGTCTGGATCCCCGGCCGGGTGAGGGAGGAATCGAGGCGGTGCCGGATTTCCTGAAGCGGGTGGTGGATGAGACCTGGGAGAAGGCTGCGGCCTTCAAGCCGAACATGGCCTACTTTGAGGCGATGGGGCTGCGGGGGATCGAGATCCTGGAGAAGCTGCTGGGCGAGATGCCGTCCGAGGTGCCGGTGATCCTGGATGCGAAACGCAGCGACATCGGTGAGACGCAGAAGTACTATGCTCATAGTTATTTCGCGCACTGGAAGGTGGATGCGGTGACGCTGAATCCTTTCCTCGGCTATGATTCGATCGAGCCGTTCCTGGGTTGGGAAGGGAAGGGGATCTATTTGCTGGCGGTGACTTCGAATGCCGGGTCGGCGGATTTCCAACGGCAGACGCTGGCGGATGGTCGCTCGGTGTTCGAATTGGTGACCGCGCTCGGCGAGCGGGCGAAGGGGCTGCCGACGGATGTCGGGTATGTGGTGGGCTTGACGAATGCGTCAGGTGTGCTGGCGAAGATTCCGGATGCACCGCTGCTGGTGCCGGGGCTGGGTGCTCAGGGGGGTGATCTTGCCTCGCTGGCTGCTGCCGCGCGAACCGCGCCGGATGTGATCAATGTTTCCCGCGGTATCCTGTATGCCGATGACGGGAGCAGCTACGGCGAGCGTGCGGTTTCATGGGCTGCGAGAATTTCGCAGGCGTATGAAGAAGCGGTCGCGTGACTCCGTAGGAACCTGAGGTTAGGGTGGCAAACTGATGCCGAGGAAAAGACATCCGAAGACCGGTCAGGTGACGGCCCACTATTCCGGGCTGTTGCCGCAGAAAGGTTGGCCGGCGCGGAACTACAAGTTCTTCCGCCATCGCATCGTTCCCGGGATGTTTTCCAAGCGGGGCGGCGCGGAACAGGACCCTGTCCTGAGCGTGCCGGAGAACGGCTGCGTGCGGGTCACGTGGATCGGCCACGCGTCCTTCCTGCTGCAATTCGCCGATCACTCGGTGATGGTGGATCCGAACTGGGCGCGCTGGCACGGCTTTGTGAAGCGGCTGCGCGAACCGGGGCTGCCGCTGAGGGCGATTCCGGAGCTGGATCTGGTGGCGGTGAGCCATGCGCACTTCGATCATCTTCACAAGCCGAGCCTGAAGGTGCTGCGGGCGCGCGGTGGCATCATCGTGCCGCGAGGCAGCGGGAGTCTGGTGAGGCGGCTGGGCTTTCCCGCGGTGCATGAGGTGAAGGTGTGGGATCACTTCGAGTTCAACAGTCTCAATGTGATCCACACGCCGAGCCATCACTGGGGGGCGCGCTACATTCACGATATCCATCGAGACTATGGGGGCTATCTCATCGAGTCCGGTGGCAAGAGCGTGTTCCACTGCGGTGACAGCGCGTGGTTCGATGGGTTCGCGGAGATCGGGCGGCGTTTGCCTAACATCGATGTCGCGCTGATGCCGATCGGCGCCTACGACGCGCCGAGCGGTCGTGACGTGCACATGAATCCCGAGGAGGCTGTTAGAGCCTTCGCGGAGATCGGAGCGAAGGTGATGATCCCGATGCACTATGGGACCTTTCCGCTTGGCAATGAGCCGATCGGTGAACCGGTGGAGCGGTTGCTGATGGAGGCAGACCGGCTTGGGATCAGTGAGAAGATCCTTATTCCGGAAGAGGGGGTAGGGATCGAGTGGTGAGTTTGCCCCGCGGTCCCGGAGGGAGGGCCGGAACCGCGGAGCCGGGAGGGGGATCTTACTTACTGAGGTTCTGTCACGACTTGCACGTCGTCGAAGAACGAGCGGTTGCCGGTGCTTTCGAGGCGGACCTTGTAGGAGTAGGCGGCGTCGAGGTTGGTCTCGAAGCTATCGAAGGAAGCGGGCATGGAGCGTGACCAGTTTCCGGCAGGGATGGCGGCTGCTCCAACGGCCATGCGGGAAAGCTCGGCGCCGCTGATGAGGACGACGCTGGAGAGATTGCCGGGCTGGGTGAAGCCGCTGCGATTGCCGATGGCGGCGGTGATCGAGTGGACGCCGCGATAGCCGAGGAAGGTGCCCTTCATCTCGCTGAAGGAGCCGGCGGCGATGCTGAGATGCTGGGCTCCGCCGGCGGCGAAGTTCGGGATGTTTTCGAACGACGTCGCGGTGAAGGCATCGCCGTCAGGACCCCAGCCGGGAGCATCATTCCAGAAGGTATTCGGCGAAGCGGCAGGCAGCTCGAAGCCGGCATTCTCGATGGTTTGGATCATCTCCGGCTCGAAGCGGGCGCGATAGAAGGTCTTCACGCCGGTGTGGGAAACGATGACGTTCACATCGGTGAATCGCGGGTCGATCATGCCATTGTAGCCAGTGAACTCCCAGTGGATGAGGTCCGTGCTGCGCTCGAGGAAGAATCCGGCGGTAGGGTCCTTGCGCATGGGGACGATGACGTAGGCTCCGTTGGGGTCAGGCCGCGGATTGCTGACGCCGAAGTCGGGACGCAAGATGCAGACCTTGTCGATCCAGCCGCGGTCCTGGCCGATGCTCTGGGAGGAGTCCTTTTGATAGAACCAGCGCAGGGAGTGAGTGCCGGCGGGAATGTTGACGACGACGGGTCTCCATCCGCCGTTCTGGCCGGAGATCGGTGCCGCGGCATTCTCGCCGTCCATTTCGAAGCGGAGGAAGTCGTAGTTGGTCTCGCTATCCACCTTCCAGTGGAAGAAGAGCTTCTTGGGGCCGGTGACGGTGGTTGTCAGGCTGGTGCTCTGGTTGTTGCCGATGGGACTGTGCGAAGTGCTATCGATGCCGCCGTTGGTGGTGTCATTGATCGCGCCCCACGGTGCATCGCCATAGGTCTCCCAGCGCGATCCCCAGCGGTCGAGGCCGCGCGCGGGATGCATGATGCCTTCCTGGAACTCGATCTGATCGATCCAGCCTTGGCCGGCCGTGCCCGAGGCGGTGTAGAGGAAGCGGAGTTCGGCGTAGCCGGGAGGGATTTCAATGTGGACCTGCTGCCATGGGGTGCCGCCGGGGATTGCGGTGATCTTGCGCGGGCCGACGGAGGGGCCGGCCTGGACGAAGCTGCCATTGGTGGTGGTGCGGATCTGAAGCGAGAGATTGCCGCCGACCGAGCCGCTGGCTTGCCACCAGAAGGAGACGGTGCCGCCGCCATTGCTGATGATGGGGAAGCGGATGGCGGTGTCGTTGTTAGCACCTGCAGTGTAGACGGTGTGGATGGAGCTGGTGCCGCGTTCGCCGCCGCGGCCGGAGGGGGCGGCGTCCGAGGCATCGGACTGCCATGGGGCATCGGCGTAGTTTTCGACGACGAGGTTCGAGGCATTCACCGGGAGATCGGCGGCGTCGCGGAGACTGGAGGGCAAGGGGATGACAACGAGTTCATCGGCGTAGCCATTGCCAGCTTGAGTGATGGGCTTGTACCATGACCAGCGTACGGTCTGCGGGCCGGAATCGAGTTCGATGGAGTAGGTTTTCCAAACGTTGCCCGCGCCGTGCAGGATGGAGCGGGAAAGGTTCGGACCCCATTGGGCTCGCAACTCGCCATTGGCTGCCGTCTGGACCATGCGGAAGCGCACCAAGGCCGGACCCTGGATGATAGTTTCCATGTCGGAGCGCTGTCCCGCGTTGATTTCGGCCGATTTGGCGACATCGCCGGTGGGGACGCTGGAGGCATTCAGGAGACTCCACGGCGCGGCGGAGCCGGTGGGTTCGGTGAAGGTGTAGGGGAGATTGTCCATCGCCTCGGGGAGACTGTTGAACTCCAGATTGTCGATCCATCCCTGGTCCGAACCTGCGGTCTGGGAACCGTCCTTCTCATAGGCCCAGCGTAGCGTGTGGGTGCCTGCGGGGACATTGTAGGAGATGGAAGTGGTGGCGACGCTGCCGGAGATTTCCTGCTGCTTCACGCCATCGCTGTAGAAGCGCAGGAAGTCGTAGGTGGCTTCCGAGCTGACGCCCCAGTCGAAGCTGACAGTGACCGGGCCGGTGACGACGGTCTCGAAGCCGGCGGACTGGCTATTGCCGATGGCGAGGTTCACGGCACGGTCGCCGCCGGTGGCGCCGCCCGAGCTTTGCCATGCGAACGAGGCGGTGGCGGCGGCTTGCTTGGTGAAGCTGCGGTCGGGTTTGTCGATGGCTTCGGCGATGGTGCCGGAGGTGTTTGCGACATTGCCCTGGAGCATGAGGGAGAAGGCCTGCTTGAGGTTGGTAGGCTCGAGTGGGTCGGGCTCGGTCAGGGAGCCCTTGTAGGTGACTGACAGTTCATAGGTGCCGGGCAAGCCGGGGATCAGCTGAAGCGGGAAGCCGCCGATCATTTCCACGTTGTCCCTCGTGTTGCCATTGTAGACCGGGGCGGCGGTGGGATTGGTAGGATCGAGTTCCGGCGAACGATAGATCGTCCCGTCAGGCGCGCGAAGGGTGAGGTCGAGATCGTTCACCAGTACCTTCGTCCGGTTATCGAGGCCGGACTGGGCGGTACCTTCGGGATCGGTCCACGCGAGCGTGGCCTTGATCAAACCGGTGGCGGTGAAGGTGACGCGGAACTCGCGTGAGTTCTGCGATAACACCCCTTCGACGATGTGGTAGCCGCCGGGTTCCGAGGCATGGAGGTCGATGTGATTGGCTCCGGCCCAGGCATCGATGAGTCCCCAGCCCGAGGCGTAGTCTGGGCCCGGGGCCTGGACGTCGGTGGCGGTGTGGATCATCAGCGCCTTCAGGGTGCTGGCGCGGAGATACTGGCCGGTCATGTCGCGATAATGCTCATGCATCAGCAAGGCGGTGCCGGTCGCGCCGGGCGTGGCCATGCTGGTGCCGGACAGAGTCGCGGTGGCGGTGTCGCTGGCGTCCGAGGCGGAAAGCACGTCCTGTCCATTGGCGACGATGTCCGGCTTGATGCGACCGTCATCGGTGGGGCCGTAGCTGGAGAAGCTGCTCATGCCCACGCTGGTCGAGCGGCTGCCATTCGAGACCGCGTCCAGCATGCTGCCGACGGCCATCACATTTTTGGCATTACCGTTGTCGGGGAGGGTATCGTAGCCGCCATCGACGCTGCCGTCGACGGCCGGTGCCGAGGCATTGGGCCAAGTGCCCGACGTCTCGACATAACCGCCACTGCCGTTCGGCACGAAGAAATAGATCGTTGCGCCATTGGGGGGCTTGTCGCCCCGTTCGTTGCCAGCCGCAAAGAAGGGGAGGTGATAGGGCGTCACCCGACAGGTGATGTCGCGTTCCCTGCAGCTATTGGAGTATTTGCCGAACTGCGCGGCTTCGGCGGCGCCGTTACTGCCACCCCAGTAGTAGAGGTTCGCTCTCGTGGCGTGATCCTTGGGATACTGGAGCCAGCCGGTAGGCACGCCGTAGGAGTGGTTGGAGACGTAAAGCTTCGACGGCTGGTTGGTAGCAGTTGCGCAGTAGCCGCGCATTTCGAAATCGTCGCTGTTCCAACCGTAGCATTTCGCGGAGGCGCGCCATGCCATCCCCCGTGCGTGGTCATCGACGAAGCCATTGCCGAGGATGGTGCCCATGACGTGAGTCGCGTGGGTGGTGGGCGCGAACAACACGTCTCCTGTGGAGCCTGTTTCCGCATAGACCACGCGGCCGGGGAAATCATTGAACTCTTGGTGGCTGAGCCGCGGGGGTCCGCTTTCCCACATTCCCGCCAGCCATGTGTAACCGCTCAGGTTAATGGTGACGCCGCCGGGCGGGCCGCCGAACTGGGTCAGCGGCTCGACATTGTGGGAAATGCGGGCGTTCGAGTTGTCGGTCTCGTAGTAGGCGGGGAGTCCTTGCTCGTTCAGGCGCATGAGTTCGAAGTCCCCGCCGTCCTGCTTCTTTCCTTTGACCGGCCAGCCGTTTGCCTTGGCCCAAGCGATCGCGGCGGCCTTGTCGGCGGAGGCGGCGGCGTCTTGTTCGGCGATCTGGCGGAGGGTCGCTTCGTCGCGGACACCGAAGAGGCCCATGCGAGTAGCAGGCTGGACGAAGCGGGGGTCGAACTGCTTTGCGGGAGGGTTCTGGAGGGGAATGAGGCCGGGTGCGGGCGGGGGCGCGGGGAGAGGGGGCGCGGGTTCTTCCATCACTTCTCCCGCAGGTGCGTCGGCGACCTTTTCGTCGGCTGGCGGTGTGGTGCCATTTGTCTTCTTTTCGGGACGGATTGCCGTGACCTTGGTGGGGAGTGAAGGTTTGGCTTGGGTGGCATCGTCGGTTTCGCGACGAAGCAGGATGAAGAGCAGGAGAGAGCTGGCGAGAACCAGCCCGAGGCGGAGGGGCTTTTTCATGGAGAGGGGAATTGAAGGAGGGGACCGGGGCGAGGAGTTCGCCCACGGGCCTTCAATTCATCCCTATGCGGTTTTTTCCGCCGCGTTGGCGGCAGAGCGCATTTTCTGAAAATCACGGATTCCGCCGGATCCGGACGAATCGCTCGGAGGGGGCGAGGTTCACTCCGGTCTGGAAGAGGAAGCCGGTGGCAGTTCCGAGTGAGCTCACGCGGGCATCAGAGAAGTCGAGATCAGAGCTGATCTCGGCGCTGTAGGAGAGGCCGGGGAACGAGGTGAAGTCGATGGCGGTGGTGGTGAAGCTGATGTTCTGCGCGGTGATTCCGAAGTAGGTGACGCGGAGCCGGGAATTCGGATCGAGGGGATCGGTGGAGTCGGCGATTTCATTGGCGTCGGTCATCCCGTCGCCGTCGGTGTCGAGGGCGGAGTTGTTGATCGAGGCGCTGAGGTGGGGATAGGGACTGCCGGGGCCTTCGAAGATGTCGGGGATGGTATCGCCGTCATTTGAGGCGAGGCCGAGATTGCCGAGAGGGATGGCTTCGACCGCGCCGAGGTCCGGCAGCGAACCGCCAGGCCGCGGGGCTCCGCGGAAGTCGAGGGCGGGAGTGGTGGCGAGCAGGAGGCCGCCTTCGACCACGGGTGCTCCGGGCAATGGCGGCATGCTGCGGAGCGTGCCGCCGTAGTTGCCGAGCGGGGCGAGCTTGGGAGTGCCGGTGATCTGGTTGTTGCCGAGCTGAAGCGGAGCCCGCGCGAGGTTCTGGACGCCATTGCCGGCGACGATCGAGTTTTCCAAGGTCACGGTGTTGAAACTACTGTCCCAAGTGATGCCCACCGCGCTATTCCCTGTCACGGTGCAGTGGGTGAGCTTGAGGACGGCTCCCGAATCTTGGATCCAGATGGCTCCGCCGGTGCCGTTCGTGGTGTTGGATGCCAAGATCGAATTGGTGAATGCGGAGTCGCCGCCATTGGTGCGCAGGACGCCGCCGCCGTTAGTCCCGTGATTGTTGGCGAAGAGACAGTTTTCCGCCCGGAACTTGGCCCCGACCATGCGGACCGCGCCTCCTTGGGAGGCTGATGTGTTGCCGGAAAATTCGCAGGAGCGCAGGGTCACGTCGCCCGAGCTTTGGATTCCGCCTCCACCCGTGCCGTTGGCGTGGTTTTCGATGAGCCGGCACTGGTCAAGAGTGAGGCGACCCTGGGAGCGGATCGCGCCGCCGTCGGTGGCGAGCGCATCGCGCAGGGTCAGGGCTTTGATGTGGGTCTCCTGTCCGGTGGAGAGGTCGATGATGCGATTCGCGTCGCCGCCGGACAGCGTGACATTCGAGGCAGTAGAGCCGTCGATGCCCACCGAGCGGGTGAGAGCGAGCGGGGTGGTGAGCGTGATAACATCTGCCAGCTCGCCATTGAAGACGGCAGGATCGAAGCGGACATTGGTGGTAAAGGCCGCGGCGAGGGTGTCTCGCAGCGAGCCGGCTCCGGAGTTGGCCGCAGTGGTCACGATGGCTGGAACATCATGCACCGAGCCAAGCGTGATCGTGCCGGAGCGCGCGATTCCCCGCTGGTCGTTGGTCAGCGTGGAGGTGCCCGCAATGCCGATCGCCGGTGAATCGTAGAACGGCGGGCGAGTCCGGGTGAGGCCGCCATAGTTTCCCAAGGGGGCGAGTTTCGGATCGAGCGGTGCGCTGCTGGTGCCGACGAGCGGGCCGGTGGGGAACTTGCTTTCGAACAAATCGTTCACGCCGATGAGATTGGGCCCGCTGGTGGTGGTGGTGCCGAAGAGGATGATGTCCGAGTAGGGGCTTTCGCTGGTGTTTCCGGCGATGATGCAGCCATTGAGATCCACGGAGACGAAGCCCTCGGTCTGGATCCCGCCGGGGCCCTCGCTCTTGCCGTGATTGTCGCTGATCGTGACGTGCTGGAGCCGGTGGCTGCCTTCTGAAAAGTAGAGTCCACCGGTTCCGGAGGAGTCGCTGCAGGAGTTGCCGCTCACGGTGCAGTTGGTGAGGTTCACGTTGCCATCGCCGGCTTGCCAGATGGCCGCGCCTTGGCCGGCGGTGTTGGTGTTGAAGGCACAGCGGAGGAGATCGGCGCGTCCTTGGAAGAGGAAGAGCGCGCCGCCATTGCCCGATGCCTGGCAATTGCGGAAGGTGCAATCGGTGGCAAAGAGGTGGCCGAGGGAAATCAGCGCGCCGCCGTCGGTGCTTGCGCCATTTGCCAGCGTCACCCGGTTCAGGCCGAGGATGCCGGGGTTGTTGTGCATCACGCGGCTGGTGCCGCCGCCGCTGATGGTGATGCCGGCGGGCAAGGTGCTGGCGTCGATCTCGACATTGTTTGTGGTCTGCAACTGCAGGTGCCCGCTGGTAAGCGTGATGGTGTTACCACTGAGTCCGGAGGCAAAGCGGATGCGTGTATCCGGCACGGTCACCGCGGCGAGGGCGGCGCGCAGCGAGCCGGAGCCGGTGTCATTGGTATTAGTGACGGTGACGATGGGGCCTCGTTCAACGGCTCCGCTGTCGGGGGCATTGTCACGGGCGACGCCGCGTTGATCGGTTCCGGTCGACGAGGCGATTGGCAGGTCGATAGCAAGAGAGCCGGAAAGGGGAGGCATGGTGGTGAGCGGTCCGCCGTAGTCCGCCAAGGGAAGCAACATGGGGTCGGCATTGACGTGATCGGCGGATTGGTTGAAGGCCGGACTGCCGGTGCCGGTGCCGATGATGTTCGCGTTGCTACTGACGAAGGTCATCGTGCTTCCGCCCAGGATATGGACATCGCTGCCGGTGTTCCCCGCGATGATCGAGTGGCGGACGGTCGTCCGGGTGAAGGAGTCCGAGAAGGTGCAGACGCCACCTCCCACCCCCAAGGTATTGGTATTCCCGGAGATAGTGCAGTGGATCAGCTCCGTATCGCCGTCGTCATTGTAGATGGCGCCTCCGCGGGCGGTTGCGGTGTTGCCGGTCAAGGTGCAGTTGATCAGCGTGGTTTTTTTTCCGGCTAGATCGGAGTCTGCATGGATCGCTCCGCCATCCGTGGCCGAACAGCCGGTCACCGTGCAGTTTCGCATCGTCAGGCTGCTGTCCACGTTTCGAATGGCGCCTCCGAATGGATCGACGCCGTCGCGCAGTGTCAGCGACTCGAGGGTCAGCCTTGCGCCACTGGTGACACGGAGAATCTGGGTGGCGTGGTTTCCCGAGATCGTCATGCCTACCGGCAGGTCGGCGGACGAAATGGTGATCGACTTCGACATGATGATCGTCCCGCTGGTGAGCGTGACCGTCTGGCCGGACAAAGGAGAGGCAAACTGGATGACCGCGCCGGGCAGGGCGTCAGCGACGGTCTGGCGGAGGCTTCCCAAGCCGGAGTCGGCGTTGGTGGTGACAAAGAGCGGCTGACGCTGCAGGGCGAGGCTGTAGAAGTGGAAGGTATTGGCGGTTGCCGGTGTGACGGTGATGGTGCGGGTAGCGGCGGTGGCGGTGAAGCTGTAGTCGATGCGGCGACCTTTGCCGGTGCCCAGTGCGTTCTCATCCACGACGATGGTGTCGCCGCTGCTATTGAAGGTGGCGACGCGGGCGTCCGGGTAGTCCCATGCCACTCCGAAGATCGAGATGGTGTAGTCGGCGCCGGTTTGAAGGCCTTCGAGGGTGAGCGTCGCGGGTGAGCCGCCGTAGACGAAGTCCGATCCCAAGCCCGCGCTGCCGCTGCCGGACAGGGCGGTGAGGTCGTTGGTGTGGCCATTGATGAAGAAGGCCGGTCCGGTGAGGGAGAATTTTCCGGCGACCGCGGGACTGCCGCCGCTGACGCCGGTGAAGGTGACGCCGTTGACGGTGGGGCTGGAGGTGTTGCCGAGATTGTAGGCCCAGACGGTTTTCGCGGTGGTGACGCCGGTCGATGCGTCATTGGTCCATGGGGTGGTGGACCAAGTGCCTGCCCATGCCGCGGGGATCATGCAGGCGACAAAAGCAAAGAGAAGTGTCAGGGGTTTCATGGGGAGGGGGCTTTTGCAAGCCGTTGAATTTCTGAGAGCTGAGGGGGCGAATGCAAGGGCTGCATCCGCGACTTGCCCGGGGGTCAGGGCAACAAGGCTTCCACTCTCACTTCTATGCGGAATTCCGGCGCGCGTTGGCGGAAGTGCGGAAATTATTTTCCGCGGTCCGGATGCGGTTGCGTTTCAGTCTTCCAAACGATGTCCCGGGAAATCGGGATGCTGCTTCCGGAATGCCTGCCACTTCGCGAGCCACTGCTGCGGAGTGAAGGGTGCGAGGCCGCCGCCGGGATGAACCTGGGCATCGGCGTCGATTTCACAGAGAAGAAGCAGGCTGGCGGGATCGAGATCCGGCGATGGGAAGAGTGGTTTGAGATCCACCACTTGGATGCCACCGGGGAGCATGCCTGATACGAGAAGGGTGTGGGTATCCGGGGTGAGCTTCAGCTCGAGTACCCAGCCGGGGAACGTTAGCGATGGGCGTGCTGGCATGCCATTGTGGCGGTCCCAGAAGCGCACGGTGCCATCGTGGCTGCCGGTGATGACCCATGGGGTGTCGGGGATGAAGGCACCGCCCATGATGGTGGTCTGGCCGTGGCTGAGGGCGGGGCAGATCATCTTGCCCTGGCGCCAGTCCCAGACCTGCGCGCTGCCGGCACCACCGGCGGTGAGGAGAAGCGTGCCGTCCTGGCTGAAGCGGGTGAGGAAGGGCCAGTTGGTGTAGGGGATGTCAGGGCTGGCGATGCTGCCGTCGCGAAGGCTGTCGAAAGAGAGGCGCAGCTTGCTGGAGACCATGGCGCGCGCGGCGACGCCGTCGTGGAAATCCAGGTCGAAGGCGTTGCCGATTTTCGGGTCTGGCGGGATCAATTCGCGAGCTTGTTCGCGATCCCAGAGGCTGACGTAGTCGATCATGCCCCAGGAGGCGAAGATCCTGCCGTCCGGGCTGTAGGCGCAGCGGCCGTTGTTGAGGGTGGCTCCGGCGTGGACGAAGAGCTTGCGATCGAACAAGGTTTTTATCTCGCGGGTGCGGTTGTCGATTTCGATGCCTTGTCCGCCGGCGCAGGCGATGCCGAGGTAATTGCCGGAGTGGTGGAGGGCGAGGCCGCGTGGCTCTGAGGGAAGGGGGACGGCTTCGCCGATTCGTTCTCCAGTACGATAGTTCCAGTAATTCAGGTGGCCGCTGCCGCCAGACTTGGTGAAGGCCTCGAAGCTGCGGTCGGTGGTGGTGCTCGCGGCGGTGGCGAGCCAAGCGTTGTTTGGACCGAAGGAGGCGTCCATTATCTTGCCACCGCATTCGAGGGCTGGTCCGACCGGTTGGCCGGTAGCGAGGTCGTAGACCTGGGTGCTGGTGAGGGTGGTGGTTTGCTGGGTGAAGCCGGAGGAGGCCGCGAGTTTTCCGTCGGGCGAGAGGACGACGGATGTGGGGCCGGCGACGGGGATTTCGCGGATGGGCTGGTGTTTTGGAAGACGCCAAACCCTCACGAGGCCATCTTCGCCGGAGGCGATGGAGCGGCCATCGGGTGAGAAGGCGAGATTGATCACGCCGGTGTGATGATGGCCAATGACGCCGAGGAATTTTCCGTCCGCGACTGACCACAGTTCGAGACGGTAGTCGTAGTCGCCGCTTGCTAGCAGCGAGCCATCAGGGCTGAAGCGTGCTTCGGCGGATCCTCCCGCGTGGACGGGGAAGATGGTTTCGCGAGTTGTCTGGAGATCGAGTGCCTTGGCGTTTCTTCTGGCGATGAATCGCCCGTCGGGACTGGTGGCCAAGGGGCCGCCTGCGGAGAAGGGCGGGGCTCGGCCGGGATGCTTTTCTAACAAATTACCACTAGAGGTGTCGTAGATCGCCAGGCCTCCTTCCGGGAGCCCGACGACGAAGCGGCTGCAGTCGCCGAGGAAATCGGAGCGATCGAGAGGAGCGGAGGGGATTGGGGGATGGAGGAGAGTTTGCGGTTGGGAGGCGTTGACGACGCCGGTGAAGTCTCCCCACTGGAGGAGGATGCGGGTGCCATCGGGAGTGAAGCGGAAACAGGAAGTGAATTGGGGAAAGCTGCGGGTTTTTCCGGACTGCCAGTGCCAGAGGGTGGTGCCTGCGGCGATTTCGCTGTCATCGAGGCTCCATGTGATGCCGAGGGCTGTCTGCGAGGGAAGGCGGGCGAGTTCTTTTCCGGATGGGTAGTCGAGAACCACGAGTGAGCCCTCAGGCAACAAGGCGGCCACGTGTGAGCCATCGCGGGACCATGCGGCCCTTGCGATCGCGATTTGGGGAAGCCAGCGGGTTTCCGAGGTGAGGTCCCAGACTTGGGCGGCCAGCTCGTTTTCGTTTTGTGCGATGATGGCGGGGTGCTGCGGGTTCCAGACGAGGTCGTGAAGATGCGCGTAGCCGGTGTCGAAGGCGCGTAGGGCGGTGGCGGATTCCGCGTGCCAGGTGGTGGCTCGCAGGGTGTTGGCGGCGGCGCGTTGGTGATCCTTTTCCGCGATGACCGCGGCGTTCGCGAACCATAGGGCGGCGCGGGTGTCGTCTTCGTTTTCGGCGGCGACCAATCCCGAGCGCGCATACATGTCTGCCACGGTGAAGGTGGCTTCGGCGCGCGCTTGCTCTTCGCCTGCCAATGCGGTCTTGGCCCGTTTTGCCTGGGAGAGGCTTGCGATGAGGCCGGCGGTCAATGCGAGTAGCACGGCGATGCCCGCGGCCACGGGGGCGCGGTGGCGACGGACGAATTTTCCGAGCTGGTAGGTCAGCGTGGGTGGTACCGCGCTGACCACATCGCCATCGAGGTAGCGTTGTAGATCGTCGGCCAAGGCGGCGGCGCTGCGATAACGGCGGGCGCGGTCCTTGCTCATGGCCTTCATGACGATCCAGTCGAGATCGCCATGGAGTTCGAGGCGTTGCACGGGTTCCGACGGTGCGCCCTTGATGGTGGTGATGCGGGTGCTGGGGCGTGGCGGATCTTCCTCGCGGAGGATGCGCTGCATTTCACGGATGCCGGTGCTGGCGAGGCGCTTCGGGTCGAAGGGGAGCGTGCCGCAGAGGAGCTCATAGAGCACGACGCCCAGCGAATAGACATCGGTGCGGGTGTCCACGTCGACGCCCTCTGACTCCGCTTGTTCCGGGCTCATGTAGGCGGGAGTGCCGAGCACCTGCGCCTGGCGGGTGTAGAGGGCATCGCCGCCTTCCTCGCGGGTGGCCTTCGCGACGCCGAAGTCGATGACTTTCACGCTGTCGCCGGAGACGAGGATATTCGATGGCTTCAGATCGCGATGGATGACGCCTTTCTGGTGGGCGTGCTCGATCGCGCCGCAGACTTCGAGAAACAAGGAGAGCCGTTCCCGCACGCCGAGGGAAGCTGCCCGGCAGTGGCCAGTGATGGTGTCGCCCTCGACCAACTCCATTGCGAAGTAGGGTCTGCCCAGCGGAGTGGCGCCGGCCTCGAAAACGCTGGCGATGCAGGGATGGGTCATCAGGGCCAGCGTGCTGCGCTCGCGCTCGAAGCGGCGCACGACCTCGCGGGTGTCCATGCCGAGCTTGATGACCTTCAGTGCTACGCGCCGCTTGATGGGAGCTGTTTGTTCCGCTTCCCAGACAGAGCCCATGCCGCCTTCGCCGATGACCTTCACCAAGCGGAAGTGATCAATCACCGTGCCGGGTGCCTCGCTATTTCGTGCGGCCCACTGGGAACGGGCGTTGGTCGCATGACCCATGGTTGGCAAGGCGTGATCGCCGCCGGCCTCGGCGTAGCCTTCGAGGAGCATGCGGACGTCTTCTAACAGAGTCGCGTCACCGCTGGCAGCGAGTTCGATGAAGGCGGTCCGCTCGCTTTCATCGTGACAGAGCGCTGCTTGGAAAATGCGTTCGGCGGTCGTCTGTCCTTCGATGCCGATGCCGGTTTCCAGCAGGCACGAACCGCAATGTCCGGCCGCATCGAGCGGGCTTCCACATCGGCGGCAAGAGGTGGCGGACATCGCGTCAGTCGGAGAAGAGGCAGCGCAGGTGAGACATTTCCTCCGCGGCCTCTTCATCGCTGGTCACGGTGTCAAGGATGGCTTCACGGAGCATGGTGCGGTAGCGCTCGCGCAGCTTGAAGGCGGCGTAGCGGACGGCTGCCTGGGAAAGGCCGAGAGATTCGGCGGCATCGGCGTAGGCTTCCGTTTCGCCGCCGGTGAGGTGGTCGTGGAGGGCGTCGAAGACATTTCCTTTGCCCGCTTCGCGATAGGCTTCGCCGAGTTTGGTGAGGACGGAAGCGAGGAGTTGGCGAGCCCAGGCGCGGTCGAACTCCTTTTCCGGGGAGAGGTTTTCGTGGGGTTCGAGCGCATAGCGCTGCTCGGCGCTCAGGGCATCGATCATCACCACGGGCATGGAGCCGCCGCGTTTTTGCGCGCTGTCGCGGCGGTGTTGGCCTGCCGCGTGATTTTTCAGGGCGGTGAGAAGGAATGCCCGCAGCTTGCCGCGTTCCGCGCTCACGCTTTTCAGCGACTGCTGGGTCAGCAGCATTTCGAAGAAGCTTTGGGTCAGGTCATTCGCATCATCGCGATTTCCGGTGATCCGACGGGCGTAGCAGTAGAGGGGGAACCAGTAGGCCTTGCACAGTTCAGCGAGTGCCGCGGGGTCGTCGCCCTGTGCTCCCCAGACCATGCTCCAGCGGGTCTTGGGGAAGGGATCGGGCGATTGCGACTCGAGGGGATCGGCAGGCACGGTCGGGGGAAAAGTGAGCCGGGGTGACTATCAGTTTACGGGGGGAGTCCGGCAAGGAGGTGTTCAGGCATCGGCGGGTTGCGCGCCGAATGTGGCGTTTTTGTGACGAATTGCCTCTGGCGGGAAAATGGCTGGAGGCGGCGCTTGTGAGCCGCGCAACGTCATAGCCGTCGCGATGCTGACATGACCTCCCCGGGTAGCTCAAATCACTTGGCTCGTATTCTCCGCGAGACGGCTTTGCCTCTGGGTGGCCTCGTTTTGGTCGCGGTGCTGGATCGCTATCAGGGTGGTGGATTCATCCGCGAGGAGGATTGGCAGAAGGTGGCGGCGGTGTCCTGCATCCTGCTGGGGTTCTCGCTGGTGTATCGCTTGCTGTGCTCGGTGGTGCTGGACCTGGCGGTGGCGAAGTCGAAGGGCCGGCCGGTGCCGAAGATCCTGAAGCATCTCATCGGGATCGTCTTCATCGTCGCGGCGGCGCTGTTGTCGGTGAATGTGGTTTTCAGCGGTGCGCTTCCCGGCTTGCTGACGCTTTCCAGCGTGATCGCGGTGGTGGTGGGCCTCGCGCTGCGGCCGATCATCCTCGATATTTTTTCGGGGCTGAGTGCGAACATCGATTCGGCGTTTCATATCGGTGATTGGATCGAGATTCCGCGGAGCAGTGGCGGCAATCCGCAGTCCGGCTGGGTGGAAGAGATCAACTGGCGCACCACGCATCTGCGGACGCGCGCGGGGAATCTGGTGGTGTGTCCCAACAGCGTGCTGAGCACGGCGATCATCACGAATTTCTCCCAGCCCTCGCGTCTGAGCCGATTCGATATGAAGGTGAAGCTGCCGCCGGAGCTCGATCCGGATCGTGGGCGTGAAGTCTTGCTGGCTGCGGTGCAGGCCACCGTAGGCGTGGAGGGAGGACCGGATCCCGCGGCGAAAGCTCCCGACGTGCTGATCACGGGCATGGAGGCGTCGGGGGTGGTGTATTGGATCCGCTATTGGCTGGATCCTGCGGCGAAGTCATCGGACCAGGCGACCGACACGGTCGCGCGGAGCGTGCTGCGGCATCTGCAGCTCGCGGGCATCCCACTTTCGGAGAAGGTGGTCCTCCATCGCGAGGAGCGGGAACTCGTGGGTAATGTCACTCCTGCCGCGCGTGCGAAGCTGCTGGGGAGGCTTGCACTTTTCCACAACGTGAACCATGGCTCGTTGGATGTGCTGGCGGAGAGCGCGGCGCTGATCCGCTTCGAGAAGGGCGAGGTGCTGATCCGTCAGGGAGGTGAGGATCATGAGATGTTCCTGCTCGTGGAGGGAGCGGTGGAGGTGCTGGTGGAAGTCGATGGCCGGGAGGTCTTCGTGGCGCCGATGCATGCGGGGGACTATTTTGGCGAAATGTCCCTGCTTACGGGGGAGCCGCGCACCGCGACGATTCGTGCGGCGACGGGCGGGGCGGCCTATCGAATCGGGCGGCAGGCGATCACGCCGCTGCTGGAGGCGAATCCGGACATCATGGACCAGCTGAGCCACAATCTCGCCAGCCGCAATCTCCGCCGTCATGCGAAGGAAAGCGCAGCGCACGACGAGGACCACGAAGAGAAGCGAGCGAGCCTGGCGAAGGTGCTACTGGGGAAAATGATCAGCGTTTTCCGCAGCGGGCCTTCCGTGAATTGAAAGAGTTGGGCGTTTTCGTCACCATCGGCGGATTGATGGAGGGATAGGCTGGGCCTAGCGGCTCTTGGATGTCGAAGTTGCTGGAGTTGGTTGGAGATGCCCCTGAAGTCCAATTTGCCGGGGGCGATGTCATCATTCAGGAGGGCGCGCCGGCGGGTGATCTTTTCCTTCTCAAGTCCGGTGAGGTGGAGGTCCTGCGCGATCAGATGTCGATCGGCCGGATCTCCAAGGAGGGATCGGCCTTGGGTGAGATTTCCGCTCTGTTAGGCGTGCCTGCCACGGCCACGGTGGTGGCGCTGGCGCCCTGCACCTTCGCGGTGGTGAAGGATGCGGCCTCGGTGATGCCGCTAGCCATGAGATCACGCTGGAGATTGCGCGGAATCTGGCGCGTCGCCTTTCGTGGATGACCCACACTTACGTGGAGCAAATCTACGACGACGCCTGAGTGGTTGTCATTGGACCGGTGCCGTCAATCGGGCGGCACGGCAGGCGAGGCGGAAGAGGAAAGGTCGGCTGGTGAATTCATCGACCTTCACCTCGCGTGACAGGGTGAAATCGTTTTCCAGCATCTTGGCGACGTCGCTGGCGAATGCGGGATCTGCGGACAAGGCCGAGATCTCGAAGTTCAGCCGGAAGGAGCGGTTGTCGAGATTGGCGGTGCCGACGCAAGCGAGTTGGTCGCTCAGGATGACCTTCTGGTGGAGGAAGCCGCGCGTGTAGCGGAAGAGTTTGATGCCGCAGGTGATGGCCGGCTCGAAGTAGGTGAAGGCGGAGAGCCAGACGAGGAGGTGATCCGCTTTCTCAGGGATCAAAATGCGAACGTCCACGCCGCGGATTGAGGCGGCTTGCAGAGCGGTCAGAACGCCGCCATCTGGCACGAAGTAAGGGGTGGCGATCCACAGGCGCTCGCGGGCGGTATTGGCCAGCTCGGCGACGACGAGTTGCCAGGACTCGACCGGGTCGGCCGGGCCGGTGGGGATTATGGCTGCGATTTGATCGGCGGTTTCCGCGTGCCCGGACCATTCGAGGTCGGGGATTTCATCGGCGGCCCAATTCCAGTCTTCAATGAAGACGAGTTGGATCGCCTGGACCGAGGGGCCTCTCAATTTGAGATGGGTATCTCGCCACGCGCCGAAGCGCTGGTCGCGGCCGAGGTATTCGTCGCCGACATTGATGCCGCCGACGAAGGCTTCCTTGCCATCCACGACGACGATCTTGCGGTGGTTGCGGAAATTGAGCTGCACGCGTGAGACCCAGTAGCGATTGCTGCCGAAGTAGGCGTGCTTGATTCCCGCGGCTTCGAGTTCTTTCAGGTAAGCGCGGGAGAGCTTGTTAGAGCCGAGTTCGTCGTAGAGGAAGTAGACGCGGACGCCGGCTTTGGCGCGGTCGATCAGGGCTTGCTTGAAGCGGTGGCCGACGCGGTCGTTCTTCACGATGAAGAAGTTCACCAGCAGGTAGGTCTGGGCGGAAGCGATGGATTTGAAGAGGGCTTCAAAGGTCTCTTCGCCGTCGATCAGCAGTGTCAGTTCATTGCCGCGGGTGAAAGGGAGGCCGCCGAGGAACTCCGCGGCCCTGCCGAAGGCATCGTCCGGCTTGATCTCATGGTGGCGCAGGCGCTGGTGCATGTCCTCGGCAAGCTTGCGCAGGTCGGCATCCTCGCCGCGGCGGGCCCGGACGTAGCCGGAGAAGCGGGACTTGCCGGTGAGGTAGTACATCGGCACCGCGATCCACGGCAGGGCCAGCAGGGAAACGATCCAGGCGATGGTGCCCTGGGAGGTGCGCACGTTCATCAGCGCATGGACGATCAGCACGAGGCCCAATCCGTGGAAAAGCAGCAGCGCCGCGGCGAGGGTGGCGGTGAGGATTTCGTGGCCCGGCATCGGCCCATTCTAACCGATATCCCGGCTCCGTCCACGCAATCGATGGAAATCGCCAGCAGGCGACCGTTGCAGGGGATGGCGGGGGCAGCTAGCATCTCTGCGTGATCTATTTGGATGCCAACGCCACGACGCCGCTCCTGCCGGAGGTGCTGGATGCCATGCTGCCGTGGCTGCGGGAGGGATTTCACAATCCAAACGCCAGTTACCGCGGGGCGAAGGAAGCTCGCCGGGCGATCGAGGAGGCGCGGGAGAAGGTGGCCGCGCTGATCGGTGCGCGGGCGGAGGAGATTGTGTTTATGGGCGGTGGCACGGAGAGCACGAACTCCGTCTTGAAGTGGCTGGCGCGGCTCGTCGGGCGGAAGAGCGGGCGAGTGATTACCAGCGCGATCGAGCACAGTGCGGTGCTGAAGCCGTGTGAGACTTTTGGCGAGGTGGGGTATCCGTTGGCCCGTGTCGGTGTCGATGCGGGCGGGAGATTGAATGTGGATGAATTTCAAGCGGCCTGTGAGGCGGCGAGGGAGGGCGGGGGATTTGCCTCGATCATGTGGGCGAACAACGAGACGGGCGTGATCCAGCCCGTGGATGAGGCATGTGCCATCGCGAAGGAGAACGGTCTCGCCTTTCATACGGATGCGATCCAGGCGGTCGGCAAGATCCCGGTGAATGTCGGCGAGGTGCCCGTCGACTTTCTCTCGCTCTCGGCGCACAAGTTTCACGGGCCGAAGGGTGTGGGGGCTCTCTACATTCGCAGTGGCTGCCGCTTCGAGCCGATGCTACGCGGGGGTGGCCAGGAGAAGGACCGGCGGAGCGGGACGGAAAATACTGCGGGCATCGTAGGTCTGGGCAAGGCGGCGGAACTTGCGATGGAGCGGCTTTTGAAGAAAGAGAGTCCGGTGGCGCTGCGCAATGCGTTCGAGGCGAAGATCGTGGGTGAGCTTGAAGGGGTCACGGTGAATGGCGATCTGCTTCACCGCTTGCCGGGGACGAGTCATCTTTCCTTCACGGGTTGCGAAGCGGCGGGCTTGCTAATTCTGTTAGATGATTTGGGCGTTGCTTGTTCGGCGGGTTCCGCGTGTATGACGGGGAAGCAGCAGCCTTCTCATGTCCAGAAGGCAATGGGATTCTCCGATGCCAAGGCGAAGAGCAGCCTGCGCTTTGGTTTCTCCTGTCTCACTACGATGGAGGAGGCGATGGCCGCTGCGGAGGCGGTGAAGAAGTCGGTGGAGAAACTTCGCCGTGTCCAAGGGGGCAGCACGGGGCCGGTGGTGGTTTATTCGCCGTGAGCCCGCTTTAGATCCTGATCCAGCACTGCCCGCTTTTCTTTCTGAAGCTCGGGAGTGGAGAGCAGTTCAATCCACGGGACGAGCGATGCGGGGTCCGATGACGATTCCCGGATGAGCATGTAAGAAATCCCCTCGTCGCGGCTTCCACCCGCCGGAAGCGTGGCTAGCCACGCATAGGCTTCGCGCGGTTCGGAGCCGGCCCATTGCTGGATGACTTCACGAACCAGGGTCTTTTGGTCGTTGCCAGGGTAGCTCGCGGCCCATGCGGCGGCAGCTGCGGGATCATTCCGGCTCCACGTTTCTGCAAGGGCGGTTGCTAGGGGGAGGCGTCGCTCGGGTGCCGCTTGATCGATGGCGTCGGCGGCTTCGGCAGGCTTGGTGCTAGCCCATGAGATGATGGCAAGGCGGAGGGCTGCATTTCCCCCCGTTTTGGCATCCAGGCTTTGCGCCCATTCAAAAATGGCTGCGGGAGTCTCCTTCGCTGTCATCCCGGCGGCGACCGCGGTTGCCAACTCGCTCAAGTCGGTTTCGCCGGTGGCCCGTTCGAGATAGGTCTTTGCTCCTGTCGGATCCTGGAAGCCCCAGTTCCGGAGATCCGTTTCGGTCATTTCGGCGACGGGTTTGTTTTTCCATCCTTGGTCGGGCGGCGGTTGGGTCGACTCGTCGCCGCACCGGATCGTGTTCCGCTCGCGCTCGGCGATGCTTTCAAGAATGCCCGCTTTGAGCGAGTCCGGCAGGGTGGCAATCCATGCCTTGGCGTCGTCGAGCGCCACCGAGGACCAGTTCAATGCGACTTCTTGGAGCAGGCGATCCGACGTCGCCTTGTCTTGAACGGTGCCGATCCATGCGATCACTTCCCGTGGTGATTTCCGGGCCCATGCTCCGGCGATGAGTTCGGTCGTCCGAACACGCTCGTCCGGAGAGAGGTGATCCAGATGGGCGAGAGCTGCCTTTGGATCATGCTCGCCCCACGAGGCGAAGAGGTCGGTCAGGGCCTGACTGCGATTGCCGCTGTCGGGCATGGCGTCCACATAAGCGAGAGCCTTTTCAGGATCCGTACGCACCAGGATGCGCAGGGCCATGCCCACGGCGCTTTTGCGGAGGTCTCCGGTGAAGCCGGAGGCCCAGGCCAGGGCTTTCTCCCCATCCTTCCAATGCTCCATCACGGCGCTGACGATGAAGCCCTGATGAGTGGTGGAGAGCCCCGATTCGGCCAAGGCTTTCGCGACCCACTCGGGATCGATCCGGGCCAGATAGGTGAGGATGAAGACCACTTGGGAGTCGCGGTCGGGTCCGGTGAGGCCTTTGGCAGCGGCTAGGGCGGCGTCTGCGCCTTCCTTCTCGTAGATGGCTACCAATTCATCGACGGTGAGCGAGGTTCGTTTGCTGGCCTCCCGGGGAGTCGTGGAGGGGCGCTCGCTGTTCCTGGCGGGGAAAGAGATCGCGGGGCTTTTTGTGGAAGGCGGTGTCGAATCAGCCCTGCCATCATTGCGTGGGCGAAGCAGCAAGGCCAAACCTGCCACGAGCGCGAGTCCCGTGACCCACGCGATCGGTTTCTTGGCTGATGCTGCTGCTTTCATGGTGGGGTCACGCCGGTTGGCTTTCAGGTTCAAGAACCGGAGGTGGGAGATTCCTTGGAAAAATCTGGAGAATATCGGGGAGAATGGCGAGGCCCGGATGGGGTTCCAACCTTCATTGGTCAAAAACCGTGTCTTCCGGTCATTCCATGGTTTGCTTCCCGCATGCCGAATGCCCTCGCGGACGAGACTTCACCCTACCTGCTGCAGCACGCGCACAATCCGGTGGATTGGCTGCCGTGGAGCGAGGCGGCGTTCGCGCGGGCGAAGGAGGAGGACAAGCTGGTCTTTCTGTCGATCGGTTACTCGACCTGCCATTGGTGCCATGTGATGGAGCGGGAGAGTTTCGAGAACGATGCCATTGCCGGGGTGATGAATGCGAATTTCATCTGCGTGAAGGTGGACCGCGAGGAACGGCCGGACATTGATGCGACCTACATGGCGTTTGTCCAAGCGACCACGGGTCAGGGCGGTTGGCCGATGAGCGTGTGGCTGACGCCGGAGGGGAAACCGGTGGTGGGAGGCACTTACTTTCCGCCCGAGGATCGCTATGGGCGTGCCGGATTCCCGCGGCTTTGTGCTGAATTGGGCCGGTTGTGGCAGGACGATCGCGCGCGGATGGAGGACAGCGCGACGAAGGTGATGGCTCACCTTCGCGAGCAGTCGTCTGCTGAGTCGGTCGTCAATGGCTTGCCGACGGAGAAGGTTTTCGGCGATTTCATTGATCGATGCGAGGCGATGTTCGATCCGGCGCTGGGGGGCTTTGGCAACGCACCGAAGTTTCCGCGGCCGGTGGTGCCGCGTCTCTTGCTGCAACTTGCCGATCGATTCGATGGTGATGAAAGGGAGGAGGCGCTGCAGATGACGAGTCGAACGCTTCGTGCGATGGCTGCGGGAGGAATGAATGATCAGCTGGCGGGTGGGTTCCATCGCTACTCGGTGGATCGGTATTGGCATGTGCCGCACTACGAGAAGATGCTCTATGATCAGGCGCAGATTGCCCTGCTCTACCTGGAGGCGTGGCAGGCTGGCGGAGATGATCGCGATCGCGAGGTGGCGGAGGATATTTTCCGCTACGTGCTCACCGACCTGCTCGATCCGAGCGGTGCCTTTCATGCAGCGGAGGATGCGGACAGCCTTGCTTCGGCGGAGGATTCGGAGAAGAAGGAGGGGGCTTATTGGACTTGGGAGGCGGCTGAGATCTATCGGCTGCTGGATGCCCGGAGCGCGGCGATTTTTTGTGCGGCGTATGGTGTGGAGGAGAATGGCAATGCGCGTCCGGAGAGTGATCCGCATGGGGAACTTGAGGGTCGGAATACGCTCTTCCAAGCGGTTGGCTTGGGAGGGTTGGCGGAACAATTCGATCTGCCTGAGGGCGAGATTCGCGCGCTGCTTGATGAAGCCGGAAAGGTTTTGTTAGGGGCGCGTAGATTGCGGCCGCTGCCTCATCGGGATGACAAGCTGATCACGGCTTGGAATGGATTGATGATTGAGGCCTTTGCCCGGGGTGGGCGTGTGTTGGATCGCCCTGATCTTACCGATGCGGCACGCGGTGCTGCCGAATTCATCCGCCGCGAACTGTGGGACGGGGAGAAGCTCTGGCGTAGCTATCGGGGCAAGCGTGGTGATGCTCCGGGATTTGCGTCGGACTACGCGTTCCTGATTTCCGGCCTCATTGAAATGCACGGTGCCGATGGTGATGCGGCATGGCTGGATTGGGCGGGTGAGCTTCAGTCGGCGCTCGACCGTGACCACTGGGAGGAAAGCCAGGCGGGCTACGTGATTAGCGCGGAGTTGAACGGCGAGCCTTTGCTAGTGATTCGCGAGGATTATGATGGAGCCGAGCCCTCCGCAAACCACGTGGCTGCGGAGAATCTGCTCAAACTGGCGACGCTGTTGGATGAGCCAGCCTTTGCCAAGCGGGCGGAAGCCATCCTGCGGGCTGGCTCCCGTGTGGCTCAAACGCAGCCCTTCGCGGTCCCGGTGTTGCTGGGTGCGCTTGATCTTTATCAGCGCGGTGTCGTGAAGATCGAAATCCGGGGGACGCCCGAGCCTGGCCTAGCTGAAACGATGCGCCGCACTTGGCTCCCGCGCGCGGTGTGGACTCGTTCGCCGGGGGACGGAGATGTGATCGTTTGTATAAATCAGGTTTGTTTGCCTCCGGTCAATTCGGCAGTCGATTGGAACAAGGGGGAATTTTTCCCCTAGAAAAGAAAGTGAATGGGGCGAGGGTCGCCAGCGTCTGAACTTCCGCATGAAACCGCTCTCGATCTTCCTTACCAGCGTGTATCTCGCCGGAGCCGCCCAAGCCGCAAACATCGCGATCAAGAATGACACCGGTGCGGCGCAACGGGTGGTGATTTATCAGGACGGCAAAGTGGCGGGATATGTGGATCGCCTGAAGGCGGGAAAGACGCTGCTGGTGAAGGTGGATGATGCCGGCGGGAAGCCGCTGCTTTCGTTGAAGATCGCGGGTAAGGATGAGTTTCTGTTCCTGCCGTTGAAGACGAATTCCTACAAGTTATCGTGGCTGAGGAATCTCTTTTGGTGAGATCTTCAAATGCGATTGCCGCCCGAGCTTCCGCGGCGTGAGATGAGCTCATGCCGGAGCGCGTTTTCCTGGGCTGGCACAGGCCCTTTCTCGGACTGCTGACAGAGTGGCTGTTGGCGCGTCGGGAGGAGCTGCCGGGGATGCTGGTGGTGGTGCCGACGGCGCAGGCGGGGCGGCTTTTGCGGGAAGCGCTGGCCGAGGCGGCCGGTGGCTTGCTCGCACCGCGGGTGGTGACGCCCGGCCATTTCCTGCACACGGAGGAAGCCGCGCCGGAGGCCATTGAGCTCCTGGCTTGGGTGGAGGTCTTGGAGTCGATCGGCGATTGGTCGCCGTATGCGGCGGCCTTTCCGCTCCCACCCGGCGAGGACGAGGCTCCGGGCTGGGCGATGGGGCTGGCGAAATCGCTGACCGGGGTGAGAAAGAGCCTGCAGGAGAATGCGCTGATGCTTGCCGATGCGGCGCGGCGATTGGGGAAGACGGTGGAGGGAGAGCGCTGGGAGGCACTTGCCGCCTTGGAGGTGAAGGTGGAGCAGCAATTGAAGCGATGGAGATTTGAGAGCCGTAGCAGGGTGGTGGCTCGCGGGACGGAGATCGATGCGACGCGGCGTATCGTGCTCGCAGGGGTGCCGGATTTTCCTGCGGCGGTCGTTCGTCATTTGTCGGAGGCGATCGTCCTGATCGGTGCGCCGGGAAGCGAGGCGGGATTGTTTGATGAATTTGGCAGGCCGGTTGTGGGATGGACGGAGCGAAAGATTGCCTGGCCGGAAAGCGGCAGTGTCACGCTTACCGCGGATCCGCGACAGCAGGCAGCGGAAGCGATGCAGATCGCGGCTACCGCGGGAACATCATCGGATGATCTTGTGCTTGGCTCCGCCGACGAGGCGACGGCCGGCGAATTGGTGCGTGCGTTCGGCCGCAGCGGTTGGGTGCTGCACGATCCGGCCCACTTGCCGCCCGCGCCGCTGAAAGCGTGGCTGGCGGCTTGGCGGCAGTTTGTTTCGCGGCCGGATGCCGCGGAGGCGATCGATCTGTTAGGCTACGCTGAAACCGGTGCGCTGATCGGAGGCAAGCGTGCCCAGCGGGTGATGGCCTTGTCCGCAGCGCGAGACCAGTGGCTGGCTCGGGATCGGGATGACTTGCAGCGGATCGCCACGGTGACCTCCCGCAATCCTGAGGCGCTCCAACTTGCGGAGGAGACGCTGGAGTCGCTGCAACGGCACCGCGCGGTTTTCTTGCGTGAGGGTGCCCATGCTGGACTGAGTCGTTTGTTGGAGCGGATCGATCCCCGTGGCGAGAGGAGCGGCGCGATCTTCGAATGGCTCGATGCCACTGCTTCCGTCGCGGAGGAGGTCCGGCGTGAGCCTGGGCTCTGGATCGATCTGCTGTGCTCGACCTTGCCCGAGGGCACGGTCGTCCCGCCGGAGGATCGTGTGCTCGATATCCAAGGGTGGCTGGAGCTTTTCCACGAGCCTGGCAAGCACCTCATCGTCTGTGGCATGAACGAGGGGTTGGTTCCCGGGCGTGCGAGCAGCGATGCGTGGCTTCCGGAAGGCACGCGCAGGCTGTTAGGCTTGTCCCATGATGCCGCACGGCATGCGCGCGATGCCTATTTGCTGACGGCGATGATCGAAGTGCGGCGCAATGATGGACGTGTCGATCTGCTGCTTGCAAAGACCGGTTCGGATGGCGACGTGCTGCTGCCGTCGCGCCTGCTCCTGGCGACGGATGAAGGCGAGCTGCCCCTTCGCGTGAAGAAGCTCTTCCGGGAAATCGAGCCGCCGGATTCATCGCTGGCATGGACGCTCGACGAGATATGGAGATGGAAGCCGCCGGTGATCGACAAGGAGCCACGGATTGGCGTGACCACATTCGCCGATTATCTCGCGTGTCCGTTCCGCTTCTACCTGAAGCACATTGCCGGCATGAGCGAGCCGGATCCCGAGCGGGTCGAGTGGAATCAGCGCGACTTCGGCAACGTGGCCCACATCATCGTGGAGCGCTGGGCGCTTGATGGGGAGGCGAAGGACTTTTCAAAGGAGGCAGCGATCGAGGCGTGGGTGCATGAAGAACTCGACCGGGTGATTGCGGAACGGTTTGGCTCGAAGGTGCCGCTGGCCATTCGCATCCAGCGCGAGTCGATGCGCCAGCGGCTGTCGTGGTTTGCCCGCATCCAGGCGGGGGAAAGGGAGCGTGGCTGGCAGATCGCAGAGGTGGAGACGAAATTCGAACTGGATATCGACGGAGTGACGGTGGTCGGGCGGGTCGATCGCATCGAGCGTCATGACGACGGGCGGAGGCGCGTGCTTGATTACAAGACGGGAACGACAGCGGGGCCGGTCGAAAGCTCGCACCGGACGGGAATCGTCGCGAGCACGCGCTTTCCCGCGCATCTGGAGAACGTGCCGCAGATCCTCTGTACGGGCTCGGACGGCAAGCCGAAGCGTTGGAAGAATCTTCAGGTGGCACTTTATTCGGCGGCATTGGGAGACGTCGATGAGCTCGGCTATTTCCAACTCGGCGCGACGGAGGGAGACGTGAAGCTTTCGCTGTGGGATGGCTTTTCGATCGCCGACCGCGACTCCGCGCTGGCTTGTGCGCGATGGATCGTGGGGCAAGTGAAGAACCAGGTCTTCTGGCCGCCGGCGGAGAAGGTTGACTTCGATGATTATGCTGTGCTCGAGCTGGGTCGCAGCCTCGGGGAATCCGTGACGTGGAAGGGAGGTGCCGCGTGAGCGTGCCTTCGATCCTTTCCAAAAATCTCATGATCCTGGCTTCGGCAGGGTCGGGGAAGACCTTCCAGCTGGGCAATCGTGTGATCGGCCTGGTCGGCTCTCGCGAGGTGGATCCCGGCCGCATTGTGGCGCTTACCTTTACCCGGAAGGCGGCGGGGGAGTTCGCGGACTCGGTGCTATCGAAGCTCGCGGATTGTGCGATGGATCCGGAGGAGGAGCAAAAGCTCGGTGCCCAGATCGGCGAACCTTTCGATGCGAGGAAGACCCTTGCGCGGATCATCCGCGTGCTGCCGGTGTTCCAGCTCGGCACCATGGACGGCTTCTTCGCCCGTGTGGTACGAGGGTTCCAGTATGAGCTGGGTCTTACCGGCGGCACCTTCGAATTGATCGAAGGTCCGAAGCTGGAAGCCGCGATGTCCGACATGCTCACGGAGTTGCTGGGTGCTGCGCTGGAGCGAGAGGGTGCGGAAGATTTTCTCAATGCTTTCCGTCGTGCGACGATGGGCAAGGAAGGCACCAGCGTGCTGAGGAATATCGAGGAGTTTCTTCGCCATTGGCACGGGCTGTGGAAGACCGGTGTCAAACTCGAGGGATGGGGCGGGGCGGCGCTTTTCGCGGGATTGCCGGAGGTGGAGGCGTGGGAGCGCGACAAACGCACGCTGCTAGATGCGCTCCGGAAGGATGGCTTGCCAGAGTCGGCGCTGAAGCTGCTGGATCAATTCGAGGGTCACACGGTGGGAAGCGGCAAGATTTCGAAGGCGGGTGTGCTTTTCGAGCGCTTGTTAGAGGCAGTCTCTGCGGAGGGTGTGATCGAGGTGCCGTTTGGCAGGACCTTGGTGCGTTTCTCCGAAGCAACGTCCGGCCGCTGGCGTGAGGTCTTCCGCTTGCTGGCCGGCTGCGAGTTGGCGGCGTCGGTCGGGCGAACCCGGGCGGTGGCAGATCTGGTGGCCAGCCTGGATGACGAGTGCGAGCGGAGACTGAGGCGCAAGGGGCTGTTAGGCTTCGATGACGTGAAGGTATTGCTGGGGCGCTGGACGAAGGACGAGGAGTCACGTCTGCGCCGCGAGGCGGTCGATTTCCGCCTCGATGGCCACTACGACCACTGGCTGCTCGATGAGTTCCAGGACACCAGCCTGGCCGAGTGGCAGGGTCTGGTTCCGCTGTTGGACGAGGCGACGACGCGGGACGATGGCACGCTCTTCGTCGTGGGTGACCGCAAGCAGGCGATCTACGGCTGGCGTGGTGGTGATGTGACTCTTTTCGACGAAGTGAGCCATCGCTATGGCGGCGGTCTCGCGACGCGTACCATGCCGGAGTCGTGGCGCTCCTGTCCTGCGGTGCTGGATCTGGTGAATGCCGTGTGCGGGGATTTTCCGACCATTCGCGAACTCTTCGGCCCGGAGATGGAGCGACGCTGGCAGTGGGAAGATCACGTGGCGGCCAAGCCGAACCTCACCGGTGAAGCGCGTGTGGAGGTGGTGGCGAAAGATGATCGGGAAGACCGCTTGGTGGAACTCTTGCGCGAGATCGGAGTCGGCGAGAAGAATCTGACATGCGGTGTCCTCGTCAGGACGAATAGCCAAGTCCGCGCCACGGCGGCGATGCTGCGCGACGAGGGCTTCGATGTGATCGAAGAGGGCCGTCGCCAGCCGGTGGCGGACAATGCACCGGGGGTGGCGCTGTTTCACCTGATCCGCTGGCTGGCGGATCCGAATGATGCCTATGCGCGGCAGGTCATTGCGATGTCGCCGCTGGATGGGATTCTCAAGGAGCGTCATGGTGAACATTGGCAAGCGGCTTGGGAAGGCCTGCTGAAGGCGGCGCGCGAGCATGGCTTTGCCGCGATGGTGGAGGGACTCGTCGAGCCCTTGTGGAAGGACATGTCCGAGTTCTCGCGGCGTCGTGCAGGAGACGTGATCGGTGCGCTGGCGGAGTTCGATGCCTCCGGTGCCGGAACGCCGCGCGAGGTGGTGCGCTGGATCACTGACCTGGAGATCCCGCAGAGTCCCGGTGCGGCGGCGGTGCAGGTGCTCACCATCCACAAGTCGAAGGGCCTTGGCTTCGATGTCGTGGTATTGCCGGAAATGGAAGACGCCCAGGTGCCGAATCACGGCGACTTCAATGTGGCCCGCGGCTTGCATGCGGGAGACCCGTGGTTGCTTGCGCCGCCGGCTTCGTGGGTTCGCTCGCTGGTATCCTCGCTTTGCTCAGCGGAGGAGGCTTGGGCGGATGACCAGCGCTATGAGGCGATGTGTGTGCTCTACGTGGCGCTCACCCGGGCGAAGCGCGGGCTCTATGTGCTGCTGCCGGAGGTGCCGAAGTCGCGGAAGGATCCGGGCGAGTGGAAATCTCCCGCGAATTGGATCGCCCGCTCGGCGGGTGACAGCTTCCAGTCCGGCGATCCGGGGTGGTGGCGCGATGTGCCGGATCGCCAGTCCGTGGTGAAGCCGCCGATTCCCCAGCTAGGTGTGGCGAAGCCTCGCCGGGCCCGCACCTCTCCCTCGGGAGCGAAGGCGGTGCATGCGGTGATGCCGTCCCTGGCGGGCATGGCCTTGGGGCGCGACGTTCACTCGCTCTTCGAGCGCATTGGCTGGGTGGACGATGATCCGCCGAAGTTGCCGCCGGGCGATGCAGGTGCACTGATCCGCGGGCTTCTGGCGAAACCTGCAGTTAATGAGGTTCTCTCTCGAAAGGGGCGGAACGTCTCGCTGTTCCGGGAGCAACCGGTGGAGGCGATCCTCGATGGCAAGTGGCTGAGCGGAGTGATTGACCGACTTCATGTGATCCGGGGTGATGATGGGAAGGTCACTGCGCTGGAACTGATCGACTTCAAGACAGATGCCGTGGAAAAGGCGGAGCAATTGGCGGAGCGCTATGCCGGTCAGATGGCTGCTTACCGGGACGTGCTTTCGAAGGCGTTTGGAGAGGTTCCAGTTGGCTGCGTGCTGCTCTCGACGAAGCTTCGCGAGGTGGTTGTCTTATAGGTAGCGGCCCCGTTTCAAAGAAGACGCCCGCCGCGGCTAGGCCGGGCGGGCGTGAGATGTCGGGGTTGAGAAAGTCAGGTTATTCCTTGATGTCGATGGCTCCGTATTCGCCGTCCTTGCGGCGGTAGAGGATGGTCAGGCAACCGCGGCGCGCGCTCTTGTAGAGGACGAAGGGGCGGTCGGAGAGTTCGAGTTCCATGACGGCGTCTTCCTTGTACATCGTCTTGAGACGGTACTTCTCGGGATGCACGAGGAATGGCTCGGGATCGGACTCGGATTCTTCCGGGTGGTCGATGATCTCGTCACGGAAGTAGCGCTCGTCGAGGTGCCGGATGGAGTCATTCCGGTGCGGGCGCTTCTTCTTCATGAGGCGCGTCTTGTGCTTCCGCATGCGGCGGGCGATCTTGTCGATCGTTTCGTCGATGGCGGCGTACATATCCTGCCCTTCGGTGTGGGCCTCGATCGTGATGTGATTGGCGCAAAAAAGGATGATTTCCGCGATGTGGCGGTTTTTCTGAACGTCGAGAATGGCCTTCGCTTCGATAATGCGCGGATAGTCGAGGTGGAGACCCTCGATCTTCTTTTGGGCGTAGTCGCGCAGCGAATCGGTCACAGCTTCATGACGAACGGTGACCGTTATTGGCAGGTTCACGTTTGCGGTTTGCATGGTCTATTCTCCTATTTGTTTATGGGTGAATGGACGGCGGTTTTATCCGCCCTATCCACCTAGCAGACTGGACCATCCCTGACGATTTTGCCACTCCCTTCTTGTGGAAAACGCGGCATCATTTGCATAGCGCACGCTCCCGATCATGCGCGAGATTCCCGTCGCTGACGCGGATTTGACTGAGGATCAGGCACCGGCGAGGGCCGCGTCCAGATCCGTCACTTTTTTCAAGACCTCGCCGGCTCCGGCGGCGAGCAGGGCGGGAGCGTCGTGATAGCCCCAGCCGACGGCGATGGCGGGCATCCCGGCACCGCGGGCGGTTTCAAGGTCCACCGTGGAGTCGCCGATAAAGCGGCAGCGCTCGGCCGGAAGTCCCCAGTAGCGGGCGATCTGGAGTGCGGCGTCCGGATGCGGCTTGCGGGGGGTGTCCGGGCGCTGGCCGAAGACGGGGTCAAAGGGAACGCCGGGGAAAAGGCGTTGTACGATTTCGACAGTGAAGGGGTGGGGCTTATTGGAGAGAACTGCCAATTTGAAGCCTGCGGTGGCGAGTGCATCGAGGCACTCGTGGATGCCATCGTAGGGAGCGGTGCCTTCCGGCCAAGTGAGGGCGTAGTCGTCCTTGAAGGCGGTTTCGACGTCGAGGATGTCATCGGGGAGTGAGCCGTCCGGCATCGCCTTGCGGGCGAGCTCATAGGAGCCATTGCCGATGAAGCGGCGCACGTCGCTGTCGGGATGGCTGGGCAGGCCACAGCTCACGAGCGCGCGATTCAAGGAGGCGGCGATGCCGGGCAGGGAATCGATCAGGGTGCCATCGAGGTCGAAAATCAGGCCGGGTTTCATCGCGGGCGGATGAAAGGCCGGTCCGAGCCTTGCGGGCAAGCGATCAATCACGGGTGACCTCGATCACCTTGGTTCCCCGCTCGCCATCGCTGACGTGGAATTTCACGGGCAGGAATTTCTCGATCACCGCGATGTTGGTCGGGACGTGAGCGTCCGGCGACATGGTGACGATGCGACCGTCGCCGGCTAAGGCCATGGGAAGTAGAAGCTGGTCCGCGAGACATCGGCCCACCGGAGCGCCGGAGCCGAGGAAATCCTGCATCAGCTTGGCGGCGCGATGGCCGAGTTTCTCGGCGCCAACGCCTTGCTCGCCGAAGGTGCTGGTGAGCTCGCGCAGGTCGCCGAACTGGCCTTCGACGAGGCAGCAGACGCCGGCACCGGGGCCGGGTTCGCAGCTTTCGACGGTGGCGTCCCTGCAGGGGAGCACCTCGAGGGCGGCATCGAGCATCCGCCCGGCGATGGAGAGCGGGAGGTGACGGGTGAGCACGCGGATCCGCGAGCCAGTCGACTCTGGCCGGGCGGACAGGTCGAGCGGGGTGAGCTTGGTGCAGGGATGGATGGTGGCGATGATGGTGCCGCCGCCGGCCGGGGCGAAGCCGGCGCTTTCGAGTGAGATGGAGGTTTCGATGCCGGCTTTCTGCAGGGTGGGCAGGAAGACGCGTTCGAGGAAATCGAAGGGAGGGGCGAGCGGATTGTGGGTGCCGCCTTCGAGACGCAGGGTGCTGGGCCCGTCTGCGTGCCAGAGCGCGGGCAGCAGGGTCTGGAACAAGAGTCCGGTGCTGCCTGCGGTGCCGATGGCGAATTGGTACGATCCGGCTCGTACTTTGCCGGCGCGGAAGACAAGTTCGGTGGAGCCGATTTCCGCGCCGTCGGCGATGCCGCCGGAGATCTCGCAGGCTGCCTTCACGCAGGTGAGATGCTGGCGCATGAGGCCGGGTCGAGAGCGCTTGCCGCGGATGTTCGTGATGCGGAAGGGTTGGCCGGTGATCATGGACAGCGAGAGCGCGGTGCGGAGGATCTGGCCGCCGCCGGCGGAGCCGTCGAGTTGGAGAGGTTTCATGAAGGAGGTCGGAGAGAGGCGAGACTAGTGTCGCCTAAAAGAAGGGGGGACAAGAGTGTCCCCCCTCCTCAGGTTAGTCATCGGCGGCGGCCTCGTCCTTGATGACGAAGCGAGCTTGGAGCTTGGCTACGGTTTCTGCGAGGCCGGCGGACTCGACGCTGCGTAGGACTTCGGGGAAGTCCTTGTAGGCGTCGGGTGCTTCGTCGATGGGATACTTGCGGCAGTTGGACAGGATGTCGTTGGCGTCGAAGTCGGCATCCACGGCTTTCTGGTCGAGGGTGCGGGCTGCGTGCTTGCGGCCCATGCGGCGACCGGCGCCGTGATTGACGGACCAGGCGGTGCGTTCGGCTCCGGCCTTCGCGACCATGACGACCGAGCCATCGCGGGGATTTCCCGGGAGCAGGATCGGATGACCGGTCGAGGCGAACGGCGTATCGGCGAGTGAGAAGTGACCGGCGGGGATCGCACGAGTCGCGCCCTTGCGGTGGACCCACGACTTGCGGCCGTCGACGATTTCTTCCCGCGCAATATTGTGCGAGATGAAATAGACGAGCTGTCCCTTCGCGCCCGGGAGCACTTCCTGGAATGCCTCCAATACGAGGGCATTGATCAGGAGGTGATTCACCGTGGCGAAGTTCGCGCCGAGGGCCATGTCATCGAGGTAGGCGTCCGCTTCGGGGGTTCCAAGCGGGGCGTAGACGAGCTGCTTGTCACCGGCCGGGAAGGGGGTGCTCCAGGTGCGGAACTTGTTTTCCAAGTCCTTGAACTGGCCCTGCGCGAGCAGGTTCCCGAAGCCGCGCGATCCGCAGTGGCTGAGGAAGGAGACCTTCCCATCCTGCAGGCCGAAGGACTTCGCAGTGTCACGTGCCCACGGGCGATCCGTGATGCGGGTGATCTCGCATTCGCCGAAGTGGTTTCCTCCGCCGTAGGAGCCGAGCTGTCCGATCTTGTCGGCGAAGTTCCGGATGCGTCCTTGGGCGAGGATCCAATCGAGGCGAGTACGAAGGGCATCGTAGGTCCCATCGTGGCCGTGATGGGTGGAGTCTTCGCATCGCGATGCCCACTCGGGTGGGATCCCGAGAGCTTCGCAGACGTCCGCTACCGCACCTTCGGTGACGGCGCGGGTTCCGAGCACTTGGTCCACGCGGCGGGCCTTCTTCACCGAGCGCTGGCCGCGGCCGGCACCGGTGGGAGTGCGTTCAACGATGGCATTGATCAGCGCTCGGCGCGTTGCTTTATCGACGATCGCGTCCTCGGGGATATCGAGCTGGAGCAGCGACATGGAGCACTTGATGTCCACCCCGACCGGGCCCGGGTAGATGTGGGTTGGCGAAACCATCACGCAACCGACCGGTGCGCCGTAGCCGGCGTGGCCGTCGGGATTGAGGATCACATCGGTGACGCCCGGAGCCATGCGCGAGTTCACGGCCTGATCGAGACAGGTCTGGTCGAAGGAATCGCGGATCGCGTCGGTGCCGACCACGGTGATCGGCTTGCCGTTGTCACCGGGGAGAGGGAGGAAGCCGAGGGCTTCGTCGGTCTTGTGGATGGTCATGGGATATCTGGATGGAATGGAGCTTGAAAGGGTCATCGTGACAAGGTGGGCGAAGACTTCCTTCTGATGCGTCTGATTCCGCCACAGGCATTGCGCCCGGCGGGGTTGGTTACCCGCACGCCTTTCGGCACCAGAGTCATTGTAGTCTTCGCGGCATTCACGATGAAAGGGGACGGCGACAAGGGATTGGTGAAACGTTCCTGCTCTACCAACTGAGCTACCGGGCTTTTTTGCCGCCCGGGCCGGACTCGAACCGGCGGCCTGGTCATTATGAGTGATGTAGTTCCACCGGCATTCGCCGATTGAGTGTTAGAAGGGAGATCCACGACTAGGATCGGAAGGACGCTTTTTTCACTGCTCTACCAGACTGAGCTACCCGACGTGCGGGACCGGATTCGAACCGGCGACCAATGGTTTAACGATGTAGTCCTTCCTGCATTCGCGGAAGAGAGGCGCTGACGAGGATTGGCGGGACGTTTTCGGGTCTTGCGACCCGTGCGGGAGTTGAACCCGCTGGTTACCAGGTGTAGTCCCGCCGGCATTCAGCATTTGAAAGGGGACCGCGACGAAGATTTGAAAGATCCGTAGTAACTGCTCTACCCGACTGAGCTACCCGCCGGGGGCGGGGTTGGATTCGAACCAACGACCGGTGTAATCTTTCCGGGCATTCGCGGAAGTGAGGTTGCCGACAAGGGGATGGAAGAAACGCACAACCGGCGAGCCGCCACTGCTCCACTCCACCCGAGGGTGGAGACGGGACTCGAACCCGTGACCTCCGGTTTCCAATGTAGTTTCTTCCGCATTCGGCAAGAGAGAGTGTGCTGGCGCGGCGGCGAGGGATGGAGAAGACGTGGTGCCATGAGCAATGGAGTTGTAGTCTTCACCGGCATCCGCCGCGCCGGCAGATCGTTCGATGGCTTGCGGCGGGATGCCGCGGCCACGGTCAAGGCGATGCCGTCACGGCGGCAAGGATTCAGGAGACGGCGAGCTTGAGAGGCTCGAACGTTTTGGTACGTGTAGTCCCCTTGGCATCCACCGTGACGGCAGAGTCGTTCATGCGAGTTTCATGCGTTCATTGAGTGGTTGAAGTTCGATCTCACGGATCCAGTGATCGGTTCCATCGGCCCCCGCCGCGAAGGCGGCGATGAGGTCGAAGACGGTGTCGCTGAAGCCGCCGATATTGAGGATGTCCTTGCGGTCCGGGGCCTGCGCGGTGGTGTTTGGCACCAGGTCGATGCAGACGAGACGGGCCTTCGGGTTGCGGGTCTTGAGCTTTTCCCATTCGGTCATCATGGCGGTTCCACGATTGGCCTTGGGGTCGGCCCAGGATTCGTTGTCGGAAACGAAGACCACCAGGTCGGGGGTCGCCTTTTCCGTGTTGAGCAGCCGCAGCGGGGCCGAGCAGTTGGTCGCGCCCGGTGGCAGGCTCGAGAGCTTGGTCGCATTGGTCATGACGGTATCGCGCGGATTGAGTTCCAGCGGGACGACGTCCTCCTTGAACGGAATGATCCGGGCGTTCCGGTTCTTCCGCAGGAAGGCGGCGGCCACCAAGCCCGCGACATCGACACAGCGCACGGCCGAGCTGGAGCCCTTCCGGTATCCGGTGACGGGTCCGTGCATGGACCCGGACACGTCCGCGCAGACCACCACCGAGCCGCTGATTTCCGGCACGTTCGAGATCGCGACTTCCATCGCGTCCTGAAGGGCTTCCCGGAGCACTCCCGGCACGGCCTTGTCCGCGTTCAAGAACGCGACCAGAAGCTGATAGGGGAAGACCCGGGCACGCCGGACTTGGTCCGGATCGGCCAACCGTGCGGCCAGCTTTTCCGCCATGCCGCAGAACTTGAACACACCGTGACGGGCAAAGGTGTTCAGGTTCATCCGCGTGGTTTGCCACGAGGCGGTTCCGGCGATCATCGCCCACTCCCGGTCTCCGAGATCCAGCGCGGTGAGCATCTGGAACGGCACGTCCGGCACCTGGCCCTCGCGGGAAAGCTTCCACGCCTCGAAGGCGCGCAAGGTTTCAGGAAGGGCGGCGGTGTCGTAGGGCTTGCCGACCAGCCAGGCGTAGAAGGCCTGGCGGACGGTATCGGCCGGGCGCGGGTGGACCATCTTCACGACATCCGCCAGCGAGGGATCGTTGCCGATCGATGCGTTGACGAGCTGACGTTCGTTGGCCCGCTCGAGCCACTGGCGGACGAGACGCTTTGGCGCGGAGCCGAGCGACTTGCGGCCGGTGACGCCGGAGCGGAGGATTTGCACGAAGTTCCGGAGCATCTTCCCGTTGTCGATGACTTGCGGGAAGATCTCGGAGAGCCGGTCGAGATCGCGGGTGGCGAGCACCGCGCAGAGCAAGGCTGGCATGTCCTTCATGAAGCCCTTGCGCCGGGCGTAGAGGGCGGTCTGTGCGAGGAAGTCGACGTCCACCTGGCGAGCGAGCTCGAGCACTCGGTCGAGCTGGGTTTCGGCAGTGGCGTAGAAGGTGCGGTTCAGGCAGCCGGTGGCGGCAAGTCGTGCAAGGGTGGCCTTTGGCGACAATTCGTAGGCCGGGGCTCCGGCGTCGTTGCGGACGGTGGCCGCGGGCACGAGTGCGCCGCGGATCGCTTGGAAGAGGTTCTTATTCGCCATTGTGGTCGTCCGGTGGTTGCGCCGGACGAAAGAGTAATGGCATGAGGCGTGCCAAGGGGAGGTGGTGGGAGGATGTGGTTGGGTGTAAGATGTTGCAAATTAATCAGATGAAATTCTAAAGGGAAAATCCCGGAGGTGAATCGAGGTGCTGAATGATTAAGTAAAAGTAGCGAAATAGAGCGTGAGTTATCCAAATGGATAGAGTAGGTGGAGGGCGTGAAGCGCGTGGTGATCGGCCTGCTTGGAACCAAGCTGGATATGGGATTCAATCCGGACCGTTGGGAGGGTTGGCGACCGAGCGTGTCGCTGTTCCAGCATGAGGAGCTGCTGTTCGATCGCTTCGAACTCCTGGCGGAGAGGCAATTTTCTCACCTTCACAACCGGGTGTCGGAGGACGTGCGGCTGGTGTCGCCTGAAACCGAGGTCCGCCAGCACGTCGTGGACTTTGGAAAAGATCCGTGGGATTTGGCCACGGTCTATGGGGCGCTGCATGACTGGGCACGTGACTATGCCTTCGACCCGGAGCGGGAGGAATATTGGGTGCACATCACGACTGGCACCCACATTGCCCAGATTTCATTCTTCCTGCTGGTGGAAGCGGGTTATTTGCCGGCGAAGCTGATCCAGACGTCTCCGCGCACGACCCAGCGAACGAGCGATCCTGCGGGACGCTATGCGGTGATCGACCTGGATCTTTCGAAGTACGATGCCCTTAGTACGCGCTTCGCCCGCGATGCGGTGGAGACCACGGCTTTCCTGAAAAGCGGGATCGCGACGAGGAATGCGGGATTCAACCGGCTGATCGACCGGATCGAGCAGGTGGCCCTGCGCTCGCAGGCGCCGATGTTGCTCTGCGGGCCGACGGGGGCGGGCAAGTCGCATCTCGCGCGACGGATCTTCGACCTGCGGAAGCAGCGGGGCGGGCTGCGGGGTAACTTCGTGGAGATGAACTGCGCGACCTTGCGCGGCGACACGGCGGCTTCGGCCTTGTTCGGGCATGTGCGCGGGTCCTTCACCGGTGCCCAGAAGGACCGGCCGGGTTTGCTGCGTGAGGCTGATGGCGGGCTGCTCTTCCTGGATGAGATCGGGGAGCTGGGGGCGGACGAACAGGCGATGTTGCTGCGGGCGCTGGAGGACAAGACCTTTCTGCCGGTGGGCTCTGACAAGCCGGTGACGAGCGATTTCCAGCTGATTGCGGGGACCAACCGCGACCTGCGCGAGTCGGTGGTGAGCGGGCGCTTTCGCGAGGATTTGTTAGCCCGGATCCATCTGTGGACCTTCGAGCTGCCGGCGCTGAAGCAGCGTCGGGAGGACATTGCACCGAACCTGGAATTCGAGCTGGAGCGCTATGCGCGGGCGAATGGGAAGCAGGTGAGCTTCAACAAGGAGGCGCGGCAGGCATTCCTCAAGTTCGCCGAGGCGGCGGACACTCCGTGGAGTGGCAACTTCCGTGATCTCAATGCGGCGATCACCCGGATGGCCACGCTCGCTCCACGAGGACGGATCCGGGTGGAGGAAGTGGATGAGGAAATCGAGCGCCTGCGGGAAAGCTGGAAGCGTCCGGGAACTACGGGGGATGTCGTAGATGGGATCTCGCTGGAAGGGCTGTTGGACGAGGAGATCGATCCCTTCGATCGGGTCCAGCTCGCGCATGTGGTGTCGGTTTGCCGGAGGTCGCGGACGCTTTCGGAAGCGGGACGGGAGTTGTTTTCCGTCTCGCGCAAGAAGCGTTCGGTGACCAACGATGCGGACCGCTTGAAGAAATACCTCGCGAAGTTTGGGTTGGATTTCGAGCGCTGCCGCGAATGAAAAAGGCGCGACCCCTGATGGAGCCGCGCCTTTTTGGAAGGTGTCGCTTCAGCTGATGATGGCGAGTGGTTTGGTGGTCTTCCAGCCGCCGCGAGTGAAGTCAGGGAAGTCCTGCGGCATGCCGTCTTCTGCGACGGACTTCTCGCTGAGCGGGCCGACAGCGGACCAGAAGGCGCCTTCGTAGACGTTCTGGTCGAGTGGCTGGCCTTCGCGAAGGCACTCGATGATGCGGTAGAGCATGAGGAAGTCCATGCCGCCGTGGCCGCCCATCTTCTTGCCGAGTTCACCCATGCGCTTGAAGTACGGGTGCTCGTATTTCGAGGCGATGGCTTCCCACTCTTCGTCTTCCGCCCAGCCCTTGCTGTGATCCTTGGTGACTCCTTCGATCGACATGCGGTTCGGGAAGCCGGCGAGGGCGCCCTTCACGCCGAGGATGTAGTTGTGGCGGGAGTAGGGGCGCGGGGTGGTCTCGTCCCACTGAACCATGATGGTGCGGCCGAGCGCGGTCTTGATGATGGAGGTATTGAGGTCGCCGCCCTTGAAGTCGAGGTTCTTGAACTCGGGGTTGGTGAGCTTGGTGGACTTCTGCGCGTAGAGGTGGCGGCCCTTGGCGGGCGAGGAGAAGGAAGTGATGCGGCCGAAGGTGTCCTCGGTGCGGGCAAGGCTCATGTACTGGGCCACCGGGCCGAGGCCGTGGGTGGGGTAGAGGTTGCCGTTGCGGTTGGCGTATTGGAAGGTGCGCCAGGAACCGGTGGAGTCGCCGTTTTCCATCTGCTCGCGGAGCGGGTGGAGGTAGGCGGCCTCGCCGTGGAGAAGGTCACCGATGACGCCCTGGCGGACCATGTTGAGGTAGACGAGTTCCTCGCGGCCGTAGTTGACGTTCTCCATCATCATGCAGTGGCGGCCGGTGGCCTCCGAGGTGTCGATGATTTCCCAGAGGTCCTTGGTGGTGTAGGCCATCGGAACCTCGGTGAAGGCGTGGGCGCCGGCCTTCATGGCGGCGACGCACATCGGGGCGTGGAGGGGCCACGGGGTGACGACGAAGACCGCGTCCGGCTTGGTCTCCTCGAGCATTTTCTTCCACGCGTTTTCGTCACCGGTGTAGAGCTTCGGCTTGTGGCCATTCTTGGTGACGCTGGCTTCGGCGCGCTTGGCGCGGTCCTCGACGACGTCGCAGATGGCGACGAAATCCACGCCTTCGATCGACGAAAGCTGGGCGGCATGGCCGGACCCGCGGGCTCCGACGCCGATGATCGCGACCTTCACCTTTTCGAGCTTCGGAGCGGCGAAGTCGCCCATGTACTTCGCGCTGGAGGGGCGTGCTGGCCCGCCTTGGGCGTTTGCCAAACCGGTCACCGCCGCCATTGCGGCTCCAACACCGCCGATGGTCTTGAGGAAGTTCCGGCGTCCGCTGGCGGAATTGGTCACTTTTTCGTCGAGGTTCATGTTTTTGATGTCGCGTGAATACGATTGGTTACCGAAATCCCTTTCGGGAGGCAACCCCGGGAGTCGCCGGGGTTTTGCGATTTTGGGTGGCAGGAATTTCGCGTGGCGAATGGCCGGAAGCCGTGCAGCTTGTGCGGGCATCATGAAGATCGACGGCATTTCCGGCTGCTATGAGAAGACGAGCGGCATGTTCTACTTCGCGCGGATGTGCTCGAAGATCCGGCTGCATGCGGCGGGCAGGCTGCCGGAGGACTACTTCGACATGCTCGGGCAGGGCTTCGACGGGCGGACCTGCCGCTATTTGGGCGTGAGCTACGAGGCGGTGCGCGAGCAGGCGCTGGCCGGAAAGACGAATGAGGAGGTGCTCGACTGGTGCCACGAGAACGGCCGTCGCCTGAATGCGGAGGAGCTGCTGATTTATAACAGCTTCATGAGCAAGCGCGGCTGGCGGGATGATGAGACGGATGAATTTATCCCGGCGCAGATCGGGAACTATGGACTGCCGGGGGATTGTGGGGCGGTGACGGATTTCGACCTGATCGAGATGGACGAGGGGCGGTGGTATCCGGACATGTGGCGGGAGGCGTGGAAGTGATGTCGCGATGATGGGACACCTTCCAAAGCAACTTCTGATGGCGGCGGTGGTCTTGTCGCTGTCGTCCTGCCAGACGCTTGAGTTCTACACCCAGGCGGCGAGCGGGCAGATGGAGATCTTGCGCAAGAGCAAGCCGATCGAGCCGATGTTGGCTTCGAGGGATACGGATCCGAAGCTTCGCAAGCAGCTGGAGGCAGTGCAGAATATCCGCCGGTTTGCTAGCGAGTATCTTTCGCTGCCGGGTGATGAGAGCTATGGGAAGTATGCGGATCTTGGGCGGCCGTATGTGACGTGGACGCTTTATGCGGCGCCGGAGTTTTCGCTGGAGCCGAAGCGGTGGTGGTATCCCACGCTGGGGAAGCTGGACTACCGGGGGTTCTTTGATGAGGCGGATGCGAATGAGCTTGGGAAGCAGCTGCGAGCAGAGGGTTATGACGTTCAAGTCGGCGGGGTGGATGCCTACTCGACGCTCGGTTGGTTCCACGACCCGGTGCTGAATACCTTCGTCCATGCCGCAGATGTCGATCTGGCCGAGCTGATCTTCCACGAGCTGAGTCACCGGAAATATTTCCGGAGTGGCGCGACGGTCTTCAACGAGTCCTTTGCCAACGCGAATGCGGAGGAAGGTGTGAAGCGCTGGCTAAGGCATGAAGGGCGGATGGAGGACTTGAAGAAGTTCGAGGCGCGGCTGGTTCGCCGGGCAGAGTTCTATGAGCGGGTGGATTGGACGCGGGCCGAGCTGGAGAAGCTCTACGCGTCCGACTTGCCGCCGGAAGAGATGCGGCGGCGGAAGGCTGTGGTCTTTGGCGATCTGCGGGATCGCTTTCGTGAACTGCGCCGGAAGTGGGGCGGCCGCGGGCTGGAGGGGTGGCTGACGCGGGACGTCAACAATGCGGACCTCGTTTCGCTTCATACCTACCAGAAGCACGTGCCGGCCTTCCGTAAGCTGCTCGTGGAGTGCGGTGGGGATCTGGACGTATTTTACAAGCGGGTGAAGAAATTGAGGCTGGAGGGAGATGAGGAGTGAAACTTGAAGGCGTTTGGGCGCGTTTCGCGTCTGGATGATCTTTCGCTCGCTTCTATTCCTCTTCTCCGCGCTCGCAGTTCAGGCGGCTGCGCCGCGGAAGGAGCGCTGGATCTACATTCCCACGAACTTCCAGGTGGATGAGCGGGCGAATGATGTGGTGGCGCTGTTGGAGCGTTCGGCGAAATCGGGCTATACGCATGCGCTGGTGACGGACTCGAAGTTCTCGCGGTTGGCCACGGTGATGCCGAACTACGCGCCTAACGTGGAGAAGGTGAAAGCGGCTGCGAAGAAGCTGGGCATCGAGATCGTGCCGGCGGTGTTTCCGGTCGGGTATTCGAATGACTTGCTGTTCCATGATCCGAATCTGGCGGAAGGACTGCCGGTGAAGGATGCGCCGTTCGTGGTGAAGGATGGGGTGGCTGCCATCGTCCCGGATCCAGCGGTCTCATTACCCGGTGGGGAAATGAATGATCGGAAGGGCTGGGATTTCATCGACGATAGCTTGGAGCCTGATGGTGGTGCGATGCGTTCGAAGGTGACGGATGCGAATGCCCGGCTGAACAAGAAGCTGAAGGTTTCACCCTTCCGCCAGTATCATGCCTCGGTGCGGATTCGCACGGAGGGCTTTGGCGGTGGCGTTCCGGAGATCAAGGCGATCGGCAAGAATGGGCGGCAGCTTCAGTGGACGAATCTCAAGGTGTCCCCGGATCAGGATTGGACGCGGCAGGACGTGACCTTCAACTCGCTCGATTCGGATGAGGTCGGGCTTTACTTCGGGATTTGGGGAGGTCACCGCGGGACGCTGTGGTGGGATGATGCAACCATTTCGGAATGCGGGCCGTCCAATCTGCTTCGACGGCCTGGTGCACCGCTATTGATCAAGAAGGCCGATGGGAAGGTGCTGACGGAGGGCAAGGACTAGGAGAAGGTCGCGAATCCGGATACTGGCACCAAGCCCTGGCCGGGGGAGTTCACGGCGTGGCAGGAGCCGCCGGTGATCCGGATGAAGGGGATTGCCGATGGGGAAGCACTACGGGTCTCGTACTTTCACACGCACGTCGTCTATGACGGGCAGGTTTCAGGCTGTGTGGAGGAGCCGGCCTTCCAGCAGTTGCTCGGGGATCAGGCGAAGCGGGTGGCTGCGCTGTGGGGGAGCAAGACGCACCTGATGAGCCACGATGAATGGCGGGTGCTGGGATGGGATGAATCGTGTGCCGGTAAACCGGCAGGCGAGATTGCGGCGTGGAATGTGAAGTTCTGCGCCGGGCTGCTCAAGCAGCAGGTCCCGGGTGGCCGCATCCTGGTGTGGAACGACATGTTCGATCCACATCACAATGCGGTGAAGGATTACTATCTCGTCCGGGATTCGCTGGAGGGGTCGTGGAACGGGCTCGAGCCTTCGGTGGAGATCATGAACTGGAATTTCGGGAAGCGGGACGAGAGCCTCGCGTTCTTTGCGAAGCGCGGGCACAAGCAGGTCATCGCTGGTTTTTATGACGACACGCTTGAGAATGTCGGCGCCTGGCTTTCTTCCGCGGCGAAGGTGGAAGGGGTGAAGGGCTTCATGTACACCACGTGGCGTGGCGATTACTCGAAGCTCGAGGCGGTGGCGGGGATTTTGGAGAAGGCGGGTTGGTGAACCAATCGTCCAAGCGGGATGAATCCCGCGGTCCCAGTGGGGCTCACGTCGAGAGATCGACGAAGTGGCGGCGGGACGAGAGCAAGTGCTTGCGCATGGCATCGGCGGCCTTGTCGGGGAGGCCGGCTTCGATGGCTTCAAGGATTTCGTTGTGGCCGGAGATGACGGGGGTGGACCAGTCGCCGTCGCCGCGGTTGGCCTGGGCGTAGGCGATGCAGCGCTTTTCGAGCGCGCCTAACAGGATCGAGTAGATCCGGTTGCCGGAGCCGCGGGCAATGGCGAGGTGGAAGGCGATGTCGGCCTTGCTGAACTTGTCCTTGGTGCCGCGTGCCTTGTCCATCGCTTCGACGATGCGCTTGAGTTCGCGGATCACTTGCTCGCCGGCGTTCTTTGCGGCGAGGCGGGCGCACTCGGTTTCGATCAGGATGCGGAAGTCGATGAGCTCGAGGAAATCGCTTTCCTCGGCGAGGACCGAGTAGCTCTCCACGGCGCTGCCGAGTGACTCGAGGCTGGGGTCGGCGATGTAGGTGCCGCTGCCCTTGAGGGTGCGGAGAAGGCCCCGGCCGCGGAGCTGTTGGATGGCCTCGCGGATGACGGTGCGGCTGACCTTGAAGCGCTCGCAGAACTTTTCCTCGGAGGGGAGGCGTTCGCCGGGAGGCAGCTTGCCGGCGAGGATTTCCTGCTCAAGTTCTCCGGCGATTTGGGCGCTTCGTCGTTGCACGTTAGTACGCTAGAACGGGGGCAGCGGGTGCTTCCAGTGGAAACAAGGGCGCTTTCCGGCATGACGCCCGCGATCGGGCGTGCATGATCGCCTCCATGCTCCAGAGCGGCATCCTCAATCCCCATATCCTGCAACTGATCGCGCGGATTCGTCATACAAATACCGTGGTCATCGCGGACTGGGCATTTCCCTACTGGCCGCAGATCGAAACGGTGGATATTTCGCTCACGCACGGGATTCCGACGGTGCTCGACGTGCTGGATCTGCTGACGCCGGTCTTCAAAATTGGCCGGATCTGGCAGGCGGAGGAATTCGTTTCGACCAATCCGCAGGAGCGGGTCGACCGCTTCGCCAAGTCCTTCGGCAGTATCCCGCTGACCCGCGAGCCGCACGTGGATTTCAAGAAGCGCGTGCCGCAGGCGATCGGGCTGATCCGGACTGGAGATGCGACGCCGTATGGGAACATCATCCTTGAATCGGTCTGATGAAGACGGCTGTCACCTTGTGCCGGGTGCCGGAGTCGGCGGCGGGCCCGTTTGTATTTCATGAGCCCTTGCCGGAGAGCTTCGCGAAGGCGGCGGCCATTGGCTTTGATGCGGTGGAGCTTTTCCTGGAAGGTCCCGATGCCGTGCCGGCGGAGGAGATTCATGCGCTCCAACAGCAGCACGGCCTGGCCATCGCCGCCGTGGGCACCGGCTCGGGGATGGTGAAGCACGGGCTCTCGCTGACCGATGCCTCGCCGGAGAAGAGGAAGGCGGCGCTGGATTTCCTGCTGCGCATGATCGGCTTCGGCGGGAGGCTTGGGGCACCAGCGATCCTCGGCTCGATGCAGGGGAAATGGAGCGCCGAGGTGCCGCGGGAGAAGGCACTGGATCTGTTAGCGGGCTCGCTCCGGATTGCCGGGGAAGCTGCCGCTGCTTGTGGCGTGGCTTTCATTTATGAGCCGCTCAATCGTTACGAGACGAATCTCTTCAATCATTTCGTTGCCGCTGCGGAGTTCCTCGACGAACGGGAAATTTCCAATGTGGTGCTGCTGGCCGACTTGTTTCACATGAATATCGAGGAGAGAGAGATTGCCGCGTCATTGCGTGCGGGGGCTTCCCATCTGGGGCATGTTCATTGGGCTGACTCAAACCGGCAGGCGATGGGTTTCGGTCACACGGATCCAGCGCCGGTGATGGCGGTGCTACGAGAGATCTCGTATTCCGGTTACGTTTCTGCTGAGGTCTTTCCGATTCCCGATGCCGAGACTGCGGCGCAGCAGACCTTTCAATCGCTGGCCACTCTTCGTTGATGAAAGCCATCCAGTTCACTCGACCGGAAGAGATCCGGGTCATTGATTTGCCTGACTCTCCTGCACCCGGGCCGGGGGAGGCGCTCGTCCGCACCCATCGGATGGGGATCTGTGGGACGGATCTCTCCGGCTATCTGGGGAAGATGCCGTTCTTTTCCTATCCGCGTATCCCGGGGCATGAGCTGGGTCTTGAAGTGCTCGCCACCGGGGAAGGGGTTACGAATGTGAAGGCGGGGGACAAGTGCTCGCTGGAGCCTTACGTCAACGATCCCGTCACGCCGACGAGCCAGAAGGGGGCTTCCAACTGCTGTCCGGGAGTGCAGGTGTTAGGCGTGCACCAGGATGGTGGATTGCGGGACTCGTGGATCGTGCCCGCGCGCAAGCTGCATCCGGGAAATGATCTTTCCTACGATCAGCTCGCGCTCGTGGAGACGCTGGCGATTGGCTATCACGCGGTGCAGCGTGGAAATCCCCAGCCCGGAGAGACGGTGCTGGTGATTGGGGCTGGCCCGATTGGCCTCGCCTGTCTGGAGTTTCTGAAGCTGATGGACCTGCGGGTCGTGGTGATGGACATGGTGCCGGGACGCATCGACTTCTGCCGCGAGAAGCTTGGCATTGCTCATGGCATCATCGTCCAAGGCGATGGTTCCGAGCTGACAGAGCTTGAGGCGATCACCGGTGGCGAGCTTGCCGATGTGGTCATTGATGCGACCGGGTCGGCGGCTTCGATGTCGAATTGCTTCCAATACGCGGCGTTCACGGGGCGCATTGTTTATGTCGGCATCACCACGCAGGAACTCGTGTTCCCGCATGCGCCTGTTTTCCATCGGCGTGAACTCACGCTGCTTGCCTCGCGCAATGCGCTGCCGAAGGACTTCGGCGAGATCATCGCGCTGATCGGGGAAGGGAAGATCGATACGGACGCGTGGATCACCCATCGCCTCGCCTTTGATGACGTGCCGGCCGGATTTTCGCGCTTCACGGATCCGAAGCTCGGAGCGATCAAGGTGATCATTGAGCTCTAACGTGAGGATTGTCATCGCCGGTGTCAGCGGGAGCGGGAAGACCACCATCGGGAAGCTGGTGGCGGAGGAGCTTGGCTGCGAATTCGCGGATGCCGATGCGTTTCATCCGCCGGAGAACATCGCCAAGATGAGTGCGGGTGTCCCGCTGGATGATGGGGATCGCGAGGGGTGGCTAGAGGCGCTGGGGCATCATCTGGCGGATCGAGGCTCGATCGTGCTGGCTTGCTCGGCACTGAAGAAAATCTATCGGGACCGACTGCGTGAGCTTGCGGGACCAATCCGGTTTTTCGTGCTCACTGCGGGGCGTGCGGTGTTGGAAGAGCGTCTAGCCCATCGCGAGCACTTCATGCCGGGCAGCTTGCTGGATTCGCAGCTCAACACGCTGGAACTAGGAGAGGATGTGGAGGAGATCGAGAATGATAGGTCTCCGGAAGAAGTCAGCGAGGTGGTGATCTCCCGCTGCTAGCCTACTCGCGGCTGAGGTGGACAAGCAGCGGCAGATTCGCTTGGATGGGAGGAAAGGCGACCTTCCTTCTTTCCGATGAGAATCCCCCCTCATGTTTGGCTCCTGGCGTCCGGGTTGGCAGTGGGCGCGTTGGCTCATGGGGTATTCCAAAATGAGCCCGAGGCGGCACCGGCGCCATTGGCGACCAAAGCGGCGATCAGGCCGAAGGTTATGGCTGCCGGATTGCTGCCCAGCGACGATACGCTTGAGATTCTCAAGGATCCGAAGTTGCCGGACCGGGTCAGTCGCGTGGCGCTATGGCTTCCCCATGCCTCGCTGGAGGAGGTGCAGGAGTTCTGGAATCATCTGATGGAGAATCCGGCGGTGCCTGACGAGTTGATCGTGCTGGTGATGGCCCGCTGGGTGGCGCTCGATCCTGCGGGTGCCATCAAGGCCAAGCGCCCGGGCTTGGGGCCTTCCCGTGCTTGGGAAGCGTGGGCTTATTCGGATCCAAAAGCAGCGCACCGCGCGGCGGTCGATTCCGGGGATGACCAGATCCAGATGCTGGTGATGCAAGCCATCGCGAGTCGCGATCCCGACTATGTGCTCAAGCTGATGGAGGAGGGTGACATGGCCAGCCGTCGGTCGGCGAGTCGCGTGGTGGACGCCTTTCTGGCCCAGCGCAGCTACGAAAGAGCGATGGATGTCACGCTCCGGTTCAGCTCGGGACTCAACAAGGACAAGATCTTCCGCGAATGGGCCAAGCAGGATGCTGCTGAGGCTCTCAAGTGGGGGCTCCAACAGCCGAAACTGGTGAGCACGATCAACAAGGACGACGAACTCATGCGGGACATCGCCCGTCAGAATGAGGCGGCGGTTCCCGAGATCCTCGCGAAGCTGCCTGCCGGCGATATCAAGCAGCGTCTCCAGGGAGCGTATGTCAAAGCCTTGGCTGAGCGAGATCCGGAGGTGGCCATGCGCTTCGCTTCGGACATTGGCTCACCGCTGTTGCGCGACAATCTGTTAGGGACCATCGGGGCGAGCCTCGCCGGGTCGAAGCCTGAGGCGGCGGCGGGGATTCTTTCCAAACTGCTCGATGAAGGTCGCTCGCTCGGCGAGCACCCGGTCATCGTGTTTTTTCCGGAGGGCTCTCGCCAATGGACCAGCACGGAATCTCCCTTGGATGGTTTCGGGAAGGCGCTGGTGGAGCGCATGCCGGAGCAGGCGCTCGATACGGCGATGCAGAATGCGGAAAAGCCCGCGTATCGAAAGGCGGCGCTCCAACTCGCCGACATGGCGATGGAGCGAGATGCGTGGGACTTCGGAGGTTGGCTTGACCGGCAACCGGCGGGAGGAGTCCGGGATGAGCTGATCCTGCATTTTTCCAGTCATCTGGTGGAGGAGGGAGAGCCGGCGTATGCCGAAGCCTTGTCGTGGGCGGCTGCGATGTCAGATGCCCGGCAGCGTGATGAGCAGCTTTCCGACTTGCTGTCCCGATGGAAGTCAAAGGATCCCGAGGCTTACCGGAAATATGTGGCGGATCCCAAAACACCGGAGGCCATCCGTGCCCTTTCCACCCCAAGCGAATCCCGGTGATGAACAGTTTCCGATGGTCTCAAGTGTTGGTGTTCGTCGCGTCACTCGCGGCGGGATGGGGTGCGATGGCGCTTCGGCGGCCTGAGTCCGCGGTGCCACCGGTGGCTCCGGTTCCACGCGCAGCCACGGGGAATTCCGCCGAGGCGGCGATGGCTCCCTTGCGGGCGGCCAAGGATCGCTGGACGGCGATCCACGCGGCGATCCAGCTTGCGCGCGATATTCCGCCGCAGGAGCGTTTGGCCTGGCTGGATGGAGGTCTCTTCCGGCATCCCGATCCGCTGGTGGTGAAGCTCTTCATGGGGGAGTTGGAAGGGCTGCTTTTCAACGAGGACCCGTATGGCTTCGTGGCGGATGGCATTGCCAAAGGCAGGCGCACGGCCGTGCAGCATCTGGCTCGTCTCGCCGAACAAGATGCCGAGGGACTGATCGATTTCGGAAAGAAGCTGGCGAACCCCGAGCAGGGGCGGCGCATGATGTTCGCGGGGATGAAGGTGCTGGTGGACCGGGACCCCGCCGCCGTGTTGGCCCTTGCGCTTGAGTTTCCGCCGCCGGGCAACGGCGAGCCGGCCGGTGAGATGACGCGCCTGCTCGCAAAGGCGGCCGGTCACGACGGCGAGAAGCTCCTCAATCTGGCCGATCAACGCGGTGACCGATGGCGTGCCCAACTGCGTGCCGCGGCAGCCCAAGCCATGATGACGAAGGATATGGGCAATGCGGTTCGTTGGCTGTCCACCCAGCCGGACGGGGCGCGACTCTATGCGGCTGCCTTTGATCTGGCGGGAGGGATGAGCTTGGAAGAGATGCAGGCGGAATCGAAGCGTGTCGCCGAGCATCTGGGGGACTTTTCCCCGAAGTTCGCTGCCGACTTGAATCGGACGATCCCGGGAGGATGGCCGGGGATTCGAACCAGGGGCTGCGAGGAGCTATGGCTGGCGGCTGATTATTCGCAGCTCGGGTTTTCCAAGAAGCAAACGGCGGATACCCTCAAGTCCGCGCTGGGCGGGCTTTTTTCCCACGATCCGGTGGCGGCCGCCCGATACCTGTCCGAGCACACGGACTTCCCTGCAAAAGCGCGGCAAGAGTTGATCGGCAATCTGGAACAGAGATACGGGGTGACGAGGGAGGAGGTGCCGGCGGAGTTGGCTTCCTTCCTTACGGAGGCGGAGTTCAATCGCCTGAAGGACGCCGGCATGCGGAGTCGCGAGAAAAGCCAGCAGCCCCAGAAAACGCCGACGGTTGCCGACGAGTTTGCCGAAGCAATGAGCGGTCCAGTCGAGGATGCCCTGATGTTGCGTTCGCAATGGACGCCTGCACAAATGGAGGAAGCCGTGGCCTACGTGCGGAACGCGCCGCCGGAGAAGCTGAAGGAGATGGCGGATCGCCTTGTCTATACGGGAAACCCCCTGCAGCCGATCGCCGCGGAGATCTATCGCATGGCGCTGGTCAAGGGAGTGGGTAATGCCACGACAAGCGAGGAGATGATCGAGATTTCCATTCACTGGGGAGGATCCGATCCTACGGCGGCGTCGGCGTGGGCGGAGTCTCTCCCTGCCGGACCGGAACGCCTTTGCGCCGTGCGCAACATCGCCTCGCAGTGGAGCTTCAATGATCCTGCCGCTGCCGAGCGCTGGATCGCAGGGCTGAAGGATGCCAGCGAGGCAAAGGAAGCCCGGCAGGCGGTGAAGCTCGCGGTGGAGAAAAGCAGGTAGGAGCGCTGTCGGGGCAGCCGGTTGATGTGCGGGCGATTCGCGGTTAGAACGCCTGCCGCATGACCATTCTCATCACTGGCGGCAATGGCGGGCTCGGGTCCGGCATCGGGCGCTATTTCCTGGAAAAAGATCCCGAGGCCAAGGTGTGGCTCGGAGTTCGTAGCAATCGTTCCCAAGCCGAGGCACTGGCCGCGGAGTTTTCCGGTCGCTGTGGCTTGGTCGATCTCGAGGTGACCTCGAAGGAAAGCTGGGAGAATGCTGTGGCTGCGATCCTCGAAGCCGATGGCCGGCTCGATGTGCTCGTGAACAATGCCGGATTGCACCGGGACCACTTGCTCGCCACGATGCCGGATGAGGCGTGGACTTCGGTGATCTCGGCGAACCTCGATGCGGTCTTCCTTGGCTGTCGCGCGGTGATCCGGCCGATGATGGGGCAGCGCTTCGGGCGCATCATCAATATCTCCTCCCTCAGCGCGATCCTGCCGCCGCTGGGCCAGACGAACTACGCCGCGGCGAAGGCCGGGGTGGTGGCCCTGACGCAGACGCTGGCGAAGGAGGTCGCGCGGGCTGGGATCACGGTGAATGCGATTTTACCCGGCTACATCGCGACCGAGGCGCTGGCCCACATGGACGAGGAAGCTGCAAAACGCGCGAAAGCGGGCATTCCGATGCGCCGTTTCGGCACCCCTGCCGAGGTGGCATCCGCGGTGCTGTTTCTCGCTTGCCACGATGCGGGCTACGTCACAGGGTCCGCCCTGAAAATCGACGGCGGCATTTTCTAACAGTTTAATAATCATGGCTCAAGGCGCGGAACTCCGGCAAAAAATCAAGGAAGTGATGGTCGAGGAATTGATGCTCGACTTCGATGCAGGGGAGATCGCCGATGAAACCGCGATCTTCGGTGCCGGTGGGCTTGGATTGGATTCCGTGGATGCGCTCCAGCTGGTCGTGGCCATCGAGAAGCATTTCGGCCTGAAGATCGCCGACGCCGAGAAGGCGAAGGGCGTGCTGCAAAGCGTGGAGACCATCGCGAAGGCGATCGAGGAGAAGGGTTGAACCTGATCCTGTCAGATGCCGGGGGAAAGGGCCCGCGATGAAGAAGTGGCTGCTCTTTCTGGCGAAGCTGGCTTTTACCGTGGGCTGCCTGTGGTGGGCCCTGTCCGGGCAGCGTCTTGAGGAATCCGCTTCGTTTTGGCCAAAGAATCCAGAGTGGACGTGGGCGCTGGCTGCGATCGCGCTCGGGGGTGTGACGGTGTTCCTATCGGCCTTCCGCTGGTGGCTGTTGCTGGTGGCGCAAGGGATTCCGGTCGGCCTGTGGCGGGTGAGCCAGCTCACGCTGATCGGCGGGCTTTTCAATCTGATGGGCGTCAGCAGCGTCACGGGTGACGCGGCGAAGATCTTCCTGCTGATCCGCGATCATCGGGAGCAGAAGCTGGCCATCACCATGTCGGTGCTGGTGGATCACCTGGTGGGCCTGGTGGCGATGGCGCTGACTTTCTTCGCGGTCACTGCGGGCCGCTTCCAAGCGGTGGAATCGCAGAGCGAACTGGGAAAGACGGCGATCAAGTTCGGCTGGGTGTATTTCAGCGGTGGCTTGGCCATGGTCGGGCTGATGTTCGTGATGGCCAGCCCGTGGGTGAACGACCGGATCCACAAGCGCGTCACGAATCCGCGGATCGCCAAGATGCGGAAAGTCCCGGACATCTACGATGTCTTCCGGAAGAAGTGGAAGCTGGTGCTGCCTGCGCTGGCGGCCAGCGTTGTGATGCTGCCGATCTACTACGCCACTTTCTGGTGCGGTGTCCGTTTTGTCGGCAGCGATACCGGGTTCGTTTCGGTTTTCGCCGCGATGCCGGTGGTGGATGCGGCGAGTGCGATGCCGGTTTCGATTTCGGGCATCGGGGTCCGCGAGATTGCGCTGAAGACGCTAATGAGCGATCTGGTCGGGCTTGAACCGGGGATTTCGGTGCTCGGGTCCTTGGTCGGATTTGCGACCGGAACGCTGTTCTGGGCGTTTGCCGGAGGTCTGCTATTCTTGCGCCCGTCCAACCGGACATCGATGAAGGAAATCGAGGAAACCACCCAAGAAGCGGAAGCATGAGCGGCATGCCACCCAACTCCGGCCACGATCCGGGACTGGCGGTCTGCCTGTCCTCGTCGTTTTTCGGCTACTATGCCCACCTCGGCGTCTTGAATGCGATGGAGGAGGCGGGCTTGCGGCCTGGGCGGATCGCGGGCGCCTCTGCCGGGGCGATGGCGGGCGGATTGTGGGCGGCGGGTTTGCGGGGCAAGGAGCTGGGGAAGGTGATCTACGACTTCCATTTCCGCCGGGCGTTCTTCGATCTCGGGGCTTTTTACCGCTGGCCGGGAATTCTCACGGGGCTTGCCGGAGCGGGGCTGCTTTCCGGGGTGCGGCTGCGCCGTTACCTCGGGCGGGTCCTCGGTGAACGGCGGATCGAGGATTTGCGGAGCCCGCGGCTGGAAATCGCGGTCGCCAATCTCACGAAATCGCAGAGCGAGATTCGGAGCCGAGGCCCGCTGATTGATTTCATCATCGCGAGCTGTGCGATGCCGGTGCTGTTCCAGCCGCAGAAGATTGAGGGAGAGGAGTTTCTCGATGGCGGGGTGGCGAATGAAACGCCGTTTGACCACTGGCTTGAAGACCCGCTGATCCACACGATCGTCGTCCATCGCATCCGCCATGCTTCGGGGATGAAGGGACTGCCGTGGCGGACGCCCGGCGGAATTATGGGGGACTGCCACCGCTTGGTTTCCGGGGAGTTGCTGCGCCGCCGGATCGACGAGGCTGAGATGGCGGGGAAGCGGCTGATTCTTTTGGAAACCGGGCACGATCATCCGGGGCTGCTCCATGGCGGGAAGTCCCGCAGTTTCTTTGCTGCGGGGGAGGAGACGTTCCGGCGCTCGCCGCTGGCGATGGTGCCAGCGCGGACTGGGCGAGAAATTCCCCTTTCCCCCGCGGAAAGGGCGTCCTAGCGTCCGCCCGACATGAGCGGCTGCCACGGACCCCAGATGAAAATGGATCCCGCCCTGCACCAGGACAAGAAACCGTCCTGGATCAAGGTGCGCCTGCCCAACAACCCGGTTTTCTGGTCCACCAAGTCGCTGATTACCGACCTCAAGCTGGTGACCGTGTGCGAGGAGGCCCAGTGCCCGAACCGTTGGGAATGCTGGGGACAGGGCACGGCGACCTTCATGATCGCCGGTGAGAAGTGCACCCGCGCCTGCGGCTTCTGCGCGGTGAAGACCGCCAAGCCCGATGCGCTGGAGGGCGACGAGCCCTACCGCGTGGCTGAGGCGACGCGCCGCATGAAGCTCCGCCACGTGGTGATCACCGCGGTGGCCCGTGACGATCTCAAGGACGGTGGTGCCGAGCATTTCCAGCAGACCATCGAAGCGGTGCGCGCGATGAACCCCGGCATCGTCATCGAGGTGCTGGTGCCCGATTTCAACGACCGTGACTGGGCGCTCCAGATGGTGATGGATGCGCGCCCGCACATCTTCAACCACAACCTCGAAACGGTCGAACGGCTCACGCCGTTGGTCCGCTCGCGCGCCAAGTATCATCGCAGCCTCGCGGTGCTGAAGAAGGCGAAGGCAATGGTGAATGGCAAGGTCGCCAGCAAGAGCGGCATCATGCTCGGCCTTGGCGAGACCCGCGATGAGATCCTGCGGGCGATGGATGATTTGTTAGAGGCTGACGTGACCGTGTTGACCATGGGTCAGTATTTGCGTCCGACTCCGCGTCACTTGCCGGTGGTGGAATACATTGAGCCGGCTGCGTTCGATGAGTTGAAGCAGATCGCGATTGCGAAGGGCTTCCGACATGTCGCGAGTGGTCCACTGGTGCGCAGCTCGTATCACGCCGCTGATTTCCGTCCGGAGCTCGATATCATGGATGAGATCGAGAAGGCCGCGCCGACGCGTGGTCTCGACTTGCAACCGGAAGACCTGCCTATCCCTGCTGCGAAGGCGGCGTTGGTGAAGGCGTCGGTGGCTTAAGCGCGGGCTGACGGCGGTGCCAGGGATTCTCCCGACTCGAAGTCCGCTCGAGGCTGGCGCTGGTCGGGAGTGAGCGGTTTTCCTTCCACCCAGGTTGTTAGAGCGGATGCCAGCCGTTTGATCGGAAAGCGGAAGCAAGCGAGCTTTGGGACAAACCAGTCGGCCTCCATTTGTTCATTCAAGAGGATGACCGACAGGTCTTCCGGAATGCGGACGCCGAGTTTCGACAGCAGACAGCTGGCGGTGACGAGTTCCTTCCAATCGAGGAATACGAGTGCGGTCGGGGCGGTGCGGGCGAATGCCGTTTCCATCATTCGCCATGTGACCTCCGGGGTCATGTATTCGCTTTCCGGCGTGTGATAGGAGGCCACGTAGATCACGCCTGCGGCTTCCAAGCGCTTACTCACCACGTCCTTGATCGAGGCGGCGAAGGTCGGCGGACGCTGGCAGAGTGGCAGTACGATTTGCCGATGTCCGAGCGCGATCAGCCGCTCCATGGCCTCGTCCACCATCATCGATGACTTGAGGCCGATGGCCGGGATCGAGTGCCCCTGTGTGATGCCTCCGAGGAATAGCATCCGTGCACTTCGCCGTTCGGCCCATTCGGCAATCACCGGCCGACCGAAGACGGCGATCATGGAAGTCTCGGTGTCGACCGGCAGCAGGTCATCCCAAGAGCGGCGAGGGGTTTTCGCATGGACGAAATCGATGGTGCGGAATTCCACGCTCCAGCCCAGCTCTGCGACCCGGCGGCGAGTGGCGTCGATCACCTTGCGGGTGGTATCCGGCAGGTCGCCCAGTTCCTCGTGAGTCACGAAGATCAGCCGCCGGTCTCGGTGAGGCTTCATTTCGGCGACGCGCCGGGGGTCATGACGGATACGGAAAGCTTTCCGATCCCCCGGATGCTCCAGCCATCCCTGCTCCACCAGCAGGGCGAGGGCGGCCGTGACGGTGGGCTGGCTCACACCGGTTTCCGCAGCCAGCACGCGGGAGCCGGGAAGGCGTCCGCTCCAGCGCCCGATGGCGATTTCCGTCTTGATCGCGTCCGCCGCCATCTCCGCGGCCGTCTTGCGCTCGATCCTTGCCATGGGCTGACCGGCTACATCGCGATCCGGAGTCTGCAAAGATGAAATTGGCAGATTTTCGAGTGCTGATGTCCTTCAGGATCAAAATTTGTCTGACATCCTGCGGCAAATGCCTCGTTGGAGACCGGTTGCTGCCGGTTTTCGGGGCATGACCTCGAACCAAAAAAGCTCCCATGAAGATCTCTGTGTTTCTTGCACCCGCGTGTGTTCTGCTCAGTCCGACCTTGCATGCGCAGGTGGCATCGGTCGCCAGCGGCGATTGGACGACGGCCACCGTTTGGTCGGACAGCACCGCTCCCGCAGCGGGCAAAACCTATCAGGTCACCTCAGGCTTCACGGTGGATTCGCCGGTGGGAGCCAATAATTCCACGACCACCTTCGCCGGGGACTCGCTGTCCCTGCAGGGAGGGGGGATCCTGAGGCTGCGCCATACTGCCAGCGGAGGGAATACCACGGTGACGATCAATCCGAAGCCGCTGAGCCTGGGGGCTGGGGGCACCTTGCAGAGCTACAGTACTTCGCTGGGCAACGTGGTCCGGAATGTTCCGAGCGCCATCGATGTCGGTGCCTCGGGAAGCGTGAACTTCACGATCCAGTCCGACAATACCTCGGCCTATACGAACCGGCTGAACTTGCAGGGCGTGCTGTCGGGCTCGGCGAATATTGACCTGAAGGGCGTGCTCCAAGGCCAGACCGGTGAGCGGCGGACCTTGTCCGTCAGCAACGCCGCGAACACCCTTAGCGGAAACTGGACGGTGGAGGGGACGAATACCACGGACAATGCCCGCCGTTTGTTCTTGGAGGCTGCGGCCACCAATGCGCTGGGCAGTGGCAGCGTGACGCTGAACACGAGGTCGCAACTGCGGGTCGCTTCAGCTGGCTCGATCGATGCCACCGGCGGAATCACGCTCGCAACCGCGACCTCCAACCTGCAGTTGCAGAACGCGGGCGGATGGGTGAATCCGGCTGCTTTCCTTACCGTCAATGGAGGAGCCGTCGCCCTGGGCACGGGAGCCAGCAGTGTCGGGTCGCTCAGCGGCACCGGCGGAAGCATCACCGGCGAGGGACCTTCCTCCGCCCTCACGGTCAACCAGACCACCAACGGAACGTATGCCGGTTCCCTGACCTTCTCTGCGGGAAATGGTCTGGCCTTCACCAAGGGTGGTGCTGCCGATCTTCAGCTCACGGGTGCGATCAATGCCGCGGTGCCGATTACCTTGAACAATGGCGGGCTGGGAATCGGGAGCGGGACGCTGGCCTCGCTGACTCAAAATGGCGGCTCGCTGCAGCTTGCCTTGGGAACCGCTCCCACCATCGCGGGCAACTACACGCGGACCGCCGGTGGCATCGCGGTGCAGGTGAGTTCGCCGCCTGATCTGGGCACGCCCTATACGGTGGTGACCTACCAAGGCACCTTGACCGGCAGTCCTCCGGTGACCGTCGGCGGCCTGGGTGGCAGCCGTCTCAATCCAGCAGTGAACTACGGCAGTGGTAGTAATTCGGCGATCACCGTTACTTTCTCCGGCACCGCGGGCTCGCTGGCGTGGAAGGGATCACCCGGTGGCACGTGGGACGTCAATACCTCCAGCAACTGGACCAACGGCGGCAGCCCCGACAAATTCTTCCAGTTCGACCACGTCAGCTTCACCGATGGCGCGACGGGCACCACCAGTGTGGTGCTGAACGACATGGTCACGCCGGGGTCGGTGACCTTCGATCACTCCACGAAAAGCTATTCGCTCAGTGGCAGCGGTGCGATCAGCGGGGTGACCAACCTCGTCAAATCCGGCACCGGGACGCTGACGCTTGCCACGAACAACAACTACACCGGCGAGACCGTGATCAATGCGGGCACGGTGCAGGTTGGTTCGGGTGGTACTGCTGGCAGCCTCGGCACGGGGGCGGTGATCAACGACGGCACGCTCGCCTTCAACCGCTCCGATGCGGTCACGATCGCCAACGCGATCTCGGGCATGGGTTCGCTTTCCCAACTCGGCGCCGGCACCGTCGTTCTCACCGCGGACAACAGCTACACGGGCGCGACGACGGTGAATGCCGGGAGGACTTTGCAAGTGGGTAATGGCGGAGCGGCGGGTTCGCTCGGTGACACCACGGCGGTCACCAACAATGGCACGATCACCTTCAATCGCAGCGGAACCTTCACGGTGACGCCTCCGATCACCGGCAGCGGTGCGCTGATCCAGAACGGCCCCGGCACGGTTATCCTCGCGGGAGACGCTGGCTACACCGGCACCACCACCATTGCCGCGGGCACGCTTCAAGTCGGAGCGAATGATGTTACCGGCTCGCTCCTGGGGCCGGTGGTGGACCATGGCACCCTGGCCATCAGCCGCTTCGATGATATCAATTTCGCGAACGTGATCTCCGGCTCCGGTTCGGTCACCCACAATGGCTCGGGCACCCTCCGGCTGACCGGTGCGAACACCTATGCAGGCACCACCGGTGTGAGCGGGGGTGGCACGCTGGTCCTGGATTCCACGGGTTCGTCGATTCCGGCCGGCACTGGGATTGTTCTCAGCAATGGCTCGCTCGACTTCACGAATCTGAACCTGACCGTGCCATCGTTCACGAAAGCTCCGTCAGGCGGTGCGAACGTCTATGCCCAACCGGGCAAGACTCTCACTGTCCAAGGCAGTGCCAATCTCCTGATCAACCAAGGTGGGCTCAATCTCGCGATCGACTCCTTCGTCTTCAACAATCCGATCGGCAGCTTCAATGCGGTGACCACGGCCAGCGGCGGCAGCGCTTCCGTCAATGCCGCGGTTCAGAACAACACCATCACCGCCGCAACGTTCGGGATCGGAAATGGTGGCCCCGGTGGATCCGGTGTCTCGTCGAATGCTTCGGTGACGCTGGGCCAGGCGAACGTCATCCATGCGGACACCATCGCGATTGGCACGAACCAAGCGCAGAGCGGCAGCTGCTCGCTGTTAGGCTCCGGGGGCGTTGGCGCTTCACTGGCGATTCGCGGCGCCGCCGGCGGCTCGACCCGCGCGAACATGACCGTGGGCTACAAGACGGGCTCGGACTATGCGGGCGGCAGCGCGACGGTCGATGTCACCGGTGAAGGTAGCACGCTTGATGCGCTCCTTGGCACACTGGTCATCGGTCGCCACGACACGGGCGCGGGCAACTTCAACAATGCGACCAGCGGCACGTTTGCCTTCACTGGCGGCACGCTGGATGCCACGGCGATCCAGCTCGCGATTGCGGGAGCTCCCAACAACAAGACCGCCAATGGCACGCTCACGACCTACGGTGGCACGATCAAGACCGGCACGCTGACGCTGGTGCAGGACAGCGGCGGTGCGATGGGTACTGCCAATGTGAACCTCGAAGAGGCTGGCATCCTCGAAGCCACCACGGTCACCGGCCAGGTCGCCACGAACGCGCTCATCCATCTGCAAAACGGCGCCACCTTCCGCAACACTTCCGGAAGCAACCTGACCGTGACGGGAACCACGCTCGACGTGCCGGCGACGTCCACGGCCGCGCTGGCAATCGGTGCGCCGCAGCAGGCGAGCTTCGATGGTGGCAGCGCCTTCAAGCTTCACTATGACAGCTCGGCTTCCACCTGTGGGAAGCTCACCGTTTCCGGTGCCGTGACGCTGGGTGCGAATGCGGTGCTTTCCCTGGTGGATGACAATGGCGCACCGGTGGCATTCACCGTGGGCCAGAAGTTCGTGCTGCTCGATTACTCGGCTGGCAGCCTCACCGGTACCTTCACCGGGCTCGCTGATGGGGGGATGCTTGCGGTGGGCAGCCAGCTCTTCGTGGTCGATTACAACGATCCGGCCTATGCGGGCAAGGCGGTGACGCTGACGGTGCCAGCAGCCAACACGTTCACCACGTGGTCCGCGATCAACGCCGGGGGCGAGGGTGCGGATGGAGACTACGACAAGGATGGAGTGGCGAATGCGGTCGAGTACCTGATGGGTCAGACCGGCTCGACCTTCACGCCGAATCCGCAGGTGGTGAACGGCAAGGTCACGTGGCCGAAGGATGCGCTGGCGCTGGCATCCTGGGCGGTGCAGACCTCGAGCAATCTCGCGGCGGAAGGACAGCCCGGAGGCTGGACGAATGCGGTGGTTGGCGTTGCCGATCTGGGCACGTCGATCGAGTTCACGCTACCGGCCGGCAATCCGAAGGTCTTCGCCCGTCTCAAAGTGACCGTTCCCTGACAAGTTCCCCGGGTACTACGAGGTCCCCGGCCACAAGGCCGCGGGTTCCGGTGACTTCCCGGAGCGGGTTTCCGGGAGGTCACCGGACAAATTTTAGTGAATAATCGTCATCTTTCGATCTGTTTCCTGTCACGTGAATCGCCGCCAGTTCCATCGTCTGCTTCTTGGCTCCGCTGCTTTTGTCCCGTTCTCTGTCCACGCCATTGAAGGAAAGCAGTTTCCGGCGGCTGAGGCTTTGGTGCGCCGGTTGTTGGGAGAGGTGGCTGTGCGCTGCGAGAAAATCGAAGGTGAGGTCGATGCGTGGACGCTCGATCGCGATGGCGACACGCTGGTTTTGAGAGGCACCTCGCCGGTGGCCATTGCCGCGGCATTGAATGACTGGCTGCGCCATGAGGCGAAGCGGCAGCTCTCGTGGACGGGCGAATACCTCGATCTTCCTGCCAAGCTTCCTTTGCCGGACAAGCCGCGTTCGGCGAAGGCATCACTGCCGCATCGGGTGGCGTACAATTTCTGCACCTACGGCTACACGATGGCGTGGTGGGATTGGTCGCAGTGGGAACGCGAACTCGATTTCCTGGCGCTGCAGGGGGTGAACATGCCACTGGCGATGGTAGGCCACGAGTGCGTCTGGCGCGCGGCGATGACGCGGCTCGGGATGAGTGACCTGGCGGTGCGTTCGTTCCTGTGCGGGCCGAATTTCCTGCCGTGGCAGTTCATGGCGAATATCGAGAGCTGGGCTGGCCCGATGCCGGAGTCGTGGCTGGAAAGCCATCTCGATCTCGGCCGGAAGATCTTCGCGCGGATGCGTGAGCTGGGCATGACGCCGATTGTGCCCGGATTCACGGGTTATGTGCCGGTGGCACTAAAGGAACTGAAGCCGGATGCGAAGATCTTTCTCAAGCGCTCGTGGTTCGGTTTTCCGGGCACGGCGCAGCTTGATCCTTCGGACCCCTTGTTTGCGGAGATCAGCGGGATTTTCGTCGAGGAGAACCGTCGGCTTTTCGGTGAGGCGCATTGTTATGCGTGCGATGTCTTCCATGAGAGCAAGCCGCCGACGAATGATCCGGCTTACCTCGACTCGGTGGGAAAGACATTGATCGGCGCGCTGACCAAGGCCGATCCCCAGGCGAAGATCGCGATGCAGACGTGGACGCTTTACGAGCCGATCGTGAAGGCGATCCCGCAGGACCGGCTGCTGTTGTTAGATCTGGATGGCCGCCGCAAGGATTATTGGGGCTATCCCTACGTGTCCGGGGTGATCCACAACTTCGGCGGGCGTGTTTATCTTGGCGGGAATTTGTCCAAGTCGCTGGACTTCGACCGCCACGCAACGCGCGAGGATTTCAAGAATTGCCAGGGGCTCGGTGTCTTCTGTGAAGGCAGCCACTCGAACTCGCCGATCTACATGGCGGCACTGGAAGGGGCCTTCCGCGTGCCGGGTGCGGTACAAGATCCGGCGGGGTGGTTGAGGACTTGGGCGCAGTCGCGTTTTGGAGTGGAGGAGGGGCCGGCGATTGATGCGTGGGTCTCGACGTTGGATCATGTGTACGATGCCCGTAGCGGTGCGTCCTATCAATCGGGAGAGACGCCTTTCTGCATGCGTCCGACGCTGAACGGGAAGTCGAGTTCTCCGTCGGCGGGTTCGTTCTCGCGGAGCTATGCGCTGCCGAAGTTGTGGGCGGCGTGGAAGCTGCTCGCGCAAGATTCCGGCCGGCTCGGCAAGCTTGATACTTACCGTTACGATCTGATCGATTGGGGGCGTCAGGCTTTGGCGGACCTTGGCGTGATGCTTCACCGCGAATTGCGTGATGCCTATTCGCAAGGGAAGGTCGAGGAGTTCAGGAAGGTTGCCGCGAGTTTCCTGGAGCTTGGCCGGGATCTGGATCGCTTGCTTGGCGCACGCCGGGAGTTCCGGCTCGGTGCCTGGCTGGCAGATGCCCGTCGCTGGGGGAAGAACGAGGCCGAGAAGCGCTTGCTGGAACGCTCGGCCCGGATGCTCGTCACGCTGTGGGGGCCGAACACGCAGGTGCAGGTGAACTTCGACTACTCGAACCGCCAGTGGAACGGGCTGTTAGGAAGCTTTTACCTCGGGCGATGGGAGAAGTATCTCGCCTTCCTCAGTAGTGAGCTTGCGAAGCCGGTGGGCGAGCGGATCGATGATTCAAAGCTGCTCAAGGTCTATGGCCGCCCTGGACTGGACGATCATCCGTTCTTCAAGGAACTCGCCGCGTGGGAGTGGAATTGGGCTGATACGTGCGAGGGGAATTTCACTCCGGATCCGGAAGGTGATCCGCTCGCGTTGAGTGCGGAAATCATCCGCAAGTATGACGCTCTCGTCGAGCGGTCGGTCTCACCGCTGCGCCAGACGAGCTTGCCCGATGATTCCTATTTCCTCGGTGACTGGACCAGCGGAGTGCTGTCCACCTCGTGGCAAAAGAAGAAATGGCCACTGGAGGGCAAGCTTTCCGAAGGCGGGAAGTTCCGGGTGACCTTCCGCTACGTCACCGGCTACAACCGCTGCGACGTGAGGCAGGTGAAGCTGCTGCACAAGGGGCAGGTCGTTTCGACCGATGCCCATGAAGGCCGCACCGGGCATCAGCATACCGACAACGTCTGGGTGCTGGAGTTTCCCAATGTCACGCAGGCCGAGGGGCTCGAACTTGAAGCCGAAATCCGCAGCGACGGCGGCTCCGATTCAAACGGAGTCATCTTTGCCGAACGCCAACCCTGATCAATCATGCACCGCTGGATCATTCCATTCGCACTTGTTTCCACCGCTACCGCGGAAACTCCGGTTTTCTCGCCGGTACTGCGGGAGTCGTACTTGTCCGAGGCCCGGGCGAAAATTTCGGAAGCCGCTTCGCCAGAGTTGATGACCTGGCTCGATGGCCATCCGGCGATCCTGAGCGGTTTGCTGACCAGTTCCGATCCGGTTCCGGCGTATCATGTGGCGCAGCTTGATGCGTTGCGCCGCGAACTCGGGACTGAACGTTCGGAACGCTATGCCTCGCTGATTCTCGCCGCGTCGTTGGGTGCTCCTGAATCCGAGTCGGCCGTTCCCAAGTCTCCGGACGTGCGGGTGGCAGCGGTGGCCGCTCATTTGAAAACGGCCGGGCTTTCGGTGCTTCAGGCCCGGGAGATGGGGGACGAGCTTTTCAAGGCCGCGAAGGTTGCTGCACCGGACAAGCGTGAGGCGGCGGCATTCTGGGAAGAGCTGGCGCATGCGACCGGCACCTATCCTCGGCGCGAGAACATGGCTCTCGCGGATTCATTGAAGCTGTTGATCGAGCGCTACGAGACGAAGCTTGAATCGTTCAACAGCGGGCCGCAGTGGCCGCTTTATCTGATCGATCAAGCGCCGTGGCCGCTGCTGGCACCTTTGCGGCAGACCTTGCCGCGGAGCGAGGCTGACTACCTGTGGGATCACTTCCGTGGGGAGACTCCGTATGCCGATGGCTCGCGTTGGAAGACTTATGCCCGCTACTCGTGGGACTATGACCGGGTGCCTGCGGTACGTTGGAAGGTCAGTCCGTTCCATCCGAACTCGATTCCGCGCATTGCGGAGGATGGTGGTGTCTGTGGCCGGCTTTCGACGCTGGGCCAATTCTCCTGCGCGGCGCTCGGCAAGCCGGCGGTGGGCATGTATCAGCCGGGGCATCGAGCCATGCTTTCCTACAACCGCGATTCCGCGGGCCTGTGGTTTGCGAAGTTGGAGCAAAGCATTACCAGCCCAGATCATTCGACCTCGCAGTGGTTCTTGCCTGCGCCACAGGGTCAGCGGGTTAGTGGCAATGAGGAGTCTGGCGTGAAGGTCGGAGTCGAGTGGCATGTGGCGCTCAATCTGGCGATGAATATGGGCGTTGGACGCTGGCAGGACGCGCGCATCGCTCTTTTCTCCGCGCGGCGCTTGCATGTGAAGGACCCGTCCGCGGCGTTGCAGTTGGTGGAGGAGGCGACAGCGTTGAATCCGTATCTACTGGAGGCATGGTATCAACTTGCGGATTGGTCGCGCGGTGACCTGAAGGCGACCAATGCCCTGCTCTCGCGCTTTGACACGCTGCTGCTTGATCCCTCGAAAGCAGCGGAGGAGCATGCCGATCTGTCGGCAGACACGGATTTCAACGACGTGAAACCCGTCAAAGGTGGAGCTGATCCCAAGAGGGAGTCGACGCTCATTGCGAATGTCGTAGGCCCGCTGATCGCCGAGGCTGCCTATGCGCCCGTGCTGGAGGACAAGTCACGCCGGACCGCCGCCTATGGTTTGCTGAAGCAAGAGATCGCGCGTCGCGAGTCGCTGAAGATGCCGTATGGCGCGGCGATTCGTGAGCTGGAGCTCAAGTTCGAGGTGGCGGTGGATGGGCCGCGCGCCGCGCAGCAGCGGCTAGAGAAGCGACTGGTTGATTTGCTCAAGCTGGACCCGAAGCGGCGTGGCAAGGCGGCGCCCGATTGGCTTGGCGAGCTTTCCGCCGTGGCAGGTGGCTTGCCGGACGCAAAGGACCGCGCCGAGTGGTTCGCCCGGCTGCAGCAGGGTATTCCCACGGAGATCGCGGTCACGAAGGCGAAGGATGGAAAGGTCCAGCCGGATGCCGTTTTCAAGGGCCTCCACGATCTCCAGGTCCGTGAGTTCCGTTCGCTCGGAAAGGCCGGGCAGAAGGAGCTGAAGCGTCTCAATGACGCCTGGGCGGCGGCTATCACCATTTGAGTCCCTGAAACGCGCCTCGCGAGAAACTCCTTTGGCGGCAGCTCCCACAGAGAAATGGGGAAGGTTTAGAAACCTGAAATGAAAGGGGGGATTGACCTAACGGCCTGAAATGGCTAGAGATCTGCTGTTCCCTGCCTGTTCACCCCTCCACCGGCCATGAGAATCACCCCTGCTCTCACGGCGCTCCTTGTAGCGTTCGCGGGGCCGCTTGCGGCCCAAGTCATCAACATCGATTTCGATAAGGACGAGACGTCCCCGGTCTATCTGGGTCTCGCCGCGGCACCCGATCCCTCGGGCAATGCGGCGATTTGGAATAGTTTGTATGGCAGTGGCACGGGCACGATTTCCAAGTCCAGCCTGGTCGATTCGTCCGGCCAGTCGACGGGCGTTGGGATCAGCCTGGGGATCAATGGCGGCTACCTGAGCGTACCCGGTCAGCAGGAGAATGGCGGCGCGGGCCTGGGATATCAGGACCTGATGTCGGACTACGTTTACCTGGCAGCGACCACCAATACGCAGGTGCTGTCCAAGAACGGCTCGATCACCGGGCTGAATCCGCTGAAGACCTACGACATCTACCTGTATGCCCAGGGTGACAATTTCCTCGGCGAATACTCCGATGGCCAAAACGCCCTGATCACCATCAATGGTGTGTCGAAGCAAACCTCGTGGGACGGCGTGATCGGCGGTGACGGGCTGCTGGTCGAAGGGATCGAGTACGTGAGATTCACGGCGCTGCCGAATGCCTCCGGACAAATCAATTTCAGCTACGCCAATGTGGTGACCGGCGTGAATGCCACGAGCGATCTCGATGGCCTGAACTCACGCTTCGCGGTGATCAACGGGATCCAGATCGTGGACCTCGCGGCGGTGCCAGAGCCTTCCGGTGCGCTGCTGGCGGCCGTTGGCCTGCTGGCGATGTCGCGCCGCCGGAGGAGGTGATGCTTACTTCGCCGGCTCCTTGTCCTTCGGACGGAAGTAGCGGTGGATCTTGTTCTCGGTATCGCGATCGATGATCTGGGCGCCGGCCAGGTCAGACGCGAGATTGCGAGCAGCGGCGATGTCGGTGTCGGTGGGGGTGGCGTTCTTGTTGTCGAAGGGACGCAATTCGAAATTGGGGACCACCTTCTCAAGGCCGGGCGAGATGGACGGATCGATCACGCAGATGATGGCGGTGCGGATCGGTGTGCTCGGCAGCTCACCCAGCCGGAGGCCGGCGACTTGCTCAGGGCCGAGCAGGTCAAGCTGGCCGGCGTATTGATAGGCGCGGGTCAGGGTTTCTCGGGCCAGCTTCTCGCGGGTCGGGTAGTCATCGAACTCGTTCCCGGCCAAGGTCTTGCCCTTGTCCTTCTTTTCGAAGACGCGGTTGAAGACCTCGGTCGAGTCCATGTCCAGGTGCTTCGCATCGTCCAAGAGGGCAATGCAGCGGAGGTAGGTGGTGCGGGCGTCCTTTTCGGTGAGGGCGCGGTAGAAGGATGCTTCTGAAACCAAGCCGCGCATGTCGGAGATGATCCCGTCCTTGAGCTTCTCGCGCTTGTGATACCGCGAGAAGAAAACGAAGGTCATGAGGGCGAGCACGCCGTACAGCGCCCACTTCAGGATGGCGGCAACGCGCGGGTCCATCAGGTCCAGATCGATTTGGGTTTCTTCGCTTCCGCGGGCTCAGGCGGCGGAGCTTCGAAGGTCCGCTTCTCGCGGCAATGGAACAGCGCTTCCTCGCGAGTGATGTAGCCGCTGTCGAGAAGTCCGCCGATCGATTGGTCGATGGTGCGGTTGCCGTCCTTGAAGCCGATTTCCATCAGGCCGACGAGCTGCTCGAGCTTCCGTTCCCGGATGCAGGCGCGGATGCCGTGGCTGGCACGCAGCACTTCCGAGGCGAGGACGCGGCCCTGGCCATCGGCGCGCTGGATCAGGCGCTGGGAGACGATCGCCTCCAACGTCCCGGCGAGCTGGGTGACGACCTGTGACTGCTGGTCCGGTGGGAAGACATCGACGAGGCGGTCGATCGATTGCGGCGCATCGACGGTGTGCAGCGTGGCCAGCACGAGGTGACCGGTTTCGGCCGCGGTCAGGGCGATGCGGATGGTTTCGAGATCCCGAAGCTCCGAGACCACGATCACGTCCGGGTCTTGGCGCAGGGCCTGGCGGAGCGCGATCGGGAAGCCGCGCGTGTCACTGCCGACTTCGCGCTGCTTGATGAGGCAGCTTGCGTGGGAAAACACGAATTCAATGGGATCCTCGATCGTCACGATGACGCCGGAGCGGTTCTCGGAGATCCGGCGGACCATCGCGGCGAGCGTGGTGGATTTCCCCGAGCCGGTGATGCCGGTGACAAGCACCAGTCCGCGGCGCAGCGTGCAGACGTCGTGGACCACGGCGTGGTGACCGAGTTCGCCGAGTTCCGGGATGTGCTGGGGGATATGGCGGAAGGCTGCCTCGTGGGCACCGCGAGCGATGTGGACATTGCCACGGAACCGGCCGACGCCTTCAAGATGGATGGCATAGTCGAGTTCGAGATTCTCCTCGAGCTGCGCGCGCTGTGCTTCCGACAGGGAGTCGAGGATCAGCCGGCGGGTGGTGTCGGGATCGAGGAGGAACTCCTCCAGCGGGACGAGATTTCCCCCGACCCGGGCGGCGGGCGGAGCCCATGCCGAGAGGTGGAGATCGGAACCGCCGAGCTCGACGGCTTGGCGGAGATAATCGGTGATTTCGCGGACCTGGCTCACGGGGAATAGGCGTTCTGTTGAAATTAGGAGATCCCGCGCATGGCGCGATCAAAATCCTGCGGGCGGTCGGTGGCCGAGCGGGCCACCGCGGGATCGATGATGCCCTGCTGGGTGGCGGCGAGCAGGTAGCGCAGGAAAGAGCAGCCGGAGGACTCGTCGCACTTGTTGAGGTGGTCCTTGAGGTCGTTGTAGTTGCTCTCGGCGAGGAACTTGCGGGTGATGGCCTCGTTCTGGAAGTACTCCAGCACCGCGACCACGCCGCCATTGATGCGAGGCAGCAGCTGCTGGGCGATCGCGCCGACAAGCTGGTGCGAGAGCAGGCTGGAGGCACCGGTGTAGGCGGAGTCGCTCATGATGCGGTTGAGCCGTTCCATGGCGACCGGCACGCCGGCGACGCCGGAGCCGTGGAGGGTGGAAATCACCAGGTGACCGGTTTCGGCGGCGCGCAGGGCAGCGAAGGCTGATTCGGCATCACGGATTTCGCCGAAGAGGATGATGTCCGGGTTCTGGCGCAGGGCGGCGCGCAGCGCGACGTGGAAGTTTTCCGTGTCACGCTTCACCTCGCGCTGGGAGAACCACGCACGATCGTTTTCGAAGAGATACTCGATCGGGTCCTCGATCGTCACGACGTGGCGAGGCTGGTGGCGGTTCACCCATTCAAGGCAGGCCGCGATGGTGGTGGACTTGCCCGAGCCGGTGGGTCCGCTGACGATGATGAGGCCGGAACGCTTCTCCATCCATGAGGCGAGCAGGTGCCCGGGAAGGCCGAGTTCCTCAAAGGACGGGATGACTTTCTTGATCGGTCGCATGACCACGCCGAGGCGGCCGAGCGTGCGGTAGCCATTCACGCGAAGACGGCCGACGTCTTCGACCTCGAAGCTGGAGTCGCCGTCGTTGTCGGTCTCGGGATTAAGTCCGCAGGATTTCCAGATGTCAGCGACATCCTCGACGGTGATGGGGCCACCGTGGGCAATGATGACTTCTCCATCACCGCGCACCCGGGGCCGCTCTCCCTCGATCAAAAAGACGTCGCTGGCACCGCCGGTGAAGGCGTTCTGGATCAAGGCACGGATCTCGGGACTCATAGGACGACACTAACAGGACTCCGGCGGGGGAGGGGAAGATGGAAATCGCGATATCTCGTCAAACCCCGGTGCCGGTGAAAGTTGTCACCGTCCGGTCACTTCATGAGATAGCCGGTGGTGTCCGGCGTGAAGATCGCGGGGTCGACCTTCGCGTTGATCTTGGAGTTGGAGAAGACGGTGCGAATCCGCGATTTGTCATCCAGTTCCAGGTCGAGGGCGCGCAGTTCCTGGGTGCGGGTGTCGATGTCCAGGAACATCCACGAGACGTGCTTGCGCATCGACTTGTCCTTCGGACGCACGGTGAGCTGATAGATTGTGCCGGTCATGCGGGACTCGACCAGCTCGAAGGTCTCCTGAAAGCCGGCGAGGTCGCGGAAGGCTTCCTCGGAGAGGAGGGTGAATTGACGCGCTTCCGGTGAATCCCTGTCCACCTTCATGCCGCGCTTTTTCGCGACATCCAGCAGGGTCATGGTGGTGCCATCGGAAACGGCGAGCGTTTTGACGGGATCGCCGAGTTCCCAGCAGAGCTTGCCCGGGCGCACCATGCGCATGCGGCCCGGGGTGGCGACCGGCTTCTTCAGTGAAGGCAGCTTGCGCTCCTGCACGAACTCGGTGTCGAGGCTTTGCAGGTTCTTCTGCTTGCCGATCCAAGTCTCGAGTGGCTTGAGATCGAGGTCCGCCCGGGCGAGGGAAACGAGGGAAAGCAGGATGAGGAGTGCGCGCATGGAAAAGGGGTCCGTGGATGAAGCTGCCGGTGATCAGTCTCAGTCCTTCTTCGCGGTGTAGTCGAAGACGAAGGCCTTTTCGAGCAGTGGCTTGAGCTTCGCGCCGAACTCCTTGTGAGCGGGATTGGGCAGATAGGCTTCGAGGGCTGCCTTGTCCTTGAAGGTGACGAAGAAGCAGTGGGTGAAGCCGTCGTTGAGCTTCTCCACGCTCTCGCTGGTGCCCCACTCGTAGCCGGTGATCGTGGGGATCTTCTTCGGCAGCTCGGCGAAGGCTTTTTCGATCTCCTTGATCTGCTCGGGGGTGGCCTCGGGCTTGAACTTGAAGAAGACGACGTGACGGAACTCGTTTTCGGCGACAGCGGCGGTGGCAAGGGCGGCGGACATGGCGGCGGTGAGAAGGGCTTTGGTCATGGCCCATGCTTCGGTGGCGGGAGGGGGGTGTCAAATCCGGGCTGGGGGTTCCTTGTGGAGTGATTGAGGCAATGGATGTGCAGCGGTATTTGTAATGCTGTTGTATTTTTATTGCGTTTGTAAATTGTTTGGATCAATCACGATGCCGTTGCTGATCCACACGATGCCCATGAAAAGTTTCCCGCCGCTCGCGCTCGCTTCCGTCGCCTTCTCCCTTCCGGCCTTTTCGCAATCGTCCGACCTGATGCCCACCCCGCTCGATGAGATGGTGGTGAGCGCGGCGCCGGACGAGCGTTCGCTCTTTGACCTGATGCAGCCGGCCTCGGTGCTGAAGGGGCAGGACTTATTGCTCAACCAGCAACCGACGCTGGGTGAAACGCTGAGCCGCGAGCCGGGGGTGAGCTCCACGTATTTCGGACCGGGCGCGAGTCGGCCGATCATCCGTGGCCTGGGGGACGACCGGGTGCGCATTCTCCAGAATGGCACGTCGATCCTGGATGTTTCGAATGTCAGCCCCGATCACGCGGTGGCTTCCGATCCGCTGAGCATGCAATCGGTGGAGGTGGTGCGCGGGCCTGCGACTTTGTTGTATGGGCCGAATACCTTGGGCGGCGTGGTAAATATGATCGACGGGCGGATCCCGACGGAGCGCTTCGCCGGCCGGTGGCCTTCGGGCTATTTCAGCAGCGCGTTTGGCTCGGCGGATGATTCGGAGGCTTACTCGGGTGCGCTGGAGTTTGGGAAGGGACCGCTGGTGTTTCACCTCGATGGCTTCAGCCGTGAGACGGAGGACCTGGCGATCCCGGGCTTCGCACGATCCGAGCGGCTGCGTGCGACCTCGCCGCTGGCCCCCGGTGAAATCGAGCCCTACGGCATCCTGCCTAACAGCGCGACCGAGTCGCGCGGTGCGGGGCTGGGTGCCTCCTACATCTGGGACAAGGGTTATTTTGGTCTCTCTTACTCGGGCGTTGATTCGCTCTATGGCACGGTGGCCGAGCCGGACGTGACGATCGATCTCCGCCAGCGGCGCTGGGATTTCCGCGGGGCATTCCATGAGCCTGTGGCGTGGTTGAAGGAGGTGGAATACAAGTTCGCCTATACGGACTACACGCACACTGAATTCGAAGGGGCGGAGCCGGGCACTGAATTCCGGACGGAAGGTTACAACGGCCGCGTGGAATTCCAGCATGCTCCGCTCGGTCTCTTGGAGGGGGCGTTCGGTGTCGAGACCCGGCATGACGATTTCTCGGCGCTGGGCGAGGAAGCCTTCTTGCCGCCGGTGGAGAATGATGTGAACTCGCTGTTCTTCTTTGAGGAGCTGCCGTTCGACAAGCTGCGCTTCCAATTCGGCGCGCGCGGGGATTTCCAGCAAAACCAAACCGACCCCAATCCTCTATTTGGTCCGGGGATCGAGAAGAACTTCGATGCCTTTAGTACTTCCGCCGGCATCATCTACAATCCGGCACCGGACTACGCGGTGGCGCTGTCACTGGCTTACACGCAACGCCCGCCCACTTATGTGGAACTCTTCGCCAACGGCCCGCACGTTGCGACGGGGTCCTTTGAGATTGGAGATCCAACCCTCGAAACAGAGGATGCGTTCTCGGTCGATCTGTCCGTGAAGAAGAAGGCAGGTCGCGTCACAGGGAGTGCGGGGCTTTTCTATTACCGCTTCAACGACTACATCAATCTCGCGCCCACCGGTGGCACGGTGACGCTGCCCGATGGGGACGCCTTTCCGGTATTCGCCTACGATGCGGTGGCGGCGGATTTCCGCGGCGGCGAGATCGAGACGACTTTCCATTTGTTAGAGCCGGTCGAAGCGGCAGCTGACGCCAAATCGCCTGCAACCGGGAGCAAGCAGCGCCTGGATCTGACACTGCGTGCCGACTACACGCGCGCGGAGAATCGCGATACCAACGAGCCGTTGCCACGCATTCCTCCGTTCCGGACGCTGGCCTCGCTCGACTATGAATGCGGTGGGTGGTCTGCCCGGCTCGAGGGTCAATTCGCTGCCCATCAGGACCGGCATGATCAGAACGAACTGCCCACGGATTCCTATTTCCTGGTGAATGCGGCGCTCGGCTACACGCTGGCAATGGGCGATACGACGACGACCTTCTATCTCAAGGGCGTGAACCTCACCGACGAGGAGGCGCGGCAAAGTACGTCCGTTCTCAAGGATATCGCTCCGATGGCTGGGCGGGGCGTCGTTGCAGGGGTGAGGACGGAATTCTAACCGGAGGCCGTCACATCGATTGGCTTGCCCTGTCATGATCGGCCACTCATGTTGAAGACATGGAATTCATGCCCCCCGCCATGCCGGCCCAGCCGAAGACATCCGGCCTCGCGATCGCAAGTGTCATCTGCGGCCCGCTCGGCTTTCTCACCGCAGGTCTCAGCGGCATTGCCGCGGTCATCACCGGGCACATGGCGCTGGCGGCGATCAAGCGTTCCGGCGGCTACATCAAGGGATCGGGAATGGCGATTACCGGTCTGGTCTTCGGCTACATCACGCTCCTCATCCTGCCGATCGCGATTCTCTCGGGTCTTGCAGCGCCGGTGATCTTGAAACAGCGGAAGGCTGCAGACCGGGTGGAAGCGATCAACAATGTGAAGCAGCTCCATCTCGCGCTGATCGATTTCGACAACGACTATGGGACGTTTCCTTCTGACAAGCTGGCCAAGGAGGAGCCCAAGTTCGCCGGTCTAACGGGTCCGAGAGTGCTGGAGCAACTGGAGGCGGCAGGTAGTGTGAAAGACCTGAATCGCTTGCTGGCGGTGAGAGGAGGACCCGGTGCGAAGTGGTATTATTTTCCCGGGCTGAGCACCGCGGATGAGGTTCCAAGCCGTCCCGTGCTTGTTTTCCCGGACGTTGGTGACAAGGCCGTGATCCTTAGCATCGACGGGGCGGCGTCGTCCGTTTCCCCTTCATCGTTGTCGAAGATGGACCTAACCGGTGCCGTGGAGATCCCGGCACCGAAGAAGAAGCGCTGACCTGACGCTCCAAACCGGCCCCGCAATTCCCATCGCAGCTTCGGGAAAGCGAGCGATGATGCGTGGCCATGGATCGTCCGCAAACGCATAGCAAGCTGATCGGCTACCTGCTCTGGATCTTCGGCTTCACCGGTGCCCACCGCTTTTACTTCGGCCGGCCGATTTCCGGCGCGATTTGGTTCTTCACGCTTGGCTTGTGCGGCATCGGTTGGCTGATCGACCTGTTCCTGATTCCCGGCATGGAGCGGGATGCGGCGCGGCGATATGCGACCGGTCCCATCGACTACTCGGTGGCGTGGCTGCTCCAGACCTTCCTCGGTCCATTGGGCATCCATCGCCTCTACATGGGAAAGATCTGGACCGGCCTCCTGTGGATGATCAGCGGCGGGCTATTCCTGCTGGGCTATCTTTACGACTACTGCACGCTCAATGGCCAGATCGACGAGTTGAACTCGCGCGGCTGACGATCATTCCTCGTCCCAGACCATGTACTTCAGCTTGAGCTCCTTCGCCCGGCCTTCGGCGATCTTGGCTCCGGGGCTGGCGAGCTTCGAGTGTTGCACCGCGATGGCGATGGCGGCATCCCAGCGCTGGGCCCTCTCTAGCAGACTCAGGGCCTTGACGCCGCAGCGATCGACCCAACGCCAGTCGGCGGGTGCCTGGCGGCTGGCGGATTGAAGCACGGAGAAGTAAACATCGAGCGCTTCGGCTTCCCGCTTCTTGGTGGGTTGCTTCGGATCGGGCAATTCCTCCAGCACGCGGCCGCGCTGGTATTCGATCTCCGGGCGGTCGCGTGAATCGGGGGGCAACTCGGCGAGGAGGGTTTCGTAAATCTTCAGCGCTTGGGCCAAGGGAACCGGGTCGGTGACGGCGCTATTGAAAAGCGCGTCGCCGAGTTCCAGGCCGACCCGCAGGCGCAAGGGGTGGGCCTTCTTCATTTGCTGGAACCAGGGCAGCAGCTCCTTCGCGGCATCGGCGGGACCGAGCGAGCGGGCTTTCATCAAACGGGCCGCATCGGCGAGGTCGCCATTGCGGGTGATCACCTTGTCGAAGAGACCGAGGCTTTCCTTCTTTGCTTCCGGCGTGGCGACCAGTGCGGAGGCGCGGGCGGCGAGGAGCAGGGCAACTTCCGCCTGGGGGCAATCCGGTGCTTCGGCTGCCAGCTTCGCGAGTTCGAGCCGGGCGTCGTTGTAGTCGCCGCTCTCGTAGTGGGCGTTGCCGAGTTCGAAGCGGAACTCATTGCGGCGGGTATCGCTGGGGAAGCTGGTGAGGAATCCCTGTGCGATCTCGACGGCATTCGCCCAGCGCTTTTCGCGACCGGCGACGTAGATGCGCGCCAGTGCGAGCGAAGCGGGAGGTAGCTCACCGGCCTGCTTGGGAGAAAGGCTATCGAGCTGGGCGGTGGCGAAGACGGGATCGGGCGGTGTGCTTTCCAGCGCGGCAAGTGCGGCGGCCAGACGAGCTTCGGCCAAGCGGGGATAGTCCGGGTGATCGAGGATGAAGCGGTCGAGCGTGGGCAGCGCGGTCGAGTCGCGTTGGGCAGCGAGGAAAAGCGCGCGCTCGAATTCCAGTTCCGTTTTTGCCGCCCCCTGCAAGGCGGGATCGGCGGCGAGCTTTTGGAAAGCCGGCACATCGCCCGCTGCCAGCCGTGCGATCGCCTCGTTCAAGGTGGCCCCGCGGCGCGTGTCACCATCGAGCAAGCCGGCGGCTTTTTCCGATTCACTGGCAGCGAGGGCATAGTCGCCCGCAGCGAAAGCACTGGCAGCGGCAGAGATCGAGGCTTCCGCGCGCAACGCTGGCGCACTGTTGCTGCCATCAAGCGCGGCCAATGCGGCAGCGGCCTGCTCATTCCGACCGTCGGCGAGGTCCCAACGGGCACCTTCCAGTAGCGCACGCTCTGCGAGCGGGTGCTTCGGGTAGTCCATCCGCAGCCGGATGAGGAGCCTCCGTGCCAGGTCCTTCGAAGCGGGCGAACCTTCACGGCGCAGGCCGACTGCGCGATAATAAAGCGCTTGGGTGGCCAGTTCGTTATCCTCCGGAGGAGCGGCAGGGTACACTCCGCCGCCGCCGGAGCCAGCGGACATCAGGGCCGGTGTGCGGTTCACCAGCGGCAGACACCATTCTCGGAGCCGCGTCAGGATCACATCGTCGTCAGTGGGCGTCGCCGGAAGGCAATCGAGGAGAGCGGGGAAGGCGAGTCCGACCCGCGGGGAGTCGCGCTCTTCCTCGATGAAGGCGATCAGGCCATCCGTCGCGGCCTCGCGGTTGCCGCCGGCGAGTTGTGCGCGGGCCAAGCCGACTGCGGCTTCGTGACGATAGGCTTTGGCGGCGGGGTCGTCCTTGGCCTTGGCCAAGAGTGCGGAGAAGATGCCTTCAGCGGCTTTGTGCTCGCCCTTTTCCAGCTGCGCCTGGGCTCGCAGGAGTTCGGCACGGGCGCCTTGCCGCGGCGTCATTTTCGCGTTCACCGGCGGGATGGCGGTGAGGGCGTCCTCAGCGCGGTCTTGAGAGAGCAGGATGTCGGCGCTTTCAAGCCGGGCGCGCAAGTAGGTGGCTGGGTCTTTATCCTTGGTCAGGATGGCCAATGCTTCGAGCGCTGCGGTGGAATTGCCGAGGGCTTGTAGTAGCGCTGCCCGGGTGAAGAGAGCTTCGCGAAAATTCGGGGCGGTGGGGGCGATGGCGGGGCCATCGAGTTCGGCGAGCGCTTCTTGCAAGCGTCCGGAGGCGGCGAGCGCCTGGCCCTTCCAGAAGGGCAACTCGGCATGGCCGGCGAGTGCCGGGTCTTCCAAGATCTTGAGCGCCGCCGCGGCCTCGCCAGCGCGGATGTGGGTCTCGGCCAGGCGCAGCAGGATGGTTTGGCGACCGGGGGCGTCGAGGTCGGGCGTGGCCAACGCGGTTTCGAAACGGGCGGTTGCCACTTCCCACAGGCGGGCCGACAGCGCGTCGAGGCCCTCCTTGAAAGCCGGAATGGCCGCCGGTTTCGGGGCCGCAGACAGCATCGTCGCCAGGGGCAGGACGAGCAGGGTGCGGCGGAGCATGGCGGGACCGTAGCGTGCAGCGAAACCGATGACCAGCGGTGAGTCGCCTCAGCGGCCGCTGGCAGCTTCAAGTGAGCTATCCCGGCTTTCCGCCAGGAGCTTGCGTAGATCTGCCGCGCCGATGCCCAGCATACCAGCGGCTTCCTTCAGGTCGCCCGCATGGCGTTCCAGCGCACGCGCGGCGAGTTCCGAAGCCACCCACTGAACGGAGTTCTCTCCGATGGGCACGGCATCGAGCAGGCGGTCGAGTGCCTGTTTCAGCGGCCCTCTTTCCTGGCCCGGAGCCGCCGCCAACGGAATGTCCGCCGGAAGCAGGACGGTCGAGGAAGCGAGCGCGCAGGCGCGTGCGATGGTGTTTTCCAGTTCGCGGACATTGCCCGGCCAGCGGTGCACCTGAAGCGCGGCGATGGCTTCCGCCGAGAGGCGGATGCGTGCCATGCCATTCTTGCGCGTGATGCGCTGGAGGAAGAACTCGGCGAGCAGCGGGATATCCTCCGCCCGCTCGCGCAGCGGGGGCAGGCGGACTTCCACCACATTGAGGCGATAGTAGAGGTCCTCACGGAAACGTCCGGCGGCGACCTCGGCGGAGAGCACCTTGTTGGTCGCGGCCACGATGCGGACATCGGCGCTCAGCGTTTCATTCGAGCCGACCCGGGAGAACGTGCCGTCTTGCAGGACGCGCAGCATTTTCACCTGCACCGACAGCGGCATGTCGCCGATTTCATCCAGGAAAAGCGTGCCGCCGTCGGCTTGCTCGAAGCGGCCTGCGCGGCGCGCGATGGCGCCGGTGAAGGAGCCCTTCTCGTGACCGAAGAGTTCGCTTTCCAGAAGGTTTTCCGGAATGGCGCCGCAGTTGATGGCGATGAGTTCCTGCTGGCGGCGCGGCGAGTATTCATGGATCGCCTTGGCGACCAATTCCTTGCCGGTGCCGCTTTCGCCGGTGACCAGAACAGGTGCATCCGAGCGGGCGACGCGACCGACGATCTTGAAAACATCCTGCAGGGCGCGGGAGACGCCGATAATCTTCACGCGGCCATCGAGCGCCGGCATGTCAGCGGCGGGCTGCTCGGCCGAGCGGCGGTCCTCGACGATCTGCAGCGCGCTTTCCACCACCGGACGCAGCTCGAAGGGGAGGGACTCCTTGCGCATCACATCGTGTGCGCCGCGCTGGGTCGCCTCGATGACCTGGCCGGTGCTCGGGAAGCCGGTGGTCAGCACGACCAAGGTATTCGGCGAGACCTGGCGGATGCGGGAAAGCAGCTCGAGGCCATCGTAGGGCTGGAGCTGGATATCGGAGACCACCACGTCCACCACGGTCTTTTCGACGACCTTTACTGCATTGTCCGCGTGGTCGCAGCGCAGGATGCGCAGGCCTTTCGCGGTCAAATGCTTGGTGGCCCACTCCAAAAAGTCGTGGTCCTGATCTACTAAAAGAATCGTTTGTTCCGTTGACGCTTCGGCCATGCGCTGCACGGCAGAGTGTGGGCGATTGTGTGGGAGCGCAAGCGGCGGGTGAGTCACGGACCACGCCGCGGGCAAAAAGCTGTCTATGCAGGCGGGTGCGCGGGTGTTGAATTTTTTCAAATGAGGTGGAATTCGGTGACTGTTAGGGAGGAGAAGCTAAAATTTCCTTTATATTTAGCCTCTCTTTTGGGATACGGGCGGTGCTGTCCCACACATGAAAACGATCCCTTGCAACCTCTTTATGGCTGCGGCGGGTGCGGTGCTCTTGGCATCGTGCGGCCCCCAGCTCGAATCCACCACGGTCCTGATGTCCACCGGACCGGTATCCAAGACCGACGGAAGCATCGCCGGTAGCATCCAGTCCGAGGTCAATGCCTACCGCGCGACCAAGGGCAAGCCGGCGCTGGAACGTCACGCCGGTCTCGACCGCATGGCCCAGCAGCATTCCGAATTCATGCGCCGCAATCGCGGGAAATTCGGCGGCGCTTCTGGGAATCTCACTCACTACGGCTTCGAGGAGCGCGCGCTGAATGCGCAGCGCACCATGAACATGAGCAACGTGGCCGAGAATGTCGCCTCATGCAGCGGCCATTACGGTAGCGCGGCAGACACGCTCTTCAACGCGTGGAAGGGCTCCTCCAGCCACGAGCAAAATATCCGGGGCCAATTCAATGCCACCGGCATCGGCGTGGTGGTGGATGAAGATGGCACCGTTTTCGCGACGCAGCTTTTCGGCAGCGTGAGCCATTCTCAGATGGCCATGACGGACCGCATGCGGCAATTCTAGCCGCGTGCCCGATACCTCGCTCGAGTCCGCTCTCCGCGCCCGCGGTCTGTTGATCGTTGCCGGCGTGGATGAGGCGGGCCGTGGTCCCTTGGCGGGCCCGGTCTCGGCGGCAGCGGTGATTCTACCGCTGCGCTGGCGCTGCAAGGGGCTGGATGACTCGAAGAAGCTGAGCCCGGCGAAGCGCGAGCAGTGCTACGCGAAGATCACCTCGGACGAGCGGGTCGCGTGGTGCGTGGCCTTCGCCGATACCGATGAGATCGACCGGATCAATATCCTGCGCGCCACGCATGCCGCGATGGCGCGTGCGGTGGAGGGCTTGGCGCGTGCAGTGGACCATTGCCTGATCGATGGCCTGCGGGTGCCGGCGTTTCCTTACCCACACGATGGGATCGTGAAGGGGGATGGGAAGTCGCTCTCGATTTCCGCGGCCAGTGTGATCGCGAAGGTTTCGCGGGATCGCCTGATGACCGAGATGGCGCGGGAGTTCCCGCAATACGGCTTTGAGCGGCACATGGGATATGGCACAAGGGAGCACCTCGAAGCGCTCCATCGCCATGGGCCTTGCCGCCATCATCGCCGCTCGTTTCAGCCCGTCGCTCAATTGTCGCTGCCGTTTGACGCGTCGTGATGGCGAGGGCATCGGCCCGGCGGCGGTCGGGGTGATGGGGGAGAGGATTGCGCGGGCTTGGCTGACGGCGAGCGGGGCGAAGGTGCTGTACAAGAACTTCAGGGCGCCGCGTGGGGGCGAGGTGGATATCGTGGCGAGGCACGGGAAGCTGCTGCTTTTCACCGAGGTGAAGACGCGACGTGCCGGTGGCATGAGCCGGCCGCTGGATGCGGTGGACCGGGAGAAGGAGAAGCTGATCGAACGCGGGGCGAATGAGTGGCTGCGGATGTTGGGAACGCGCGAGATCCCGTGGCGATTTGATGTGATCGAGGTGATTTTGACGGACGGGGAGAAGCCGTACGTCCACCGGGTGGAGAACGTGTTCTGATGGAAATTCGGCATTGAGCCTGCGGGGTTGCCCGTTTACCGCACGGGCATGGCAAGCGGCTTCAAGGAATGGCAGGTGGTGTGCGACGCGCTCGCGAGTGGGCGGCAGGCGATCATCCTGCGCAAGGGTGGCATCCATGAGGGACGCGCCGGTTTCTCGTTTGCGGAGGAGAACTTCTTCCTCTTTCCGACGCGCTTTCACAATCAGGACCAGTTCGTTCGCGAGGGATCGGTGGTGGCCAAGCCGGAGTGGGTTGCCGGTGAGACGATCACCATCACCCATCACGCGGAAGCGCTGTGGGCGAAGACGCTGACCGACTGGGACCAGGTGGCGGCGCTGGAGCCGCTGCATATCTGGACGGAGGAGACCATCCGCCAGCGCTTCGACTGGGAAGGCAAGGGGATGGCCAGCGGCAGCATCCACGTGGCGCTGGTGCGGGTGAGCGAACTCGCGCGGCCGTGGGAGTTTCCTTACGAGGCGAAGTACGGTGGATGCCGTAGTTGGGTAACGCTGCCTGAGCCGCCGGAGGGTGCGCTGGCGAATGCCGAGCCGGTGCTTGGCGATGACAGCTTCGCGACCTTGTTCGCGAAGCTTGAGGAAATCCTCGGCTGATCGATCAGACGAGTCCGAGTGCCTTGTCCGCGTCTTTCCGCACCTTCCGATAGAGAGAGGCGTCATCCCGCAGGCTCTTGCCATAAGACGGGATCATCTGCTCAAGCCGCTTCTTCCAATCCGGCAGGCGCTTGGCGAAGCACTTGCCGAGGATGTCCAGCATCACGTCCACGGCGGTTGAAGCACCGGGTGAAGCGCCGAGGAGTGCGGCGATGGAGCCATCGGCGGAGGAGACGATTTCGGTGCCGAATTGAAGGACGCCGCCTTTTTCGGGATCCTGCTTGATGATCTGGACGCGCTGGCCGGCGGTGAGGAGATGCCAGTCGTTCAGTTCGGCGGCGGGGAAGAATTCCTTGAGTGCTTCCAAGCGGTCTTCCGGGCTCTGCATGACCTGCTCGATGAGGTAGCGGGTCAGGTCCATGTTGTCCTTACCCACGGCGAGCATGGGCACGAGGTTCGAGAGGCGGACGGAGCCGGGCAGATCGAAGAGCGAGCCGGACTTGAGGAACTTCGGCGAGAAGCCGGCGAAGGGGCCGAAGAGGAGGGTGTTCTTGCCATCGATCACGCGGGTATCGAGGTGCGGAACGGACATGGGCGGTGCGCCTACGGCGGCCTTGCCGTAGACCTTGGCGTGGTGGCGTTCGACGATGGCGGGGTCATCGCAGACGAGGAATTGTCCGCTGACGGGGAAGCCGCCGAAGCCTTTCCCCTCGGGGATGCCGGACTTCTGGAGCAGGGGCAGCGAGGCTCCGCCAGCTCCAACGAAGACGAAGGGCGCGGTGATGCCGCGGTTGATGTTCTTGGCGAGGTTCCGGACGGTGAGGTGCCAGCGTCCGTCGCGCTTGCGCTTGATGTCGCGGACCTGGTGCTGGGTGGCGATCTTCACCACGTCCTTCGACGCGAGGTGGTCGACCAGGGCCTGGGTGAGCGCGCCGAAATTCACGTCGGTGCCACCGGCAGCGCGGGTGGCGGCTAGCGGGGCGGACTTCTTTCGTCCATCGAGCAGCAGCGGTGCCCACTCTCGGATGGCCGCGTGGTCCTCGGTGTATTCCATTTCCTGGAAGAAATGGTGGCCGGCCATGGTCTCGTGGCGGCGCTTGAGGTAGGCTTGGTTCTCCTTGCCGAGCACGAAGCTCATGTGCGGTACGGAGGTGATGAATTCCCCCGGCTGGGGCAGGACGCCGCGGCCGACGAGGTAGGCCCAGAACTGCTTCGAGACCTCGAAGGCTTCGTTGATCTCGAGCGCCTTCGAGATGTCCACCGAGCCATCGGCGCTCTCCTTGGTGTAGTTCAGCTCGCACAGCGCGGCGTGGCCGGTGCCGGCATTGTTCCACGGGTTCGAGCTCTCCTTGGCCACCTCGGCGAGGGCCTCGACGATCTGGATCTTGAGGGAGGGATCGAGTTCGTGGAGCAGGACGCCGAGAGTGGCGCTCATGATGCCGCCGCCAATCAGGACGACATCGGCCTCAGCCATGGTTTCTACGCGCTTCATGGGGAAATCGGGGCGGGGGATAAGCGGGGGTTTCCCGCTTGGCAATCCCGGTCGAGCGTGTTCCACGCCAATTTTTCACAAGGAGCCGCCAGTGGGGCTCATGGGCTGCGAGGGACCTCCGTCTTCGATGGAGTCATTCGCTTGATCGCGTGGTGAGTAATCTGATCCACAAGTTCCCTGAGTAGCATCCTCTCCGCAGTGGTGGATCGAGTGCAACTCGTGGGGTAGATCTCTGAACCTCCGCATTCTGTCACACGCAGTTCGGCAGTGAATTGCGAGCCTTCGTAGGTAAAATCCCACCACGTGTCACCGTACCCCGAAATTCTCCGGATTTCTCCGCACCCCAAGTCCTCTATCAAGATGGAGTCCAGTAGCGGGCATGCATCGTCGTCGAGAGTAGCGACGATGATCGGGATTTTGGCGTAGTGATGGCCGTGCTCCGAGGTGTGGTAAGTAGGAGCCGGACCAGGTGTGATGCTCCGGCTCTTAAACCATCTGAGGAATGACTGTAGCATCGAGCGGGCGTCGGGATTTCATCATAGGAAATCCGCCAAGGTGCTAGCAACTCACATCGCGAAAAGGGACGGCAGTGCAGGTATTTCCTTAAGTATCAAAAAGTAGTCCCGACAGGAATCGAACCTGTACCTACGGCTTCGGAGGCCATCGTCCTATCCGTTGGACTACGGGACCGTTGTGGGAAACGCGGTGAAGCGTCTCGCGCGGCGGGCGGGAAGGTAGCGGGTGGCGGCGCGGGTTGGCAAGGAGAACCTCCGGCGCTCCATCCCTGATCTCCCGGCCTCAGTGGCGGGGGTCGCGGGCCTGCATTTCCGCCTCTTCCTCGTGGGAGTGGATCTGGAGGCTGACGTTTACGTCCTCGCGCTCGGCGATGGATTTGACCACGCCGCGGATGGCGGAGGCGCTGAAGCCATTGCGGCCGATGAGGAGGGCGACGTCGGTTTGGCGGAGCACCAGCTTGAAACGCAGGCGCTTGGGGCCGAGTTCGGTGACCTTGAGCTGGGCCTCGGCCGGAAACTCGATGAACTGCACAGCAATGTACTGGAGGAAGTTCCGGATCTGGTCAGTCACCACTTGCATGCTGCAATGATGCCGCGAACCTTGATCAGGGCAAGAATCGATCGTGGTTAGATGAGCCGGAGCGGCGGTGCTTGAGTCATGCGGGGGAGGCGGAGTAGCACTCGACCATGGCACTCGCATCCGCTTCCCGTTCGGTTCCGCCCGGCGGCCGCTTCATCCGGCAGATCCCGCCGACGCCGCTGGTGCCGGTGACGCTGGATGCCGCGCTCGGGCCGGTGTGGTGCAAGCTGGAATTCATGAACCCCAGCGGCTCGACCAAAGACCGGATCGCACGCCACATTCTGGAAAAGGCGTGGCGCCGCGGGGCGCTGAGGGAGGGGGATACGGTAGTGGAGGCGTCGAGTGGCTCGACGAGCATCGCGCTGGCTCTGGCCTGTGCCCAGATGGGGCTGAAATTCGTGGCTTTCATCCCGAATACCGCGACCCAGGAGCGCGGGCTGATGATCCGGGCCTATGGCGCTGAAGTGCGGCGCGTGGAAGGGGGGATGATGGCGGTGCTGGAAGCGGCCGAGGCGGTGGCGCTGGAGAAGGGGTGGTTTGCCGCGCGGCAATTCGAGAATCCGGATAATGCCGAGGCGCACCGGATTTTCACCGGGCCGGAAATTCTTTCGCAGATGGAGTGCGGCTGTGTGGACGCGGTGGTGAGCGGGGTGGGGACGGGTGGGACCTTGCGCGGGCTGTGGGAGGCATTCGACGATGCCGGATGTGGGGCGAGGGCTTATGCGGCGATTCCGACGGAGGGGCGGGCTTTCGGTGACAATGCGGAGTGCTGCAGCTTGGCCTTCAGCAAGGAGGTGCCGGGGGTGGCGCAGGGGCTTTCCGCGCTCTATCGGGATTGGCAGAGCGGGCCGCGTGGGGGGGCGATCGAGGAAATCGTGGTGCGGGAGGAGCTCTGTCTGGATCTCACCCAGCGGCTGTGGGCGCTCGGGTTTCCCGCGGGTCCGAGCTCCGGCCTGAACTATGCCGCCGCGCTCGAGGTGAAGCGCCGGCTGGGTCCGGAGGCGCGGGTGGTCACTGTTTTTCCGGATCGGATGGAGCGGTATTTCTCACACCGCGTCTTCGCCGGGCTGCGCGAGGAATCGTGACCGACATGTCCCTCGACCGCGAACGGATTTCTGCTAGATTGCGCTGAAGCCATGGAAAACGAACCCGACAAGTCGCCGTCGTCCGGTCCACCTCCGCCAGATATCCCGCCGCCGCCACCGTCGATGCCGCCGCCGCCGGATATCCCGCCGCCATCGAGCATTCCGACCACGAGCGAGATGCCGCCACCGCCGCCGGTGGATCCTTACACGCCGCCGGCCAAGCCAGTGATGGATGGGGATGACGGGGAAGACGAAGTCCCCGGTTCCGATGCTCCTTTCGAGAAGCGCGCGCTTGCCGGAGTCATCGATTGCTTCGTCTCGGGCGGTCTCTCATGGATCGTGGCCAGCTTGATTCCGAAGCTCGGTCCGATCGTGGGCATTGCCTACATGCTGACCCGCGATGCGCTGCCCTTCATGGAAGGGCACAGCCTCGGCAAGCGCATCTTGAAGATCAAAGCCGTGACTCTGAATGGCAAGAGCCTGTCCGGTGACTGGGCGACCAGCATTCTCCGCAATCTCCTGTTTGCCATTCCTTTCGTCGGGTTGATCGAGGTGGTCGTCTTGTTTGTCCGCAAGGACAAGGCTCCTCCGCTGCGTCGTCTTGGCGACGAGTGGGCGAAGACCAAGGTCGTGTTCGCCAAGGAACCGTCCGCCATCTAACAAATCATCACGGGTCGAGCCGCGCGAAGACGCCCTTCGCGGCGGCCGGCTTGATCTTCTGATTCTTCGCATAGGCCAAGCCCGCGGCATCACGCAAGGTGTCGCGGGCTTTTCCTTGTAGCCATGGCTCGAGGGCATCGTGGAGGATGAAGGAGCCGGGATACATGAGTTGGGTGGTGAGGACCACGGGGCGCACGCCGGCGGTTTCGAGGCGCTGGCGAAAGTAGCCGTCGCTGATGCAGCAGAGGACGATGGCATCGGTCTTGCCCTTCGCCTTTTCAGTGGGCGGGTCGATGGCGGTGTCCATGAGGACATTGTGGCCGATGAAGGCAACGAGGTCATTGTCGCCGGTGAGCATCGCTTTTTGGCAAGCTTCGTAGCACTCCTTGAGCTTCGAGCCGCGCCAGGCCTCGGCGACCAGCACGGCATCGCCGGAGACATGGCGGAAGGTCAGGCGCTCGAGGATGCGATCGTCGCCGGTGGCGGTTTCGCTTTTCTCCAGCTTCCAGCGTTTGCTGGCTTTGAAGTAAGAGCGGAGGCCATCGGTGCAGCCCCAGTAGAGGTTATCCTCGGGCTTGTCGCCGTCGCCGATCTTGGCACCAACTTTGATGATGCCTTGGGTAGCGTTGTCGCAGAGGCCGACGAAGACCGCGATGCGTTTCTCGGCGGCAGACAGGGGGACGAGCAGCAGGGCGAAGATCAAGGCTCGGATCATGCCTTGGTAAAGTGGCCTGCTTGCCGGGGTTTGTCCACATCGGGACGGGAATCAACTCCGAGAAAAGGCCGTTTCGATGAAGTTGTTCTGCGGCGTGAGATCGATAGCAGAGTTTCCGAGCGAGACCGATGCCGAGATCCTGCCTTCTCCGCGCTGGGCATTGAAGGGAACGGTGAAGGTCTGAATGCTGCATGCGGGAATGGTGGTGGCATTGATCGACGTCGTCCCGGCGGGAGTGGTGATTTCCACGAGGGTATTGATCAAGGTGGCCGTGCCGCGGTTCTGAACGGTGAGTTGCACTTCGTCGCGAGAGGATCCGCTGCTTGTGGGGACGAGGCGAAGATTCGTGATCACGGCGTCGCTCAGGCCGGGTATGCTGCGGTTCATGACGCGGCCGAGATTGAGCACACCGCTGCCATACTCGGCGTCTGGTCCGGGGAGGCCTTCGTCATCGGTGTAGGCGAGCACGAGTTTCGCCGCTTCCGCCGCGCTGACGCGGCGGCCGGAACCATCTGACATCACGGCAGCGATGGCCGCGGCGACCAAGGGCGCGCTCGCCGAGGTTCCGCTGATGGCGAGGTAGCCGCCGCCCGGGGCTGCGGCATTCAAACCGTAGCCCGGTGCGGTGATGCCGAGGCCGCTGCCGAGATTCGAAAAGGCCATGCGTTCGCCGCTGGCATCGACCGCTCCCACGCCGATCACGCCGGGGTAGGCGGCGGGGTATTTCGCTTCCTGCAGTCCTTCATTTCCCGAGCTGGCGACGACCACGATGCCGCGATCGATGGCCATGTGGATCGCATCGCCCACCAAGGGGCTGTCGCTTTGCTCGCCGAGCGAGAGATTGAGAATTTCAGCGCCGGCATCCATCGCGGCAAGGATCCCGGCGGCGATCGCGAAGGAATCGCTGACTCCACGGTCATCGAGAACGCGAACTGAAATGAGGTCCACCGCCGGAGCCACGCCATGCACCATCGGGTCGTTACCGGCGATGAGCGAAGCGATCGCGGTGCCGTGGAAGTGAGTCGTGGCGGGATCGTCTGAGAAGGGAAAGATCTCGATGGAGCGCGCGATGCGCGGCAGGGCGGGATGAGCGACGATGCCGGTATCGAGCACGGCCAGCTTGACGCCGCTACCCCAGCGCGAGTTGTCGCCGGTGACTCCGAGCCACGGCAGCACTTGGGAGCCAAACGCTACTGCCCCCTGCGAAGCGCCGCCCCAAGCGCGCGGCGCTTCGGGCAGACGGGTGAGGGTCTTGTAAGTGGTGATCTGCTCGTCCTCGAATAGAGCCGTCAGCACTTCCATTTCCTTCGCATTGAAACCGATCCGGACCGCACGCAGGGGGTCGAGGCGGTCGATCAGACGGACGCTGCTGCAATTCAGAGCGTAGAGGAAGGAGTTGTAGCTCGCCTCGGTGGGAAAGCGCAGGATGAGCTCCTCCTCGTGGCAACTCCCGAATATTTCAATCGTGGTGCCGTCGGGAAAGCGGTCGCGGACGAAACTCTTCGTCGGTTTTGGTGCTTCCGGCAGAGGCTGTCGCGGGGTGGCAACCAGGTCCTTCCGGGGTGATGGCGGAGAAGGTGCAGGGGCGGCATCCTGCACCAGCCAATAGCCGAGCAATCCGCAGAGGAGCACCAGCGTCCCGGGCATCAACCGTCGCAGGCGTGCCTTCATGGGATTGTCCGACGTGCAAGGATCACGTCATAGGAACCACCGCCGGAGGCTTGGGTTGTCGGTGAAATGTCAGCCAGCGACTTTTCAGTGAGCGCGCTTGGGGCCGAAGCTGCCCGGCATTTTCGGCGCGTGGACGCTTTGGAAGAAGAGCTGGCGTTCGAAAAGTTCGGCGGCGAGTAGCAGCGGCAGCGCGATCCAGGGATTGAGAAGGGAGAAGGCAATGGCGGCGATTGCGAGGAGCACGCGGCTATCGTAGATCAGGCGGAGGGGGCCCCACTGGATTCTGGCGGTGTGGAGATCGGATGACCATTCGGCATTGCGATCCAGGGCAAGGTGGACGATGCGGACTTCCGGGATCAGCTTCGCGATGACTCCGATGGCGAATAGCAGCGTCGCAAGCGGCGAAGGATGGGCGAGCAGGTTGCCGAGCGAGGCGAAGGTGGCAACCGTGCCGAAGAAGCGCCCGGCGGTGAGCCGGAAACGCCACGAAGTACGATGAGTATCGTGGTAAATCATCACGCTGGTGAAGACCGCGATCAGACCGATGGGAAGGGCCGAGAGCGTGGTGACGCGGGTGATGAGATCCTTGTAAGGGAAGTCGGGCACGAAAGGCAGTGCCGCAAGCACCATCGGGATCGGCGCGAACATCGAGAAGGCGAGGATTTCCCGTGAGAGCCACGAGGTGCGCAGGCCGAGGAAGAAGCGCCAGGCTTTCAGCGGTTGGCCGAGGTGAAGGATCGAGGCACCCATGCCGGCGAAGAACAGGACATTCGCGAGGATGGTGGTGACGACGTTGCCGAGGCCACCTGTTAGCATGCCGACGCCAGCCTGGGTGAGCATGAGCATCAGCACGAGCGGCCAGTGAGCATGTTCGGGGACAAGTGATTCGCGGTCGGCGGCGACGGCGCTTTCCGGAACGTCGCGGCCGACGTAGCGGGTGGTGGGAAGGGTGATCGTGGGATCGGGTGCGCCGGGGAGGAAATCGGGTGCGACAGCACTTGTGCCTGTCTTCACCTTCACGATGCGGATTGCTTCGGTGGGGCAGGATTGAACGCAGGCCGGTGCTTCACCTTCGGCGAGGCGCTGGTGGCACATGTCGCACTTGCGAACGATGCCGCGCTTCTTCGAGTACTTCGGCACATCGAAGGGGCACTTGAGGATGCAGTAGGAGCAGCCGATGCACTGATCATCCAAGTGGCGGACGATTCCGGTGTCGCTGTCCTTTTCGTAGGCGCCGACCGGGCAGCCATTCATGCAGCCGGGGTCCTCGCAATGGTGGCAGGCGGTGGTGATCGTCTGTTGCCAACCCGGGGTCTTGCGGCCGCCGTGGATCATGCCGACGTCGCGCCATGCTTCCTCGTCGTCGAGACCATTGAGGGAATGGCAGGCGGAGACGCAGGCCTTGCAGCCGGTGCAGCGGTCGAGGGAGACTTCGAAGGCGTATTGCTCGCCATCGCCGGGCTTGCTGAGAGGGATCAGGGTCCGGTAGTGAGGGGCGAGGTCGGGCTCGGTATCGTGATAGTCGGAGTAGCGGGCGATCGGCGTTTGCAGGGTCTTCTGCTCCGCAATCAGGTCATCGATCAGCGTGCGGACTTCCGCGGATGCGTGCGGGGCCGCTTTTTTCGAAGCGGGGATCGCGGGCAGGCGCTGAAGGGTGGAAGGCACGGAGAAGTTTGCGAGTGGCTAGTTTTCAGTTTTCAGAAAGAGAAGATCAGGCAGCGGCGATGTTAGATTCGCTGCGATCGACGAGGGCTTGAAGTTCCGCAACGCTGAGACGGCGGCTGAAGTCAGCGAAGGATTCATCGTCATTCCGCTGGGCGAGGTAGGCGACGAGCAGTTGCTCCACGAGCGGGTTGATCTCGTCGGCCTTGACCGACTTCCAGACTTCGCGGGCGATGTATTGTTGATCATCGCAGCCGCCACCGAGGACGATGTTGTAGCCATCCACGGTGGAGCCATCTTCGATCTTCACGCGGGTGCCCATCATGCCGATGTCGCCGATGTAATGCTGGGCGCAGGAGTGCTGGCAGCCGGTGAGGTGAATGTTGACCGGCTGGTCGAGGATCATCTTCGAGGCAAGGTGAGCGCCGAGTGCGACGGCGTTGCCCTTGGTGTCGGCGGCGGCGTACTTGCAACCGCGGCTGCCGGTGCAGGCGATGAGGCCGCCGGTGAGGTTGTGATTCCGGTGATCGAGGCCGGTGGCTTGGATCGCGACGAGGGCGGCTTGCAGGTTCTCCTCGGAGACACCGGGGATGATGAGGTTTTGCCAGACGGTCAGGCGGATCTCGCCGCGGCCGAATTGATCGGCGACGTCGGCGAGCGCGAGCATTTGGGAAACGGTCATGCGGCCGACCGGGGTGCAGACGCCGATGTAGTGCTTGCCGTCGGTTTGCGGATGGATGCCGAGGTAGCCTTGCTTGTCCTTCGGAGCGGGAGTCTCGCAGGACTCGAGCGGGAAGTAGCGCATCGGGAAGGCGAGCTTCTTCTGGGTTTCCTCGAGGGTCTTCTCGAAGCCCCAGTCATCGACGAGGTACTTGAGGCGGGCGCGCTTGCGATTGGTGCGGTCGCCATTCTCGATGAAGACGCGGATCAATGCTGCGGCGACCGGGATGGTTTCGGCCGGGGTGAGCAGCACGCCGCAATCGGTGGCGAACTGCTGGTGACCGGTGATGCCGCAGAGTTGCATGCGGAAGTAGACGCCGGGGGTGATGCCCTTGTCGTTCTCGCCGACCTTCACGGCGTAGAAGCCGATGTCATTGGTATCGGCGCAGACGGACACGCAGCCGCCGGAGTCGTAGGAGATATTGAACTTCCGCGGCAGGCCGTAGAGGTCGCGGTTCTTCAGAATGTAGTGATGCATCGCGCGGGCGTAGGGCATCACGTCGATCAACTCGGTCGGGTCGAAGCCGGTGGTCGGGGTGGCGGTGACGTTGCGGACGTTGTCCGCGCCGGAGCCCTGTGAGGTCAGGCCGATATCGTCCAATTTCATCAGGACGTTCGGGCAGTTCTCGGGCATCAGCTCGCGGATCTGGACGTTCGCGCGGGTGGTGAGGTCGACGTGGCCCGGACCCCAGTCCTGGGCGATCTCGGCGAGGCCGCGGAATTGGTAGGTGCTCAGCGCGCCGCCGGCGATGCGGCAGCGGAGCATGATGCTCTCTTGGGCAGGGCTGACGAAGAAGAGGCCGTAGAACTTGTAGCGGAAGACATCGCCGTCCTGCGGGAAGATCTTGGTGGCGGCGTTGGCGAGGATGGCGTCGTAGCAATCGAGGCCGTTTTTCTCGTGCTTGATGCGTTCCTCCTTGCAGAGGTCGTCGAGCGGGGTGCCGAAGACAGCCTGTGCGGGCTCGTGAGTGAAGCGGCTTTCGCCGTCCTGACCGAGGAACGGGAGTTCGCGTCCCTGCAGGATGCCGGACACGAAACCGGAGAGGTAGGAGGTTTGTTCTGCGGTGAAACCGGAGTCGCTGAGATTGACCATGGCGAGAGTTTGTTCAGCGGTGAAAAGAGCATCCGGCATGCGGGGATGGCCGGAGGTGGCGGGAAATGGATGAATTCACGGGCATCGGATGCATGAATCCGGCTCACTGATGGTGATGCTTCGGATTGATCCGGCTGATGGCTGGGCGAGCAATTCCGACCTGAGGTGTCGATAACTGACTTAGGGTCAGTGATCCGTTCAGTGGCTGGAGGCGGTAGCCCCGGTGGGGACGGAGCGCTCCGGTGCGGCGATCATTTCCGGCTCCGGGGCCACGATACGGCTCGGGCGGATGTGCGAGCGCTCGTTGAGGAAGGTCAGCAGGTGATTGCGGATTTCCGGGTAGCGAGGGTCGGCGAGGACGGCGGCGCGGTCGCGGGGGCGCGCGAAGGGGATGGTCAGTATGTCGCCGACCTCGGCCTCGGGGCCGTCGGTCATCATGACGACGCGGTCGGAGAGGAAGATCGCCTCGTCGACGTCGTGGGTGACCATCAGGGTGGTGAGCTTGTTGCGGCGCCAGAGCTCGAGGAGCACTTCCTGGAGTTCCATTTTGGTCAGGGCGTCGAGCATGCCGAAAGGCTCATCGAGCAGGAGCATCTTCGGCTGGAGGGCGAAGGCGCGGGCGATGCCGACGCGCTGGCGCATGCCTTGGGAGAGCTCGCCGGGATACTTGTGCATCGCGGCACCGAGGCCGACGACGGTCAGGTAGTACTCGGCGAGTTCCTTGCGCTCGGCTTTCGGCGCGGTGAAGTAGACTTGGTTCACGCCGAGCATGACGTTTTCAAAGGCGGTCATCCACGGCAGCAGGCAGGGCGACTGGAAGACCACGCCGCGGTCGGGGCCGGCTTCGGTCGTCTCGCGGCCGGACAGGATCATCGCGCCCTCGGTCACGCCGGTGAGGCCGGCGACCATCGAGAGCACGGTGGATTTCCCACAGCCGGAGTGGCCGATCAGGGTGACGAACTCGCCGGGAGCGATGTTGAGGTTGAACTCCTTGACGATGACGGATTTGCCGTAGGCTTTCGAGAGCTTGAAGAGTTCGAGAACTGGGGCGGACATGAGAGTGGAGAATGGAGATTGAGGAAACCGGGAAACATGGAGGTGCTAGACCTCCACCTTGAGCTCCTCGCGCTGGAGCTGGGAACGGCGACGCGGTGCGGGCCGGTCGAAGAAGGAGAAGCTGCGGGGCTTGCCGAGGTCCTCCGGCAGGATGTCCGGTGCGGAGAGCTTCTTGGTGACGACCGGGGTGCTGTCCTTCTTCGCGCCGAGCAAGGTGTTCACCAGGCGCAGCTTGAGATCCTTGAACTCCGGCATGCCTAGTAGTTCCTTGCGATCGCGCGGGCGGGCTAGGTTGACGTCGATCTCGGCTCCGAGCGTGGCGCCTTCGCGGCCGGGAAGCAGCGGGATCACGCGGTCGGCGACGAGCAGGGCTTCATCCGGGTCATTGGTGATCCAGATGACGGTGGTGCGGTTCTTCTGCCAGATGTCGGCGATTTCGTCCTGTAGGGTGGCGCGTGTCAGGGCGTCGAGTGCGGACAGCGGCTCATCGAGCAAGAGGATCCGTGGATTCGCAGCGAGGGTGCGGGCGACCGAGACGCGCTGTCGCATGCCGCCGGAGAGTTCTCGTGGAAGCTTTCCGGATGCCGGGGTCAGCTTGACCATGTCGATGTATTCTGCGGCACGGTCGGCGCGTTCCTTCTCCGTCATCTGAGGGAAGATCTGATCGACGGCGAGGCGGACGTTCTCCGTCACCGTGAGCCACGGCAGCAGCGAGTAGTTCTGGAAAACGATGCCGCGTTCCGGGCCGGGGCCCTTGATGTCGGCGCCATCCATTTTCACAGTGCCGGTGTCGGACTTGAGCAAGCCGGCGACGAGATTGATGAGCGTGCTCTTGCCGGTGCCGGAGTAACCGATGATGGAGACGAAGTCGCCTTCCTCGACGGTGAGGTTCAGGTCACGCAAGACGGTGCTGCGCGCATAGCCGCGGCCGAAGCTTTTCGAAGCGCCGCTGATTTCCAGAATAGGTGGCATAAGTCTTATGGGGCTTATGGTTCTTCAGGCGGTGCGGAAGCGGCCTTCCACGAGGCTCATCAGGCGGTCCAGCACGTAGCCGATCACGCCGATGGTGAGGATGGAGAGGATGATGTGGGCGAAGCTATTCGCGTTGTACTGCTGCCAGAGGAAGCCGCCGACACCGGGCTTTCCTATGAGCATTTCAACGGCGACAATGACCAGCCATGCGATCCCGAGCGAGAGCCTGAAGCCGGTGAACATGTAGGGAAGCGCCGAGGGGATGAGCACCTTGAATAGGGTCTTCATCTTCGAGAGCTTTAGTACTTTCGCGACGTTCAGGTAGTCCTGCGGGACGGCACGGACTCCGACGGCGGTATTCAGCACGGTGGGCCACATGGCGCAGATGGCGATGGTGAAGAGAGCGGCAGCATCCGACGTGCCGAAACTGACGCGTCCATTTGCATCCAGCACTTTCAGGCCGCTGAAGAGCACCATGCCGAGCGGCAACCAAGCGAGCGGCGAGACCGGGCGGAGGATCTGAATGATCGGGTCGAAGGCCTTGGTGAAGTTCTTCGACAGGCCGAGCAGGAAGCCGATCGGTGTGCCGACGAGCAGTGCGATGAAGTAGCCTTGCGCCACCAGCTTCAATGAAAGCCAGGCAAAGCGAAGGATGCCCTGGTCGAGCTCACCACGTTTGGCGAAGGGATCGGTGATGTAGGGCTTGCTCGCGGTCCACGTTTCGGTGGGCGAGGGCAGGTTCTTGGAGATGCCTTGGCGCTCCACTTTGGTTACCGGATCGCCCCAGTCATCGACCGAGGTGGTGGTGGTGGATTTGCCGGAGATGATGGCCCAGCCACCGACGCAAAGGAGAATCCCGACGAGCGGGAGAAGGACGAAGTCGAGCTTGAGAGATTGGAGAAATTTCATGGCAACGAACGAGTGAGGAAGAAAGCCCGCGGGCGTCCGGGCGCCGGCCGCCCGCGGGGAACCGATGTGCAACCAGGAAGAGGTTCAGCCCTTGAGAGTCTTGACGGAGAAGGAGGCGGCGAAGGCTTCGAGATCACCTTTCGGATCGAATTTAGTGCCATCGAAGAACGACTCGGGAGCATTGCTCATGCCGTCGTGGGTGTAGCCGATCTCCTTCATCGCGGATTCGTAGAGATCGGTGCGCATCACCTGCTTGGCGACGCCGTCGTAGTCCGGAGCACCCTGGGTGAAGCCCCAGCGGCGGAGTTGTGTGAGCCACCACTTGCAGTACTTCGGCTGCGGGTAGTTGCAGTTGCGGCTGCTGAAGATCATGTAGTCCGGGTCGCGGAACTTGCGGCCGTCGCCCATGTCGTACTTGCCCTGCAGGCGTGGCAGGATGGCTTCCGGCGGGCAGTTGATGTAGGTCGGAGCGCTGACGATCTTCGCTTGTTCGGGGCGGTTCTCCATGACGTCGAGCCAGACGCTGGCTTCGTGGAGTGCCTTGAGGATGGCCTTCACGGTCTTCGGGTTCTTGTTGGCGAACTCCTCGGTGAAGGCGCAGACCTTTTCGGGGTGATCCTTCCAGATCGCCTGGGTATTGATGCCGGTGAAGCCGATGCCGTCGGCGACGGTCTTGCCGTTCCAAGGTTCGCCGACGCAGAAGCCGTCCATCTTGCCGACCTGCATGTTTGCCACCATCTGCGGCGGCGGGATGGTGATGAGGGAAATGTCAGCACCGGCACCAGCCGCGTCGCCGGGATTGATGCCGCCGGCGGCGAGCCAGTAGCGCAGCCACATCGCGTGGGTGCCCGGTGGGAAGGTCATCGCGAAGGTCATCGGCGAGCCGGCGGCTTTCGCGGCATCGACAAGTGGCTTGAGCGCTTTCGGGTCGGCGCCGACTTTTCCTTTGAGCGAGTTGGAGAGGCTGATCGACTGGCCGTTGCGGTTGAGGATCCACGGCACGACCATTGGCACCTTCGGAGCGCCACCGAGACCCATGGTCGAGGCGATGGGCATGCCGAGCAGCATGTGGGTCGCCTGGATGTCGCCATTGGCCAGCGAGTCGCGGATGGCGGCCCAGCTTGCGCCCTTGGTGACGGTGGAGTTGATGCCGTACTTCTTGAATAGACCCTTTTCGTGGGCGATCACGATCGGCGAGCAGTCGGTCAGGGCGATGATGCCGAAGTTGACGTTCGCGGTTTCGGGGGCATCGGAGGCGGTTTGAGCTCCGACCCATCCCATGGGCAGGCCGGTGGCGAGCAGGCCGAGGGCGGTGGCTTTAGTAGAGCGACCGAGGAAGTCGCGGCGAGAGAGAGGCTGGCTTTTTTGGTTCATGGCGAGGATGTGATTCACCCTCGGAAAAGCTTTCTTCAGGCCATCGTGCCATCGCCGCAATGAGATGCATGAGGTGAAATCTCATGCGCTGGCTCAAGGTGCCTCATATTCGAGGTGTTCAAATCGGCGGGATTCATCGCTGTCATGGTGGATCATGCGAGTGACGCATGATGGTGCGTGCTGCTCATCGGGATGAGCGCGACCCACAAGTTTCATTGATGCGTGGCCAATTGGACGGCCAGCGCCGCGGCCACGATCGCGAAGAAGATGGCGGCGCATTTCCAGAAGAGCACCGGGTTCCGCTCGATGAGCGGCGCGCTGTCGCGGTGCCAAGGGCGGACCTTCTGCGGATTCGAGAGATCGAACAGGAGCTCGCTGAAGTGCGAGTAGCGATTTTCCGGCAGGATCGAGCAGGCGCGTAGGATAACCGCATCGAGCCACGGGGGGATGAGGGCGTTGTGGGAGCTTGGCGGTTTCGGGTCGCGGAAGACGGGTGTCTGGAATCGCTCGATTTCTCCGAAGGGCAGCTGGCCGGTCAGCGACTCGTACAGCGTGACGCCGATGGAGAAGATCTCGGTGCACTCATTGATCGGTGCATTCTTGAAACGCTCGGGCGCGAGGTAGCTGGCCGTGCCGGCCCGGGAGTGGTGGGAGAAGACCTCGCAACAGGAGCCGAGGTCGATGAGCTTGAAAAACACCGAGTCGTAGGCGGAGCCGATGAGGATGTTCTCCGGCTTGATGTCGCCATGGACGAGATCGTGGCGGAGCAGGCGGATGCATGCATCGACGAGGAAGCCACCGAGCTGCACGGCCTCGTCCACCTGGAGGCGGCGTTGTTTGAGAAGATTCGCGAGGCCGGGGGCATCGACGAACTCCATGATATAATAGAGCGAGGTGCGGACCGGGTTTTCCCACGCCTTCACGAAAGGCGGGTCGGACGAGAAGCGCACGGCATTCCACGTTTCCTTGAGGAAGGCGTGGGTGATGGGCGGCTGATCGACAGCTTCGAGGGGCGCGAACTTCATCACCTGCCGGCAGCCTTCGCGCTCGGCGAGCCAGCAGCGGTCATTGGCACCGAAGGATCGCAGGAGCGTCCAGCCATCGTGCTTTTGACCGGAGGCGAGTTTTTCGGGGATGGGGAGCTGGTGATCCTCGCGGCGCTCGGACCAGCCGAGGGACTCGATTTCGATCCGGATGGCGGCGCAGTCGTCGCGCGTTTCATCGGACGATGCGTCGCGGGCCTGCTTTGCGATGTGCCGGGCAGAGGTTTCGGCGAGCAGGCTTTGCTTCAGCTCGTCATCGGAGAGGTGGTGATGGATGCCGTCCGAGCAAAGGAAGAGGATGTCGCCGGGCTCCAGCGATAGCTTGTAAGTGGTGGGATTGAGTTCCTCCTCAGCACCGATGGCGCGGGTCAGGCAGAGGGGATTCTCCGGATCGATGTCGTCCTTGGTGAGCTGGGTGAGTTCGCCACCGCGCAATAGATAGACGCGGGAGTCGCCGATGCCGAGATGGGTGAGGAAACCCTCATCGTATAGCGCGATGGCCAAGGTGCAGACCATTTCCGGACGGCCGAAGCGCGCGTTCGATTCGTTCCAGAGGGTACGGTTGATCAGGCGGACGGTTTCACGGAGTGCCTTGCCCGGAGTCCAGCTCAGCGGGTGGCTGCGGAAATGGGTGGCCACCAGCGAGACGGCGTGCTCGGCTGCCTCGCGCGCTGCGGGAGCGGTGCCTGCGCCATCGGCGAGCGCTGCGAGAAAGCTGCTGTTCCACGACGTCAGCGAGACGGCGTCCGAGGAGGGACGTTCATCATCGCGGGGCAGGGCGTGAAACGAAGAGCGGATCTTCATGCGGGAGAAACGAAGCGAGCCGGGAGACTCGCTCCCGGCTCTTTTTTCACCAATCTCGAACCATGGACAAGGATCGCTCGTTTAGATCCGGGCATTCGCCATCGCGCCCCACGTGGTGCGCCAGCGGGTTTTCACCAGTGCCAGACCGGTGACCGCCACGAAGCACAGCGCGGAGAAGGCGATGAAACCCAGTGCGCAGGAGCCGAAGGTCTGCTTGGCCAAGCCAAGCGAACTCGCGAGGTAGAAGCCGCCGACACCGCCGCCACAACCGACGAGGCCGGTCATGACTCCCATGTCCTTGCCGAAGCGCTGCGGCAGAAGTTGGAAGATGGAGCCATTGCACATGCCGAGCGCGGCGCTCACCAGAATGAAGAGGACGACATTCGGCCAGAACGAGTGGATGCCCGCGGCAATCGTCAGCAGGGCTCCGGCGACGGAGTAGAGGACGAGCATCGAGCGGATGCCACCGATACGGTCGGAAATCGCGCCGCCGATCGGGCGGGCGAAGGCACCCACTGCGGTGCAGGCTGCGGCGAAGTCACCTGCTTGCACTGGGGACAAGCCGAACTCGGAGCGGAAGTAGAGATTGTAGTAGCTGGCGAGACCGACGAAGCCGCCGAACGACACGGTATAGTAGAAGCAGAACCAGTGAGCGTCCTTCTCCTTCAGCAGGCGTGCGTAGTCGGAGAGCTTTTTCTTCACCACCTCGACCGGAGCGTCCTTCGAGAAGATCGCGTAAACGGCGAAGGTGAGCACCGCGGGAATGAGTGCGAAACCGAACACTGCCTGCCATCCATAAACCGCGGCGAGGCGCGGGGCGATCAGGCTATCGAGAACCACGCCGATATTGCCGGCACCGGCGAGGCCGAGCACCACGCCCTGCATATTCGGCGGATACCAGCGGCCGGCCTGGGGAAGGGCGACGGCGAAGGAGGCACCGGCGATGCCGAGGGTGAAGCCGAAGACCAAGGTTGCTTCGAAGTTCTGCAGGCCGAAGATCCATCCGCAAGCCAGCGACGCCATCACCAACAGCTGGGCGATGATGCCAGTGGTCTTTCCGCCAATGCGATCGACCAGCAGTCCCATGACGAGTCGCAGGATCGCACCTCCGAGGATGGGAATGGCGACCATCAGGCCCTTTTGACCGGCGGTCAGATGAAGACTTTCCGCGATCTGCGGCCCGAGCGCGCCGAGGAGCGTCCAGACCATGAAGGAGAAGTCGAAGTAGAGGAATGCCGTGAGCAAGGTCGGCCAGTGGCCGGATGACTTGAGGTCGCTGAGTTTCATCGGTTCGTGTGCTTGAAAAAGCACCGGCCGGGCCAGCAGCGGGAAAAATCATGGGAGTGATTCATCGGGAGATCATGGCTTCCATGAATGGGGAGCATGATCGTGTCGGGGAAATCCCCAATGATCCTTCTCCCCTCATCAATCAAAGTGTGTGAAGAGAGATGGCTCTCGCGAGAGGCGAGAGCGAAGGAGGGGTCGGGCGCTGTGATTCGCCTTTTACGCGGGCAGCAGGATCTTCTCCGACGCGCGGTAGAGGTCCTGACGGTAAAGCCGGGTGAGCGGTGCGGCCGTGGTTTCCGGCAGCAGGCCTGCGCCGCGCATTCCGGAAAGGAACCACGAGGCCTTGTCGGCGGTGGGGCAATTCAGGTCGCCGCCGTAGAAAAGGTGAAAGTCCGAAGCGTCGATGTTTCCACGGCCGGAATCGAAGACGGGGCCAAGGCTATTCCGCAGGGTGGCCGGGGAGCAGCCGGTGTAGGCTGGCTTGGCGAGGATGGTGATGAGCTCGTTCCGGAAGGCCGGATCCTGGCACATGCGGCAGGCATGAAGCAGGGCGGCGCCGAGTGCGACACAATCGTCACGACTGTCGCCTGCGAACTCGCCGGTCACGAGCAGGACCTTTTCCGGGTGACCGGTGGCGAGTTCTGCTGATGTGGCGGGGCACCAGCCCTGGCCATTGAGAATGCTTTCGGAATTCCATGGCTCGCCGACGCAGTAGCCGTCGATATGTCCCGCGGATAGATTCCGCGGCATCAGCGGTGGCGGGAGGAAAACGATCTCGGCATCGCGTCCCGGCTGGACGCCGTGACGGCGCAGCCATGCGTGGAGCAGCAGATGGTGAGAGGAAAAGCGGTGGGCGGCGGCAAGCGTGAACGGCCGGTTTTTCCGCCAGCGGTGAGACAAATGAGCCGCCAGGCCTTCGCCGCGGCGGATCGATTCCGGCGGCAGTTCGCGGGAAAGCGTGATGGCGTTGCCGTGGGCGCTGAGGACTAGCGGGACGGCGATTTCACGGCGCATCTTGTTCAGTCCCAAGGCGAGATAGAAAGCGAGGCCGGCGATGGATTGGGCGGCATCGAGCTCACCGTAGGAAAGCATGTCACGCACGGTGGCCCAGCCGGGCTGGCGTGAGAGGCGGACATTGAGCCCATAGCTCTTGAAGAGACCCAATTCGTGAGCCACCGCCACCGGCGCGCAATCGTTCAGCGGCACGAAGCCGAGCCGGATTGGCGAACGGGATTCGATGATGTTGGGGCTCTCTAGGACCATGAGGGGATCTGCGTAGCGGAAAGGGTGCCAACCCGGCGGCCTTGGCATGTCCCGTGCTGACTTGCAGACGAATTTTCGATGAGACCGGTTCATGACTGACCTGCTGCCCGACCTGCGACAACTCCGTGCTTTCGTGTCCGTGGCGGACGAAGGGAGCTTCACGCTCGCCGCCAAGAAGCTGTTTCTGACGCAGTCGGCGATCAGTCACTCGATGAAGGCGCTGGAGGATAGCCTCGGGTGCCGTCTGTTAGAGCGACTGGGGAAAAAGACCGTCCTCACGGAGGAGGGGGAGGTGTTTCTGCGCCGCTGCCGCAGGGTGCTGGGCGAGCTGGAAGATGCGGGGCGGGAGCTGGACGGGCTAAAGCGCTGGGGGCAGGGACGCATTCGCATCGGTGCGCCGCATTCTCTCTGCCAATTCCTGCTGCCGACGGTGTTGCGCGAGTTTCGCGACTGCTTTCCGCGCTGCGAGCCGACGATCGAGGCTGACGATACCATCAAGCTCCTGGAGAAGATGGAAGACCACGATCTGGACATCGTGCTCGGCATGCGTCCTCGAGTGGGCACCACCGAGTCCTATCGTCCGCTTTTCCGCGATAGCCTGACCTACGTGGTGCCGCCGATTCATCCCTGGTCCGAGACGGGGCGTGCGGACCCGGAGGATCTCGGGAAAGTCCAGTTCATCATCTACGCCCGCGGCACTGAGACGCACCGGCTGGTGGAAGAGCACTTCGACAAGCTCGGCGTGCGGCTGCGGCCACCGCTGGTGTTGGGTGACATGGAAGCGATCAAGGGCATGGCGAAGATCGGGCTCGGCGTCGGCCTGGTCGCCCCGTGGGTGGCCAAGCGGGAGTTCGACGATGGCTCACTGATTCGCATCCCGGTGTCCGGTGAGCCGATCGAGCGCGAGTGGGGGATCTTCTACAAGTCGGACCGCTCACTGAGTTTGATCGAGGAGACATTTGCTGGCATTGCAGAAATGGTGGGCAGTGAATTGAGTGAACCGAGCGTGTGAGATCGAGGTAGCAAAGATTGCCATTCTCAATGAGTGGCATCGGATTATCGATGCACGCTGATGACACATGGGCCGCATGATGCGTTCCATGTCGGACCATCGAATCGTCATCACCGAAGCTACCGGGGAAATCCGCGAGCGCATCTATCAGGCGAGGCATGCCATCTATGCGTTGGAGATCGGGCAGCACTTGCCGAATCCGGAGGAGAGGCTGACCGATGCGCTTGATACCTCGAACCGCTACTTCGCCGCGATGGATCACGGCGAACTGGCGGGTTTCATCAGTGTCACTCCTCCGGGTGTCGCCGGGTATTCGATCGACAAGTATTTTGCTCGCGATGAACTGCCTTTCCCCGTGGACGACGGCCTCTTCGAAATCCGTTTGCTCACGGTGCTTCCCGAGCATCGCTCTTCGGAGTTGGCAGCGGCTTTGATGACAGCCGCGTTTCGCTGGATCGAAGCTCGCGGCGGGACTCGCATCGTTGCCATTGGACGCCGCGAGGTGAAGGCGATGTATCTGAAAACGGGCATGATCGACGCGGGACGGTCGATCAAGGCTGGAGCCGTTTTCTATGATTTGCTGCACGCCGAGGTCGCGGTCATTCGCACGAAGGCGGATCGGAACACCAGGCTGCTGGAACGCATCGAGGCTTCAGTGGATTGGCAGCTTCAGGTGCCCTTGAGGAAACCGGCCGCATGTTTTCATGGTGGAGCGTTCTTTGGCGCGATCGGGGCGGATTTTTCGTCACTGGAGCGTCGCCACGCGATCATCAATGCGGACGTGCTCGATGCGTGGTTTCCTCCGGCCCCGGAGGTGATCGAGTCCTTGCGCGAGCATCTTCCCTGGTTGATGCGAACCTCGCCGCCGACCGGCTGCGAGGGGCTCGTGGCGGCGATCGCCAGGGCGCGCGGCATTCCGGAGTCGTGCGTGCTTCCCGGCGCGGGTTCGTCCGATCTCATTTTTCGTGCGCTTCCTAGATGGTTGACGCGGCAGTCGCGAGCGGTATTGCTGGATCCCACTTATGGCGAGTATGCGCATGTGTTGGAGAAGGTGATCGGCTGCAAGGTGGAGCGATTTCCTTTGGAACGGAGGGATGGCTATGAGGCGAACTTGGAGAAATTGGTGGGATGCGTGGCTTCCGGCCCGGATCTCGTGGTGCTGGTGAATCCTAACAGCCCGACCGGTCGCGGGCTCGCGATTGCGGAAGTGGAGACGCTGCTGAAAGCGGCACCATCGCGGACGCGCTTCTGGATCGATGAAACCTACATCGACTACACCGGTGAAAGCGTGGAGCGGCTGGTGCCGTGTTACGAGAACCTGATCGTGTGCAAGTCAATGTCCAAGGCCTATGCGCTCAGTGGGATGAGGGTCGCTTACCTTGCGGCTGGCCCGCGGCATTTCGAGGAGTTGCGCGCGTTCACGCCTCCTTGGGTGGTGGGGCTACCATCGCAGGTTGCGGCGGTGAAGGCATTGGAGAACTCGAACTACTACGAACGTCGTTGGAGGCAGACGGCGATGCTCCGGAACTCGTTGGCGGGAAATCTCCGAGGGCTCGGTTGGGATGTGATCCCGGGATCGGCGAACTTCCTGCTCGCCCATCTGCCGGAGGACGCCCCAAGCGCCCGCGAGGTGGTGACCCAGTGCCGGCAGCGCGGCCTCTTCCTTCGCGACGCGGCAGCGATGGGTTCGCGGCTCGGCGAGCGGGCGATCCGGATCGCGGTCAAGGATGCCGCCACGAACCGGCGGATGGTGGGAATATTGGCGGACATCGCGGGATCGACGGATCGAGCGGCACGGTCTTCAATGAGCTCGTGCGCGAGCTGATCCTGAACGAGGAGATCTACACCCGGGTGATCGGGGAACTGGTGCCGCAGGCGCGGCGCTTCCTGTGGATCGTGACCGCGGACATCAAGGACCTGCACGTGCCGCGCGGGAAGCGGGCGGTGCCCTTTCTGCAAGTGCTCGCGGAGCTGGTGGAGGAAGGGGTGGCGGTGCGCTTGATCCATGCGAAGGAACCGGGTCCGCGGTTCCGCGCGGACTTCGACCGTTATCCGGTGCTGGTGGAGAGCGATCTCTTCGAGCGGGTGCTGTGTCCGCGTGTGCACACAAAGGCGGTCATCGCGGATGGGAAGAAGGCCTTCGTGGGCTCGCCGAATCTTACCGGGGCCGGCATGGGGGCGAAGCATCGGGACAAGCGGAACTTCGAGGCAGGCTTTCTTACCGATGAGAGAGAGGATCTAGAGAAACTGGTCGGCTGGGTGGATGAGTTGTTCCTCGGCGAGTTCTGTGGGAAGTGCCGGTTGCGGGACAAGTGTCCGGATCCGTTGGATGGGGAGTGACGCGGCTAGCCACAGCAGAGGTTGTCTCCTCCATCCTCCATCGCCTTCGGATCGGGACGCTTCCAATACGAATACTGCGGAGTCCAATCATCCTCGCTAAGGCCTGCAAGCGACAGGATGGACCAGAGGCTGCAGAAGGCGTCACCGGGTCCGAACTCCGCGGATCCTTTCCGGAAGATCTTCCCGTCGATCTTCTGATAGCAGGCGATGCCCGGCATATTGTCGTCGCCCGGTGTCACGGTTTGCTCTTTCGCGTAAGGGCCGCCGCCGTGCGAAGCCATGCGGAAACGCCAGCCGCGCGAGTGGGCCATGCGCTGCTGGATCTCTGGCGAATCCTTGGAAAGCAGGACCAGTGAGAACTTGTCCTCGAGATGGGGAACGAAGCCATTCAGTCCATCGGCCCACAGCGTGCAATAGCGGCAGCCTTGGCCCATGTTGTGGATGGCGAACAGAATATCCTTTCCCGCGAATAACGAGGAAAGCGTGACCGGTCCCGTCAGGGTTTCGAGAGTGTAGTCGGGGATCTCAGCGCTGAGGACCGCTTCCTTCCGCAGATTCGCCAAGCGCTGTGAAAGCTCCATCACCTGTCTCTCCAGCTCGGCAATTTCCGGATTCATGGAAACATGGAGTAGTCCTGTATCGTCCCTTTGTCCAGAAGACGCCAAGACTACGAACTCTTTGAGACTTGCGCGACGATCTCGTAGCTGTGCTTGCGATCCTCGTGCCGGTAGAAGCCGGAGTGGATCATGAGTTCGTCAGCGCCGGTGGCGGCGACGACTTCTTCGAGCTTCGCTTTCACGGTCTCCGGACCGCCGATGATGGCGGCTCCGAGATGCTCCGTGACCGCGGCTTTCTCGGCGGCGCTCCAGCGGAAGTCCATCGTTGGGACGGGAGGCGGGACCGGGATGGGAGCGTGGCGGATGAGTTGCAGGATCATCTGCTGGACGGAGGTCGCGAGATGGCGTGCTTCCTCGTCCGTGTCTGCGGCGATGACCGGTAGGCCGACCATGGCGTAAGGCTCGGGCCAGGCGGCGGAGGGTTGGAAGTTCTCGCGGTAGATCTTGAGCGCTTGATGCAGCAGGCGGGGCGCGAAGTGGGCGGCAAAGGCGAAGGGGAGGCCCATGAAGGCTGCAAGCTGCGCGCTGAAGGTGCTGGAGCCGAGAAGCCACACGGGCACGTTCGAATTCGCGCCGGGGATGGCTTTCACCCGCTGCGCTGCGTGAACCGGGCCTAACAGCGAGATGAGTTCCTGGACTTGATTCGGGAAGTCATCGGCTGCGGTGGGATCGCGGCGAAGGGCGCGGGAGGTGGTTTGGTCGGTACCAGGGGCGCGACCGAGGCCGAGATCAATGCGACCCGGAAACAGGGCTTCCAAGGTGCCAAATTGCTCGGCGATGATCAGCGGCGGGTGATTCGGCAGCATGATACCGCCGGAGCCGACGCGGATGGTGGTGGTCGCCGCCGCGACGTGGCCGATGAGGACCGACGTCGCGGCACTGGCGATGCCGGGGATATTGTGATGCTCCGCCAGCCAGAAGCGCTTGTAACCGAGCGCTTCGACATGGCGGGCGAGGTCGGCGCTATTGCGGAAGCTGTCCGCGACGGTGCCGCCTTCCACCAGGGGTGAAAGGTCCAGCACTGACAGGGCGATGTCCGCGAGGCGCTTCATGGTTTAGGCAGGCTGGCCGAGTTCTTCCAAGGTCGGGTAGTCGAGATAGCCTTCGCGGCCGCCGCCGTAGAACTTGGAGGCGTCCGGCTCATTGAGGGGCGCATCGATGGCGAGGCGTTCCACGAGATCGGGATTGGCGATGTAGAGGCGGCCGTAGGAGATGGCGTCGGCTTCATTCGAAGCGAGGAGTTGTTCGCCCTGCTCCTTGGTGAGTTCCTGATTTGCGATGAATGAACCGGTGAAGGCCTTGCGCATCGTCTTGCTGACGCGTGGGTCGGCACCGAGCGGTTCCCGGACGAAGAGGAAGGCGATGCCGCGGGCGGTGGCTTCGCGGGCGATGAAGCCGTAGGTGGCCACGGGATCGGAGTCGTCGTCGCTGTTCGGCGAAAGGTGCAGGCCGACTCGGTCCGCACCCCAGACCGCGATCGCGGCGTCGATGGCCTCCAGCATGAAGCGGGCGCGATTCTCAATGCTGCCGCCGAAGGAATCGGTGCGCTGATTGATGCGGTCGTTCAGGAACTGGTGCGGCAGGTAGCCGTTCGCGCCGTGGATTTCCACGCCATCGAAACCGGCGGCCATGGCGTTCTCCGCGGCCTTGCGGTAGTCTTCGATGATGCCGGGGATCTCGGAAAGTTCGAGTGCGCGGGGCGTAGGGTATGCGCGTTGCGGGCGTCGCAGGCTGACGTGCCCTGCTGCCGCGATGGCGCTGGCGGAGACTGGAAGCTCACCATTCAGATAGTCCGGGTCGGACACTCGGCCGACGTGCCAGAGCTGGGCAATGATGCGGCCGCCGGCTTCGTGCACGGCCTTCGTTACGAGCTTCCAGCCTTCTACTTGTTCGGCGGACCACAGGCCCGGCGTATCAGGGTAGCCGACGCCCTGTGGCGAGATGGAGGTGGCCTCGGCGAGGATCAGGCCGGCGGAACTACGTTGCTTGTAGTACTCGGCCATCATCGCGTTCGGCACGCGGCCTTCGCTGGAGCGGCAGCGCGTGAGCGGTGCCATGACGACGCGGTTCGGGAGATCCCATGCGCCGATGCGGACGGGTTCGTGAAGCTTGGACATGATTCGTTCCTTTCGTTTCGGTTCAGTTCTTCAAAGAGGCCATGTCGATCACGAAGCGGTATTTCACGTCGCCCTTCAGCAGGCGGTCATAGGCTTCGTTGACCTGTTGGATGGAAATGATTTCGATCTCGCTGGTGATTCCCTTCTCGCCGCAGAAATCGAGCATCTCCTGGGTCTCCGCGATGCCGCCGATGGCGGAGCCGGAGAAGCTGCGGCGAGGGAGCAGGAGATTGAATGCGGCGACGGGAAGCGGGTTTTCCGGAGCGCCGACAAGGGTGAGATTGCCGTCGAGCTTCAGCAGCTGGAGGTAGGCATTGATGTCGTGATCGGCGGAGACGGCATCGAGGATGAAGTCGAAGCTCATGGCGTGCTTGGACATGGCGGCGGCGTCCTTGGAGATCACCACTTCATCAGCACCGAGCTTCAGGCCATCCTCCACCTTCGATGGCGAGGTGGTGAAGAGCACGGTGTGGGCGCCGAGGGCGCGGGCGAATTTCACGCCCATGTGACCGAGGCCGCCGAGGCCGACAACGCCGACCTTTTGGCCGGGGCCGACCTTCCAGTGATGGAGCGGCGAGTAGGTGGTGATGCCGGCGCAGAGCAAAGGTGCGACCGCAGCGAGATCGAGATTGGACGGGATCTTCAGCGTGAAGGCTTCATCCACCACGATGGAGTCGGAATAGCCACCGTAGGTGATGCCGCCGAGGTGCTTGTCCTGGCCATTGTAGGTGAACGTGGGGAATTGGAGGCAGTATTGCTCGGTGCCGCTTTCACAGCTGGAGCAAGTGCGGCAGGAGTCGACCATGCAGCCAACGCCGGCGAGATCGCCTTCCTTGAACTTGGTGACATGGGCGCCGACCTTCGTCACGCGGCCGACGATCTCGTGGCCGGGCACGCAGGGGTAAATGGTATTGTGCCATTCATTGCGGGCCTGGTGGAGATCGGAGTGGCAGACGCCGCAGTAGAGGATCTCGATGTGGACATCATGCGGGCCGGGTTCGCGGCGCGTGATGGAGAAGGGAGCGAGATCGGAGGTGGCGGTCTGGGCGGCGTAGGCTTTTGTGGTGCTCATGGTTGGGGCGGGAATCGGTTGGGTTTGAGTAGTTGTTAGAACAGGCTGTGGAGCAGGCCGCCTTCGGCACGGAGCGCGGCGCCATTGGTGGCGGCGGAGCGCGGGCTGGCGACGTAGGCGACGAAGGAGGCAATCTCATCGGTCTGGATGAAGCGGCGCAGCAGCGAGTTCGGGCGCATGGTGGTGAAGAACTCCTTCTCCACCTGCTCCGATGGCTTGTTCTGATCGCGGGCCAGGTCTTTCACGAATTGCTCCACGCCTTCCGACCAAGTCGGGCCGGGCATGATGGTATTCACGGTGACGCCGGTGCCGGTGGTGAGATTGGCGAGGCCGCGGGCAAGCGAGACCTGCATGGTCTTCGTCACGCCGTAGTGGATCATCTCAGCGGGGACGTCGGAGGAGGATTCGCTGGAGATGAAAATGATGCGGCCCCAGTCGCGCGTCTTCATTTTCGAGAGGTAGGTGCGGCTGAGGCGCATGCCGCTCATGAAGTTGGTCTCGAAGAAGCGATACCAATCGGCATCCGGGATTTCCTCAAAGGGCTTCGGTTCGAAGATGCCGAGGTTGTTGACGAGGATTTCCACATCAGGGAATTCGGCGGCGATCCGGTCGGACTCTTCGACCTTGCCGAGGTCACCGGCGAAGCTTTCGAGCTTCGCGTCGGGGAATTCGCCACGGATGGCAGCGATGGCTTCATCGACGCGGGCTTGGGTGCGGCCATTGATGATGACGCGGGCACCCTCGGCGGCAAGGGTCTTGGCGATGGCGAGGCCGATGCCGGCGGTGGAGCCGGTGACGAGGGCAAGTTTGCCGGTGAGTTGGAGGTCCATGGTTTCCGTGGGTTGAGGGGCTCAGGCGATGGGCGAGGGATTTCGCTCGAAGTTGGCTTGATGGAAATAGGGATATGCTCGTGGTGTATCGCTCGCGGCGTCGAGTTTGGCCACTTGCTCTTTTGTAAGGTTCCAGCCGACGGCGCCGAGGTTCTGGCGGAGCTGCTCTTCGTTGCGTGCACCGATCACGATGGTTGAAACGGTCGGGCGCTGGAGCAACCAGTTGATCGCGATTTGCGGGATGGTCTTGCCGGTTTCGGCGGCGATTTCGTCAAGAGCATCGACGACGCGGTAGAGGTATTCGTCGTCGACGGGCGGGGCGACGTCGACATTGAGCTGGGATTGCAGGCGGCTCTCCTTTGGCAGGGGAGCGTCGCGGCGGATCTTGCCGGTGAGCCGTGCCCAGCCGAGCGGGCTCCAGACGACCGCGCCGACCTTTTGATCGACGCCGAGCGGCATCAGTTCCCACTCGTAGCTACGGCCGATGAGCGAGTAGTAGGCCTGGTGCGCGACGTAGCGGGCCCAGCCGTATTTCTCGGCGATGGCGAGCGACTTCATGAGATGCCAGCCGGAGAAATTCGAGACGCCGATGTAGCGGATCTTGCCCGCTTTCAAGAAGCCATCGAGCGTCGCGAGTGTTTCCTCAACCGGCGTCTGTGCGTCGAAGCCATGGAGTTGGAAGAGGTCGATGTAGTCAGTGCCGAGACGCTTCAGGCTGGCCTCAATCGCGCGGGTCAGGTGATGGCGGGAGGAGCCGATGTCGTTCGGACCTTCGCCCATGCGGAAGGTGGACTTGGTGGAGATGATCACCTCATCGCGGCGGCCGGCGATGGCCTTGCCGAGGATTTCCTCGGCCTGCCCGGCGGAGTAAACGTCGGCGCTGTCGAACATGTTCAGCCCGGCTTCCAAGCTGATGTCGACGAGGCGCTTGGCGTCCTCGACCTGGCTATTGCCCCAGGCGGAGAAGAGCGGGCCGCTGCCGCCGAAGGTGCCGGTGCCGAGGGTGAGAACGGGGACCTTCAGGCCGGAGCCGCCGAGAAATCGATGTTCCATGGTTGAGGTGAGCTGGGGTGGGATTGGTCGTTCGGTATTGTTCGAACTTCGTCGAACAACTAGCGCGGCTTTCCCCGGCGTCAAATTTTAATTTCGATCATTGTCGAACAATGAAGCGGTGCTAGGTTGTGGCGCGATGAAACCCTACAGCCATCCGCAACTGCGCGAAGTCACCCTCCCGATGGTGATGCAGGCGCTGTCGGATCCGATTCGGATCGAAATCCTGCGGTCTCTGATGGATGCGGGGGAATTGGCCTGCGGTGACATCCCGCTGACGATTTCCAAGGCGACGGTTTCGCACCACTTCGCGGTGCTGCGGGAGGCGGGGCTGATCGTGACACGCACGGAAGGCACGCGCTGTTTGAATTCCGTGCGGCAGGAGGAATTGGAGGAGCGGTTTCCGGGGCTGATTGACTTGGTGATTTCGGAAAAGGCGAAGAAATCCGGGAAGAAGGCGAAGGTCTGAGTGCTCCCAGTTTCCGGTGTTCCCGGCAGGCGCTTTTTTGGTGCGTCGTGCGGGGAGCCCGCTAGCTTGGCAGACGCTCCATGAAAACCTTCTCGCTTCAGGTCAACGGCCAGCCCCGCACGGTGGAGGTGGCCGAGGATACGCCCCTTCTGTGGGTGCTGCGCGATCACCTCGATCTCGTCGGTACGAAATTCGGCTGTGGCATGAGCCTGTGCGGCGCGTGCACAGTGCATCTCGACGGGCAGGCAGTGCGCGCCTGCGTAACTCCGGTATCGGCGGTGGGTGAGCGCAAGGTGACGACGATCGAGGGACTTGCCGCGAATGGGAAATTCACCGCGCTCCAGCAGGCATGGTGCGATCTGGATGTCGCGCAATGCGGCTACTGCCAAGCCGGGCAGATCATGTGTGCCACCGCCTTGCTGAATGAGAAGGCGAGCCCGACCGACGAGGATATCGATCTTGCGATGTCGGGGAATCTCTGCCGCTGCGCCACCTACAAGCGCATCCGCCAAGCCATCCATACCGCTGCCACGAAATGAACACGCCCACCCTTGATCGCCGCGGGTTTTTCCGCGTGACCGCGCTCGCCAGTGGCGGGTTCCTGCTCGGCTGGAATGCAGAGGCTGCGGAGGAAGCGGCTGCTGCCGCGGCTACGTTTTCGCCGAACGCCTTCATCCGCATCACGCCGGAGGGGCTGGTGACGATTTTCTCCAAGAATCCGGAAGTGGGACAGGGGATCAAGACCTCGCTGCCGATGATCATCGCCGAGGAGCTGGAGGTGCCATGGGAAAAGGTGACCGTGGAGCAAGCGCCGGTGAATCAGGCAGCCTTCGGTCAGCAGATGGCGGGCGGAAGCATGTCCACGCCGTCGAACTACGACAGGCTTCGCAGGATGGGAGCGATCGCCCGCACGATGCTGGTGGAAGCGGCGGCGAAAGAGTGGGGTGTGCCTTCGGAAGAATGTGAGGCGGTGGCTGGCGAGGTGATCCACAAGGCGAGCGGCAAGAAGCTGGCCTATGGGGCTCTCGCTGCGGCGGCATCGAAGCTGCCGGTGCCAGATGAGCGCTCGGTGAAGCTGAAGAAGGTCGAAGAGTTCAAGCTGTTAGGAAAGCGCGTCACCGGGGTGGACAATCCGAAGATTGTCACGGGCCAGCCGCTGTTCGGGATCGACCAGAAGCCACCGGGACTGAAATACGCGGCGTATGTGCGCTGTCCGGTATTCACCGGGAAGGTGAAGGAGGCGGATCTGGATGCAGTGAAGAAACTGCCGGGCGTGACGGATGCCTTCGTGATCGAGGGCGCGGGCGATCATTATGGCCTTATGGCGGGTGTCGCGATCATTGCGATCGACACGTGGAGTGCTTTCAAGGCGAAGGATGCGCTGAAGGTTTCGTGGGAGTCCGATGCGAAGGAGAGCTTCGTGGAGCATGCCAAGAAGGCAGCGGAGGCGATGCCGGGTGAAGGCAAGGAGATCCGCAAGACCGGTGCGCCGGATTTTCCCGACGATGGAAAGACGGTCAGCGCGGAGTATCACTATCCGCATCTGGCGCACGCGAACCTGGAGCCGCAGAATTGCACGGCGGTCTTCAAGGATGGCGCGCTGGAGATGTGGGCGCCAACGCAGAATCCGGGATCGGGCATCGATGGGATTTCTCGTGCGCTGAAGATTCCCAAGGAAAAGATCACGGTGCACATGACGCGGATCGGCGGTGGCTTCGGACGGCGCTTGATGGGGGACTTCATGGTGGAGTGCGCGGCGATCGCGCAGAAGCTGAATGGCACGCCGGTGAAGCTGACGTGGACGCGCGACCAAGATCTCGGCCACGATTACTATCGGGCCGGCGGCTGGCATCGTTTCCGCGGGCGCGTTGATGAGGCGGGCAAGCTGGTGGCGTGGGCGGATCACTTCGTGACCTTCGGCCTTAACAGTGATGATCGTCCGGGCAATGGCGCGGATCTGGGTGGCGATGAGTTTCCGAGCCGCTTCGTGCCAAACCTACTGCTGGAGCGGACGATTTTCCCGAGCAACACCCCGCTGGGTTGGTGGCGGGCGCCGGGATCGAATGCCTTGGCGTGGGCGATCCAGAGTTTCGTCGATGAGATGGCGCATGCGGCGAAGAAGGATCCGCTGGAGTTCCGCCTGGAGCTGTTAGGGGAGGATCGCGAAGTGCCGCCGAGCGGGGGCCGTGGCACTCCCTACAATGCGACCCGCATGAAGGGCGTGCTGAAGCTGGTGGCTGAGAAATCCGGCTGGGGCGAGAAGCTTGAGAAGGGGCGCGGCCGTGGGATCGCCTTCCATTTCAGTCACCTAGGCTATGTCGCGGTGGTGGCGGATGTGACCGTGAGCAAGGACGGCAAGCTCAAGGTCAACAAGCTCAGCGCGGGCGTGGATGTCGGGCCGATCATGAACCTGAGCGGTGCGGAGAATCAGGTGGAAGGCTCGATGATCGATGGCCTGAGCGCGGCGTGGTTCCAGGAGATCACGGTGGAGGAGGGGGCGGTGCAGCAGAAGAATTTCCACGAATACCGGCTGCTGACGATGAAGGATGCGCCGCAGGTGGAGGTCCACTTTGCCAAGTCGGACTTCCCGCCGACGGGCTTGGGCGAGCCGGCGTTGCCGCCGACCGCGCCGGCGATTACGAATGCGATCTTTGCGGCGACGGGCAAGCGGGTGCGGGCGTTGCCGCTGGCGAAGCAGGATCTGAGTTGGACTTGAGCGGAGAAGCGGCGAATTTGTGAATCTGAAACCGGGGGGACAGGAGTGTCCCCTCCTCATCCATGAACGACTGGCCATTCCTCGTTGACTTCGCCCGGCGGCAGCGGGGTGGGCGGTTGGCGCTGGCCACGCTGGTGGCGCGGGAGGGATCGAGCTACCGGCAGCCGGGAGCCCGGATGTTGATCGCGGAGGACCTTTCGTTCTGTGGATCGCTGAGTGGCGGGTGCTTGGAGGAAGGGATCGCGAATACGGCGCGGAAGGTTTTTGCCGATGGGAAGGCGCAGCGGATGGTGATCGATACTCGTCCGCACTTCGGGTGTCCGGGGAAGCTGCATGTGCAGGTGGAAGAGATCGCGACGGAGCTGATCGAGCGGATCGAATCGGAATTGAGGCAGCGGCGGAGCTTGCTGCTGGTGACCGATCCAGAGGGGACGCGGATGGCTGCGGGAGAGACGGGAGATTTGTTAGAAAAGGTGGTGCCGCCGCCGCGGCTGATTGCGGTGGGCTGGACGCCGGACATGGAGCCGGTGCTGGGATTTGCGGCGACGCTGGGATGGGAACTGCACCGGGTGCTGCGCGATCATCGGATGACCGGCGACACGCCCGCGGTGGCAGGAGAAAGCATCCATGTGCTGGCGGCGGAAGAGATGATCCGAAGCTTCCGGCCTGACGCTGCGACGGCGGTGCTGGTGATGACGCATCATCTGGCGACCGACCTTGCGTTCCTGCGCGAGATCTTGCCCGAGGGCTATGGGTACATCGGCTTGTTAGGGTCGAAACGCAGGCGTGAGACCTTGTTGGCGGAGCTGGGTGAGCTTGGCTTGTTAGAAGATCCGGTGGTTACCGAGAGGCTGCATGCGCCGGTGGGCTTGGATCTGGGAGGACATCATCCGGCGACGATTGCGCTGGCGATCGTGGCGGAGATCCAGGCGGTGCTGGCGGGAGCGAGCGCGGGATTCCTGCGGGACAAGACGGGGACGATTCATCCGCAGGCCATGTCGCTGGGATGAAGATCGGCGCGGTAGTGTTGGCGGCGGGGAAGGCAAGCCGGTTCGGTGCGCCGAAGCAGTTGCTGGAGATCGATGGTGTCAGCTTGATCGATCGCTCGTGCCGGACGGCGTTGGAGGCGGGTTGTGGGCCGGTATTAAGGGTGCTGGGGGCGCATGCGGAGTCGATTTTGGAGAGGCCGTGTCCGGAGGGCGTGGAAACGCTGGTGCATGCGGGATGGGAAGAGGGCATGGGCAGCTCGCTGGCGGCGGGGGTGAGTGATTTGTTAGAGCGAGCGCCGGAGCTGGAGGTGGTGGTGGTGATGCTGGCGGACCAGCCGATGGTGACGGTGCGGTTGTTAGAGGAAATGAGAGGCCGGCTTTGCGAGGCGAGCATTGTCTTGTGCGACCATGGTGAAGCTACCGGGCCGCCGGCTTTGTTCGGGGCACAGCACTTTGCCGAACTGATGGCCTTGCGCGGGGATCGGGGGGCGAAGGCGGTGGCGGTGAATCACCGGACGGTGACGGTGCCATTTACTGATGCCGCATGGGATATCGATTCTCCGGAGGCGTGGGAGCGGTTCTTGAGGCGGTCGAGGGGCTGACAACTGGAAGCCCTAGAGACCAAAGACGGCTGCGCCGCGGTTGTCTGTTAGACCCGGGAATTACTCTTGTGGCCGCCAGTTCGGGGCAAGAATCGCGGTGATTTCCAGGTGCGTCTTTCCGTCAGGGTGCTTCTTGCGGGCGAGTTGCAGCACGGGTGCGCAGGGCCGGCCCCATTCGGTGGCGGCGGCGAGGGTCTTGTGAAGGTCCGAGCCGGTGGGGACGAAGGCGTATTGATCGCGCTCGGGCAACGGTGGATCGACCCGGAAGGCGGTGAGCTTGGTGCTACCGGGAAACGGTGGGTCGAAGTAGTGGGTATTCCTGACCAGCAGGTGAAAGGATCCGGCGTCGCTGCCCTCGCCAGTGGCGAAGCGGCGGAAGTGGTCGTCGCGGAACTCGACGAAGGTTTCCCAGTCGACCCTCCAGCCTTCGGGGGTTTTCGCGATGGCGACGGGGAAGCCCTTCGGGAAGGTCTCGGTGCCGATGAGGTAGGTGAAGAGGTCGGCGCCCTTTTCGGGGTCATCGTGCGAGGCATCGACGACGAGCGAGAGGGGGTTGGTGGGGCCGTCCGGCATGGCGGCGTAGTAGGCCTCCATCTTTTTCGTGACGCGCTCGGGGTGAAGGACGTGCTTGGCGCGCGATGGCCAGTCGGGCGCGGAGAGGAAGGCCTTGAGGGCGGCTTCCGGGGCGGCGATGACCTTGAGCGGAGGCGGCTCGGGTTCGGCCGGATCTGGCTCCGCGGGTTGAGGCGGAACCTGGGGTAGCGGTTCGGCTGGAGCGGGAGGCGTAGCGGGCGATTGCTGGGGAGGCTGCGAGACGACGGGTGGTTCTTGTTCCGGGGTTGGGTCGGCCTTCGCGGGTGAGGGAGGCAGCGGAGAAGCCGGAGCCGTGGGCGGGTGGACCGAGGAGGAGAAGAGCGGGACGTCTTTTGACGCGAGGCTGTAGCCAGCGATGAAGCCGGCGGCGGCGGCGAGGACGGAGAAGAAGAGCAGGAGGACCATGACCCATACCGGGCCGATGCCTGATGAGAATGCTTTGGCGGCTGGGGCGACCTCGCGTGGTGGTAGAGCTGGTTTTGGCTCCTTGAGCGGGGGAGCGGAAAAAGGAGCGGAGGACTCTCTTGGCGGAAGAGCGCGGGGCTCGGACTTTGGAGAGGGGTCGAGGAAGAGCGGGGGAGGGCGGAGTTCGACGCCGGTAAATGCCGGCGGCTCGTGTTGAGGCTCGGGCTCCGGCAGAGGCTCCGGCAGAGGCTCCGGCAGAGGCTCCGGTTGGGGTTCCGGTTGAGGCTCCGGTTGAGGCTCCGGTTGAGGCTCCGGTTGAGGCTCCGGTTGAGGCTCCGGTTGAGGCTCCGGTTGAGGCTCCGGTTGAGGCTCCGGCTGGGGCTCCGGCTGGGGCTCCGGCTGGGGCTCCGGTTGGGGCTCCGGTTGGGGCTCCGGTTGGGGCTCCGGTTGGGGCTCCGGTTGCGGGGCTGTTAGTTCGGGAGCCCGGTTGCTGAAGGGATTGAAGGGGTCGGAGTCGCGGGAGGGCCGCGGGGGCGCGACAGGGATGGCGGGCGCGGCGGCTAGGACTTGAGGAATGGGGGCGACGCGATACGCGCCGATGCCGGTGCTCAGGTCAGGACAGATGATCTCCTGCTGGCAGCGCGGACAAGGGCCCTGTGTTCCCGAAGCGGCCACCGGGACCCGCAGGGTGATCCCGCAGGCTGGACAGTGAAACTGGATTGCTTCGGGCATTGGGAATGTCGACGTGGCTTATTTGCCACGATCTGGAGGCGCTGTCGATGTCTGGCGCTTAGACGATTCCCTCGTGAAATTCCAAGCAGCGAACCGTGTCGGGGACCGCGAGCCATGCGACATGATCGTCCAGGGCGCGGTGATCCAAGCAGTGGGCCAGGATCCCGGCGAAGCGTGGATCATCGGAAAAGCCCCTTTTGATGAATCCTGCGATCGAGACTGATTGGGGAGGAAGCGACATTCCGGTGCCCAGCGCCTTGAGCAGGGCCTCTTTGGCGGTCCAGTAGCGCATGAGCAGGATGGACCTTATACCGTCGGATTTGGGCAAACCTTCGAGCTCCTCAGGGTGGCAGAAGGCGTCCTCACAACCCAACAGGCTTTTCATTCGGTCCGCGGGCTCGACATCGACGCCGACCGCGCCATCGCGGCACAAGGCGATGAGCGCGAGATTGCGGCAGTGGGAGAGATTGAAGTGCAGGTCGTGGCCGGACAGCGACGGCTTTCCGAACTCGCCGAATTCGAAAACTAGCTGTCCAGCAGGGATTTCCAGCGCCTTCCCCAACACCGTGCGAAGGGCCGCCCGGCAGGCGCGCCAGTGGACGGCGTCCTTTTCGAAGCGAAACCGCTCGGCCTGCTTCTGTTCCTCCGCGGACAGGCAGGCGGTCACTTCCGTGCCGACCTGTGCCGGATCGACGATCACGACGAGCGCGGATCCGGGAGCGGGGAGGGAAATCGGCACGAGGTGAAATTGCCTAACCGACCGCGGATCGGCGAAGCCAAAATCAACTCAGGTCACCTCGATTAGCAGCGCGGTGGTGTTGTCGCGGCCGGATTCGTTGACTGCGTGGTTGACCATGGTGGTGGCGCAGAGTTCGCCGCGGGCCATCTCGTTGATCCTCTTGTCCCAGAGCCCGTCCACGAGGCCGTCCGAGCAGATCAGGAAGCGGTCGCCCGGTTGGCAGGCGACGCGGCCGATGTGGGGGTCGACCTTCTGGTTCCCGCCGCCCAGAACCTGCGTGAGCGAGCTTTTCCCCGGGTGGCTGCGCGCCTCGCGTTCGTTGAGCTTTCCCGTCCGGCGTAGCCAGCCGACGTGCGAGTGATCGTGCGTCACCTGGGTCATCTCGCCATCCTTTTGCAGGTAGTAAATCCGGCTGTCCCCGATGTGGGAGAAGCACATCCAGCCCGGCATGAACCAGCACAGGCTGAGGGTGGCGCCCATGCCGTGGCACTCCGGATAGTAGCGGCCGAGGTCGGTGATCGCGCCGTGGATCCGCTCGAAGAGTTCGCGGAGGATGTCCGAGAAGCCGGCTTCCAAGTGTTGCGCACCCATGCCGAAGCTCGGCGGGAGCAGGCGGGTGATTTTTTCCACCGCGATCTTGCTGGCGAACTCGCCGGACTTGGCGCCGCCCATGCCATCGCTGACCGCGAAAACGAAGTCCGAGTTCTCCAGATTGCCAGTGCCGGTCTTGCCGAGGTAGTGGATTTCCCTCGAGTCGAAGGTCAGGCCGAGAAAGGCGTCCTCGTTGTTTTTCCGGAAGCGGCCGACATGGCTCATGCCGGACCAATTGAGCGTCAGCGGTGGAGTGGCAGGTTCGAGACTGGGTGTCGTCACGCGGGGCGATCCTTGCGAGCGTCCATGCCGGACAAAAGGAAATATTTTCGCGGGGCTTGCCGGTTGGCCTGCCGACTGCTTTCTGTGGCGCGGTGCGCGCGCCATGCACGCACTGGGGGCTTGCACGCCCCTTTTTTCATCCGCACGAATCCCCGCGATCCGAACCACAACCTAAGAATACGATGCCCAAGTTCAAATTGGAGTACATCTGGCTCGACGGCTACACCCCCGTCCCGAACCTGCGTAGCAAGACTCAACTGAAGGACTTCGATGCCTTCCCGACCCTCGAGCAGCTTCCTCTCTGGGGCTTCGACGGTTCCTCGACCCAGCAGGCCGAAGGCCGTAGCTCGGATTGCGTGCTCAAGCCTGTCGCGGTGTTTCCGGACGCTTCCCGCAATAACGGCGCGCTGGTGATGTGCGAAGTCATGATGCCCGATGGCACCACCCCGCACCCATCCAACAACCGTGCCACCATCCTCGACGACGCCGACACCTGGTTCGGCTTCGAGCAGGAATACTTCCTCTGGGAAGACGGCGCACCCCTCGGTTTCCCGAAGGGCGGCTATCCTGGTCCTCAGGGCCCTTACTACTGCGGCGTCGGTTACAGCAATGTCGGTGACGTTGCCCGCCAGATCGTCGAAGAGCACCTCGAACTCTGTCTCGAAGCCGGCATCAACCACGAAGGCATCAACGCCGAAGTGGCGAAGGGCCAGTGGGAATTCCAGATCTTCGGCAAGGGCTCGAAGACCTGCGCCGACCAGATCTGGGTCGCCCGCTACATCCTCAACCGCCTCTGCGAAAGCTACGGCGTGGACGTGAACTACCACTGCAAGCCGCTCGGCAAGGACCTCGACTGGAACGGCTCCGGCATGCACTGCAACTTCTCCACGAAGTACATGCGTGAAACCGGCGGCAAGGACTACTTCGAAGCCCTCATGGCTGCTTTCGCCAAGAACCTCGACGAGCACATCGCCGTCTACGGCCCGGACAACCACCTGCGCCTCACCGGCCTTCACGAGACCCAGTCGATCGACAAGTTCTCGTATGGCATCGCTGACCGCGGTTCCTCCGTGCGCGTCCCGCACAGCTTCATCAACGCCGGCTACAAGGGCTACCTTGAAGACCGCCGTCCGAACTCGCAGGGCGACCCGTACCAGATCGCCAGCCGCGTGCTGAAGACGATCGCGGAAGTTCCGCTTCCCTGATCCGCTTTACTAGCCATAGCTGCAAATTCAAAGCGGCCGTCCGGGTAACCGGTCGGCCGCTTTATTTTTTCGTCACGGCGGGGAGGGGATTCGGAATTGCCGCTCGCGGTGATCCTCCTCCATGGTATCGGTGAACCTTTCAAAGTGTCATGCGCTGGGAAGGACGACGCCAGAGTGATCGATTTGACCCGAACGGCACGTTCCAGACCGAAGACCTCTAACAAACCCATCCATGCAACGCCGCCCCTTCCTCGCCACGCTCGGCGCCACTGCCGCCGCCATCACCACCGGAGCCCGCGCCCAGGAGCCTGCCGGGAAGAAGCTCGGCTGGGCGCTCGTCGGTCTCGGCTCGCTCAGCAAGAACCAGATCGCCCCGGCGCTGCTGAAGACGAAGCGCGCGCGGCTGGCGGCGATCGTCACCGGGACGCCGGCCAAGGCGGACGAGTGGAAGGCGAAGTATTCGATCCCGGACACCCACGTTTACAACTACGAGACCTTCGACAAGATCGCGGAGAATCCGGACGTGGATGTGATCTACATCGTGCTGCCGAATGGCATGCACGAGGAATTCGTGGTGCGCGCGGCGAAGGCCGGGAAGCACGTCTTTTGTGAGAAGCCGATGGCGAACACTGCGGACGAATGCCGTCGCATGATCGCCGCGGTGAAGGCGGCCGGGAAGATGCTTGGTGTTGGCTATCGCTGCCAATTCGAGCCGCATCACCGCGAGTGCATGCGATTGGCGAAGGAGAAGGTGTTCGGGCCGCTCAAGTTCATCGAGGCAGGTTTTGGTTTCCAGATTGGCGATCCGAAGCAGTGGCGCCTTCGCAAGAACCTGGCCGGCGGTGGCGCGCTGATGGATGTGGGCGTTTATGCGCTGCAGGCGTGCCGCTATCTCACCGGGGAGGAGCCCATCGAGATCACCGCTCAGGAAACGAAGACGGATCCGGTGAAGTTCGCCGAGGTGGACGAAACCATTTCGTGGTCGATGAAGTTTCCATCCGGCGTGCTTGCCTCGGTGATGACGACCTACGCCTTCAACGGCTCGAACTTCTTCACCGCGATTTGCCAGGGCGGACGCTTCGGTATGGATCCGGCGTATAGCTATGATGGCTTGAAGGGCTGGACTTCGAAGCCGGACGTGAAGATCGAGTTTCCGGCCACCGATCATTTCGAGGTGGAGGTGGATGCTTTTTCCGATGCCATCCTGAACAACAAGCCCTTCGCCCAGTCAGGAGAGGAAGGGTTGCGGGATCTGCTGGCGGTGGAGGCGATCTATCGCTCGATCAAGGAGGGCAAGGCGGCGAAGGTGGAGGCTCCTTGAGGGGTGTCGACGTCCTGTTGGCGCTACCCAATTTAGGCGCGGTGGTGACACCGCGGAAGCTGTCCTTGTGGTCCGCTTTTTCACTGACTTCCGCGTTCTCACGAACGCGCCTACGGTTACCGGGGCTCGCTCTCACCCGTCTTCCCCATGATCTCCCGCTCCGCTTTCCTCAGGTCTCTCGCGGCGACCGCATTGTTCCCGCGTTTTTCCTCCGCGCAGGAGACCGCGGCGAAGCCCGATTTTGCCAAGGTCTTCCGAGACGGGATGGTGACGCTCGATGAGATCTTCTGGGTGCCCGAGATCGCCAATTGGCTGGATCGTCCTGGCAAGGACTTGCGCGGGCATTTCGAGGGGAAGATCAATCCACCGTGGTGGTCCTGCGCCAATGTCGTCGAGGCGATGGTGGATTTCATGAATCTCACCCGCACCGGTCTCTATGATGCCCGGTTGCGCGAGATCCATGCCGGGAATGTCCAGCGCGGCAGCCGCTTGCCACAGGTCGCCGAGTCACTGCGCAAGCAGGGCAAGTGGTCGGACGCCGACGAAGAGAAGCTCCGCCGCAAGACGAAGGCACCGGATCCGGAGAAAATCCACGGCAGCGAGTTTCGCAATGAATACCTCGACGACTCCGCCTGGTGGGGCGTCGCGTGGCTGAAGTTCCATGAGCGCACCAAGGACCCGCGCTACCTCCGCACCGCCGTGGCCATCCAGAAGCACATGGCCAACAATTGGCGGAAGGAAGGTGGCGTCTCATGGGCAGAGGAAGCGGACAAGCGCGACCCGAACGCCATTACCAATAGCCTCTTCGTGGTGCTCTCCGCCCGGCTTGCCCGGGTGACGAAGCAGCGCGAGTTTCTGGACTGGGCGGAAAAGGGCTTCGCATGGGAAAAGGAAGCGAAGCTCTACGACGGCACCGGCATCGTCGATCGTCCCGGTCACCAGGGAGACTACTGGAGCTACAATCAGGGTGCCTATGTCGGTGGCCTGGAAGCGCTTCATCAGGCGACTGGAAAGCAGGCATGGCTCGATGAGGCCGCGGCCGTGGCCGCCACCATCGTTGAGAAGTCGGGCATCGTCCTCGAGGATGGCGTGCTCTATGAGAAGTTGAGCACCGATGGCTGGGACGTCGGCCTGTTCAAGGGCATCTGCGCGCGCTACTTCGGCATCCTTTCCCGCTCACTGAAGCGGCAGAAGATCCACGCTGACGTCGCAGCCAAGCTGGACCGGGTAGTCGCGGCCAGCGCCGGTGCCATCCTCAAGCTGCCGCAGGAAGAGAAGCTCTATCCCTTGGAATGGCAGGAGCCGCCGCGGGCGAAGATCGCGAATTTCAATACCCAGCTTTCCGCGCTCATCACGGTGGCTGCGGCGCTCTGACCGGAACCGTGGACTTGCCTTAAGGCCAAAGCTGCGCCTTAGTGCTAGATCTGCTAAAATCGCATTGCCATGAACTCACCATTCCACGACCGCCGTACTTCTTCGCTCTTCGGCCGCGTCCGCGAGGACCTTTCCCATCTCCGCGAGGACGTGGGAAATCTGGTCCACCACACGGCCCGCTACGCCGTGCCGCAGGGCGCGCGTGAGATCGCCGACACCGCCCGCCATCGGCTCGCCGAAGGCGGCCACTACGCTGCGTCCCGCCTGCGCTCACTGCGCTCGAGTCCGCCACGGCAGGCCGTCGGCGTCCTTGGCGGCGCGATTCTTGTCGGAGTGCTCGCTGCAGCCATCTATGCCATTGTGAAAAGCGAGAATGCTCGCACGAATGGCTACGACGGCGATTCGCCGGATGACAGTCCGGTGTGATCGGAGAATCCGCGCAGGAAATGCGGTTGCGCCGATACGGATCGGCGCGACCCGTCAGGTTGCCATGACCACGCGAAGCATTCCTGCTGCAGACGTGCTGGCGGCGCATGAGCAGGCAGCTCTGGAAATCGGCGAACTTCGCCGAAAGGGGGTCCATTGCCACTTGGAGGAGAAGGCGGGCCGGGATGGTCCTCACGTGGATGTGGTGCGCGATTCCCAGCCGGAGATTTCCGGGCCTGAGGAAGCTCGCGGAGGTGATTAAACCCTCCGTCTAACAACTGATCGCTAATTCCGGCGAGTGTTTCGCAAGGAGGCGCTAATTGGCTTCTTGTTTTTGGCTGAATCGATCATTTTGCACGTAATTGAAATAGGTCGAAGATTGCAAAAGGCATGTCTCTGGGATGGTTAGACTTTTGGTCCCTACGCGATTACGCGTATTTTTGTAAAAAATTGAGGTTGTGATGGTTGTGTGGATTGGTGTGCGATCTGTCCGATTTTGGGACTATTAAACTTGATGTGCATTTTGGCTACCGTTAGCCATCCGCGCCTTCTGTTGCACTCGCCCCCATGAAATCGGTCTCATCCCTCATTTTTTCCGGAGCGCTATTGCTCGGTGCTCTCCCCCTGCATGCCGCGAACATCATGATGGATCTGATGGATCGATTCGCCGTGATTGCCGGTGACTACAATCAGGGCAACGAGACCGAAGGCTCGGCTTTCGTATACGGCACCTACAAGCCAGGCAATGCCGCTCGCTTCGGCTTCAATGACGGGCAGGTGGCGAACGACGCGGAGTATTCCTTGTGGCTGAACAACGGCATTGGCAATGGCAACGGCACCACGCTCATCACGGGTAGCCTGATCAGCCGCACCGCCGTGAATTCCAGCCAGGTCACGCTGAACGGCAATGCGCCGGGAACTCCGGTCATCACCACCGGGCAAACGCCATGGAACAACGCCCTGGGAAGCGTGGGGCTGACCAGCACGAACAATCTCACCAGTCTCCTCACCCTCGCGTCGCAGCAGTGGTCGCAGCTGGCGGCGAACAGCACCGGCACTCAGCCGGGAAATGGATCCTTCACCTTCAATGCCACGCCGACGATGATCGATGGCCACCTGGTCGCGGTCTTCAACGTCACCGCTGCCGCTTTGTTCGGCTCCGGGGGCTTCGACCGGCTGGAATTGAACGCCAATGGCGCGGAGACGATCCTGATCAACGTCGCGGGTGAGAACATCTCCATCAACAAGAACTTCACCAACGGCTTCACGAACAACGAGCGGAAGGTTCTCTTCAACTTCTATCAAGCCACCAGCGTGACGGTGGGCACCAACTTCCGCGGTGGAATCTACGCTCCCGGAGCGACCGTGACCCAGTCCGGCTCGAATATCGATGGCACGGTGGTGGCGGCGACGCTGAACCAGACCGCGGAGATTCATAACGAGAAATTCGATGGCTACCTGCCCTTCACGGTTCCAGAGCCGTCGTCCGCATTGCTCGCGCTCGCTGGCCTTGGCTTTGTGCTTCGCCGCCGCCGGTAAGGCGAGCTGGCAGGGCAAAGTGCAGTGGCGATTTCGCTAGCGATCTTTGGCTAGCAGGTTACTGTCCGTGTGAACAGCATGGAGGTTTCCGAAAAGCTCGCCATTCTCGCCGATGCCGCCAAATACGATGCTTCGTGCGCCAGCTCCGGCGCGACCAAGCGCGACTCTGCGGACGGGCGCGGAGTGGGCTCCGCGGGAGGCGCGGGCATCTGCCATAGCTATGCGCCGGATGGGCGCTGCATCTCGCTGCTGAAGATCCTGCTGACCAATCGCTGCCTCTACGATTGCCACTACTGCATCAACCGGCGGTCGAGCAACGTGCGCCGCGCGGCCTTTACGCCGGAAGAGGCGGTGACGCTCACGCTGGATTTCTACAAGCGGAACTACATCGAGGGACTCTTCCTCAGCTCGGGCATCATCCGCAGTGCGGATCATACGATGGAGCAAGTGGTGCAGGTCGCCCGCACCTTGCGGGAGGTGCATGATTTCCGCGGGTATATCCATCTGAAGACGATCCCCGAGGCATCACCGGAGCTGATCGAGCAAGCCGCGCGCTACGCCGACCGGATCAGTATCAATTTGGAGCTTCCCACCCAGCAGAGCCTCGACCGCCTGGCACCGGAAAAGAATCTCGCCCGCACGAAGCAGGCGATGGGGCGCATCCGGGTGAAGCTGGATGATGCCGCGGAGCGGAAGCGGGAAGGGGATCGCAAGCTGCGACATGCCACCGGGCAGAGCACGCAGGTCATCGTGGGTGCGGATGCGGCCACTGATGCGGATTTCCTGGCGCGTTCGGACGAGCTTTACCGCGCCTACCGTCTTCGGCGGGTGTATTACTCGGCCTTCAGCCCTATTCCCGAGCCGTCGTCGGTATTGCCGCCGGTCGCTCCGCCGTTAGTGCGTGAGCATCGATTGTATCAGGCGGACTGGCTGATGAGATACTATGGATTTAGTAACTCGGAACTACTGACGCCGGAACAGCCGAATCTCGACCTGAGGATCGATCCGAAACTCGCGTGGGCGCTTCGCAATCGCCAGCAATTCCCGCTCAATCTTCAGACGGCGTCGCGCTTGGAGATGCTGCGGGTGCCGGGGCTTGGCATGAAGAACGTGGATCGCTTGCTCTCCATTCGACGACACACACACGTAAGACTGGCTGATTTGGCGAGGCTGAGGATTTCGCTGCCGAAGGTGCGGGCCTTCATCATCACGGCCGATCACCACCCCGCGCGTGAAGACTTGGATGGTGACCGTTTGCTGGCGCGGCTGGCTCCGCGGCCGGTCCAACTCGATCTTTTCGGCGATGCACAGCCTTGATCCGGGCGATTCGTTTGCCACGTGGCGCATCAAGGCTCGCGACGTATTGGCGCGTGGCATTCCGCCGGAGGAAATCCTTTGGGAGGCGGCAGAGGGCAGCTTGTTTGAAGAACCGCCCGAGATGGTGACCGTGGCTGAGTCGGCTGTCGTGCCGCCGGCGTTTGTAGGCTTGGCGAAGGATGTGTCGTGCCATGCCGATCCGCGGCGTTGGGAGCTGCTTTATCGCCTGCTGTGGCGGATCGTGAAAAGCGGCGAGCGGCATGTCTTGGAAATCGCCAGCGATCCGGATGTGGCGATGGCGCATCGTCTGGCCAAGAATGTCCGCCGCGAGATTCACAAGATGCATGCGTTCGTCCGCTTCCGGAAAGCCGGTGAGGCGGACGACGGACGAGAGAGATTCGTGGCGTGGTTCGAGCCGGATCACTTCATTGTCGAGGCAGCGGCGCCATTTTTCCGCAAGCGCTTCGCGAACATGGATTGGTCGATCTTCACGCCGAAGGGATGTGCGCACTGGATCGCTGGGGAATTCAAGATGAGCCCCGGAGTGCCGCGCGATCCCTGTGACCAGCCGGATGTCATGGAAGGCATCTGGCGCACCTACTATCGCAGCATCTTCAATCCCGCTCGGCTGAAGATGAAGGCGATGCAGTCGGAGATGCCGCGACGCTATTGGAAGAATCTGCCGGAGGCCGATCTCATCGACGAGCTCTCGCGCGAAAGCACCGCACGCACGCACGGTATGATCGAGGAGCCTCTGCGTCCGGTAAAGCGGGCGCCCGCCAATGCCTACCTCGGCAAGCTTCAGGATCTGTCCTCCTTTCCTGTCGCGGATCCGGCAGCCTCGACAAGCCTCCATGACATCGCGCGGATGACGCAGGCTTGCCGACAGTGTCCGCTATGGGAACACGCAACCGCCGCTGTGCCGGGAGAGGGGCCGGAGAATGCGCACATCATGATCGTAGGCGAACAGCCCGGCGATCGCGAGGACTTGGAAGGCCGGCCTTTCGTTGGTCCTGCGGGCCAGCTCTTGGATCGCGCCTTGGTGGAGGCGGGTCTTGATCGCTCCACCTGCTATGTCACGAACGCGGTGAAGCATTTCAAGTGGACGCCGCGAGGGAAGCTTCGCCTGCATCAGAAGCCCGGAGCTGGGGAAATCGAAGCATGCAAGCCGTGGTTGCTGGCTGAGCTTTCGAAGGTTGCGCCAGAAATCGTGATTCTGTTAGGTGGCACGGCCGCGCGGTCATTGCTGGGGCCCGACGTCCAAGTGACCAAGCACCGCGGTCTTGTTGCCGCACCGCAGATCGCGAGCCGGGTGGTGCTGACCGTTCACCCTTCCTACTTGCTGCGGGTCGACGAACTGAGGAAGGAGGCTGAGTTCCGACAGTTCGTGGCAGACTTGAAACTCGCGGTCTCGTCACAGGTCCAAGAGTGAAAGGCAGGATCTCTCGATCAGATTTTTGAAGGCCTTTCTTGTATTCTTGCGGCGAGGATCGGACCTGCTTGAATGTGGAAGTAGTCACGGCCCAGCCGTGGCTGGCACAGCTTTAAGATACTACAAAAATGATCTTCTGGTCCGGCAAGGGAATCCTGACATTGATAATACTCCTTCTGAGTATGGGCGTTTCGCAGGGAGTTTATGAATTTGCGAGCGGGCTCAAGCCGCCAGAGCAAGACCGTGACATGATGTTTGCGTGTAGTTTCCTGCTCGGCGCAGTCGGGAATTTTCTTTTCGCGAGGTATCTCGACAAGAAGCCCAAGAGAATGGTGATCGACAAGCAGACGGGGGAGGAGTTCGCGCTCGATCAGGACGGGTCGCTGTTCTTCATCCGCGTCCGGAAGTGGACTTGGATTTTTGCTGTGGCCTCCGGAATCTGCTGGATGAGGTTCCTCCTGGGTTGGGACTAGAACTTCAGGGAACTTCCAAAATCACCTGATTCCAAATCACGGATTCAGCAAGGGCTCCAGCAAGTCGTTGAAATAGTCCCTCTGAACTTGCGAGAGTGGCAGGGTTGCGACTGCCTTTTGCGCGAGCAGCGGTTGGACATCGGCCAAGCTTGGAAAGACCTCGTTGAAAGCTGCTGCCTGCCGTTGCGGGTCCTTCATTTGTTGGACTTGTTGCCACGCCACCACTGGATCGTTGAATGCCACGGTCGAAGCAATCGCGCCGCGCGCTTGATCCTGCTCTTGCTGCCCGTCGAGTGTTCTCACCCAGCCAACCAAGTCGCCGCTCGTTCCGCCTGCCTCAGCCCATCCAGCAACGGTAGCGGGGATCGCGGCAAGCCGGGCGGCTCCGGAGAGCTCGGCAACCGCGCTCGAAGCCGTTGCTGGATCGCTCGTGGCCCATGATTCGAAGAAGTCCGAAACGACCCTGTTAGGGGGATTCGATTCCGCGCGAAGTGAGTTCCAGGCGTCACTTGGAGCGATGCTCACCCAAGAGCCGTAAACTCCGGCGAGTGCTGCCTCTCCTCCTTCGCGGGATGAAAGTGCGCGAGCCCACTCCAAGGCAGCAGCCGGATCGTCACGCACCAAGGCAGTGCCAATTTCGACCGCGGCGCGTTCGAAGTACTGGAGATTTGGATCAGGAAGCGCTCGCAAGGCCCGCTCCGCTTGGGCCGGGGTCATGTCTTCGAATTCACCACCCGTGGACAGCCCCATCTCGTTGCGCTCTGCCAGCACCTTGCTGGTGAAGGCCTGCTGCATTTTCGAAACCGATTCGCGATAGATCTCGCCCGCACCCTGTGGATTCGCTTCCGCCATGGAGGACAGCACCGCAGCGAGCGCATAAGCGCGATCGCCCTCGTGACCCAACGAGCGGGCCCATGCAAGACCCGCCTCGGAGTCCTGAGCTCCGAGATAGTTGCCGATCGCCAGTTGGGCAGCCAATCGGGATGGCGTGGATTCGATGCCCGCTGTCAGGCGCTGGGCAGCATCCACATCCTTCTCCACGAGGTGAGGCACGATGCCGGCGATGGCACGGTCCTTCTCGATTCCTGCGAGCCGTTGCTGCGCCCAATCCAATGCCGCGTCCGGGTCGTGGCGGGCCACATTGAGGATCGTGCGATGAATGATGGTTGAAAGCGTGGGAGACGTAATCGCCCGTTCACCGAGCTCGGGAATCACATCCAGCAGGATCGGTCCCAGGATCGCCCATCGATGGCCGTCCGCGTCGAGCACCTCCATCTCGTTGATGAAGGCAAGGAAGCCACGCATGTCCGCCTGCATCCAGCGACGCAGGAGATCTGGCAGCATCTCCTTGATGATCTCCTCGTTGCCCGAGTCCAGGGCCTCGCGCACGAGCTGCGCCCACTCGCCCGGCTTCGCCGCAGCCACTGCCACGGCGAACCGGGTGGCACCGTCATGGCCACTCCACTTGCCCGCTTTTACCACGGGCCGGTCGTCCGTCTTTCCGAAAACGACTTCCGGATTGCGCGGCACGGCCATCCACCACGTGACTGCGGCCAACGCCAGGAGAACCAGGCCGAGGCGAACCTTCGTGGATTTCAACAAAGCAATCATGACGGTGAAGTGTGGAGCGAGGGACAGCCGTCAGGTTATTTGGGAGCGAGGGTGAGGGACTTCGGAACGCGAATGGGAACCACCGTGGCATTCGTATTTCCCTCGCTGTCTTCGGCCAGAATGCTGAGTTCCACCGTTTTGGATCCGGGGATCACATAGGGCTGGATCTCTTCGAAGGCGACCGAGCCTTTCCACTTCTTGCCTTGGATGGCCACCGGCACCGACTGGCCATTGATCCATGCGCGGATGGAGGAAACATCCGCCTTGGCCTTGATCTGTCCGCCGACTTCGAGCCGCTTCACGCCGGCGGTCTTCTTCGCCACGCCCTGCTTGGACACCACGAGGAGCGGCGGAGCGTAGGGATCATTGGCATCGACATAGTCGTCCATGGTGATCTCGAAGTTTTCGCCATCGAGCGGTGGCACCTGAGGCGAGACCATCCGCTTGTGGCTCGCGCGCTCGAAGGCAGCGGCGAGCGCGAGCAGCTTGTCGTCCTGCAGGAAACGTCCGACAAACTGCATCGTCGTCGGCTCGATCGATCCGCTGCCCATGTCGACCGATCCCATTGGCACGGTTACCGCCGGCAGGGCGAATGAATTCACCAGCGAGCGGGTGAGAGGCGGCAGCGTCAGGCCTGACGAGGTCTTGTTGGTGACGGTTGGGAAGATCATCGCATCCACTCCGTTCTCCTGAAGGAAGAGTTCGTAATCGAGGATCGCATATTTCGTCGCCTGGAAGTGCTCCGCTACGTCCGGGTGCTCCGGACCAAAGGTGGTCTTGTCGGCGATCGCGGTGCGGTAAACCTGAGGCAACTGAGTCACCGGGCTGATCCGGGCGACGACCTTGTCATGGATCTGATCGGCCGTATCGCCTGGCAGCGTCACCATACTCTCGAGAAAGGTCTTGAAGGGATAGGCCCGAGATCCAGCGACCATGTTGCCGGTGGTATCAGTCGTGGCTGGTGAGTAGAGCTTGCGCGTCGGTGGCGTCACGACATCGACGGGAAGCGTCCTACGGCGACCGGTGAAGGTGATGTCCAGTTCCGGCGGGGCAGTGATTTCGACCACGGTCGCGCCGGCCGCTTCGAGTGTGGCCTTTGCTTCGGCGAAGACGGTCTTGATCGCTCCGGGGATGCCGGTGTCCACCGTTCCGACGGAGTTGGTGAGGACGCCGAATTTCTTGCCGACCAAAGTGGAGGCGGTAGCCTGGTCTGCGAAGCCTGTTGGACGCGGCCTGCCATCGACGACCGTGACGCTGGACCAGATATTGGCAGGATCGGGCTTCGAGGCGGCTTCCATCACCTTCGCATTGTCCACGGCATAGCGGGTCATGGGACCCACCACATCACGATCCCAGGCGAGCGGTGCCAGACCGCGGACGGAGATCAATGACTGGCTGGTCTTGTAGCCGACGATGCCGGCGCGTTCGGAGGGGCTGCGCACCGAGCCACCGGTCTCACCACCCAGTGCGAAAAAGGTCAGATTGGCTCCCACCGAAGAGCCGGAACCACCGCTCGATCCGCCGGTGACGAAGTCACGGTTGTAGGCGTTTCTTGCTAGGCCGAAGGTCTGAGAGGTCGTGGAACTGGTGGAAGCTTGGAAGGTGTCGAGGTTGTTGTGACCGAGGAAGACGGCGCCCTTTTCCTGCAATGCTTCGATGACGTGGCTGGTGTACGGCGCGATGAGATCCGCCCAAAGGGTGAGGCCATCGGTGGTCGCCAGCCCCTTGAAGCTGTAGTTGCCTTTCGCGGTGAAAGGAACTCCCTGAAGCGGTCCGAGTTCAACGCCTTCACGACGAAGCTTGTCCGCTTTGGCCGCCTCGGCGATCGCGTTCGGATTCAGCACGGGTACCGTGTTGAGACCGATCGGGCCCGTGGTCTTATCGTAGGCTGCGATGCGGTTCATGTAGAGCAGGGTGAGCTCGACGCTGGTAAGCTCTCCAAGACGCATGGCCTCTTGGACGTCTTCCAAGGTGGCCGTTTCGAGTTCGAAGGTTTTGATGACTGCGACCGGTGGTTCGGCAGGTGTACCAGCGGTGCCGGATGCAATGCCTGCGAGACAGATGGATAGGATGAGTGGTGGAGTAGATGGGGTCTTCATATGCATGAAATCAGCGCATTCGAGAGACCCTCCGGCGCTGGCCGTGGGACGCCGGGGGGTGCGTTGTCCGATTTAGCACCCCACATGCCACGGCCGATTCATGTGCTGAGATTTTCGGCCGAATTTAGTGACGATTCGTGATTCAAAAAATCCGGGAATATCGAAGCAGGACTGTCCTCTTCCCCTGCTTCGTTTGGGCGGGTTTCGGCAGGAAATGGGATCTAACAGCTCACCCCCGTTTGAAACTTCAGGGCATTCGCATGAGCCGCATTTTTCCTGTCACACTTTTCCGATGAGCGGGGGATGATGGTTGAAATGAGTGACCGCCCCGATGCCTCCCTGCTGGAAGCGTGGTCCGCCGAAGGCTCCGAGGAAGCCTTCGCGGTCCTCGCCCGGCGTTATGGCGGGCTGCTCTACCACGCGGCGTTGCGAAGGACGGGTCGCGATGACTTGGCCGGTGAAGCCGCGCAGAACTCGCTGCTCATTCTCGCCCGCAAGGCGCCACGGCTGACCCATCTGCCGACTCTCGCGGGCTGGCTTCACCGCACCGCTTGCTACGAAGCCTCGAAACTCCTGCGCCGCGAAAGCCGGCACCAAGCGCGCATGAAACATCTCCCGCTTCCCGATGATGATGGCGACTCCGCATGGAAGGATGCCGCGCCGCTTCTTGATCAAGCACTCGATGATCTGCCGGAGAAGGACCGGCAGGTGATCTTCCTGAAATACTTCGATGGCCTGAGCTTCGAGCAGATGGCGCGTCAATTCGGCGGAGAGCCGGCGGCGTGGCGTCAGCGTGGATCGCGAGCGGTCGAACGGCTGCGGCTTTCCCTGACAAAACGCGGGATCGCCGTGAGCTCCGCCGCTCTTGGCAGCGGGCTCGGCACTTCGCTGACGCAAGCCGCTCCTCCCGCGGTGGCAGCATCACTGGGCGCCACTCCCGCGGCGGTGGCCGCTCTTTCCTGGAAAACGCTAACCCTTCACTCCCTCCATCTCATGAAAATCAAACCCGCCGTTGTGATTGCGGCCGTCTTGCTTCTCTCGCTTGCTCCGCTCGGCATGCAGGCGATGGCAATCTCCGATGCACGGCAACGAATCGCTTTGTTGGAGAGCAGTAACCTCGTCGTTTCGTCGGGGTCATCTTCGCGGCAAACGCCAGCATCGGACCGGAGTGCAGCGCCGGTGAATCTCCTTGTCTTGGCCGATGCCTTGCTGGCCGCGAAGGAAGGCGATCTGGTGAAGCGATTCACAACCGAGAAGAAAGTCGAAGCGATGAGCGCCGATGAGCTCGAGCGACTGCTTGTGGAATCCACGTCCCTCGAACTTGGTCCGGAGCAGCGCAATGCCCTCGTCTACGCCCTTTACCGGCAATTTTGCCTCCGCGCCCAAGTGTCCGGCTTGCCGTCCGAGCGGGTCGTCGGCCTCGCCCTGCGCCTGTCCCCGTTCATGAAGCCGGGCGACGGGTCGATCTGGAATCTTGCTGGCGACAATCTGAATCGCTGGGCGGATCAGAACCCCGAAGAAGCGGCCGCATGGTACCGAGAGAATAGCAGCCTTTCCCGGTCCGCGGATGCGGCGGTCGTCGGCGCACGCGCCTTTGACGGGCTGTATCTCAGGAGTCCGGAGGATGCTGCTGCTTTTTTCCGGAGCCTGAGTGATGAGCGGCGGCAGGCGGTGATCGGTGGAGGGGCGGGCTTGAAGCATCCCGAGGTGATGGTGGGACTGGCGGGAGAGATGAGCGATCCGGTGCAGCGCGGGCAGGCGCTCAATCAGATATTTTCCACGGCCGGGGAGCGATCGACCGGGGAAATCCGTGGTTGGATCGACCAGCTGCAACCGTCCAACAGCGAGGCTTCTCAATGGATCTCCCTGGCAGCGGGAAGATTCACGCAAGAGATGTCGCTGGAACAGGTCGCGAAGAAGCTCGATTGGGTGCGTGAAACGGCGGCAGGTCTCGATCCTTCGGAGGCGGCCGGCGTTTTCCTGGATGGGGTTGGCTATGCCGTGCCCAACCGGGTGAAGGAGGTGCTGGATGCCGAATGGGAACGCCATCCCGATGAGCGGATGCTGGCGACCTACATCAGCCGCTGCATGTTCAGTGAGGACCGGATCCTCGATGCGATCCCGCGCAGCCAGCTGATCACGGACCGCTCATTGCGTGATTCGGCACTGCAGATGATGCTGCTTTCCTCAAGAGAGCGTGAAGACGCCCGGGAGCTCGCTCGCAAGGGCGGCATGGCTCAGGAGGAAATCGACCGTCTCATCCCTCGCAAACCTTGAAGTCATGAAGGCCACCTTGCTCATCATCGTGCTTGTCGCCATCACCACGGGATGGTGGCAGGGACAGGAACTCTCCCGCCTGAAGCAGCGTGAAGCCGAATTGCGCGCGGTTTCCGGCAAGACCGGCGCGGCCGTGGAGAACGGCGCGACAAAGTCCTCGCAGCGCGAGGCCAGGCCGGTGCTGGATGGTGCGGGCTTTGTGGCCTTGATCGCGAAGTCGCTGAAGGAGGGCGTCCCTTTGACCGAGAAGGAGCGGATGCTTCTCCGCGATCAGATCGCGGCGGCATCGGGGCACGAATTGAAACAGTGGGCGTTGATGTTGCGCGACAGCGAGTTGCCGGAGGAAGTGAAGAAGGACATTCTGGTATCCATCGGGCCCCGTGTGGCGGAGAGCGATCCCAAGCTGGCGGCCGAACTGGTCGTGGACGGTAACGATGGGAGTCCATTCCGGACGGTCATGCGAACGTGGCTGAGCGCGGATGCCGCAGCAGCGGCGGCTTGGCTGGAGGGAATCAGCCCGCCGAAATTCAAGAATCGCGGGGAGCTTGATTTCCCGGCGCTGTTGTTGGCCGCGAAAGTCGCCGCCGATCCAGCGGGGATCGACGAGCTTTTAGGTGCGGATGCGAAACTGTGCCTGTCTGCGCTCTGGGAATTTGCCGCAACGCAGACGCCCGGGGATCTCTCCAATGTTCTCCATCGGGTTTCGCTCGACTCGAAACTCCCGGAGGGCAATCGCGTGCACATCATCGGCGGCACCTTGGCACGTCACCGTGATCCGGCGGTGGCACGGCAAATTTTGCTCGATGCCGGGTTGCCTGAGGAACAATTCGTCAAGGTGGCAGCGGAGGTGATCCAATCGCTCGATCCCGCCGGGAAAGCGGCGGGCATCGAGTGGGCAGAGGGCCTGCCGGATTCTTCCCGCCGCACCGGACTCCTTGCGAGCTTGCGCGAAGGCGAGAGGCATTGAGGATAGTGGAAATGGAAGGGCTTGCTACCCGCCGCTGGAATCCGGGATTTGTCGCCATGCGCTGGCGGCGTCTGTTCTGGATGCTGCCTTTGCTCGGGGTGGTGATGGGAGTGGCGTGGTTTTTGTTTCAGCAGTTCAGGGAGACTTCGGTGCCCGGATCGATTGCCTACTTTTCCGGAAAGACCTCATCAGCCGGCAATGAGGAAGTCGCCCGCGAGGGGATGGAATTCATGACTTCAGAGAGGGTGCTGAAAAGGGCGGCGAACCGTGTGGAGCGTTCGGAGACGTGGGGAGTGAGCGCCGACGTCGATGTCATCCGTCGGCAGCAGAAGGTGGAGATCGATGCGACGATGGGAATGCCCACTCTCAAGATGACGGTGACAGGGCGCGGGGAAAAGGCCGCCCGCGAAACATGGATGGCGATTTACGACGCTGCCTGGGCCATCGCAGTGGAAGAGCAACGCGTGTCCGATCAAGTGGAGCTCGATTCGGCCAAAGGAAAGGTGAGTCGCTTGGAAGCCGAGGTGGCTTCCCTTGAGCCCGGTTCCCCGGATGGAAAGCGGGGCGTCAAAGCCGTGTTGTCGGAATTGGACCATGCGCGGGAGACGCAGAAGCGGCTGGAAATGGGGCAAATGTGCTCGACCTCCTTTTTCGAGAGGGTGGCCCTGATTTCTCCTCCTCATCCCGCAACGCCGGCGGTGCCCTTCGGGCGGTTGGGGATGCTCGGGCTTCACGGGGCGGGAGGATTTGGTGTGGGGCTGTTTGGTGCGGTGTTTCTTGCCTACCTGCTGGAATTCCTGAAGCCCCGCCGCGTCGTGCCGGTGGCTGGCCTCGGTTTTTGATTGGGTGCGAGGCTGCTTTGGGCAAGCATCACTTTCCGTGAAGCGGGCGCTCGTGATTGTGTTGGATTCCGTGGGCTGCGGCGCGGCGAAGGATGCGGCGGACTATGGTGACGAGGGCGCGGACACGCTGGGGCATTTGTTCGAGCGAGAGGGGCTGGAGTTGCCGAATCTTGCCAAGCTTGGTTTGGGAAGTTCCGCCTCATATCCGAATGCGGCATCCGCGATCATGAGCGAGGCTTCGGCCGGCAAGGATACAACCACCGGCCATTGGGAGCTGGCGGGCTGCGTGCTGGAGCAGGCGTTCGACACCTTCGAGTCGTTCCCGCAGGATTTGTTAGATGAGATTGGTGGTCCGTTCCTCGGAAACAAGGCGGCCTCAGGAACCGAGATCCTCACCGAGCTCGGCGAAGAACATCTCCGCACCGGCCATCCGATCGTTTATACGAGTGCCGACTCGGTACTGCAGCTCGCCGCGCATGAAGAGCGCTATGGTTTGGAGAAGCTGTGGGCGCTATGCCACCAAGCCCGTGAGGTGTTAGACAAGCGCGGCATTCGGATCGGCCGGGTGATCGCGCGGCCATTCCTCGGCGACAGCGCGGCGAGCTTCAAGCGGACCTCGAACCGCCACGACTACTCGCTGATGCCACCCGAGACGGTACTCAATCGCTTGCAGGCGGTGGGCGTGGAGACGATCGGGGTGGGGAAGATCTCCGACATTTTCGCCGGGGCGGGAATTTCCGAAAGCCATCCGACGAAATCGAATGCCGATGGCATGGCGGTGATCGAGAAGCTGTGGGCGGAGCAGCGGCCGCAGCCGCACCTGATCTTCGCGAATCTGGTCGACTTCGACATGCTCTTCGGCCACCGCCGCGATCCGGCAGGCTATGCGCAGTGCCTGCGCGAGTTCGATGCGTGGTTGGGCGGGTTCTTGCCGAAGGTGGGGGAGGATTTCCTGCTGATTACGGCGGACCACGGGAATGATCCCTATCATCACGGGACCGACCACACCCGGGAGCGGGTGCCGCTGCTGACAGCGAATGCGCCGGTGCCGCCGGTGGATTCGGCGGATTTCACCCAGGTCGCCCGGCTGCTGGAGCGGCATTTCGCGTGAGGGGGAATCCCGACGCGGAAGACGTTTGACCCCCGGCGGGCGGTCCTTCATACCCCGTCCGTGCGCGCCTTTAGGGGATATTCGATCGGTCTGGTCGCCGTGATTGCGGTGGCCTCGCTGGTGTCCTTCGCGGTGAACACGACGGTGAACCCGTGGCGGGTGACACCGACGCCGTGGTCGTCGCAGAAGCTCGACCCGTATCGCGACATTTCCTCGCAGATCCGCACGGGCAAGGCGGGCATCGTCCGTGCGAACCCGAAGATCGACGTGGGTCTGGTAGGCTCCTCGCGAGTGGCCAATGGCCTCGATCCCGAATTCCCCGGCTGGCAAGGCCAGTCCGTGGTGAACCTCGGCTGCAGCGGCGGCTTCATTTATGAAAGCACCGCGCTGGCCCGCTACCTAATGGAGGAGCGGAAGGTGGGGCTGATCCTTTTCGGCGTGGACCCGGGTGACCTGAGCTCGACGACCGATACCCGGCCGATGGGTGACTATCACTCTTCGCCTCTGGCGGGAAATGAAGACCGTTTCAATCGGGAGATCCGCTATATGATCGGCGTTTCCACGTTCGAGGCATCCATGGAGACGCTCAAGCGTGCCTCGAAACACGAGCAAACGCAGTACTCGCCGAAGGGCCTGCGCGCGCACCCCAAGAAGAAGGGCAAGCGCAGCCAGTTGGATTTCATCAAGGATCGCATTCAGGGCGAGGCCGAGTTCGATGTGCCCGATACGTCCAAGCCCGCAGTGAATCCCGCCAAGGCCCGCGTGCTGGAGGACATGATGCGGGATGCCCGGCAAAGGGGAGTGCACCTGATCACCTTCATCCACCCGACCCACGCGCTTATGAACTCCCGCGCTGCCGATGCCGCGAATCCGCCGGTCGTCTTCGAGCACGAGCGCCGTGCGGTGCTGGAGCTCGCACAAAAGGTGAATCGTGAGACCTTCGACGGCCCGCCGGTGGAGGTGTGGGACTTTGCCGACTATCATCCGTTGAATTGCGACCCGCTGCCGCAAGACCGCGAGGCGGTGATGCCGCATTGGGGTGACCTCGGGCACTACTCGATCGAAGTCGGCAATGTGATCCAGAGCCGCATCATGGGCTGGCCGGTGCCGATCCCCGGGGCGGAGAACTACGGGACGAAGCTGACGGCGGAGACCATCGAGCCGTGGTTCAATCACGTCCGCGAGGGTTACAAGGCCTACCTCACCGGGCCCGGGGTGGGGGATATGGCGCTGAAGGAACAATGGATCGCGGAAGGCGAGGCGAAGAAGAAGTGAAGTGACATGCTGTTCAATTCCTACTTCTTCCTCTTCATCTTCCTGCCGGTGGTGCTGCTTGGCTACCACCTGCTGAGGAAGGCTCCGGCTCGTCTCTCGCTTGCGTGGCTGGTACTCGCCTCGCTGTTCTTCTACGGGATCTGGAATCCGGATCCGGACCAGCCGTGGTCGCCAAAATACCTGGGGCTGATCCTTGGCTCCTGTGTCTTCAACTACTACCTGGGTCGTAGATTGTCGGCGCTGAAGTTCAGCCGTCCCGGCAAGCTGCTGCTGACCGGTGGCGTGACGGCGAACCTGGCGCTGCTCGGCTACTATAAGTATGCCGGCTTCCTCGGTGGCATCCTTCACGACACGACCGGTTGGCCTGCTGCGATTCCGGTGATCGTGCTTCCGCTGGCGATCTCCTTCTTCACCTTCCTGCAGATCGCCTACCTCGTGGATGCTTATCGCGGGGAGACGGAGGAGTATCACTTCACGGACTACCTGCTGTTCGTCACCTTCTTTCCGCACCTGATCGCGGGCCCGCTGATCCATCATCGGGAGATGATGCCGCAGTTCGAGCGGAACAAGGACCGCGGGCTGAGGTCGCAGGACTTCGCTGTCGGTGCGACCATGCTGGCGCTGGGTCTCTTCAAAAAGGTGGTGCTCGCCGACTACGCGGCCCGCACCTCCACCCCGATCTTCGACCTCGCCGCGGCGCATGGTCGTGCGCCGACGATGCTCGAGGCCTGGGCGGGTGCAGTGACCTACACGCTGCAGCTTTACTTCGACTTCTCCGGTTACTCTGACATGGCGCTTGGGGCGGCACGGATGTTCGGCATCCGCTTCCCGCTGAATTTCCACTCGCCCTACAAGGCGGTCTCGGTGGTCGATTTCTGGCGGCGCTGGCACATGACGCTGTCCCGGTTCCTGCGCGACTACCTCTACATCCCGCTCGGCGGCAATCGCAAGGGGCCGGCGCGCCGGTATGTGAACCTATTCGTCACGATGCTGTTAGGCGGCCTGTGGCACGGAGCTGGCTGGACCTTCATCGTGTGGGGCGCGCTGCACGGCCTCTACCTCTGCATCAATCACGCGTGGTTCGGTTTCCGGAAGAAGATGGCGTGGCGCGCTTTGCCGAAGCCGCTGGCGATCGGCCTGACCTTCATCGCGGTGATCATCGGGTGGGTCTTCTTCCGCGCCCATCACTTCGAGAGTGCCACCCGCATGCTCGCCTCGATGTTCGGGTTCAATGGCTTCGACGGTTGGCCGCCGGATGCGGTGGTGGTGGTGAAAGGAAAGCGCGCGATGGTGCCGGTCATCACCGGATTGCTGGTCGTGTGGGTGTTGCCGAATACGCAGCAGTTCTTGCGGCGCTACCGGCCTGCACTCGATATCGAGGAAGCCACAGGAACCCGCACCGGCCCGCACCGCTGGTGGCAGTGGCGGCCGACCTGGCTGTGGCTGCTTTTCACGCTGGCGCTCCTCTATGCCGTGGGCCGGGACTTCGATCAGCTGAGCGAGTTCATTTACTTCCAGTTCTGAGGAAGAGGAAAGCCGCCGGGCACCGATGCGCGGATACCCGGCGGCCGAGCCGACTGTCCCGTTAGAATGTCCAGACCAAGTCCACCGTGAAGCGGTCGTCCATGACGCTGTCCTCCTTGTTGGTGAGCGGCAGCTCGTAGGCGAAGCCGAGGTCGATGGCGTCCGTCAGTCGTGAGCGGAAGCCGACCGCAGCGGTCACAAGGTCGCGATTATGGGTAGCATTTGAGGCGCCGAAGTTCAGCAGGTCGTAGCCCTCGAAAGCCGCCACCACCGGCACGCCGCCGCCGGCTTGGTCGAAGAAATTCGGACGGCCATTGCCGGCATCAAGCAGGTGGTGCCAGTTCAACTCTACCAGTGGGATGAACCAACGATTCACCTCGTAGCTGGCATGGGCGCTGAGGAATGAGGTGGTCGCCATCTGCCCGTCGAAGGGCAGGTGAACGCCCGCGGCACCGGCGAGCTGGAAATTATCCCACAGCTTTAGGCCGGAGGCGATCAGGTTGGCCGCGCCATCGCCTTCTCCCTGGAAGACGTCGTGATTCCCGGTGGGGAATTCGAAGGTCATGGTCCCGCTCACGGCGGTGCTACTAGCTGGATCGTAGATGAAGGCATACTTCAGGCCGGCGGCGATGTTCGCGAAGCCGGACTCGTTTCCCCACAGCGGCTCGGTCTTGGGATTGATGTCCACGTAGCCGTCCTTGGTTGCCACGACGGAGAGCCGGTCATTCAGCGCGACTTCGAATTGGAGCGCATAGACCTGCACGTCGCCGCCCATGGGCAGAGGACCGGCGGTGGTATTCACCGATTCCGGCAGGTTCTGATACATGAAGATCGGGTGCAGGTTCGTGGTGGGCAGGGCGAGGTCGAAGAGCGTCGGATTGCTGATCGGCCGGCGGGCGTTTTCGAAGCCGGTAGTGGCGACTGGCGTGGTTTGTGTGATGAAGGTTCCGGCCATGGCGGTACCGAGCAGGGCGGACAGGGAGAGTAAGGTAGCGGCTTTCATGATGCGTTCATTGGGAACGCCACGAACTTGTCCGATGTGGGGCCTGCGATCTAACCGCGGGACGTGCGAGGCTGCGCGTATTTTGCTCGCGGTGGTTTTCGTAGGCGCGCTGGTGACAGCGCGGGGAGCTGCGAGCAGAGCGGACTTCACCCTTCCTTCCGCGTTCTCACGAACGCGCCTACGTTTTAGCTCCCTTGCACTCATGACCATTCCATGACAAACCGGACACCGGAAGCTGCCATCTTCACGCCATGACACGAAACTCCATCCGCCGCACCGGCCTCGTGCTCCTGTCCCTGCTGCTTCCGCTCTCGCCGCTTTCCGCGGAGGACGAGAAGGATCTCCGCGAACTTCTCCGCGACGCGCTCTACACCGAGGAAGTCACCCGTGACCCCGATGCTGCGGCGAAGCAGTATGAAGCGCTGCTCTCGCAGCACGATGCCCAGCGCGCGTTCGCCGCGAGCGCGCTGTTCCGCCTGGCCGAAGTCCGCCGGAAGCAGGACCGGAAGGACGAGGCGATCGCGCTCTATCAGAAACTGCTCGCCCGCTTTCCCGAGGCGGCCGTGGAAACGAAACTCGCCCGGGAAAACCTGACGGCGCTCGGCGCCGAGGCCGCTCCCGCTGAAGCCCAGCCAGAAGATGACGAAGCCCGCGAGCTTCGCCGGCTCCAGCAGCAGGTGGAGTCCAGCCCCGACAAGCTGAAGGACCCGGAACTCCTGATGGCCACGGTGAAAGCGGGTCACCTCAAGGCGATCGAGTTCCTGCTCAAGGCCGGGGCGGCCTGCGAACCATGGAAGCTGCTGGAAGAAGCGGTGAAGACCGGTAACCTCCGGACCATTTCCCTGCTGATGGACTATCCATTCAAGGAAACCCGGGGGGAAGACGGCGCGCTTTTCCTGGCTGTCACCCTGGAGTTCCACGATGTCGTCCGGCTACTCCTGGATCATGGGGTGAATCCGAATCCCGGTCCGACTCAACAGGGCTATTACCAGATCAGCGAGAGCGTACGACCTCCCTCGCAGACCAAGGCGTTTATGACTCCACTGCACGTGGCCGTGCGAAAGCGGGACGTGGCCATGTGCGAGATGCTGCTGGATCACAAGGCGGATCCGAATTGTCTGGCCGCCCGCATGGAGGAGCGGCTGACGTTTGAGAATGATGTGATGCCCGGTCATCCCATGGGCACGCCGCTCCACGATGCGGTCGTGTGCAGTCTGGAGATCACGCGGCTCTTGTTAGAGCGCGGTGCCGATCCCAAGGTGGCTTCCCCGGCAACCGGTTACACGGCGCTTCATTCGGCAGCCCGCCGGAGTTATCTCGTCCCGGAAGAACAGCGCGAGGCGATCCTGGCAGCGCTCGTCGAGAAGGGAGCGGTACTGGATGCCCCGACGACCGCCCAGGAGCCGGCGGAGCCAAAGCCTGCGAACATGGCCGCCATGGGCACTTCGCAGCCAGGAGGGGGAAGATCCGATCTCATTCCGAAGGGGACTACACCGCTGGGAGTCGCGATCGAGGAGAGTCATCTCGCGGCCACACGGTGGCTGATCAAAGCCGGGGCCTCAACTGCCGATCCCAACTTGCTGGTTCAAGCGGTACAGACCAAGCGCACGGAACTCGTCCGGGTGCTGTTGGCTGCCACGAAGAAGCCGGTGATTTCGCCCGATGTCTTCTTGTGGGCCGTCGGCAACGGCGATGACGACATGATCCGTCTTCTCGTGGAAGCAGGTGCCGATCCGAGTGCGGCTGCTCCTGCGCATAACAATCTCACGCCTCTTCTGGTCGCCGCGGAAAGCGACAGCGACAAGAACAAGACTCAGCTGCTGATCGATCTGGGTGCCAAGCCGGACGCTGAATGGCGCGACCGGGATTTCCAAGGAGCCCGGGCAGAAAACCGGCCGCTGCTTTACCATCGCTTCGTGGTGCCGTCGTTGTTGGAACGGAATGCGGTCACCCTGATCACTCCGGAGTCTTGGGGGAAGGGTCCCCGGGAATTGGCGGCGGGAGGAGGGGATGCGGCACCGTTGCCGCTGGCCTATCTGCTCCTGAACCGGCGGATGGAGTGGACCAACATCTTAGCCAATGGGGGACAATACCCCATGCAGGTCACCGTGTTTCGGAAGGAGGGCGATGGGATTGAAACCATGGCGGCACGACTGGATGGCGAGAAAGAACTGCCGGTCTTGAAGTGGGGAGATGTCGTCGAGCTCGGACCCGATTGGGGTGAGAATGGCAGGATGCGGAACTACAACGTCGAATACTCCTCCGAGGCACCGGCGGCGATCCGCTGGCAGTTGATGAAACGCATCGCCTTTCCGGTGACCGTTGAGATCGACGGGAAGAGCCGCCAGCTCACGATGCAGGGCGACCGGCTCATCTTCGATCCAGGTTCGGACGTGGTGCCACTGGTGGGCGCGTCACGCTTGGCGAAGCTGCTGTGGCAGCCGGAGATCAATCCACAGGGCGGGCCGTCTCCGAAGGTCTCCGTGATGCGCAAGGGCTGGCCTTCCATCGAAGTGGATTGGGACCGGACGTCGAAGACCGATTGTCCGCTCGAGCCGGGCGACACGGTGATCGTCAAGACCTTCCCGTTGGGACACGAGGATGAACTCATCCGGCGGAAGCAGTACATCGCAGTGACCGGTGCGGGCCTTCCCTTCAGCCGCTACTTCAACGAGATGTCGGGACGTATGATCAACCGGCCGACCTTGCTTCAAGCGATCGCCGATCTCACCGGGTGGTGGGCGAATGCCATTGGGTCGCCGCAGGCTGATCCGGCAGTGCTGATCGGCCTGCGTCCGTACGATGACAATTTGATTGTGCCGCTCCAGCTGCTGCCGCATCCGGATCTCTCGAAGATCGTCATCCGCCGGCTTCAGGATGATGGCACGGACACTCGCATGCCGGTGGATCTTGCCGCGGCCATCGCCAAGGCGGGGGCGGATGTCTCGCAAGAAACCGCGCGGGCTGCAGACGTGGAGCTGAAGCCGGGCGACATTGTCGAAATCCCGCAGCTCGCCGGGATGGCTGGCAAGCCGTGGCCGGGGCCTTCGGAACAGGAGGGCCGGTTTTTCGCGCAGGCGCTGGACTGCCGCATTCATGTCACCTCGGACCAGGGCGGGATGGAGATGCGCCGTATCCATTACCAATCGCCGCGGTTCGTGGAGGTGGCCGGGCAGTGGATTCCGATGCGACCTGAGGAAGGGGTCGCATCCCTGACGGCAGCGGTAGCGCTCGGTCAGGGTAGAAGAAGTGTCGGACTCGCGCGCAGTGGCACGGATGAGAAGGCCTACGATTCGGCCGAGGATCTTTTCCTCCGTGATGGCGATGTCGTGGAGATTTCCGAAATGCCGAATGCCCCGTCCCGGGTGGTCCCTCCACCGCAGGCTCCGTCGGTGCGTCCGCCTCGTCCGAGAAACATCGTTCCGGCCCCCCGCTGATCCATGTCGCGCAGGAGTTCGAGGTCATGGTCACTGCACTGGCTCACGCTTGCCGTGGTGCTGCCGCTGGTGGTGTTGATCGCGCTGGCGGTCGCTGGATTGAATGCCCAGGCGAAGGCCGCCTGGGCTGCGAAGCAGGAGGAGGCAGACCGGGCTGCGAAAGTCGCGGCGGATTTGTGGGCTCGCGAGTTCGAGCGCATCGAAGTGCGGTTCCCGCGCTTTCCGGATCCTCCGATGCCGGGAAGCGCTTCGCCCCTCGATGCGGTTTTGGAGGGGAAGGATTTGCAGGCGCTGGATGCATTGAGCAAGTCACCGGTTGCCGGAATCTCTCCGGCCGGACTGCCGCGGCGTGCGGTGGCTGCGTTGCGTTTGTTGGAGCTGGATTCGGAGCGTCTATCGAGAGATCCGGACGAGGGCCGAAGGATCGCCTGGCTGCTGACGAAGGAGTGTCCTTCGGTGCTTACCCAAAAGGCCTTGGAAAATTGGTTCAGTCCCGGGGATTCGCCGGAGGTGGAGCATTGGCGTGACTACGCGAAGGCGGCGAGCCTGCTTGAGACGAACCCGGCCGGCGGATGGATGTTGGAGGATGGCGACTTGCTGTGGATTGGACCGGCGGAGGATCACATTGCCTTTATCTCCTGTCCGGAGGCGGATCTCGTTTTCCGGTTGATCCGGTCTTCCATGCCTCCGGGATTCAACGTGATTCCATCGGTGGGCAGGCGCGGCGCGGGTAGCACACGGCCGTTTGCCACGGCGGTTGTTCCTTTCGGCAGCGGTTTGAAAGCGGAGGTGTATCCCACGGATTTGGGGGCGCTCTCCGACGGAATCATCCGGCAACAGGTCTGGAGTATCTGCCTGCTGGCTTTGGCGTCCGGGGTTTGCTTGTTCGGCTTGTTCTTCTTCCACCGCACGCTGCGCCGCGAGCGGCAGCTGAGTGAGATGAAGAGCCAATTCGTGGCCAGCGTGTCGCACGAGCTGAGGGCGCCGGTGGCGTCGATCCGGCTGATGGCGGATGCGCTGGAGGCGGAGAAGGTGGCACCGGAAACGGCGAAGGAGTTTCACCGGCTGATCGCGCGCGAGGGGGCGAGGCTTTCGACGCTGGTCGGCAATGTGCTCGACCACGCACGGATCGAGCAGGGGAGGAAGGTGTGGAGGATGGAGCCGTGCGATCTTACCTCGCTGGTGGCAGACACGGTGCGCGTGATGGAACCGCTCGCACAGGAGAGGGGCATAACCTTGAAGCAGGAGCTTTCGCCGGCGGAAGCCACCGCGGATGCGGATGCGATCCAGCAGGCGCTGGTCAACTTGCTCGACAATGCGATCAAGTTCTCGCCGAAGGGCTCGCTTGTTGTGATCGCGCTGGCGTCTGACGACGAGCGCCGCCGTTGGAAGCTATCAGTGCGCGATGAAGGCGCGGGCATCCCGAAGGAGGAGCAGTCGCGGATCTTCGAGCGCTTCTACCGGCCCGGCGATGAGCTGCGCCGCGAGACGCAGGGTACGGGCATCGGCCTGAGCTTGGTGAAATCGATCGTCGAGGCGCATCACGGGTCGGTGGCGGTTGAGAGCGATCCCGGAAAAGGCAGTGCCTTCACGCTCACATTTCCTCTTTCCGCATGAGACTGCTGGTCATCGAAGACGAAGCGCCGATGCGCACGGCGCTGGTGGAGACCCTGAAGGCGGAGGGCTATCGCGTGCTCGCCGCCGAGGATGGGGTGAGTGGTCTGGAACTCGCATGCACGGAGGCTTTCGATCTCATCCTGCTGGATGTGATGATGCCGGGGCTGGATGGCTTTGCCGTGTGCCGGGAGTTGCGGAAGCGGGGTCGCACGATGCCGGTGCTGATGCTCACCGCGAAAGGGCAAGTGGATGATCGAGTCGAAGGTCTCGATAACGGCGCGGACGATTATCTGGTGAAGCCGTTTTCGCTGAAGGAGCTGCTGGCGCGGGTGCGGGCGCTGCTGAGGCGGCGTGAGCGGGAGGAGACGGTGGGTGATGATTTTCGCATCGGCCCGGCGGTGATCGATTTCCCGAAGCGGCAGTTGCTGCGGGGAGAGGTGCGGCACGAGCTTTCCGAGAAGGAAGCGGGCATGCTGCGGCTGCTGGCGACCCATGCCGGCGAGGTCGTCAGCCGGGAGAAATTCCTGGATGTGGTGTGGGGCTATCATGCCTACCCGAGCACGCGGACGGTGGACAATTTCATCGCGACGCTGCGGGCGAAATTGGAGGAGGATCCGGCGAATCCGCGGCACCTGATCACGGTGCGAGGAGCGGGCTACCGGCTTGATCCGTAGGCGGCTGAGGAGGTTTTCGGGCTTGTTTCATAGCAAAAGATTGAATCAAAAAATTTGAATAAAGTGAATGCTATGGCATCTGATGAGGAAGAAAACACAAGGGAAGCATGGCGAGGCGCCACGCTTGGCCTTAGTTTCCCGCTCAATCCGCGAAATCCATGGGACTCGACAAGCTTACGACCAAACTTCAGGAAGCCCTCCAAGCCGCCCAACGGCTGGCCTCGAAGTCGGCTCATCCCGAGCTGAAGGGCACGCATCTTTTGCTCGCCTTGCTTCAACAAGAAGGCGGTATTGTTACCCCGATCCTCCAAAAGGCGGGCGTCGATATCACTCGCCTGAAGGCATCGCTGATGACGGCGCTGGATCGCGAGCCGACCCAGCAGGGCGGCACGACGCAGCCACAGATTTCCTATGGTCTGCGTGCCACGCTCGATGCTGCCGATGAGGTGCGCGAGTCGATGGATGACGACTACCTCAGCGTGGAGCACGTCCTGATCGGCGCGCTGAAGGCCGATGCTCCGGAAGGCAAATTGCTCAAGGAAGCCGGGCTCGATGAGAAGAAGGCGCGCAAGGCGATCGAAGGTGTCCGCGGTCCGCAGAAGGTCACCGACCAGGACCCCGAGGGCAAATACCAGACGCTGGAGAAGTACGGCACCGACCTCACCGCGCGTGCGCGTGAAGGGAAGATCGATCCGGTGATCGGCCGCGACAACGAGATCCGCCGCGTGATGCAGGTGCTTTCTCGCCGCACGAAGAACAATCCCGTGCTCATCGGTGAGCCGGGTGTGGGCAAGACCGCCATCGTGGAAGGCCTCGCGCGCCGCATTGTGTCCGGCGATGTGCCGGACTCGATGAGGGACAAGCGCGTGATCGTGATGGACGTGGGCGGCATGCTTGCGGGCGCGAAGTATCGCGGTGAGTTCGAGGAGCGCTTGAAGGCTTTCCTGAAGGAAGTCACGGAGAGCGCGGGTGAGATCATCCTGTTTATCGACGAGCTACACACCATCGTCGGTGCGGGGGCGAGCGAGGGTGCGGTAGATGCCGCGAACTTGCTGAAGCCACAGCTTGCGCGCGGTGAGCTGCGGACCATCGGCGCTACCACGCTGGATGAGTATCGCAAGTACATCGAGAAGGACGCAGCGCTCGAGCGGCGCTTCCAGCCGGTGATGGTCGGTGAGCCGTCGGTCGAAGACACGATCGCGATCCTGCGCGGGCTGAAGGAGCGCTATGAAGTGCACCACGGCGTGCGCATTCAGGATGGCGCACTGGTTTCCGCGGCGATGCTTTCTGATCGCTACATCTCCGACCGCTTCCTGCCGGACAAGGCCGTCGACCTCGTCGACGAGGCAGCTTCGCGCTTGAAGATCGAACTCGATTCGATGCCGACCGAAATCGACCAGATCGAGCGCGCGATCATGCAGCTCGAGATGGAGAAGAAGGCGCTCGAGAAGGAGACCGACAAGGCCAGCATCGCGCGCCTCGAAAAGGTGAAGGAGGAGCAGGCAAACCTGCGCGAGGAGTCCGCCGGCCTCATGGCCCAGTGGCGGAATGAGAAGGATGTCATCGATCTCGTGCGCGCGGCACAGAACAAGATCGACTCGCTTAAGACGGAGGCCGAGCAGGCCCAGCGCATCGGCGACCTGACCCGTGCGTCCGAACTCAGCTACGGCCGCATCCCGGAAGCGCAGCGCGAACTGGAGGCCGCGAATGACCGTCTGGTGGAGCTTCAGAAGACAGGTGCGATTCTCCGCGAGGAAGTTACCGAGGAAGACATTGCCCGTGTCGTTTCGGCATGGACCGGCATTCCCGTCTCGCGCTTGCAGGAAGGCGAGAAGGAGAAGCTGGTCCACATGGAAGAGCGACTCGGCAACCGGGTCATCGGCCAGAAGAAGGCTATCAAGGCGGTGTCGAATGCGGTTCGCCGTGCCCGTGCGGGCTTGCAGGATGAGAACCGTCCCATCGGCTCGTTCCTGTTTCTCGGACCCACCGGTGTGGGCAAGACGGAGCTATCGAAGGCACTTGCTGAATTCCTCTTCGATGACGAAGGGGCGATGGTTCGCATCGACATGTCCGAATACATGGAGAAGCACAGTGTCTCCCGGCTGATCGGCGCGCCTCCGGGCTACGTCGGCTATGACGAGGGCGGGCAGCTTTCCGAGCATGTACGACGCAAGCCATACTCGGTGGTGCTTTTCGACGAGATCGAGAAGGCGCACCCGGACGTGTTCAACGTGCTGTTGCAAGTGCTCGATGACGGCCGCATCACCGATGGCCAGGGACGGACCGTGGACTTCCGCAATACGGTGCTGATCATGACCTCGAACATCGGCAGCCAGTACATCCTCGACGAGGAGAATGCCGAACAGCGTGAGGCCAAGGTGACCGCGGCGCTGCGCCAGCACTTCAGGCCAGAGTTTCTCAACCGCATCGACGAGACGATCATCTTCGATCGCCTGCATCGCGAGGAGCTGACCAGCATCGTGGACATCCAGCTCGACCGCGTCCGCAAGCGGCTTGCCAAACAAGGCCTGGCCCTCGCCCTCACGGAAGAGGCCAAGGAATTCGTGGGCAACCAGGGCTACGATCCGGTCTATGGCGCGCGCCCGCTGAAGCGCGCGATCCAGCACTACCTGCTCGATCCGCTGTCGCTGGACATCCTGGATGGCAAGTTCAAGGACGGCGACGTGATCACGGCGGACGTGCAGGGAGGATCCGTGGTGTTCAGCGCGGGGTGAAACTTGATCGGGGCGGGGTGTTCATTGGTTGAACGCCCCGCTCTAACAAGAGGTAGCCGCCTCTATCGGCGGCGGGAATTCCCGGATTCGAAGATCTTGCCTGCGATGCCCCAGCCGAGATCCTGGCGCGGGATGATACCATCTCCGCCGAGGTAGAAGCGGCTGGCGACGAGGTAGTTGTCGCGCCGGATGCCACCTTTGCCACCGGAGAGGAGGTCAGTCACGGCCAAGCCGAGGCTGCCGGCGATTCCTTGCTTTTCCCGGACATAATCCCGGAAAGCCGCTTCGTTGGGATTGGTCAACGCAAGCACCACCACGACAATTCCTCCCAAGATCGCGAGCCGTTTCATGTGGGAAGGATAGATGGGCCGTGCTGGTGACGGCAAGTGCCGGGGATGCAGGCCGCACGCCGCTTGGGGAATCCTGCAAGATGGTCTTTCTCGATCCGGAAAGCCTCACGAGGCGTGCGGAGCTTGGAATCCCTCATGATTGCAGGGATTGCGAGCGGTCTAGGGGTCCCGGGATCGCGCTGCCACGCTTTGGCATGAGACGCGTTGAAGGAGTTGGACAAGGGTTGCCGCTCGAGTCTTGGGCAGCAACTCATTCAAACCATAACCGAACAAACCGATGAATACCCTGCAAATCAAAGGAAACTGGAACATCGCCAAGGGCAAGCTGAAGCAGAAGTGGGCAGATCTCACCGATGACGATCTCAACTATGTCGAGGGCAAGGAAGATGAACTGGTCGGCCGGATCCAGAAGAGGACGGGACAGGCCCGCGAGGACATCGAGAAGGCGATCAAGGAGTCGAACGACTGCGGTTGCTGATGTCCGAAGCAAGCTGGCGCCGCTCCATGGAGAGCGGCGCTTTTTTTGTGCAGGCTTAGAACAGCTCTGCCTGCCCGGGGAGCACGCGACGGAAGGCTGATGTATTCAGTTTCGGTGGACGTGTTGCCAGACCGAGACGCCGGCAGGTGGCGTGGTGCAGGGCGCGGAGTTGCCCGGCGGCTTCACCGCTGCCGCGCATCCGGACTCCGGGCGTGGAGGTATTGAGCGCTCCATCCCTCGCGTCGCGAATTCGATTGAGGATCTTTTCCTTCCGGTCGGGGAAGTGGCGATCCAGCCAGCTTTCGAAGACAGTGGCGACCGCACCGGGCAGCCGCACCATGGTGTAGCCGGCGAAACTGGCACCGGCTTCCTTCGCGGCTGTTAGGATGGCGGGCAGCTCGTGATCGTTGAGGCCGGGAATCATCGGCGCGGCATTCGTGCCGACGGGCACACCGGCGTCGGCGAGGGCGCGGATGGCGTCGAGCCGGGCTCGTGGGGAAGAGGCGCGCGGTTCGAGGATACGGGCGAGCTTTGGATCGAGCGTAGTGATGGAAAGGAACACGCACACTGCCTGATGGCGGGCGAGTTCGCCGAGGTGATCCACATCGCGGGCGATCAAGGCATTCTTGGTGATGAGCCCGACGGGTTGGCGAAAGCGCGACATCACCTCCAGGCAACGGCGGGTGATCTCCAGTTTGCGCTCGGCGGGTTGGTAGCAATCGGTCACGCCGCTCATCGCGATAATTCCCGGGCAGATCTTGCGGCGAGCGAGTTCCTTTTCCAGCAGCTCCGGCGCATCGAGTTTGACGACGATCTTCGACTCGAACTCAAGGCCCGCGGAAAAGCCGAGGTATTCGTGGTAGGGACGCGCGTAGCAGTAGGAGCAGCCGTGCTCGCAGCCGCGATAGGGGTTCACGCTGTAGTCGAACGAGAGGTCGTCCGCGGTGACGCGGTTGAGGATGCTCTGCGAGTCATCGCGCAGAAAGGTGGTCTTCAGGGGACGTGGATCGTCGTCGATCCACGCGTCATCATCGGTCTCGAAGCGCATGGCTTCGAAGCGATTGGCGGGATTTTCCTGAGCGCCCCGGCCGCGGTGCGGGTCCATGGGGGAGCCTTGACCACCTCAAGTGCGCGCGCAAATAAAATGTTCAAAAGAACAGTATTTGCGGGGGCATTCGGTATGCAGCAGGTGTCGTGTCGACGGAACGTCGACACTCCTTAAAGGAACCTCGTCAGCCCGCGCACGGTGCTGTCATCGAGTCGCCGCACGAGTGCGGTCGTGAGCGCCACCAGATGCAGGTAGTCGTTCACGTCGATGATCGAGTTGTGCGAGTGAATGTAACGCGATGGAACGCCGAGGACGACGGAGGGGATGCCGTTGCCGGCGAGGTGGAAGGAGCCGGCATCGGTGCCGCCGCTGCGGCGGACGGTGACTTGATGAGGAATGCCTTCTTCCTTTGCTGTGCGGATGGCGATCTCGGCCAAGCGTGGGTTCATGATCGCGCTCGGGTCGAAGAGGCGGATCTGCACGCCGCCGCCGAGGCGGCCTTGGCTTTCGGCGCGGCTGAAGCCGGGGGTGTCATCGGCGGGCGGGCCTTCGAGGATGATGGCGACATCCGGGTGGGAGTGGACGGCGGCGGTCTTGGCACCACGCAGGCCGACTTCCTCCTGCACGGTGCCGGCGAGCAGGATCTTGTTCGGTCGGGCAGCCGCGGCGAGTTGTTGGCCCGCTTGGATGGTGCCAGCCATGCCGACGCGGTTGTCGAAGGCCTTTGCCATGAACCAATCCTCGCGCTTCATCGCGGTGAATTCCGAGAAGGGTGCGATCGGATCGCCGAGGGCGATGCCGAAGTCGTTTTCCACTTCCGAGCGCGAGGTGGCACCGACATCGATGAACATCTGGTCGATGGTCATCACCTGGCGGCGCTGCGCTTCCGGCAGGAAATGCGGCGGCTTCGAGGCGACCACACCAATGATCTTTTCACCGCTGCGGGTGCGGATCTGGACGCGCTGCGAAAGCAGGCTGTGCTCCCACCAGCCACCAACCGGCAAGAATTGGAGGAAGCCATCCGGCGTGATGTTTTGCACCAGGAAGCCGACCTCATCCATGTGACCCGCGACAAGCACTCGCGGGCCTTCGCCGGGGAGTTCGCAGAAGACGCAGCCGGAGCGATCGGCGGAGAGTTCGCCGCAGTCTTCGAGCTCATTGATGAAGATGGCGCGCACCTCATTCTCGTGGCCGGGCACTGAATGGGCATCCGTCAATTCCTGCAGCAGGGAAATCGCCTTCGCTTTCACGCGGTCGAGGCTACCGGCCGCGATGCGGGGTGCAATGCGGATCGTGACAATCATGTGACCGCCGCGCGATGACCTGCTAGAAGGGGGCATGGAATGGCGGCAAGTGCAGTTGTTTCTCGCGGCGGCAGAGGAGGGGAGCATCACCGCGGCGGCGCGGAAGATGAACCTGACCCAGCCGGCGCTGAGCCGTCAGATCAAGGCGTTGGAAGAGGAGTTGGACGCTGAGCTTTTCACCCGCGGCGCGCATTCGGTGGCGCTGACCGCGGCGGGACGGGTGCTGGTGGAGGAGGGGAAGAAGCTGATCGAGCGGGCCGAGCGAGTGGTGAAAGCGGTGCGGGCGGAGTCGGCGGGCGAGCCGCTGCGGATCGGCTACGCTCCGTCGTTGGCGGGGCCGCTGTTGGGCTTGGCGCTGGAGCGCTTTTCGCAGGTCCATCCGCGGGTGCGGGTGCAGCTTTACGACTGCTCCAGTGCGGAGATGCGGGATGGCCTGGCGCAGGGGAAATTCGACGTGGTGGTGACGGTGCCGTGGGAAGGCGACGCGAACTCGGTCCAGTGGACCGCGATCCGCCGCCATCCGATGCGACTGGCGGTGCCCAACTCGCATGCCTTCGCCGGGCGCGAAAAAGTAAAACTCTCCGAGCTCAACGGGCAGCGCTTGCTGCTGTTTTCCCGCAATGACTACCCAGAGTATTGGCAGGCGGTGACGCGGCTGTTCCGTGACCACGGTATCGACGCGAAGGTGGCCGGCGAATTCGACGGCGTGACCAGCCTCGGGTCGGCGGTCGAGGCGGGCCTGGGAGTCGCCTTGGTGGCGGCCGGAAGCAGGATCGAGCGGGTGGCCCTGCTGGCGCTGGATCCTGATCCGGAGGCGGTGTGTGTCTCCGCCGGGCTTGCCGCGGGCAAGGAGGCCACGCCGGTGACGGCGGTCTTCGTGGCCGAGCTGAAGGCGGTGGCAGCGGAAGAGGAAAAATCGGCGTCGAAGAAGAGGTGACTTCGGCGCGGTTTCGGCCGGAAAACGTGCATCCGGCAAGGTTTTCGCGCCATTTCCTCACAAATTCCCGCTCGCGAAGAACGAGTCTACGTTGTAACTACCGTTTCGTGACTGGTCCTCGCCGTCGCAGAGCTACCCCCCGGGAATCCTCACGCGGATTCGCGATTGTGGCGTGCTTGCTCGTGACGGTGCTCTTGATGGTGCTGGCGCTGGGGTTGATGAGCCTTTCCTCTCTCGAACTGAGGCGCTCGACCCGTGAGGAACACGCGGCCACCGCGCGTGCCAATGCACGGATGGCCCTGGTCACGGCGATCGGGCAATTGCAGGAGACCCTGGGGCCGGACCAGCGCGTCTCGGCCACCGCGGAAATCCTCGGCGAGGGCGTCAAGCAGCCGCAGTGGACCGGTGTCTGGCGCACCCGGCAGGCGAATGGCAACTCATGGTTCACCCGGGACGATCTCAATGGCGGCCTTCGCGACGCGCGCGCCGGTCACGAAGGAAAAGAAAAGGCGCTGGCTTGGCTCGTGAGCGGAGACGGGAATCCGCTGGCGGATCCGACCGGCGAGACCGTGCCGATGATGAGCGCTGACTCGATGGGCCAGGGCGATTCCTTGACCCAAAGCGAACCCCTGAAGGTGCCGCTGATGAAGGTTGGCGAAGGCAAGGAACTTTCCGGCCACTATGGCTGGTGGACCGGCGATCTGGGCGTGCGGGCAAATATCGCGACGACCGATCCGCGGGCGGACGTTCCGGCAAATCGCGCGACACCGTCCGATGGCGGCATGTTCCGGATGCTGGCGGCTGCAGCACCGGACGTGGCGATGATGGACGGCGCAAGGACGGTGGAAAGGGAGGATGGTGCGCGGCTTGTCAGTCCCGGCACCTCGGCGCTGGCGATGGATGGTCCCGAGTGGAGCAAGCAGCACGGCTTTGATTTCACCGTGGCGTCCCGTGGCGTGCTGGCGGACGTCGCCGAGGGTGGACTGAAGCGCGACCTCACGGCGTATCTGTCCGGCAATGGGTCGGAGGCAGCACTCGGCACGCGCGCGGGATTGACGGATGACGACAGGATCATCGGAGGAACTGCTGGATCGGCTAATGCCAATGCACTTTCCCGCTATCGCAATGCGGGCCCCCGGTTCGGACTGTTACGGGGCTGGGCGCGGAATTCCGCGGCTTTTCGTAGTTCGGGAGTTCCTTCCCGGCTGGCCGAGACCGGCGGTGGCTCGGCCTCTACCAGCCGCAGACTCGCCCTGGCCAACGAGACCCCGATCAAGCTCGCCGGCAAGGAGGCGGATCTGCAGCCGATCCTGGTGGAAGCCACGAACTTCATCCAGATGAGCACCTATGCCGACAGGATGACGTCCTACGTGGCTAGTGATGGAAAGAGCTATCCGCTCCAGCTTTTCCAAATCCGCCAGCTGATGTATCCGCGGGTGGTCCTCTGGAATCCCTACAACGTCTCTCTCGAGATGGATCGCCGGATTGTGATGATCCAAGGCAACGGCCGACAGGAAATGTGGACCCAGAACGAGGACTACAACAAGCTGAAGTCGCCCAAATACTTTCAGCCGCAGACATCATGGCTGAATTTCGAGGGCGGTCGTAGCACGTCCTTCGGTGGATCGATCACCCAATCCGAAGGGTATCAGGATCCCTACATGGGCTCTTACTACTTCTCCGTTCCGGCCACACGTATTGAACCCGGAGAATGTCTGGTGTTTTCGCCGGCAAAATCGGCGGAGTACAATGGGCTGAGTGCGTATCGCCCCGGCCCATACAACCTCAACGCCAATGAACTGACCTGCGCTTCCCCTCCGGACGTCTCCCGATCCTACTATGTTTCCGGCAGCGATATCGATGGGGGGATCGATTTTCTGCCCAAGCAATTCTGGTATGCACCGAGCCTTTGGTACGTGGACGGAAAGTCGGGCGTGGTGAACCAGAGCGACGACACTCGTGCCATCATGAAGCGGGTGGATGCTACCAGCACTGTCACGTTCGAGTCCTTCGACACCCTGCCACAGCTGTCGGTGCTTTCTGCGTCACTTCAATTCGGAGCAGGGAAGGAACCGCGGATCGCGTGGAACGTCAACGAGCGCATGCCGATGCAGTTATTGGATCGCCTCGAGCCGAGGCCGACGGTGGTGCCGAATGTTCGCACGCGCGAGGGAATCCGGCTGCGGTGGTTCACTGAGCACTATACGAACCTCATCAACTCCGGCCCTCTGGCTAACACCCCCTATCTGGAAGAAGCCTTGCTGGCGAACTGGAACCCGCGGGCTGGCTACGTGGTCCGTTCGCCGTGGGACAATGTCGGTGGAAAGATGCCGAGCAGCGGAAGCGCGGGAGGCCCTTGGTTCTTCGGTGCCTACACGCGGGATCTTTTCGACCAGGCGGTGAGTTGGCCGGATCAGGTGCCGGTGCCACGGGATGGTCGCTACCATGGCAATCCCTTCGGCCCGCCACAGGAAGGTCTGAAGAACTACGTTCTCTTCGATGTGCCACGTCAGGAGACCGGCGTCCTGTCATTGGCCCAGTTCCAGCATGTGAAGTTGTCGGAGTTGGTCTGGCACCCTTCCTATGCGATCGCAAACTCCCTTGCAGATCCGCGGTTGGGCACCGGTGGGAACTCCGGCTTGAACCGCACTGCGGCCCTGGCCGGCGACCAGACCAGTGCGGGCTTGGGTGGCTTTCATGAAAATGAACTTGGCTGGTCGGCCGATACCGCGCGTGGAAAGACCCGTGCTGATTGGGCGATCAGTGCCCGTGCCATCCTCGGCGAGGCACCCGCGAGTGACAATCTGGTCTACGACCTGTCCTTCGAAGCGAACCAAGGGCTGTGGGATCGCTTCTTCCTCTCAAGCGGAACGGAGGAGCAAAAGCGCAGCTTCCTCGGCGATCCGCTGGTGAATCCGCTGCCGAATTCCCGCATGCGGCCGGCACCGGGAGCATCGGTCGATCTGGCGGGCTTGAAGGACTTCCACCGGGCGGCTTCCGAGCTGATGGTGGATGGTGCTTTCAATGTGAACTCGACGCGGGTCGAGGCGTGGAAGGCGCTGCTCGGTTCGACGAAGCTCACCGGCTATGGCACGGGTGGCACGCCCTTCCCACGCGTGCTGAATCCGCCGGGACCGGCATGGAAGACCGGCGATCAGGCATCCGACGACAGCGCGTGGGATGGCTATCGCGAGCTGACGGATGAAGAGATCCAGCGCTTGGCCGAAGCGATTGTGGAGCAGGTGAAGCTGCGCGGGCCGTTCATCTCGATGGCCGACTTTGTGAACCGTCGTCTGGCTGAGAATGAAACCGGCCGGATGGGTGCGCTGCAGGCAGCCATCGAGAAGGCCGGGTTGAATGCGGAGCAAATCCAAGCCTACCCGCTCGACAACCGCAATTCACTGCCGGACTACAAGCATCCCGACAATCTCCGCGACGCCACCCGGCTGGAACAAATGCTCAAGCCGAATTCCAAGGCATGGGGCGCGCCGTCCTACCTGACCCAGGCCGACGTGTTGCAAGTCATCGGCCCGTCGTTGTCGGCCCGTTCGGATAGCTTTGTGATTCGCGCCTATGGGGATTCGGTGGATGAGGCGGGCAATGTTCAGGCGCGCGTGTGGTGCGAGGCCACGGTGCAACGCATCCCCGAGCCACTGGTGCCGGATGACAGCGGCCTCGATTCCAAGAACACAGGCAAGACCGGCGACTTCGGCCGCCGCTTCATCATCGCGTCCTTCCGCTGGCTATCTCCCTCGGAGATCTGATAGTGACCGGTCCATGAAGTTGTCGTTCATCGCCGGTCTGCTCGCCTTGGTTTGCGGGTTACCGCTTTCCGCGCAGGAGACCGCTCCGGATCCAAAGGCAAAAGAGAAGCCCGTGGCCGGCCGCCATGTGCGGTTCCTGCCGGTCGGGGACGCGCCGCCTTTCCAGCAGGATATCCGCGATGGTGTGGCGTATGAGCTGGAGCCGCCGGCCGGCAGTATCCCGCCGCGCCAGGTGATGGTCGGCTTTGGTGACGAGAAGAAGAATGCCGTGCCGCTTTTGTTAGGCCAGGTCACCCTGCCGCTTTCCGCACCCGGGGGAGAAGGTCTCATGCAGGTCCGGAAGCTCGATGATGCGCCCGAGGCGGAGCCGTGGCTGAAGGTGAATCGTCCGGAGAGCGGCGACTTTCTCGTGCTGCTGTGGCGGGAATCCGCGAAGGGGAATTGGAACACGGCGCGCTCGCTGGTGCTGCCGGACGATCCCGAGTCTGCGCCTGCCGGCAAGGTCCGCCTCGTGAATCTCTCACCGGTGCCGGTCGCGGTCGTCTTCGGTGGCGAGAAGATCAAGCTGGAGGCCGGGAAATTCTATCAGCGCAGCGTGCCTGTGGGAAAAGACAACGAGTTCCAGCTCGGCGCGGAAATCCGTGACGGCGGCCTGGATCGGTTTTACGCCGGCTCGATTTTCCAGAATCCCAGCGAGCGGAGCCTGGTCGTGATCTATCGCGCGGATGGCGTGCAGCCGCGCAAGCCGCTGAAGGCGGTGGTGCACCGCGAGCCGGTGAAGTAGGGGCAGCCCTCACTTCTGTCCCTTGGCTTCCGCGATCGTTTCTCCCGGCTCAAATGTCGCCGGGAATGTCGTCTGGGCGAGATCCGTTTCTCCCTTGGCCAGGCTCTTCACCCACCGGTTCACGCGGCGGACGTGTTCGTCGATGGGCCACTTGAAGTGCGCAGGGCTGCGCGGGAGCAGTGAGAACATCGGGCCGGTGGTCATGCCGATCACCGAAATATCGCGCGGCACGCGGATGCCTTTCCGTCCGAGGAACTCCAGCGCCGCCACGTAGGGCGCGGGGTTCACGAAGATCAATGCCGTTGGCTGCGTGATCATGAACAGCGACTCCAGCAGCTTCTCCAGCCCTTCCGGAGTCTGGTCCCATGACGGGAGGTTGTAGCTAGTCGGCGTGTGGCCGCATTCTTCGAGGGCGGTGAGGTAGGCCATGCCGGTTTGGCTTGGCATCGGCAACCGCCAGCTGTCGGGGGAAATCGCCACGATCCGCCGGTGCCCGAGTGCGCTCAATGTCCTAACAGAATCACGGATCGCATCATCGATCTTCGTGGAAGTACTGGCGACCGGGAGTCCGGCGAAGCCACCGCCGACTGCCATCACCGGAATGGAGCGTGAGACAAAGCACTCCAGCACTTCACGCGTGGCAGAGTAGGCGACCCACGCATCCGCCTTCGCGGACTCGATCATGCGGGTGACCCGCGTGACCTTGTAGCCGAGTTCCCGCAGGCTGCGCTCGGCGGTGAAGCAGGTGTGGCCGGCATTCTCGATCCGCCGGATCACATCGAGCATCATTTGCTGCGAATGCAGGTTGATGAGCTTGAGGGTATCCGACATCACCACGCCCACCCGCAGCGTGCGGTCTTCGGTCGAATCGCGAGCCATTACGATCTCCTTGCGGCGGCCCGGACCGGCGGACTTGAGACTTCCTTCGCTTTCCAGCAGCCGTAGCGCCGCCTCCACGGTGTCCTTCGAGACGCCCAGCTCCTGCACCAGGGATCGCACGCCGGGAAGCTGCCCGCGCCAATGACCGTTGCGAAAGCCCTGCCACAAGTGATCCGCGACCTGCTCAATGACCGATCGTTGGCGAAAAGGGTGCACAGGTGAGCAAAGGTGACGTGAGTCGAGTTAAACCGTCCTGATTTTCCGGACAGTGGGCAAGAACAAAGCCCTTTGTTTCAAGTCGTCAGACAGATATCGGCGAAAGCACTGGATCGCCCATTCCTGACCTCCACCTCGTTCCTGACCTCACTTCGTTTCTCATTACCGCTATGAAAAAACCCTCTTATCAGACGCGAGCTTCCGCTCTGCCGATCATCGCCGTCTCGGTCGTAACCGTCACGATGGCCTCCGCTGGCACGCAGTATTGGAAGACCAGCGCCGCCAGTTCCTGGTCCGGCGCTTTCTGGGGCAGCGCTCCGGGCGGCCCTTACACCGACGCGTGGGTCGCCGGATCCGACGTCACCTTCGAAGACAATGGCGGCACCGCACTCACCATCACGGGTGCCACCACCAACTTCGCTTCCATCACGGCCAATGAAAACGTGACGGTCACCGCGAGCGGCACGCTCGCCACCGGCGGCACGGTCGCAAGCGTGACGGTCGCAGCTGACAAGACCCTCGACTTCGCCGGACAAGCGCTCTCCACCGCCGCAGGCACCGGCTTTATCAAGAACGGTCCGGGCACCTGGGCGCTGGCCAATGGGAACCAGTACGGAGGCGGCTTCACGCTCAATGCAGGCACCGTCGCAGTTGGCGGCGTGAATGCCATGGGTGGTGCTGCGGGAAATACCCTGACCATCAACGGCGGCACCATCCGCTCCAACAGTACCGCCGCCCGCGACCTCACGAACAAGTATCCCGGCGGCATCACCCTGAACAGCGATGTCACCCTCGGCGATGCCACCAGCAACGGCACGCTGACCTTCACTAACAATACGAATTTGGGGTCCGCCACGCGCACGCTCACGGTGAACAGTCCGGTGACGTATAACGGAATTATCACCAGTGGTGTCGCGGCAGGTTTGACCAAGACGGGCCCGAGTATGCTCACGCTCGGCGGAGCCAACACGTATGGCGGTGTCACCACGATTTCCGGTGGCGTGCTCTCGATCTCCGCAACCACCGCGCTGCCTTCGTCCGGATTCAGCACGAATGGCGCTTACTCCGTCGCCAGCGGAGCCGGTCTTGCGGTGGGGAATGCGGTGACCGATGCGAACATCACCACCATGCTCGGAACCACCAACTTCGCCTCGGGCGCATTGATTGGTTTCGACACCACCGCCGCGGCGAGAGCCTATTCGGCCAATCTTGGCAATACCGCCCAAGGTCCTCTCGGACTCGTCAAGGTGGGTAGCAACACGCTGACCCTTTCCGGCACCAATACCTACTCCGGCGGCACGGTCGTCAGCCAGGGGAATGACTCCGTGGGCATCACGGTCGCGAACGCTGCTGCTCTTGGCTCCGGCGCGGTGCTGGTCAACGGCGCCCAGCAGTTCTCTGCCAGCCTCTCGGTCAATACCGGCCTGACCATGACCAATGCCCTGACTCTGAAGCGGAGCAACGCGGGAAGCGGCCGGGCGCTGCTCTCCCTGGCTGCCAACAGCAACTGGAGCGGCAACATCACAATCGACAACACCAGCGGCAGCGGTCTCGCCGCCATCATGACGGGTGCGACGACGACCGCGACGGCGGCGATTGTTTCCGGAAACATTGGGGTCAGCACCCTTGGCGTCGGCAATGCGAACAACCCGACCCTTGCCCTGCGGACCAGCAACAATTTCGGCAAGGTCACCGGCTCGCTTTCCCTTTCCACTGGTTATCTGGAGCTTCTGGACACCAGCAGGTGGGAGCTCAGCAATGCGTCCAACACTTGGGGCACGCTCGACGTCAACAACGCCGGCGCGATCGTCACCGTCGGCGCGACCAATACCCTCTCGCCCAGCGGGATCGTGACGTCCACCGTGGGCGGCACCCTGCAACTGAACAATCAGGCGGCTACCACCACCTATGACCAGACGATCGCCGGCTTGAGCGGTAACGTGAAGGTCGGCTTTGCCAACGGCGTCACCGGACCTGCCACGCTTACCTTGAACACTTCGGCGGACCAGACCGGTTCCGGGGTGATCTCCGGCAACATCAACCTGGTGAAATCGGGAACGGCAAGGCAGACGCTGACCGGCGCCAATACCTACACCGGTAACACGACCATCAGCGGAGGCGCGCTTTCCTTTGGCACCACCGGCGTGCTGCCTGCGACCGGTGACGTCACCGTCAGCTCCGGCACCCTTGATCTCCGCAAGGGCACGGCCGTGCGAAGCCAGTTGGTGAACAATCTATCCTTGTCGGGAGCCACGCTGGAGTTCGGCCTGAATGCCTCGCCGGACATGATCGATGCGGTAGGTGTCACCGCCACGGGCACCAACACGCTGAAGCTCTTCGGCAGCACGCCGGTGGGCAGCTACGAACTCATCCGGTCGGGTGGACCTCTGAGCGGCACCTTCGTGCTGAATACCAGCGGTGTCACGCCGTCCGGTTTTCCTGTTTCTTACAACGGAAGCATCCAGGGAAACAGCTACGTGCTGAATGTCACCGGAGCCGCCACCCCGACCACCGCATGGTGGCGAGGTGATGTGAGCTCGGTTTGGAACGATGGCTCGCTTGCGCCTAACAGCAACTGGGCGACCGATAGCTCCGGTGCCCCCGATGCGGGCCAGATCCCGGGAGCCATCACCGATGTGCACTTCTCCGCCACCTCGGCGGCCAACACGAACACGACCCTCGGTGGCAACCTCAGCATCAACAGTCTCACCTTCGATTCCGGCACTGCCGCGGTGGGTGGAGCGCAGACGCTGACGATCCTGAATGAATTCGGCACCGGGCTGGACGTCCTCTCTGGCGCCAATGCCACGCTGGCAACCGGCAGTCTGGTCTGCACCTCTGTCAGTGCGGTGGAGTCGGGTGGCACGCTTACCGTCAACAGTGGCGGCCTGGGTACAGGTCCATTGCTGGTGGATGGAACGCTGAATCTCAACATGGACCTTGCCAAGGAATCCCTTAGCGGTGCGGCCACCGGCTCCATCAGCCGCGGGGTTGCAGGTGCGGGGCTCCTGACCATTTCCGGAACCACGAGCAGCAGCTACGATGGAACCCTCGGCAACGGCGCGGGCACGCTGGCACTGGTCAAGGGTGGCTCCTCCACGCTCACGCTCGGCGGCTCTAGCAGCTACAGCGGTGGGACCACCATCAGTGGCGGTGTGGTGAAGGCGAATAGCTCCACCGCGGTGGGCAGCGGTACGGTCGCCATCAATGGCGGTGTCCGTCTCAGCCTCGGCGATGGCGTGACCCTGGCCAATGCCATCACCATCGGTGCCAACACCAGCCCGCAGGGAGCCGGTATTCTCGAAGCCTCGTCCACCGTCAGCGGCACCGCGACGCTTGAAGGCCCCGTGAACATCACCGCCAGCCCGGCGGGTGGCGGCCACTTCATCAACGCATCCTCCGGCGGGACCTTTGATGTGAAGAGTGTCATCACTTCCTCGGTGCCGGTCATTCACCGGAGTGGTGCCATCAACTACTGGGGTGGCGGCACTGGCTACACCGCCATGACCGTGACGGGCACCGCTCGCCTCGGCGCGAACAATGGCCTCGCCACCACCGCCACCGTCACCCTCGGTGCCAGCGGCAGTGCCACCCTTGATCTCGCGGGCAGGAACCAGACGTTGGCAGGCATCATCAAGAGCACGAGCGCGGCCACCGTGGGCAACAGTTCCACCACCGCGGACTCCGTGCTCACCACCACCGGCACCTCCACCTACGATGGCGTCATTGCGAATGCCGTGAGCAGCGGCACCCGCAAGACGAGTCTCGCGATCTCCAGCGGCACGCTGACCTTGGGTGGTCTCAATACCTACACCGGCGACACCACCATCGCCGGCGGAGCCGGACTGGTGCTCTCAGACAATGCCCAGCTCCGCTTTGCCGTCGGTGTCACCACCAATGGCATCTCCGGCGGAGGGCAGGCCTCGATCAATGGCGACTTCAACATCGACACTTCCTTTGCCGATACCGCCTTCAGCTCCGGTTCCTGGACCCTTGAGAATGTGACCTCTTTGTATGGCGCCACCTTCCAGGTCCTCAGTGGCACCACCGCGTGGACTGCCACCGGTGACGTGTGGACCAAGACGGTGGGCAGCAAGACCTACTCCTTCGACGAGGCGACCGGCGTGCTCACGCTGACCAGCAGCGGCGGTGGCTTCAGTGCCTGGGCCAGCTCGAAGGGCCTCGCTGGTGCCGATGCTGCCTTCGGCGCGGATCCCGATCATGACGGCCTCAGCAACGGCCTCGAGTTCGTGCTCGGCGGTGAACCGAATCCTGCCAACCCGGGCTCGAACTCCGCGGCGCTGTTACCGGTGGTGTCATCATCGGGCGGCAATCTGGTATTCTCGTTCAAGCGGAAGGATCTCTCTGAATCCGGTATCACGTTGACCTTCCAGTGGTCGACAGACCTGACCTTCCCCGCGGCCAATAACGTCCCGGTCGGGGCGACGGATTCCACCACCGACACCATCGTCGTGGATATCACCGAAGACAGCCCTGATGCCGATACCGATACGGTCGTCATTACCATCCCGGCTGCCAAGGCGACCAGCGGCAAGCTCTTCGGGCGTCTCAGTGCCACCGAGCCCTGATCGCTCACCGGTTCATTCGCTAGTTCCATCCATTCTCTGGCAGGCGAAATCCCGGGTGGGACAAGCCTCTGCCAAGGGACGAGGTCAAGGGTGGGAGGTCATTGGGTTGGCCTCTCACCCTTATCCATAACCTGTCAGCCGCAGGCGATGGTCCCTTTACTCGCGGTTCCGCGTGTCGATGACGATGGTCACCGGGCCATCGTTCACGAGCGCGACTTTCATGTCGGCGGCGAAGCGGCCCTTGCCGACCGGCTTTCCGAGCTCGGTGCCGAGTGATTCGCAGAAGCGTTCGTAGAGGGGTTCGGAAATCTCCGGTCGCGCGGCTCGGATGAAGGAGGGGCGGTTGCCCTTCTTGGTTGAGGCATGCAGCGTGAACTGGCTGACCACAATCGCATCGCCAGCGCAGTCGGTTAGGGAGAGGTTCATCAAGCCGCCCTCGTCGGGAAAGATCCGCATCTTCGCGATCTTCGGCGCGAGCCACGCGACGTCTTCCTCGCCATCGCCATCCTCGACCCCGAGCAGGACTAACAGCCCGGTGCCGATCGACGAAACGACTTCGCCTTCGATGGTCACGGAGGCGGAGGAAACGCGTTGGAGGATGGCGCGCACGATGAATCTAGTAGACCGGCACCGCTGGATCGATCTGCGCCGACCATTGATCGATGCCGCCGCTCATCGACCAGGCTTCGACGCCGCGTTGGCGCCAATAGTTTGTCGCGCGCAGCGATCGCATGCCGTGGTGGCAGTAGACGATCGCTGGCACTTCGGGTGGCGATGCTTCGGCGAAGCGGGAGAGCGGAACAAATCGTGCGCCCTCGATGCGATTGAACCGCCACTCATCGTCCTCGCGGCAATCGATCAGGGCGATCTCGCCGCGTTGGATGGCAGGCAGCAGCTCCGCAACCTGCACGGGCGTGACTTCGATGCCCGTCTCCGGGTCCGGAAGTAAATCGCTCATCGCTCGACGGTGACCGGCGTGCCGACCACGGCGTTGTCGAAGAACTTCATCGCCATCTTGTCAGGCATGCGGACGCAGCCGTGGGAAGCGGCATAGCCGGGCAGGTAGCCGGTATGCATGCCGACGGACGGCGCGAACTGGAGGAAGTTGAACATCGGCGCGCCCTCGTAGTAGCAGCCCGGTGGCACCGGCTCGTTTTGCGCCTCGGCGTCATCGTCCACCACGCGGTCGGTGCCCTTTTCCTTGAAGACGCCGTAGCTGGAGGAGCGGTGATACTTGTCCTTGAGCTGGACCTTGTAGTTGCCGGGCGGGGTCACGCGGCCTTCCTTGCCGGTGGAGATGCGGGACACGCCGGCGAGGGTGCCGCCCTTGTAGAAGAAGGCCTTTTGCTGGGTCAGATTGATCCGGATCGCGGCGGGGCCGGTCAGCTGGTCGCCGTCCCAGTAGGAGACGTCGTCCGGGAGCGGGCTGGATTTCCAATCGTGCTCCCGCTTTTGCGAGTAGCCGGCCATGTAGTGCGACTCGCCGCGCATGCCGGCGCCGTCGAAGCAGGAAGTGAAGGCGAGGGGAACAAGTGCTGAAATGGCGATGCAGGCTCTCATGGTGTTTCGGATGGGCGTATTATAAACCGCGAAAGCCCCTGCGGGTCAAGGACCGGTGCCCGGACTTGTTTTGGCAGTGGCGGCGGTGGTGCGCCCTTCGGAGAGAATCCGCGAAGCATCCGATTCCATGAATCCGTGCTTCTACGTGCTTTCCGCCGTCGGAGTGACGGGCCGGGCCGGGAGCACCGGGCTTGCGCCGCGGCCCGGGAATGATAAGGGTGCCGCCCGATGCCGAACTACGACTATGTCTGCGAGACCTGCGGGCACCGCTTTGAAGTCTTCCAGAGCATGAATGACGCGAAGCTGCAGGACTGCCCGCAGGAAGGATGCGCCGGCAAGGTGAAGCGGCTGCTGGGCACCGGTGCCGGGTTGCTTTTCAAGGGTGCGGGCTTTTACCAGACCGACTACCGTTCGAATTCGTATCAGGCCGGTGCGAAGAGTGATTCCGCCGCGTCCAAGCCAGCGGAGAGCAGCGCCCCGGCTGCCTCGCCTGCGGCGGCACCGGCTCCTTCGAAGGCGTCCGAGTGAGCGTTCTTCCCAAACCCTGAGCCCTTTGCTACCGCTCGCCTCATCCTCATGGCCGACGACAAAAACCCACCCCCGCCCTCCAAGCCCAAGGGCAGTTGCCTCGGCAAGCTCGTGGCCCTGTTCTCCCTCGCCGGTGTGGCGGGGCTTGGCGTGGCCGTGTTCTATATCACGCAGCCGCAAGATCTTTCCGATATCAAGGGGCGCCCGTCCGGCCTGACGCCGGCACCAAAGACCCGCGACCTGGCCGCGGTGCTGAAGAACTCGGTGGATCGCAATTATCCGCTGACGATCACCGAGGAGGAAATCAATCTCTACATCCGCCAGACCCTCGCCTCGAAGCAGGGCGGCTTCCTCGGCTCGCAGGTTTCGCTGAATGGCGTAAGCGTGCGTCTGGAGGAAGGCCGCGCCGAGATCATCACCGAGCGCACCATCGCCGGGCGGCCGATCACGCTTTCGATGTATGTCCGCGTGGAGCAGCAGATCGATGTCCACGGCAAGACCCGGACGATGATCGCCCGCGAAGGCGGTCCCTTCTTCCCGCAGGTGGAGCGGACCGAGAGATTCGCCAAAGGCGGCCGCTTCGGCCAGCTGGTGGTGCCGCAGGGCTTCCTGCTGCTGGTGATGCCGCAGTTCGAAAAACTCGCGACGCTTTACGAAAAGGAGCTTCACCTCGGCTTCGAGGAAATGTCCCGGATCAAGCTGGAGAAAGGCAAGCTGGTGCTCGATCCGCGTGCCGATGGCGGCTCGTCGCTGATGCCCGGTGAAACGTTCTGACCGATGTGATGTTCGCCCGCGCCGTCAGCTTGTGCCTGCTTTCCTGTGCGGCGCTCCGTGGCCAGGAGGCGCCGCCGGCGGCTGTTCCGGTTGAGGAACCGGCAGTGCCTGTGGAGCCGACACCCGCGGAACCGGTGCCGGTCGCTCCGGGCGGAAACGTGCCGCGGCCGAAGCCGGTGGAGGAAGCGATCAGCCGTTCCGGGATGTTCCGAGTGCGGGGTGGTGATGCGCTGCGCCGCTCGTCCGTGGCCCTTCATCTGGAGCAGGTCCGTGAGCAATTTCTGGATCTCGTGCGCGACCGGACCGTTCCGGAGGGAACCGATGGCAAGCGCGGGGCTTTCAAGGAGGCGACGGCCAAGGCCACGGACAAGTTCAAGGTGCCGGTCAACGTGGAGATCGTCGATCTGGCGAAGGATGCTCCTCCTCCTGCGCGGCCGGTTGAGTTCGGACTGGTCAATGCCGAGAACCACCTCTCGCTGAGCATCCGCATTTATTCCGATCCGGGAATCGACAACGATCAGCTGGAGCGCGCCGCCCTGACCGTGATCCTCTACGAACGCTCCCTGCGGACGCTGAAGGAGGGTGAGCTGGAAGATCCGCTGGTCATCCGCCCGTGGCTCGTGGAGGGCCTGGTGGAAGCGCGCAAGTGGAGCGAGGGCAGCGCCGATCGACGACTCTATGAGGGCGTCTTTCGCAAGGGCGGCGGCTTTACCATGGATGAGTTGTTCGAGCTTTCGGAGCGAAGTTTCCTGCAGCTCGACAGCGCCTCGCGGCTCTCCTTCCGCGCGCTTTCCGGGGCGCTGGTGATGGCCTTGCTCGAGCAACCGCAGGGCAAGGAAGCCTTTCGCAATTTCTGTTCGGAAGCCGCCCGCTTTTCGGGGGAGATGCCGGTGCTGATGCGGAAGCATTTCCCCGATCTCAATCTCTCGGAGAAAAGCCTGGCGAAGTGGTGGGCGCTGACGCTCGCCAAGCTTGTCCAGCCGACGCTCACGGAAGTGCTGCCGGTGCTGGAGACCGAGCGCGAACTGACCGCTGCACTCCAGTTCCACACCCGCGATGCCGATGGCAATGCAGTCGACCGCGGCATCGAGGCATGGAAGGAAATCGCCGCCCTGAAGGATACCGAGCGCGGCGAAGAAGTGCGCCCGGCCGAGGATAGCCTGGTGCGGCTTTCCTACCGCTGCTTTCCCTCCTACCGGCCGATCATCCAGGAGTATCAGCAGATCCTCCGCGACATCGTGACCGGGAAAAAGGAGGACAAGATCGAGGCCCGCCTGGCCGAACTCTCGGAGCAGCGCGTGGTGCGCTCGGAGCGTGCGACCCGTGCGCGTGACTACCTGGACTTCTTCGAGATCTCGCGCGCCCGCGATCTCAGCGGCGAATTCGACGACTACATGCGTCTGAAGAAGGAGCTGGAACTCCGCCCCCGCGCGAAGCGCACCGACCGCCTCACCGAGGTGCTGGATACGATGCAGAAGGCCTACGAGCCGCGCAAGAAGCGGTAGGCGGATGGCATGGCCGATCGCCGGCGCTTGTCAGGGTGTTAGAAGTTTTTCTCCTTCTTCTTCTCCGCAGGCTCCGGAGCCTTCTTCTCAACCGGCTTTGCCTTCGAAGCGGGATCCTGGCAGTAGGCGAGGTAGTCGTCATTGGTGACGACCAGCATATCCCCTGCGTCGGTTTCGATGAATTTTGCCTGTCGCCCGCTGCTCGTCCACGTCAGGAGAGAATCGGTGGGCTTCTGAGTCGCGGGTGCCTTGTAGGCTTCGCCTAGATTCTTTGACAGGATGGCATCCCGTTCCGCCACCGGCATCTTGCAATTGCCCTGGGCGTCCTTGGCCTTCCTGAGGAAGATTTCGCTAGCGCTCCGGTCGTTGAGAAACGAAACGATCACCTTGTAGCCTTCAAACGAGTATTGCCGGAACCATACTCCCTCCCAGCCCGTCACGGTGGTATCCTGGACGAGCGTAGGCATACCATACCGGGCCTCACATTCTGCCACGGATTCGCCCAGCCGGGCCTGCGCGGAGGTGGAAACAACAAGCATGCATGCCAGCACGGGAAGAAGGGGGAAGCGATTCATTCAGGTAATGGGGATATCCAAGTGGATGACCCTTTGTGAAGGCACGGCAGCTTGGCCAGCTGTTTTTCAAGCGGGGTGAAGGCTACGGCATGGAGCATGCGCCCAAATTGCCCGAATCGGTCAAAACTCCGCCCGTTTCCTGCCGGTGGTTTGACAGCTTCCGGCGGGCTTCTCACGCTCCATCGCAGTGAGCACCATCCAGAGCACGCCCTTGGAAAACCTCCACGTCCGCCTTGGCGCCCGAATGGTGCCCTTCGCGGGGTGGAACATGCCCGTCCAATACACTTCCATCATGGACGAGCACGCCGCGGTGCGCGGTGCGGCGGGCATCTTCGATATTTCCCACATGGGCCAATTCCTCGTGAGTGGGCCCGGTGCGCTGGAGTGGCTGAACAAGATGCTGGCGAACAATGTCGCCAAGCTCGGCCATGGGCAGGGCCAGTATTCCTTTCTGCTCAACGAGGCCGGCGGCGTGATCGACGACCTGATCGTCTATCGCACCGGCGATAGCGACTTCTTCCTCGTAGTGAATGCCTCGATGATCGACGAGGACTTCGCATGGATGGCGAAGCACCAGCCGGAAGACGTGGAGCTGCGGAATGAAAGCGCGCTGTGGGCGGGCATGGCGGTGCAGGGACCCGAATCGGCTGCTGCATTCGCGAAGGCTTGTCCGGGCCAGACGCTGCCGCCGCGGAATGGCATCGTGCGGTTCCCGGTCGAGGGCGGCGATGCGGTGGTTTGCCGCACCGGCTATACGGGTGAGGATGGCTTCGAGTTCTTCTGCCCGGCAGAGAAGGGCGAGGCGTGGTTTGAGAGGTTCATCGAGAGCGGGGCGAAGGCCTGCGGGCTCGGTGCGCGCGATACGCTGCGGCTGGAAATGTGCTACCCGCTGAATGGCTCCGACCTCTCACCGGAGCGCACGCCGATCGAGGCTGGGCTCGGGTTTTTCGTGGATCTGGAAAAGGGCGACTTCATTGGCCGCGACACGCTGGCCAACCAAAAGGCGGAGGGTCTGGAGCAGAAGCTGGTGGCACTCGAATACACCGACAAGGGCGCGCCGCCACGCTCGCACTACCCGCTGGAAGACGCCGCCGGGAATGTGATCTCCGAGCTTTCCTCGGGCGTGCTTTCGCCATCGCTCGGGAAGGGCATCGCGATGGCCTACGTGCCCTCGGCGCTGTCGAAACTGGGCACCGAACTCTTTGTCGATGTCCGCGGCCGCAAGTTCCCGGCGAAGGTCGTGAAGAAACCGTTTTACAAGCCCGCCACCGCGAAAGCATAAGCTAGCTACACCCGATGAACGTTCCGCAAAACCTCCGTTACAATACGTCCCACGAGTGGGTCCTCCTTGAAGGTGACGTCGCCACGATCGGCATCTCCGACCACGCCCAGGAAGAACTCACCGACGTGGTGTTCGTCGAGCTCCCTCCGGTCGGCAAGACCGTCGATGTGGGCGACCCGACCGCCGTGGTGGAATCCGTGAAGGCCGCCAGCGACATCTACGCTCCGATTTCCGGTGAAGTGGTGGAAGTGAACAACGAGGTGGAGGCCAATCCCGCTCTGGTGAATACCGACCCCTACGGCAAGGGCTGGATCTTCAAGCTGAAGGTGAAGAACGCTGCCCAGGTGGAAGCGCTGCTGGATGCCGCTGGCTACGAGGCGCTGATCGGTTGATCGACAGTCTTTTTGTTTTTCAAGGAGGGCCCGGTTCCGTTGCGGAATCGGGCCCTCTGTTTTTCACGGTATCAAGGGAGTGGAGAATTGGCCGCCCCCGGCAATCGATTTGCCGCATCCGGTCAAAAATCTGCCGCTCTTGTGACGGATTTGTCGGCGGGGATTGCGTGGTGGGGGATTTCCTTTATGGAGGGCGCGCCGCCATGTCCGTCCACTCCGACTTCCGCAGCCGCCACCTGGGTTCCATTGGCTCCGACCGCGAGGAAATGCTCCGCGCCATCGGTTACGATTCGCTCGACGCCCTCGCCGATGCCGCCGTTCCGGCAGGCATTCGCTTGGAAAAGGAATTGGTGCTGCCAGAGGCGAAAAGCGAGCCGGGTGCGCTGGCGTGGCTTAAGTCGATTTTCTCCAAGAATGTCCTGAAGAAGTCCTGCATCGGCCAGGGCTACTCCGGCACCCACGTCCCTGGCGTGATCGGCCGGAATATCCTCGAGAATCCCGGCTGGTACACCGCTTACACGCCCTATCAGGCGGAGATCGCCCAAGGGCGTCTGGAGGCGCTGCTGAATTTCCAGACGATGATCACGGAAATGACCGGCCTCGATGTGGCGAATGCCTCGCTGCTCGATGAAGGCACGGCCGCCGCAGAGGCGATGAGCCTCGCGCTCGCCGGCGCGCCAAAGGGCAAGGTGATCTTCGTTTCCGGCGCCTGCCACCCGCAGACCATCGCGGTGGTGCAGACCCGCGCGGAGCCGCTGGGAATCGAGGTGAAGGTGGGCGATTGGGAGGAGTTTGACCCGGCCACGTGCGAGGGACTTTTCGCGGTGATCGTCCAGTATCCGGCGACCTGTGGCTCGGTGTATGACTATGCGGGCTTCTTTGAGAAGGCGCACGCGGCCAAGGCGGTGACGATCGTTGCCGCGGATCTTCTCGCGCTGACGCTGCTGAAGGCTCCGGGCGAATTTGGTGCGGATATTTGCGTCGGTAGCAGCCAGCGCTTCGGCGTGCCGATGGGCTTCGGTGGTCCGCACGCGGGTTTCATGGCGTGCAAGGACGCGCTGAAGCGCAAGATGCCGGGTCGCCTGATCGGCGTGTCGGTGGACTCGCGCGGCAAGCCTGGCTTCCGCCTCTCGCTCCAGACCCGCGAGCAACACATCCGCCGCGACAAGGCGACGTCGAACATCTGCACCGCGCAGGTGCTGCTCGCCGTGATGGCCTCAATGTATGCCGTCTATCACGGTCCTGAAGGGCTGAAGCACATCGCGAGCGAAGTGCATGCGAAGACCGCCACGCTGGTGGCCTCGCTCAGGGCAGCCGGTGTGAAGGTTCTGAACGACAGCTTCTTCGACTCGATCGTGATCGAGGTCGCCGACGCCGCTGCCACCATCAAGAAGGCCGCCGACAAGGGTTACAACCTCCGACCGATGGGTGCGTATGTGGGCGTGGCCTTCGATGAAACGACGACCTGCGAGGATGTCGCCGCGATTGCGGAAGTCTTCGGCGCATCCGTCGTGGAAGGCGAGGGGACGAATTGGGATGTCTCGCTTTCCCGCAGCTCCGCTTTCCTCACGCAGAAGGTCTTCAACAGCTACCACTCCGAGACGGAGATGCTGCGCTATCTCAAGCGCCTCGAGTCGAAGGACCTCGCGCTGAACGAATCCATGATCCCGCTGGGCTCGTGCACGATGAAGCTCAATGCAACTTCCGAGATGCTGCCGCTGAGCTGGCCGGAGGTTTCATCGATCCATCCCTTCGTTCCCGCGGATCAGAGCGCTGGCTATCGCGAGATGCTGGAGCTGTTGGAAGGTTGGCTGGCCGAGATCACCGGATTTGCGGCCGTTTCGCTGCAGCCGAATGCCGGCTCGCAGGGCGAATACGCCGGTTTGCTGGCGATCCGCCGCTACCACCTCTCGCGAGGTGACGAGCATCGCAACGTTTGCCTCATCCCGGTCTCCGCTCACGGCACCAATCCGGCCTCGGCCGTGATGGTCGGCATGAAGGTCGTCGGCGTGAAGTGCGACGAGAAGGGCAACATCGACGTGCCGGACCTGAAGGCCCGCATCGAGGAGCACCGTGAAAACCTTTCCTGCCTGATGGTCACCTATCCATCCACGCACGGCGTATTCGAGGAAACCATCGTCGAGATCTGCGACGCGATCCACGCGGCAGGCGGCCAGGTTTACATGGACGGCGCGAACATGAATGCGCAGGTGGGACTCACCAGCCCCGGCCGCATTGGCGCGGATGTCTGCCACCTGAACCTTCACAAGACCTTCTGCATCCCGCACGGCGGCGGTGGTCCGGGCGTCGGCCCGATCGGCGTGGCCCCGCAGCTCGTGCCGTTCCTGCCGGGACACTCGGAGCTTTCCTCGAATGAAGGCGCCGTCTGTTCCGCGCCATGGGGCAGCGCCTCGATCAATACGATCTCGTGGATGTACATCGCGATGATGGGCGCTGATGGCCTGAAGGAAGCGACCCAGCTCGCGATCCTGAATGCGAACTACATGGCCAAGCGCCTGTCCGGCTTTTTCCCGGTGCTTTACACCGCGCCGAATGGTCTGGTGGCGCACGAGTGCATCATCGATGTCCGTCCGCTTTCCGATAAGAGCGGCATCACCGTCGAGGACGTGGCGAAGCGCTTGATGGACTACGGTTTCCACGCGCCCACCATGAGCTGGCCGGTCACCGGCACGCTGATGATCGAGCCCACCGAGTCCGAGGCGAAAACCGAGCTCGACCGCTTCTGCGATGCGATGATCTCCATCCACGGCGAAATCATGGCCGTGGCGAATGGCGAGGCCGACGCGAACGACAACGTCCTCAAGAACGCCCCGCACACCGCTGACTCGGTGATCGCGGACGATTGGAAGCACGGCTACTCCCGCGAGCAGGCCGCTTTCCCGCTGCCCTACCTCCGCCAGCACAAGTTCTGGCCGTCCGTCGGCCGCGTCGACAATGTCCACGGCGACCGCAACCTGGTCTGCACCTGCGACAGCGTGGAGGCCTACGCGGCGGCTGCGGCGCAGGGCTGAATCGTGCAAAATTCACTCCGCTATTCCGGTATGCCTATATACTGGAATTAGCGGAGTAATCTCCGATTCGGGAAGTTGCCGCGCGTGCTAGGCTGCGCGGGATGAAATCTATCCTGTCCCTGCTTGCCGGGGCTGCCGCGGTGGCGGTGGCCGTTCCGTTTTTCACCCAGCCATCCGTGGCCCAGCAGCCTTCTGGAAGTCCGGCGGTAAGGACGGTGTCCTATCCCACAGGCGTTCGCTGCGTGGTGACCCTGAATCCGGAAGTGGCGGCTACCAAGCGATCCGGCGGAACCAACAGCGACACCTTTGAGGTGCTCGACAACAAGGTCCAGGGCGACTTCCTCACCATCGATTCGGAGTGGCTGGTGCTCAAGGAAGGTAACTACGAGAACTGGATCCCGCGGGACAAGGTGCTTTCCATGCGCGTCTCGCGCTGATTGCTCTACGGGGTTCACCTTCCATGGCCAAAGAGATTGTCGTTGTTCCGCAAGGGCAGGAGGAATCCCTGTTCTCCAGTCTTTTGGAGTTGGGATTTACCTTTGTGAACCCGGCTTCGGAGGAGATCTCGGGATGGTCGGAGGAAGGGCGCCAAGTATTCCTGGATATCGATGCGGGTTTGGACGCCTTCCGAATCGGCGTGGGAATCCAGGTTTGGAGAGGTGCCGGCAATGACCTGAATCTTGTCCGCGATTTTGAGGAAGAGACGATTCGGGTGTGGCTCGATGGCTGGTCCGCAGAGGAGTCGGCCGAGATTATGAGCCATCTGAGTGGGAGCGGGATCGTTTTCGAGATCGATTACGACTAACCGCGATTGAGAGCCTTGCTCTTGCCTCTCCAGAGGAGTTCCCCCTGAATCCGCGCATGTCTCCATCCCCGATCGATTGGGCCAGTTGGCGCGCGGAAATCCACGCCACGCTGCTGTTCATCGTCAAGGACGGGGAGATCCTGCTGATCGAGAAGAAGCGCGGGATCGGGATGGGCAAGATCAATGGCCCGGGTGGCAAGATCGATCCGGGTGAGACGCCGCTGGAGTGCGCGGTGCGGGAGACCCATGAGGAGCTCGGCATCACTGCGCTGCGGCCGGTGAAGATGGGCGAGCTTCATTTCGCGATGGGGACGATCCCGGACATCCTGTGCCACGTCTACCTGGCGCACGCTTTCGAGGGGCGGCCGGTGGAGACGGTGGAGGCGAAGCCGCTGTGGTGCCGGCTGGCGGACATTCCCTACGACCGGATGTGGAGGGATGACATCCACTGGCTGCCGCAGATGCTGGATGGCCGGAAGTTTTACGGGCGGTTCATTTTCGACGGGGAAGAGGAGATCGTGTGGCAGGACATCGAGTGGGATGTCCACTGGGCGTCCTGAGGCGAGAGGGCGGAAATTCCGTTAGCCCTTTGAAAATCAGTGCTACGGTTGCCGATTGACCGCAGTCGACCCCCGGCGGCGGCATTCAACCCCAACCCCCTGCGAATATGAAAGCAACCCTGCTTCTGGCCGGGTGTGCGGCGCTATTGGTCACGGCTCCGGCATGGACGGCCGGATCCTCGAACACAGCCGCTCCGGTCCCGGGAGTTCCGGCCCCAGAGGTCGATCTGCCCTTGAATAGCACCTGCGTGGTCACCGTGGACCCGCGCGTGGGTCCGAAGCCGGAATTCCCCGGCGAAGCGAACGCCATTTCCGGATTCTTCGCTCCGGACACGGCCCGTGGCACCTTGATCCGGCTGGATGACCAGTGGGTGGTCCTGCGCGACGGCTACCACGAGAACTGGATCCCGATGGCGAAGGTGGTGATGATCCGGGCCGCCCGTTGATGGCATTGGATTAACTCCATCCTGACAAAAAGCAGGCGGCACCCGCCATGAAAGACAGGTGCCGCCCTATCCGGGGGAAAATCCGTTTATTTTGCTCAGCGTTCCTCTCGAAGCCACTGCTCGTGGCCCCAGAGCCCCCAGACGACGGCAGCAATTCCCATGGTCAGCAGAGCCATGGGCACGATGGAAAAGACGGTATTCCAAGACTCACCGAGGGTGAACTTGGTATCGGGCGTCAGCAGTTGCTGCGCGGCGAGGGTCCAGATGCGGCCGAGCAGCAGCATCAGCGCGCCACTCGCCAGCAGCGAGCCGCCCCACGAGCGGTAGCGATTGGCGAGGCGCACGGCGGCCATTCCGACCATCCCCAGGCCAATCACGCCGAGGGCATCGAGGAGGAATCCGCCTTTAATGAGGAAATCAAGCAACAGGCTCATGAACCGGGGAGGTGCGGGGGGAGGTGCGTGGGACTTGGACCGGAGCGGTGGACTTGGCTGTTTCGAAGAGACCGGCGTGGAGCGCCATGCCGAGGCCGAACATCAGCCAGCCGACATTCATGGTGATCAGCTTGACCGCATGCCACAGGATGACGGCGTCGGGATCGGTGCCCATGGTGCCAATTCGCTCGAGCGGGATCAGGATGCCGACATCGTAGAGCGGCCTCACAACGGCGTAGCCGAAGGCCAGCAGGGAGGCGCCGGTCAGGATGATACGAGGGGTCCAGCCACGGGTGCCGCGGGTCATGCGCCACGCGGTGAGAAGGAGAAACGCGCCCATCACGATCAGGAAGACCGGGCGGAGAGCGGGGGTGGTGGCAGCCAGTAACGGAACGGGGGGGGCGAACGTCATGCTTCCGTTAGAAAGCATGATCGTAAGTCGTTGAGCAAGAGGTTATTAACTAGGTATGCCGGACTTCAAACCTACGCGGATGAATAACACAATTCGATGAATCGGTGATGCTGATACTAAGCGTAAATTAGGGACATCTCCGCTGAGCCGCCTTATATAAGGCATTTTGCATGTCTGCGTGGTTCTGCCTATGGGTTGGAATTTCGGCAAATGGGGTCATCCGGGTGTCCGAAGTGCCTGTCGAGGGTGTGAATAATTTTTCGTTCGGGGGGATTTTGAACGTGGGACGGTAGAGGGGCGTCGGATTTTTTCCGCTGTCATCGGGGAGCGGCTGTGATTTCTTCCCGCCGCGATGCCCGTTCCCACGCTTCCCGATGCTACCGGCCATTTTGGCAAATTCGGCGGCATGTTCGTGCCTGAGACCCTGATGGCTCCGCTGCAGGAGCTGTCCGAGGCCTACGATGCCGCCCGCAAGGACCCGGAATTCCAGCGCGAGCTCGATGACCTGCTGACGAACTACGTCGGCCGGCCGACGCCGCTGTATTTCGCCGAGCGATGGACGGAGAAGCTGGGTGGCGCGAAGATTTACCTGAAGCGGGAGGACCTGCTGCACACCGGCGCGCACAAGATCAACAACGCGATCGGCCAGATCCTGCTGGCGAAGCGGCTCGGCAAGAAGCGGATCATCGCGGAAACCGGAGCCGGCCAGCATGGCGTGGCGACGGCGACCGTGTGCGCGCGCTTCGGCATGGAGTGCGTGGTTTACATGGGTGCGGTGGACATGGAGCGGCAGGCGCTCAATGTGGCCCGCATGAAGCTGATGGGTGCCGAGGTCCGTGCGGTGACGGCGGGTCAGGCCACTCTCAAAGAGGCGGTGAATGAGGCGATGCGTGACTGGGTCGCGACGGTGGATCACACGCACTACATTCTCGGCTCGGCGCTGGGGTCGCATCCGTTCCCGATGATGGTGCGGGATTTCCATCGTGTGATCGGCTTGGAGGCCCGCGAACAGATTCTAGCGAAGGAAGGCCGTTTGCCGGACTTGCTGGTCGCCTGTGTCGGTGGCGGGTCGAATGCGATCGGGCTGTTCCATCCCTTCTTGCAGGATGATGATGTGCGGATGGTGGGCGTTGAGGCCGGTGGTCTTGGCATCTTGCCGGAGAAGCACGCGGCTCGTTTCCAAGGCGGCAAGCTCGGGGTGCTTCAAGGCACCAAGACGTGGTTGCTGGCGAATGAGGACGGGCAGATCGAACTCACGCACTCGGTTTCCGCGGGTCTCGACTATGCGGCGGTGGGACCGGAGCACGCTTATCTGCAGGACATCGGCCGGGTGGAGTATACTTACGCCACGGACGACGAGGCCTTGGCCGCGTTCAAGGAGTTGGCGCATACCGAGGGGATTCTGCCTGCGCTGGAGAGCTCGCATGCGATGGCGTATGTCTCGAAGATCGCGGGGAGCTTGCCGAAGACTTCTATCCTGATCGCGAACCTTTCGGGGCGCGGGGACAAGGATGTGGAGCAGGCGGCGAAGTACCTGTTGGGTGGAGTTTGAGGATTTGCGTTGAAGCAGTGACCGCCGCGCAGGTGGTCGCTGCTTGGCGGAAAGACGCGAAGTCTAAAGGCATGCCGAGAACATGCTTCTAACGGATTTCCGCGCGAAGCTGCGGGGTGTGCGGACAAGGATGGTGACGCCTATCCGCAGAGTTTCTCCAGCAATACTGGGTTGCTCGCCGCTCGGGAAAATTCAACGTTCGCCTGACTCGTTCCCCTGTCCGATTCCAATGAAGCTCCCGACTCTGTTCGCCGTCGCAGCCGCTGTGGCATTGAGCGCCTGCACGAGTTCGAGCAAAAGGTCCGGGAGTGCCGCTCGATCGGTATTCGAATCACGAACCGGGATTACGCTGCCTGCGTCCGTCACTGACTGGGAGTTTGCCGACATTCAAATCGGAGATACCTACGGGGAATATTATAGGTTTCGATGTACCCGGGAAGTGTTCCTGGACGCAACGGCGAAGCTCGCCTTGAAGCCGGATGCTTCTGAGAGCGCCACCGTCCAAATTGACCGGGGCAGGTGTGAAGTGGAGGGTAACCCGAATGACCCCAGCTGGTGGGTGCGTCCTCCCCGTTCCCAGCAGACTTACCACAAGGAAGGTTCCCCGGACATCGCGGGCTGGAGCGCCATGGACGGCTGGTATGACGCCGATAGCGGAACGGCATTCATGAGCGTTGATTTCCGGGACTGATGCCTGACGGGGCTTCTTGCAGAAGCCGTCGTTCCGCACCACTCAGCAGAGGAATGAGACCGGCTTGCGTTGCTTCTTCACGCCACGCCCATCTCGCGACCTTTCAGGCCGCCTTGGCCTGTGGGCTTCAAACCCAGGGCGGCGCTTCGCATGCCCTGGGCTTAGGGCTTTCGCCCCGTTGGGGCTGGGGAAGTTAGTGCCGGCTGGAGAATGGTGCTGGCTAGAGAAGTTGGTGCCGGCCGGAGAATGGCGGCGGGGACAAGAGTGTCCCCGCTCCTTATTTTGCGCTCCTACTGCTTCCACCAGTCGGCTTCCTTTTCCCAGGGCTCGCGGTCTTGGGTGCCGGTGGGGGAGGCGGGGTGTTTGCGCTGGCGCTCTTCCTCTTCTTCGTCGCGGCGGAGTTCTTCGAGGAGCTTCTCGACTTCGTTTTCGTGGCGTTTGCCGCTGCGGTAGATGCCGACGATCAGAGTGGCGACGATGCCGAGGCTGAAGACCAGGATGACCACCATCGCCATGGCGAAGCCATCCGCGGCAGGGACGATTCCGAGATGGTGGCTCATGGCGCCTTGGCTTGTCAGCCGGTGATGATCCGCCGCATGGGGATCATGTTGGAATACTCGAAGCCATTCTTGCGGAAGAAATTCTGCGACTCGGCGCTGATCTTGTCGGTCAGCAGGGTGATGCGCTTGAAGTCCTTCTGCTTGGCGAACTCGATGACGTGGTCCAGCAGCATGCCGCCGTAGCCCTGGCCGCGGTGGGCCGGGTGAACGATGACGTCTTCCATGAGGATCACGAATCCGCCCATGGCGGTGGAAATGGTGAACAGAAGGTTCACCATGCCGATGATCCGGGTTTCGTTCCGCACCAGGAAGATGCGGCCGCGGCTCGGTTGCTCCAGGATCAGGGCTAGGCCGCGCTCCTGGACATCGTGATTGGAGGTGAACTCGTCGGACTCGGCGAACAGCTCCATCACGAGATCGGTAAGTCCCTGAAGGTCTTCGATCGTCGCAGGCACGACCTTGGGCCGGTTGGCGACGGCGCTGGAGGAAGATCCTTGGCTCACGGCGGGACCGTGCCACGGTGGTGGGGGAGCGGCACGCGATTTCCCGGGCATTACGAAAAAAATTCCGCTGTCGGTGGTATTTGGCGGATTGACAAGCAGGGTCCGACTCCTAGAGTGCGCGCCCGCCCGAGCCGGACGCCCGGTGCGGTTACCAGAAACGCCTTTTTCCCGAGACTGCCATGAAACGCACCTTCCAGCCATCCAAGCGCACCCGCAAGCGCCAGCACGGTTTCCGCGCTCGCATGGCGACCAAGGCCGGCCGCGACATCATCAAGCGCCGCCGCCAGAAGGGCCGCAAGCGTCTCATCCCGAAGGGCGCCGAGATCCACTACGAGCGTCACACCACCCAGCACGGGGTTTGATTTTCACTGCGCGCCGCGCCCGGCCCATGCGCCTCCCGCGGAAGCACAGTATGACGCACCGCGCGGACTTTGCCCGCGCGCGAAAAGACGGTCAGGCGAAAGCCGGCCGTTTTGTCGTGCTCAGTAGTCTCGCCGATCCGGCGCTGCCGCACTTGAAATATGCGGTGATCACCACCCGGAAGGTGGGGAAGGCGCATGACCGGAACCTGCTGCGCCGGCGGATCCGGGCGATCCTGCAGCTCCACGGCGAGCGCATCGCCGATCCGAAGCGGCTGCTGGTCACGATCCCGCGACCGGGGTCGGCCACGGCCACCTACGCCGAGCTGGAGGCCGATTGGCTGAAGCAGGCGAAACGGCTGGGCTTACTTTCGTAGTCAAAAGTTCCACCTGCCGTTTGTTCCCGGAGGAAGTAAAGGAATCGCCCGCTCCGATGAAGCGCCTCATCCGCATCGCCATCCGAGGCTACCAGATTTTCCTCAACCCCGTCCTCAAGGCGCTGGGCGGGCCGAACAGTGGCTGCCGCTTCACGCCGAGCTGTTCGAACTACTTCCTGCAGGCCGTGGAGGCCCATGGCTCCCTCAAAGGTTCATGGCTCGGGGTCTGCCGGATTTTCCGCTGTCATCCGTGGGGGGGCTATGGTTATGACCCCGTCCCGCCGAAACCGGGTGGCGAAACTCCTGATCACCACCACCGTCCCGCCGGGCCGGACGCCTGACGCGGGCCTTTTCCTTTTCCAACATCCCCATGTACGACCGCAAGACTTGGATAGCCGTTATCGCCTGTAGCATCTTGCTGGCGGTCAACGTCGTCTATCAGCAGAAGAACGCCCGCCTGCTCGCTGAACAAAAGCAGCGCGAGGCCGCCGAGGAAGCCGCCAAGAAGCCGGCGACGCCGGAAAAACCCGCCACCCCTGACGGAGCGCCCGCGAGCGACAAGCCGGGCTCGCTGGTCGAGGCCGAGCCGCAGCCCCAGATGGTGGAGCAGCTGGTCACGCTGGAGACGGACAAGACGATCTTCACCTTCACCTCGATCGGCGGCGGCCTGAAGTTTGCCGAGTTCAAGGAGCAGAAGCCCGGCCTGGAAGGCCCGGTGCGCATGAACCGCCACGGCAGCAGCCCGATCGGGGCGATCTCCGACGGTCCGGACCGCCTTGAATCGGTTTCCTACGAGTTTGTCGAAAAGGACTCCGTAAAGGACAAGACGGTGGTCTTCCGTGGCAAGCTGCCTTCCGGGCTGTGGGCCAAGAAAACCTGGTCGCTGGTGGAAAGCGACAAGCCTGGTGCCTCCTACGTGCTGGACTTCAAGCTCCAGATGGAGAACGGCACCCCGAATCCGGTCAATCTCGACCAATTCAGCCTCTTCCTCGGCAGCTCCTCGCCGCTCGACCATGTCGAGTATCCGACCCAGTCGGGCTTCGTCTGGCATGATGACGGCAAGTTCCATTTCACGCCGAACTCGAGCTTTGCCAAGGGCTGGTTCAAGCCGGAGAAAACGGAGATCAGGGAGACGCTCGAGAAGGCGGATTTCGCCGGTGTCACGAACCAGTTTTTCGCGACCGCGGTGAAGCCGGTCGAGCCGGGCAAGTCGCTGGTGTGGGCCAAGATTGCCGACGTCGATCTCGTGGCGGGCCAGAAGCCGGTCAAAGCCATCCGTGCCGGGCTGCAGCTTCCAGCGGTGACGCTGGCGGCTGGCGAGCAGCGCGGCATCAGCTACCAGGTCTTCACCGGCCCGAAGGAAAACCGCATGCTCCGCAAGATGGGCGACGATTGGGGCTCGCTGATGAACTACGGCTTTTTCAGCCCGTTCAGCCGCTTCATGAACTGGTCGCTGTGGTGGGTCCACGCCGGCATGGAAAAGATCTCCGGCAAATGGTCCTGGGGCCTGTCCGTCATCGCCCTGACCCTGCTCCTGCGCACGGCGATCTGGCCGCTCTACAACCGCTCCAACCGGACGATGAAGCGGATGGCGAAGCTGAAGCCGGAGATGGACAAGCTGAAGGAGAAGTATCCAGACGATCCGCAGAAGATGAACACCGAGATGATGGGGCTGTACCGCAAGTTCGGTATCAACCCGCTCGGCGGCTGCTTGCCGATGTTCGCCCAGCTGCCGATTTTCTTCGGCTTCTTCTCGATGCTCCAGCACGCGGTGGAAATGCGCGGTGCTCCTTTCCTCTACTGGGTGCATGACCTTTCCCAGCCGGACACCGTGGCGCATCTCGCCGGGATTCCGATCAACCCTCTGCCGATCATCATGGCGATCACCAGCGTGACGCAGATGGCGATGATGCCGAATACCGGCGGGGACAAGACGCAGCAGACGATGATGAAGATGATGCCGTTCGTCTTCCTGTTCATGTGCTACAATTTCGCTTCGGCGCTGGCGCTTTACTGGACGGTCTCGAACCTGTTCTCGATCGGCCAGACTTGGCTGTCCAACCGCCTGCCTGAGCCTGAGCTCAAGACGAAAGCTGGTGGCAGCGGGAAGAGCTGGGTGGAGCGGATGGCGGAAAAGCAGGCCGACATGGAGCGGATGCGCCAGGCCCGCGGGCGAGTGGTGGATTCCAATGATGAGGATCCCGGTTCGTCGAAGAAGCGTCCGCCGCGGACGGGGGGCTGAAGAGGCCCACGAAAGCGGAATTAGCCGCAAAGATCACAGAGATCGCAGGGAAGAGATTCCCTGCGGTCTTTTTGCTTTCGGGGGTTGCTTGGACGTGTCGACGGAACGTCGACACTCCTTATCCTTTAATGTCACCAACGTCCTATTGGACGAAATGCGGGGCGCGGTTAGGATGGATGTCATGGCCACGGAGAGACGCAACGTATTGGGTGGAGTCCTGCAAACTTGCTCGACCCGGCCGATGACCGGCTTTTTCCGGGACGGTTGCTGCCGGACCGGTCGCGGGGATGTAGGCGTGCACGTCGTCTGTGCCAGCGTGACGGAGGAGTTTCTCGCGTGGTCGAAGGCGCGCGGGAATGACCTGAGCACGCCGCGGCCGGAGTTCGATTTTCCCGGGCTGAATCCCGGCGATCGCTGGTGCTTGTGCGCCGCCCGTTGGAAGGAAGCGCTGGATGCAGGCCACGCTCCGGCGGTGATGCTGGAGGCGACGCATGAGTCAGCGCTGGAGTTCGTGGATCTGGAGGATCTGCGGGCGCATGCGCTGCGGTGAGCCAACCGTCCAAGCGGAATGAATTCCGCGCTCCCAGTCCTATTTCGGGCGGTGGGGCTCGAAGGTCATGGCGCGCTCGTGATCGCGGGCTTTGGCGGAGCGGCGGGCTTCCTTGAAGAAGTGCTCCTGGGCGCGGAATTTCTTTTCGCCGGCGGCTGGCTTAAGGCGTTCGGAGGAACCATCGGGTAGGATCTTCGAGGCCTGGGTATTGTCTTGGAAGAACGACTCCAGGATTCGCAGCAGCCGGCGGCGGGCGCGGCTGTCCTCGATGGGCACCATCAACTCGACGCGGCGGTCGAGATTGCGGCCCATCCAGTCGGCGGAGGCGATGAAGATCTCGGGGTCGCCACCGTGGTGGAAGTAGAAGATGCGGGCGTGCTCCAGGTAGCGATCAATGACCGAGACGACGCGGATGTGTTTCGAGTGGCGGGCGTCGCCGGTTTTCAGGCAGCAGATGCCGCGGACGTTGAGATTGATTTCCACGCCGGCCTTCGACGCCTGATAGAGCGCGGCGATGATGTCCGGGTCCTGGAGCGAGTTGACCTTGGCGTAGATGCGCGCCGGTTCGCCCTGGCGGGCGCGCTCGGCCTCGGAGGCGATCAGGTCCAGCAGGCGCGGCTTCATGGCCGTCGGCGCGGGAACCAAGCGCTGGAAGCGCAGAAGCTTCGAGCGGCCGGTGACGGCGTTGAAGAAGAGCGAGGCATCCGCGCCGTACTCGGGGCGGCAGGTGAGCAGGGAAATGTCCGTGTAGAGGCGGGCGGTGCTTTCGTTGTAGTTGCCGGTGCCAAGGTGAACGTAGCGGCGCAGGCGGCCGTCTTCGCGGCGGACGACGAGGCAGATCTTGGCGTGGGTCTTGAGGCCCTTCACGCCGTAGACGATCTGAGCGCCGGCACGCTGGAGTTCTTCGGCGCGGAGCAGGTTGCGCGCTTCGTCGAAGCGGGCCTTGAGCTCGACCAGGACGGTGACGGCCTTGCCGTTTTCCGCCGCGCGGATCAGGGCATCGATGATGCGGGACTGTTTCGCGGTGCGATAAAGGACCTGCTTGATGGAGACGACCTGTGGGTCGTCCGCGGCTTCCTCGATGAAGCGCATCACCGGCTCGAAGCTCTCGTAGGGGTGGTGCAGCAGCACATCGCGGCGGCCAACGGCATCGAAGATGGAATCACCGGGTTCAATGTCCGGCGAGGGCTGCGATGGCCAGTCTTCGTCGCGCAGGTTATCGAAGCCCGGGGTGAAGGCGAGGTCCATGAAGCCGGAAAGAGCGAGCGGCCCGGCGACGCGGTAGGTGCCTTCGGAGGGGGCGCCGCAGACTTCCTGAATCACCTTCGCCAAGTCGCGCGGCAGGCTGGCGGGAAGCTCGAGACGCACGGTGTCGGAGAGCTTCCGGGCGGCGAGGACTTCTTCCATTTCACCGGCGAGGTCGGCGGCATCGTCCTCTTGTACGGCGATGTCGCCATTGCGCGTTACGCGGAAGCAGGCGGTGGCTTCGACATCCTCACCGGGGAACAATTCACTGGCATGGCGGGCGACCACGTCCTCGATCAGGACGAAGGAGACGCCATCGCCATCGCTCACGGAAACGCGGCGCGGGAGACCATCGGGGATGGGGATCAGGGCGTGGCGGATGGCACCGGTCTCGCTGTCGGCGATGCGGCAGGCGACGATCAACTGCAGTGCGGGCACCAGCGGCGGCTCCTCGCCCGATACGACCGCCAGCGGCGTGAGCAGCGGTGAGATGGAATCGTGGAAGGCCTCCGCGACCTTGTTCGCCTGCGCTGGAGAAAGATTCTTCGAGTCTACCAGACGGATGCCGGCCTCCTGCAATGCGGGGCAGAGGACCGTGGTGAAGAGCTTGTATTGATCCTCGATCATCCGCTGCATGCGCTTGCGGATCTCGGTGAGCTGTTGGACAGGCGTGAGGCCTGAAGGATCCGGATTCTTGCGGCCGCTGCGGCGCAGCAGCATCAGGCTGCCGACGCGGACCTGGAAGAACTCGTCGAGGTTCGAGGCGGTGATCGCGAGGAACTTCACCCTCTCTAACAATGGCAGGTCGCCCCGCAGTGCCTCGTTGAGGACGCGCTGGTTGAACTCCAGCCAGGACAGCTCGCGGTTGATGAAGGGAATCGACATGGGAAAATTCTGTTAGCCTGCGTCATCGATCACGACCTCAAGGCCGAAGACTTGTTCGAACAGGTCCGCCTTGGATGCCATCGCGAGGCGCTCCACGGCGGCATCGTTCAGGCCGGGAAGGGTGAGGCGGAGGCGGCGGTCGTCGCGGCGGACGATGATTTCGTGCACCCGCTGGTCGTGGGTTCGCTCAAGGGCATCGGCGACGCGGAGGATCGCGGAGAGCTTGGCGACGCGGATGCGGTCGACGGTGTCGAGGTCGCGGTAGTTCGGGTGATCGATGCGGGGCCCGGAGTGGCGGTGATAGCGGGCGATCATCGCGATCATGTCGATGTCCAGCCGGTCGAGTCCGAAGATCTCGCTATTGAGAATGATGTATTCCGAGTGCTTGTGATGGGCGCGCGGGCTGACGAAGGTGCCGACCTCGTGGAGGATCGCGGCGACCTGGAGCAGCATGGCATCGTGCTTCGTCATGCCGTGCAGGTCCTGCAGCTCGGTGAAAAGGTGGTGGCAGAGTTTTCCCACGTGCTCGCCGTGGCGCGGGTCGGACTGGTAACGGGAAGCGAGGATCTTCGCCGAGCGCAGCACTTCCTGGTCCAAGGTGCCGGCGAGGCTGCCGGAGACTAACAGATCCAGCAGGATGCCCTGCTCGTAGTCGCTGGCGGGAACGTGCAATTCCTTCAGGCCGAAGGTTTCGGCGATGGCGAGATTGGTTTCCAGGGCGGGTAGCAGCGCTTCTGCGGTCTGGTAGTCGATCTGGTAGCGATTGACCAAATCGAGCTCGCTCATCTGGGAGGCTTCGATCGAGAGCTTCTGGAGCGCCTTGGTGGAAACGGCGGTGCCGGCGGCGCCTCTGGTGAGCTGGCGGGCGATCTGTTGGATCTCGTAGCCGATGACCACCAGTCCTTCGAGCTCGATATCGTGGTAATCGAAGCGCATCTGGGCGAGATTGCCGGAGGTGTGCTCGCGGATGACGCGGAGCATGGAGGGGCCTTCGGCGTGGGAGGCATCGGTCGCCTCGCGGGTGCGGTGGGTGCCGAGGCGGTAGCTGGTGTAGCGGGTGATGGCGCCGTCCTGAAAGAGGAGCGCGCGGGTATTGCCGGGGCCGACGTGGACGACCAGCGCGCAGCGGCGCTTCATGGCCGGGGTGTCCTTCAGGCGGCGGCGGGTCTTGAGATAGATCAGGCGCGTCATCTCGCCGTCGTCGATCGGATTGATCGAGAGGCCGCAGGCGATGCGGATGCGATTGAGGAAGATATCGTGGTTGGTGGCCTCGATCAGGATGTTCGTGGCCACGGCGCGGGTGATCTTGCGGCCGTCGGCACCATATTCGGCCAGCGCGTTCTGGTAGTCGTGGAGGATTTCGACGATGCGCTCGGTGGTCTCGGCACTGACTTTCCCATGGCGGAAGACGTCGCGGGCGAGGGGAGCGGGCTGCTCGAGGAAATCGACCGCCTTGTGGGTGCCGTCCGGCTGGGTTTCCGCGACCATCATCGACACGGAACTGGCCCCGACGTGGATCGCGGTGACGAGCGAACCGGTGGCGTCGGAAGCGGGCGAGTCAGGCATCGCCCGAAGACAGCGCGGGAGCTCCCGGCTTTCAATGACGAATGTGTGACGGAGCCTACCGGAAATGGAAATGAGTCCATGCTTGCCAGTGCGGGGGCGCGCCCGGAACATGGAGCCCGATGAAAATCGGCGACGCGCTGAAACGCTACCGGGTGAAGCCCGGCGAGAAGTTGGACCTTTCGGCCATCGATGCCGGTGACTTCTCGCTTTTTCCGGAGGGTGGCAAGGCGGCCTCGGTGGAGCTCTTCGACCAACTGCGGGATGAGCTCCAAGCGCTGCAGAAGGTGCTGTATGCGCAGAACAAGCACCGCATCCTTATCGTGCTCCAGGCGATGGACACCGGCGGCAAGGATGGCTGCGTGAAGCATGTGTTCTCGCGGGTGGATCCGCAGGGCGTGAACGTGAAGGCCTACAAGAAGCCGAGCGAGGAAGAGCTGGCGCATGATTTCCTGTGGCGCGTGCATCCGCATGTGCCGGGCAACGGGCAGATCGTCATTTTCAACCGCAGCCACTACGAGGACATCCTCGCGGTGCGGGTGAAGAAGCTTTTCGGCGACGATGTCTGGAAACGCCGCTACCGCCATGTGATCGAATTCGAGCGGATGCTGGCGGAGGAGGGGACCACGATCATCAAGATGTTTCTCCACATCTCGAAGGACGAGCAGAAGCGTCGGCTGGAGTCGCGATTGGCCAATCCGGCGAAGTACTGGAAATTCAATCCGGATGATCTCTCCGACCGGGCTCGCTGGGATGAATTCCAGAAGGCCTACGAGGACCTGATCGAGAAGACCGCCACCGAGCAGTCGCCGTGGTTCATCATTCCCGGCGATCGCAAGTGGTATCGCAATCTGGTGGTGGCGCGGATCATGGTGGATGTGCTGCGTGGCCTGAAGATGGACTTTCCGAGCGTGACCTGGGATCCGAAGTCGGTGGTGATCGAGTGACATGAAGCGGCGCTCGTTCTCAGCTCTCGCGTTGACCCTGGTGCTCGCGGCTTGTGGCGGCGGCATGAAGCCCAAGCCACCGCCGGCAGAGGAGGAGCTGGATCCCTATCGCCCGGTGATGGCGAACCGGATCAACACCGTGATCTACTCGAAGCGCTCCAAGGAGCAGATGCTGCTCGATCTGGGGGCGCTCGGGGTTTCGGTGGGGATGAAGTTCGTGGACTTCAAGAAGGACAGCAAGATCGACGACTGGTTCGGCGAGCAGTCGGAATTCCTGCCGACGCGCTATACTTCCCTGACTTGCGGGCTTTCGCCGGTGGTCGATTCCGAGGGCAGGATCGTTGCGCTCTACCGGAACCGGAAGCTGATCGACGGGAAGATGCACGAGGAGACGGTGCTCAAGCCAGAAGGCTGAGCGGTTGGCTTCCATCGGTAATCGGGATGGGAACATCGTTTTTTTTGGCGGATGGATTTGCCCGGGCCGCTGTGTATCTTCCCCCGGTATGGTAGCCTGGATCGTCTCCCTGCGGCGTCGGCGGCTCCGGCGTTTCCTGATCATCACCGCGGCTCTCGGCTTGGGTGGCTGTGGCGCGACGACGGAGTGGGTTTCCCATGCGATCGTGCAGCCGGCTCGCAAGGGTGTGGGGGCGCATGTGCCGGATGATTTGGCCGCGCGGACTTTCGTGCTGCCGGACAAGGTGGAGATGCGCGTCTGGGAGGCACGGCCGAACGAACTGCCGAAGGCGGCGATCCTGGTCCTGCACGGGGTGGCGGACTCGAAGGCGAGCCAAGTGGAGACGCTGCGTTTCCTAGCGAGGCGAGGGGTGTATGCGATGGCACCGGATTTCCGGGCGCATGGGGACAGCGGCGGGAAATTCGCGACCTATGGCTATCTGGAGAAGAAGGATCTGACCTCGCTGCGGCGGGCGGTGGAGAAGGAGTTCCCGGGCATCCGTGTCGGGCTGTGGGGAACGTCTTACGGCGGTGCGGTGGCCTTGCAGGCGATGGGCGCGGACAAGGAGTTCGACTTCGGGATCATCGAGAGCACCTTCGCCGACCTGCGTGAGGTGGCGCGGGATCAGGTGACGATGCGGACGACGTTGCCGGTAAGCGGGCTCGGTCCGTATTTCATCAACGCGGCGGGCAGGATGGCTTCATTCGATCCCGGGGAGGTGGCGCCGGAGAAGGCGATCGAGAATGTCCATGTGCCCGTACTTCACTTGCACGGTGAAGCGGATCCGCTGATTCCGATTTCGCAAGGCTGGCGGATTGCGAGCCATGCGAACAAAGGGCCGAACTACCACTTCGTGCCGATCGCCCACGGGGGACACTATAATTTGCGGGAGGGTGATCCGGCGACGTATGAGCGCGAGGTGAATGGGTTTCTGGACCGGATGGTGGATGGGAAAAGGGATTGATTGCCTCTGGGCTCGCTGGGGAGATGTCCGCTCAACCTGAGGGCGGCCTGTCCGGTCTCGCGGCCCTTCAGGCCGCACATGGTTTGCGTCTTCTGACCCAGGGCGACGCTGCGCTTGCCCCGGGCTTAGGGATGTCGCCCCGTTGGGGCTGTTAGAGATAAGAAAACGCCCCCGAGGCTAGCAGTGAGCCAAGGGGGCGTTTGGAAGTTCAGATGAGCTTTGGCTCTCTTGCTTACATCGGCATCGGGAAGGCGCGATTGAAGGCGAAGACCTTGTCGCGGATGGCGTGGAGCTTGGCTTCGTCGCCGATGGCGGCGAGGGCTTCGGCGATGAAGTCGGCGACTTGCTCGACGTCCTTTTCCTTCATGCCACGGGTGGTGACGGCCGGGGTGCCGATGCGGATGCCGCTGGGCTTCATCGGGGTGCCGGTGTCGAAGGGGATGGAGTTCTTATTCACCGTGATGCCGGCTTCATCGAGCGCGTGCGAGGCATCGGAGCCATTGAGGCCCTTCGGACGGAGGTCTACCATCATCACGTGGTTGTCGGTGCCGCCTGAGACGATGCGGAAGCCGTGATGGGTGAGGCGTGCGGCGAGGGCCTGCGAGTTCTTCACGATCTGCTCCTGATAGGCGCGGAAGTCGGGCTTGAGCGCTTCGCCGAAGCAGACGGCCTTGGCGGCGATGACATGCATGAGCGGGCCGCCCTGGATGCCGGGGAACACCTGCGCGTCGATCTTCTTCGCGAACTCTTCCTTGCACAGGATGATGCCGCCGCGCGGGCCGCGCAGGGACTTGTGGGTGGTGGAGGTGACGAAGTCGGCGTGCGGCACGGGATTCGGGTGCACACCGGCGGCGACGAGGCCGGCGATGTGGGCCATATCGACGAAGAGATAGGCACCGACCTCGCGGGCGATCTGGGCCATGCGCTCGAAGTCGATGATGCGCGAGTAGGCGCTGGCACCGACGGTGATGAGGGCGGGCTTCACTTCACGGGCGAGCTCGGCGAGGTGATCGTAGTCGATGCGCTCGTCGTCCTTGCTCACGCCGTAGTGGGTGACGTCGTAGAACTTGCCGGAGAAGTTCGCCTTGTGGCCGTGGGTGAGGTGGCCGCCGTGCGAGAGGTCCATGGTGAGGATCTTGTCGCCGGGCTTCAGCACGGAGAAATAGACGGCGGTATTCGCCTGCGAGCCGGAGTGAGCCTGCACGTTGACGTGCTCGGCACCGAAGATCTGCTTGGCGCGGTCGATGGCGAGTTGCTCGACGACATCGACGTTTTCGCAGCCGCCATACCAGCGCTTGCCGGGGTAACCTTCGGCATACTTGTTGGTGAGCACGGAGCCTTGGGCTTCCATGACGGCGGGCGAGGCGAAGTTTTCCGAAGCGATCAGCTCGATGTTATTCCGCTGACGCTTTTCCTCGGCGACGATGGCGGCGTAGAGATCGGGATCGGTCTCGGCGATGCGGGAGCCGGAGGACTTGCAGACGCGGCGCTCGTGGCGGCCACCTTCGAAGGGGGTGGCGAGGAAGGCATCGATCATCGCCGTGGCGGTCGCGGTGTCGACCGTCTTGCCGCCGAGGCAGAGGACGTTGGCGTCGTTGTGTTGGCGGGTGGTGGTGGCTTCCTCAACGGTGCGGACATTGGCAGCGCGGACGTGGCGGTGGCGATTGGCGGCGATGGAGACGCCGACGCCGGAGGTGCAGCAGAGCACGCCGAAATCCTGGGTGCCGTCCGAAACCGAGCGGCCGACGAGATTGGCAAAGTCCGCGTAATCGACCGACTCATGACCCTGTGTGCCGAAGTCGGTGACCTCATGGCCGGCGGCCTTGAGGTGGGCGACGAGGGCATCCTTGAGGTCAACTCCGCCGTGATCGGCGCCGAGGGCAATACGCAGGGACTTCTGGCTCATAGGGAATGGCTTGGGGCGGGAGGGAAATGGACCGTGGGGGCGGGAAATGCAACCCCCGAGACGACCAGAATCCCGCCCGTGACCGGATGATGTGCCGGATGACGCGGAAAGGGTCAAAGGAGGGTCCGGGGAATGGCGGGAATTCCGGCTTTCGGGTGTCGCGTCTGCCGTTCTTGGCGCTTGGCACTGCGGCCGGGCGGCTGCACCTTCCGGCCGTGATTCCGCCGACCTGCCGCGACCGCGTCATTTCTCCCTCCCTGCTCGCTTCCGACTTTTCCCGCATCCGCGAGGAAGTGACCCGCGCCATCCATGCCGGGGCCGATTGGATCCATCTGGACGTGATGGACGGCCACTTCGTGGACAATATTTCCTTCGGTCCGGCGGTGGTGCAGGCGGTCCATGAAACGAACGACATTTACCTGGATGTGCACCTGATGGTCTCGCGGCCGGATCATTTCCTGCCGCGGTTCGTGGCGGCGGGGTCCGACCTGATCACCGTGCACGTGGAGGCAGATCACGATGTGGCGGCGACGCTGCGGGCGATCCGCCACGCCGGTTGCAAGGCGGGGCTGGCGCTGAATCCGGCGACTCCTTTCGAGGCGGTGGTGCCGTATCTGGACCAGATCGACCTGCTGCTGTGCATGACGGTGGTGCCGGGTTTCGGCGGTCAGTCCTTCATGGCGGAAGTGCTGCCGAAGATCGAAATGGCGGCGAAATGGCGGGAGGAGCATGGTCTTAGCTACCACATCGAGGTGGACGGCGGGATTGACGCGCTGACCGCGGCCCGTTGCGCGAAAGCCGGGGCGAATGTGATGGTGGCCGGCTCGTCGACCTTCCGCGCGCCGGACATGGCGCTGGCGGTGAAGGAGATCCGCGAAGCCTGAAACCGACGAATTTTGCGGGCGGCGGCGCTTTTATCGTGTCCATTAGTCCCATGAAACCCGTTGTCGCCACTGCCATCGCCCTGCTGAGCTTCGCTGCCGGCTGGGTGCTCAAGCCTGCTCCGGACGCAGCTCTTGCGAGCGGATCGACCGCCGCGGGAGGCGGCGGAAAGTTCTCCGGCAAAGGTGGGGAGAGTGACGGTGGCGCCGCTGCTGACGGGAAATACAAGGATCGCGGCCTGGTGCTCCCGAAACGCGGGGGGAGCAAGGCGACGGTGGAGGTGGACGTTCCCTCGGCCCAGCAACGATTCGAGGACACCTTCGGCAATGCCGCGGAACGGGCGGAGACGGCGCGGCTATCGCGGCTGTCCGAAGCGCTCGGCCTGAGTGTCGATCAGAAGGAGACCCTGCGGGTGCTCTTAGCGAACCGGCGTGATGGCTTCCGTGAGCTGGCGGGCAGCAACAATGATCCGGCCGCGGCGATCCGGCAGGCCAGTATTTCCGAGAAGAACTTCATGGAAGACATGAAGAAGGTGCTGGATCCCGAGCAGGTGACTGCCCTGGAGAATTTCAAGCAACGCGAGAAGGACAACGACATCGAGGCCAAGGCCCAGCGCGATGTGGCCGACCTGATCGGGCAGGTGGATCTTTCCGAAGAGCAGCGCGACCAGGCGCTGGAGGTGATGCGCAAGCTGAGCGAGACCTCGGCAGCCAAGCGGCCCGAAGGGTGGGGGCTGATGAACGAGGGCTTCGGACTGCTGGGTGGCAGCCAGGGATCGGTGCTCGAAGACCTCGGCGACGTGATGGACGACCCCGCGATCATGAAGGATCCGCAAGCGATCCAGCGCCGTCTGGTGGAGGCACAACGGACGACTGCGGAAGCCCGGATTTCCTCACTGAAATCCATCCTCACTCCCGGCCAGCTGAGTCAATACCGCGCCACGCTGGACGCTCGCTCGGCGATGATGGAGAGCTTCACCCCGCCGCCGCTCAGCAAGGACCGTTGACCCCATGCCACGCGTCAATGGCGAGCCGGTCGATCCCGCGCTGATCGAGGACACTTTCATCCGTCTCAAGGCTGAGGCGGAATTGGCGAGCGAGGTTTCGTGCTGCGAGCGGGATGACGAGTTCCGCGAGCGGGCCGAAGAGGAAGTGATCGATGGGATCTTGCTCGCGCAAGAGGCGGAGCGCCGGGTGCCGGAGCCGTCTGCGGATGAGGCGCGGGCGGCCTTCGAGGATACGCTGCGTGAATGGCGTCGCCATGGGGCGTCGTGGGATTTGCTGGATGCCCAGCGCGAGTCACTGCGGGCGGAGACGATTTCGAATCTGCGCATGCAGCGCTTTACCGACAGCTTGTGGAAGGAGCTGCCGGAGCTCACCTACGATGACCTTCGTACTTGGTATGGTGAAAACCTTGTCCGCTTCCGGACGCCTGCGGCGGCGAAGGTGCTGCACCTCGTCCGTTTTCCAGAGGGGGCGGACCCTTGGGACGACTACGCCGCGATGCTGGATTTCCGCCGCCGGGCGCTGGAGGGCGAGGATTTCGCCGAGCTGGCCGTGGGCAACACGCAGAAGAAAGGTGGCGAGATTGATCTTGGGTGGATCGACCAGCAGCGGTTGCTGAATCCCTTCGAGGCGATGCTGTTCTCGCTGCGGGAGGGTGAGATCAGCCCGGTCTTTCACTACGAGCAGGCGTATCATCTGGTGAAGGTGACTGAGGCACGCGTGGCTTCGGTGCAGCCTTTCGAGGAAGTGGCGGAGGGCATCCGGGAGGAGGTCGAGCGCGCGCGCCGGTTGCAGGTGCTGAAGGACCTGGCCGCCGAGCTGCGGGCCAAGGCGGTAATCGAGCGGGATTGAAAGGCTCGCCAAGGCTCGCGGGCGCCATTAGCAAAGCCGTGATGCCCAACCGCTTCTACGGCGCCTTCGATACCGAGCGTTTCTCCGGGAAAACGGACGCCGCGGATTTCCGCACGCCATTCCAGATCGATCGCGACCGGGTGCTGCACACGCCTGCCTTCCGGCGCTTGCAGAACAAGACGCAGGTTTTCTGGAGCGGTGAGTATGATTTCTACCGGACCCGGCTGACGCATTCGCTGGAAGTCGCGCAGATCGGACGCTCGATTTGCCACTGGCTGCAGTCGCGGGGCGAGCTGCTTTCGGAGGACTTTTTCATCGATCCGGATCTGGTCGAGGCGGCCTGCCTTTCCCATGACCTCGGGCATCCTCCCTTCGGTCACGCCGGTGAAAGGACGCTCAATCACCTGATGGCTCCCTATGGGGGCTTCGAGGGGAATGCGCAGACGCTGAGGATGCTCACGGAGCGGATCTTTTCCGCGAGGCGCACGGGGATGGACCCGAGCCGCGCCTTTCTGGATGCGGTGCTGAAATACAAGTCGCTGTGGAGCGAGCTGAAGTCGGGCGACAAGCTGCCCGAGCACCATTTCCTCTACGATTTCCAGCATGCGTGGCTGGACTGGGCGATGGCGGGGAATGACTTCCCTGCGGAGTTGCCGCCGGGCAAGGCGCGCGACTCCTTCAAGTCGATCGAGTGCCAGGTGATGGATTGGGCGGACGATACCGCCTATTCGCTGAATGATCTGGCGGACAGCGTGCGTGCGGGCTTCCTGCGGATCGAGCGCATCGAGGCGTGGGCGGAGAAGCATGGCGAATCGGTGGGCGAGGGTAGTCCGTTGGGGGAGCTCATTGCATCGATCCGCAAGCGCAAGGTGGATCCCTTCGTGGGCAAGCGCATCGGCAAATATATCCGCGCTGCCACGCTGACCACCGATGCGAATTTCCTGAGCGCGGCGAGCAATCGTTATCGCTTCCGTCTGGTCGTTGATCCCGAGGTGAAGGCGGAGTCGAAGCTCTTCAAGAAGCTGGCCTTCGAGGTGGTGTTCCTGTCGCCGCAGCTCAAGCAACTGGAGCACAAGGGGAATCATCTGCTGCATGGGCTGTGGGATGTGCTGATCAAGCGCTATGTCACCAGCGACAATATCGATGGGCAGAGCTTCCAACTGCTTCCCGAAGATGCGGCGAGCGAGATCGAGCAGGCGGATGGTGAAGAGAAGAAGGCGCGGCTGGTTTGTGACTTCCTGGCGGGGATGACGGATGGGTATGCGGCGCGGATGTACAAGCGGCTCTTTACCCCGGACTTCGGGTCGATCGGGGATTTGATCGGATAGCGGCGACTTGCGGGATGCCGGGTTTTGGGGCATGGTGGGTGTTGCCATGAAATGGAGCCACGCTCATCGAGAGCCGATTCGCTACGGGCTCACGCCGGCAGCGTTTCCGGAGTTCGGGCTGCTCTTGATCGTGGCGGTTGCGTTTGGGGTGTCCTGGCTGTTCGAGTTGATTTCCGCGTGGTTGGGCTCTTGAGGGTTTTTGAGGGAACCCCTGCTTGACCCGTGGTGTGGATTCCGTTCATCTGAACACATTCCGTGCCTGCTGTGCCCGCTAAAGTTCTCGTCCAGACACCGCTTGAGGCGCTGAAGAAGCATTTCGGGCATGGGGGCTTTCTCGATGGGCAGGACCGGGTGATCGAGCAGATCACCTCGGGGCGGGATGGCCTGGTGGTGATGCCGACGGGTGGGGGGAAGTCGCTATGCTACCAGTTGCCGGCGCTGTGCTTCGAAGGGGTGACGCTGGTGGTTTCGCCGTTGATCGCGCTGATGAAGGATCAGGTGGATGCCTTGGTGGCAAAGGACATCCCGGCGACGCTGATCAATTCCACGGTGCCGTGGGAGGAACAGAAGGAGCGTCTGGACGGGATGAGGACGGGGAAGTGGAAGCTGGTCTATGTGGCGCCGGAGAGGTTCCGCGCAGAGTCTTTCCTGAGCGCGTTGAAGGGCGTGGAGGTTTCGCTATTCGCGGTGGATGAGGCGCACTGCCTCAGCCAGTGGGGACATGATTTCCGGCCGGACTACATGCGGCTGGGCAAGGCGCTCGACAAGATCGGGCGGCCGCAGTGCGTGGCGCTGACGGCGACTGCGACGCCGGTTGTTAGAGCCGATATTCTGGAGGTGCTGAAGCTGCGCGAGCCCTTCGAGGTGGTCAGTGGTTTCTCGCGGCCGAACCTTTCGCTGGCGATCACGGCGGTTGAGAAGAAGCAGCAGAAGTACGACCGCATCCGCGATATCATCGGTGCGCACAAGACGGGCATCATCTATTGCGCGACGCGAAAGAAAGTGGAGGAGGTGGCCGAGGTGCTGGCTTCGTGGCGGCTCAAGTCGGTGGCCTACCATGGTGGCATGAGTGATGCCGAGCGGAGCGACGCGCAGAACATCTTCCTCGCGAAGAAGGCGGATGTGGCGGTGGCGACGAATGCCTTCGGCATGGGCATCGACCGTTCCGATGTGCGCTTCGTGATTCACTTCGAGGTGCCCGGCAGCGTGGAGGCCTACTATCAGGAAGCGGGGCGTGCGGGTCGTGATGGCGAGGCGGCTTCCTGCGAGCTGCTTTTCAACTACGCCGACACGCGGACGCAGGAGTTTTTCATCGATGGCGCGAATCCCAGCGCGCAGACGATCCGGGAGGTCTATCAGTATCTGCTCAACAGCGCTGACAAGGAGTACGAGATTCATCGTAGCATCGAGGACATCGCTGAAGGTGCCGGGGTTGGGAATTCGATGTCGGTTAGCAGCGTGCTCGCTACGCTTGCCCGTGCGGGTTACATCGAGCGCTTCGATGTGCCCGGGAAACGGATGCGCGGGACGCGGCTGAAGAAGCCGGATGTGTTCGCGCGGGCGCTGGAGATCGATGAAGAGGCGCTGGAGGAGAAGGATCGGCGTGACCGGGACAAGCTGAAGTCGATGGTGGAGCTCTGCTATTCGCGCGTCTGCCGCCAGCAGTGGATCCTCGCCTACTTCGGCGAGGAGGATGCCGAGCCTTGTGGGACCTGCGACATCTGCCGCAGCGAGGAAAGCCACGAACGGCGTGCTCCCGATGCCGAGGAGGAACTGATCGTCAGGAAGGCCCTCAGCGGCGTCGCCCGCATGTCGCGGAAGTCAGCGCATGGCTGGGAAGGGAAGTTCGGGCGCGGCAAGATCGTGCAGATGCTGTGCGGCAGTCGCTCGCAGGAGATTCTTTCGGGAGGTCTCGATCAGCTGAGCACCTACGGGATGCTGAAGACGCAGGGCACGGGCTATCTCAATGCGCTGTTCCGGGCGATGGGCGATGTGGGATTGGTGCGGGTGGATAGCGGCGAATACCCGCTGCTCACGCTTACCGAGCTTGGAGAGAAAGTGATGCGTGGCGCGGCGAAGTATCGCCTCGCCTGGCCGCCACCGTCGGCTTCCTCGGGTCATGTCGAGTCGCTGTCAGATCAGGGCTTTGACGGGAAACTCTTTGCGGCACTCCGCGATCTGCGCGCGGGGATCGCCAAGCGCGAGAGCGTGCCGCCGTATGTCATCTTCAGCAACAAGACGCTGGAAGCGCTGTGCCGCTACCGGCCTAAGACCACGCAGGAGGGGATGGCGGTTCCCGGGATCGGCGAGTCGAAGGCGCAGCGCTATTTGCCGGTGTTCTTGGAGGTATTGAGGGAGTGGCAGTGAGATGTTTTGCAAGTGCGAGGATTGTACTTATGAGATTGGATTCACGTTCTGACCTGCGCTTTCTCCTAACAGTATGGGGCGTTACGTTGGCTGCTGCAGCGGCTGCTCCTCCGCCGGCGGGAATTACCTTTCGCAAGGTAATCGATTCTAACGGGGTGCTGCCTGGGCAGATTGATGTGATCGGCGGATTCTTCAATCCTGCGTTGTCGGGAACCGACGTGGCCTTTCTCTCTTTTGAGCGCGCGTACAAACGCTTTTCTTTGAATGCAGAACTTGGCGGGACGCTGCGCCGGATCGCCACCAGCGGCGAAACTGAATTGCCGAACGGACAGGGAAAGGTGTCGATGTCAGTGACCAGCATGTCCCATCCGCTAATCCGAAATGGCAACGTATGGTGGGAGACTGAAATATCGGGCGCCCAAGCCTCGTCTCCGGGTGTCATTCAATACTCCCAAGGGACCCTGAGTCTTCTCATTTCTGATGCGGGCGTCGATGCGCTGGCTGGCCAGAACCTGGAGTGGCCAAGCGGGAACGAAGCTAGATTGACCGACGACGGCCGGGTGGCACGTCTTCTCGCTGACTCGGGAGGCCGGGGGTGGTTGATTGCTTGTGATAGCAACGGGCTCAAGCTTCTCAACGCGACGGGAGGCTTGAGCCCGCAGAATGTTCCGATTACCTACGATTGGTCGGTGTACGCGGAAGGATTTGCGTTTCACTATGGCAGCAACCCGCCGCGCTTTCGCCGCCAACATCTCGGCGTGGTTCAAAGCTTGGAGGCCGGGTACAATACGCTTTTTCCCACTGGGGCGATTTTAGGAGTAGATGCCATTCACGGCGATGGGCGTCGGCTTCTGGTTCAGGCGTGGCATTATCACGCTGGTAACTTCTATTCCGGTATCTATGGGTGGTCAGGAGGGCGCTGGTTTGTCGTCGCGCGTCAAGGTTACACTCTCCCTGATGGAGGGCTTTTGAACGCGTTTTCCGATACTGAGGCCGACCGCCATAGCCTCGATGGGAACTCGTTTCTGCTGCTGGGCGGGATAGATGGCAAGCGATCGATCATTCTTTATCGGGATGGAGTGCTCCGGCGCTTGCTCAGCGTTGGGAACGAGCTGGAAGACGGCGTGTTGTCGGATGTGATGATTGATCGCAATGCCTTGGATGGTGACCGGTTTGCCTTTCACGCAACATTCCAAGGTGGTCGCTCGGGCATCTATATTGGAGATTTCTCCTCACTTGTTCCCGCCTCTCAGAAAACGTTGGAAAATACCTTCGAGTCGGGACCCGGCGCACGAGGGTCGTTCGGCGTTTCGGGACGGCCCAATTGTTTCTACCACTTCCATCGAAGCGACGATCTCAAGCAGTCGTTTGTGGTGGAGTCCAAGGCGGGAGATGGGACGCCTCTGCGATTTAGTTTTGACGATGTGGGAAGTGATGCGCGGCGGCGCTTCTATTGGGTCGAAGAAGTGCGCTATCTCCCTGCGCCGTGAAGACTCGCATTCAAGTCGAAGCGCTGGCGGAGAGCTTTGTGAACTGCTTTCCTCGCTCGTCGAAATTGGCGGGATCGAGCCAGCGGTGGAAGGCTTCGCGGTGTGATGGCCATTCCTGGTCGGTGATGGAGAACCAGGCGGTGTCGCGGTTGCGGCCTTTGACGATGATGGCTTGGCGGAAGATGCCTTCGAAGGTGAAGCCGAGGCGCAGGGCTGCTGCGCGTGAGGGGGCATTGAGGGTGTCGCACTTCCATTCGTAGCGACGATAGCCGAGGTCGAAGGCACGTTGCATCATGAGGAACATCGCTTCGGTTGCGATGGTGGTGCCTTGAAGCAGAGGCGAGTAGGCGATGTGACCGACTTCGATGGAGCCGGCGCGAGGGTCGATCCGGAGGTAGCTGGCGACGCCGATGGCTTGGCCGCTTTGCCGGTCGACGATGGCGAAGAAGAGGGGATCGCTCTTCTGGCTCACTTCATCGACCCAGGTGCGGTAGGAGTCTTCCGATTCGAAGGGGCCGTAGCCGAGGTAGGTCCACATCCGCCCTTCTGAATCGTGTGAGTTGGCGGCGTAGAGTGATGCTGCGTGACGGTTTGCATCCAGCTTCTCCAAGCGGCAGAAGCGGCCTTCCATCGGATCGGATGAAGGAGGCGGTGGCGGGGTCCAGCCGGTGACGGGAAAGCCGACGGGCTGGCCGAGTGGATTCAGGTCGTGCGGAGGAGTGGTGCTCACGGGCGGCGAATCCTTGAATAGACCCGTGTGTCCCGCAAGCCGCCGGAGAGATTGCGCCG